>DYJA01000055.1 GCA_020723345.1 Candidatus Aquidulcis sp. | reverse complement strand
TGATTATTCAGTTAACCAAGGATTTCTGAGTCTCCGGAGTTTCCGAGAGAACTCGACACACTGAAAGGAGGTGAATGGGATGAAAATTGATGTTGGCGGCAGCGGTTAGGTGCCACACACCAAGAGAATCGCAATCCACAGTCAGTTCCTTATCAACCGGCAAACTAGTTACAATGAGCCAAAGAAACAGTGCTTGGCTCTGAATGACCAAAGAGGAGATGCATCAATGCGCAAATGGTTGTGGTGCCTGCTCTCGTTGCTCATGGCTGTAGCCATCTTGCTGACGCAGGTTGCCGCCGTGCTTGCTTCAGATGTTGGCGGAGGAGGTTAACGGATTCTCCGTCCTCGAAACTGCGGTTTACGTATAAACCATCAGACACATAGATGTCTGATGGTTTTTTGTTAGCGCGGCGAGACCGCAAGAACACTTCTTGGTAGCCACATTTTCTCTACCCTCTCCGCCTTCTTTGCCCTCTCCTGCCCTCTTATCCCCTCTTTTGCCGTCTTAACCCCTCTCGTGTTACAATGCCGTCGGAGCCAGCAGGGGAGGAAACCGTGTCCGATTATCCAAAATACATTCACGACATGCTCGCGCAAGCGCGCGACGAAGGGCAATACTATTGCTATCAATCCGATTGCGCCGCGCTCTGCTTCGACGTGCTCGCGCTCGTGCCCGATTGCCGCGAAGCGAACGAGCTCGTCTACGAATTGTTTTGCGACGAGTGGACGATCTACGACAATCGCACCGCGGTGCAGCAAAACATCGACGAATGGGACGACCGCCCGCATCAACAACGCCGCCGGCTCGCGCTTTCGTTTCGATTTATGAGCCGATGGGAGGGCTGGCATCGCGAGTACACCAAAGGGTACACGCGCGAACGCACCGGCCCACCCGACGTCAGAAAAATTTTGAATCGCGGCAAAGGTCTGCTCCTCGAAGCGTACTGCCTGGGTGACGAAGAATGTACCGATTACGCGTGGCCCCTTTTTCGTCAAGCGATCAAAAAGACAAACGATCCGTACCACGCGCTTCTCTGGGTTGGCAAGATGTACGCCGACCTGGGATTCTTCGCGGACGCGTGCGAAGTGCTGCTCGAACTCTGCTCGCGTTTCGACAACGCCGACGCGCGACGCTTGCTGGTCGAAGTGCGCTGGTGGCGCGACAACGCGCATCGCATTCCCTGGATTCCGCCCGCGGGCGACGGCTCGCGCTACAAACGGATGATGAAGTTCATCGACCCGAACGCGCCGACGCACGAAGAAGTGATTCGCGCGCTGCGCGAGAAAACGCGCGAACATCGCGGCGCGCCCAAATGGAAACCGGCGATCACGCCCGAGCTCGCCGCGCTCTTCGGCGAAGCGATGCCGCGCGAACAGACCGCGCCTCCGGCGAAAACGCTCGTGGACTGGAGTTTTCTCGATCGCGATGACGGACAACCGGGCGAGTTGCCGAAATGGGCGAAGCGTCAGATGAAGATGATGCCAGAGCACGCCGAGGACATCGCGCAGATGCACCGCTGGAGTCGTCCGATCAAGCCGCCGACGACACCCAAACGCCGCAACCCGAACGAGCAACCGTTTGATCCGTCTGAAATGTTCGCGGCGATGGACGCGGCAAAAGACGACATGGACGAAATCACGCCGGACGAATGGGAAGAAGCCGAGGACGATGAAATCGACGATGAAGAACCGTTTTGAAACGGCTTTGACGATGCTATCGAATCGCGATAGAATAGCGTCAATTCGCAAACCGCTACTCGACGAGGAGACAACATGGCAACCGGCAGAACAATCAGCGCGAGTTTTTTGACAGAGCGAGATGCCCGCGTTATCGAATTGTGTGATCGAATCTCATCAAGCATTGCCAAGCAAATCAGCGACGCCGATCAAAAGCGCAAATTCATCAGGGATTTCGGCAAGACGAGCAAAACGCGCGACGCTGGCTTGGGCGTCGGCGCTGGCAAACTACAGCGCGACGCGCTTTGCACGCGCGGCAGGCAAGGCAAAGCACCCTTCTCAAATCGCAATCTGCGCTGGCATCCGCTCGTCGTCGCCGATGCACCATCGGATTGCGCCATGCCGATCAAAGAAATCAAAATTGAAGGCGATGAGTTGTTGGTGTTCGTCGTCGAAGAAAGTGGCAAACGCCGCCGGTATCGGTCGGACAAAACACACATGATGCGCGAGCGGTACGTCGCGTTACCCGAACATTGGATACCGCACGTGAGCGTGCTCAAGGGCTGGTCGGATACGCAATGGACGCAAAACTCGTGCGTGATTCCGATGCAGGAGGCGTGCGATTGGCAGGACGCGGTGGAAACTTTCGCGATTTTGGGGATTGCTGTCGCGGTCGAGTTGTTCGGATTGGATTTTCAAAAGGTTTACGCCGCTGTGACGGGAATCCTCGCGCAACAGGAAATAGACTCGAACATCAAGTTACCCTCCGCGCTCTTTCCAACGCAACGCGGCGACATCACAAATTGTCCAGTGTGCAAGGTTTCCATTGCGGAGAACGCGGCAAAAATGCCGGAGCGCGAGCGCGGGAAGGTGTGGCAACCGGCTTGGCGTCGCACGAAACGCGAAGAAGGCGAAGAGTCCAGCATACAAATCTTGCACGTCAACCCGCTGATCGAACAGGAGTTATGCCACGATGCTGGAAATGTTCGCTACGGACATCGTTGGTGTAATGTAGCGATGACGGATCACTCGCTTGATGAAACGCTTGATTTTATGGAGCACATTGTAAGGGCGCACAACCGATGCCAGTAAAAAAGATTTCTCGACCCAAGAAAAAAACATATCCGGTGCGTCCGAAGGCGCGAGTGAAGAAAGTTGCCGAGTCAAGAACGCGAGAATACCGCGTGCGTCAACTCGGTTTTCCTGCCACGCTAATCTACAAACGTGACCTTCAGCCCCTCCACAACCTCAAAGCCATTCTGCGCGATCTCCGCGATTACTTTGCCGGTAACGTCACCGGCATCACCCGCGACGAAGTCATCGCGCAAACGATGCTGCGGTTACTATTCTGCAAAATTGTAGACGAACAGGAAATCCGCGCCGACGAACTGGTGGAATTCGCCAATCGTCCCAACGAAAGTCCCAACGACCTGGCGCGGCGGATCCAAAAACTCTTCCACCGCGTCAAACAAAAACGCACCGACATTTTCGATCCAGCCGAAGTGATCGAGATTGATGGAGCAGATCTCGCGTATGTCGTCTCGAAACTTCAAGACTATACTCTAGTGAATGCCGACCGCGACATCATTGCGGACGCGTTCGAGGAACTCATCGGCACGACGTTCCGTGGCGGCGAGGGCCAGTTTTTTACGCCGCGCAATGTTGTGCAGATGATGATCGAAATGCTCAATCCGACGAGCGGCGAACGCATTATTGATCCGGCGTGTGGCAGCGGCGGCTTTCTGGCGTACATCGCGCGGCACTTGGCGCACACCCGCGCCAGCGATTACACGATTGTTGGCATAGACAAAGACGCGTTTCTTTCGCGTTTGGCGAGAATTTATCTCTCGCTTATCGGCGAAAGCGACTATCATCTTTTTTGTGAGAACAGTTTGGAACAGCCACGCGCGTGGAGATTGGAAACGCAACGCGCCGCACCGCTCGGTTCGTTCGATTTGATTCTGACGAATCCGCCATTCGGCGCAAAAATTCCAGTCATCGGTAAAGAACTGTTACGCCAATTCGAACTGGGGCATCACTGGACTTGTCCTGAGCGCAGTCGAAGGATCGAAAAGAATGATGTCTGGCTCAAGACAACCGAATTGTTAGACAAGCAGCCGCCGCAAGTTCTCTTCATCGAGCGCTGCCTGCAATTGCTGAAACCCGGTGGGCGCGCGGGCATTGTTCTGCCCGAAGGCGTTTTTGGCAATCCATCGGATCGGTACATCTGGGAGTACGTGCGCCAAAACGCATCGGTCTTGGCAATCGTCAGTCTACCGCCGGAAACTTTTCAGCCGAGCACGCATACCAAAACGAGCGTCGTGTTCCTTCAGAAATTACCGGCGTCCAACCGGCGCGTCTTTATGGCGATTGCCAAAACGATTGGACACAACAAGAACGGCAAAGAAATTTTTCAGATCAAGCCCGACGGCGCGCCGGTCTTGGATTCAAGCGGCAACAAAATCATTGACGACGACACGCCGGACATCGCGCGGAATTTTGCGCGCGCCAACACAGGTACGCCTATCGTCAACAATCACCTCGGTTTCGTCGTTGACCAGACGGAGATCGACGACCACATCTTCATTCCCGAGTTTTACAACCCAGAACTCAGAGAGGAATTGAAGCAACTTGAGCAAAGCGGCAAGTACCGGCTCATGTCGATTGGCGATTTGATACGGGCTGGTGTCATCGAAATTCGACGCGGCAACGAAATCGGCTCACAATTTTACGGCACGGGCGATGTGCCCTTCGTGCGAACAACTGATATTGTGAATTGGGAAATCAAGATGGATCCGGTCAAGGCGGTCGCAGAAGAGGTGTACGAACAATATCGAAATTTGCAGGACGTGCGTGAGCATGATATTCTATTCGTCAACGACGGCACGTTTCTGATTGGCAGAACGGCAATGGTGACGCACCTGGACGTCCGAATAATCATCCAAAGCCATTTGAAGAAAATCCGCGTCTTGAAACCCGACCAACTCAGCCCATTCTATTTGTTCTACCTGCTCAACTCCAACATCGCGCAACGGCAAATCGCGGTGAAAACATTTACGCAAGCAACGTTATCAACGATTGGCAATCGTCTGCTCGACATCGTTCTGCCGATCAGCAATGATCGCGCAGAAATTGAACGCGTCGCGGAGCAAGTACGGCAGATCATCGAACAGAAAACGATTCTGCGCGAGCAATGCGTACAGTTGGTCGAGACGAGTATTTGATGTCGCCTTGTCGAGATTGAATTTTTCAGATATAATCCCTTCCGTCAATCAGTCAATCGGTCAACCAGGCAACTGGTTCCTGATTGACTGATTGCCTAATTGACTTGAGGAGCAAGAAACCTTTGAAGTGGCAAACCCTGCGGCACAATGGAGTCGCGTTCCCGCCGCCGTACGATTATCGCGGACTCGTCGTCCGCATCAAAAACGAAAAAACCAAACTGACGCCGGAGCAGGAAGAAATGTTGATGGCGTGGGCAAGAAAAAAAGACACGCCCTACGTCCTCGATCCGGTGTTCCAGAAAAACTTCTTGAACGATTTCATCGCGAAACTCGACGCGCGCTTGTCCGACATCACACTCGCCAACATTGATTTCGCCGAACTGCACGTGATTGCCGAACGCGAAAAGACTGCGAACCTTTCGCCGGAAGAAAAGAAAGCGCGCGCCGAGGCGCGCAAAAAAGAACGCGACGAACTGAAAGCGAAATACGGTGCCGCGCTCATTGACGGCAAGGAAACCGAAATCGGCGCGTACCTGGTCGAGCCACCGGGAATTTTGATGGGGCGCGGGCAGCATCCGCTGCGCGGCAAGTGGAAAGATCGCGTCAAGCCGGAAGACGTGACGCTCAATCTCGACGAAGACGCGCCCGTGCCGCCGGGCAATTGGAAAGAAATCGTCCACGAGCACGATTCGATGTGGATCGCGACGTGGTGGGACAATCTCGCCAAAAAGCGCAAATACATTTGGCTCGCGGAAACGTCGCATCTGCGGCAAGAACGCGATCAGGAAAAATATCTCAAAGCGGCGAAATTGCAAACGAGCGTCGACAAAGTGCGCGCCGAAATCGCCAAGCGGATGGGTTACGAAGACGCGCGCGCGCGCGCGGAACTGGAGAAACACCGCGCCGACGTGAACGCAAAGAGAAAGTCACTCGAAGAAAAACTTTTGCAGGCGAGCGAAGTGGGCGACGCGGAGACACGCAAAAAAGTCGAAGAGCAACTCGCTGCGCTCCAGAAAAAGAGCGAAACGCTCGCCACGCGCGAGGAAAAAATCCGCGCCGACGAAATGAAGACGCGCCAACTCGCGACGGTGTGCTATTTGATCGACCGGCTCGCGATGCGCGTCGGCGACGAAAAGGACGAGGACGAAGCGGATACCGTCGGCGCGTCCACGCTGCGCGTCGAACACGTGCGAATCGGGCGCGACAACATTGAATTCGATTTTCTCGGCAAAGATAGCGTCGCGTGGCAGAAATCGTTGCCGCTCAATCACGACGAACTGATTCTCGCGCGCAACTTGCAAGACCTCACGCACGGCAAACAAACCGGCGATCAGATTTTCGACAAGATCGATTCAACGCACGTCAACAAATTCTTGAGCAGTATCGTGCCCGGCTTGACTGCGAAAGTCTTCCGCACGTACCACGCGACGCACGCGGTCCGGTCGTACCTCGAACGCGATGGCAACGTCGCGAGCGACGCGCCGAATTATCAGAAAGAGTACGTCGCGAAACTCGCGAACCTCGACGCGGCAATCGTCTGCAATCACAAACGCACGCCGCCGAAAAACTGGGAGGAAAATCTGGCAAAGCGCGAAGTACAAGTGCAGCGACTGCGCGCCGCGCCGCCGGACGTGACTAAACTCCAAGCGCAAATCGCGCCGCGCGAAAAAGCGCTGGAGAAACTGCGCGCCGCGCCACCGGATCCGCAAAAACTCGCCGCGCAACTCAAGGCGCGCGAGGACGCGCTGGAACGCGCGCGCGCCGCGCAAACCGATCTGCCGAAACTCGATGAGACGATCCAGACGCGCCAAGCCACACTCGATCACGCGCTTGCCGCGCAGAAACCGCTCGAAGCCGCCGCGCAAACCGCGTTGAAGAAAAAACAGGACGCGCTCGCCAAACTCGAAAAGCAAAAACCGCCCAAAGCGAAAAAGGCGTTGGCGGCGTTCAACAAACGCCTGCGCGTGGCGCGCAAAGCGTTCGCGGAAACCCAAAAGGGGAACGACGCGAAACTCAAACGACTCAAAGCGCGCATCGCTTCCGCGCGCAAAGCGTTGGACGCGGCGACGAAGCAAAAGCGCGAAAAAACGCGAAATGCCGCGAAAAATATCGCGCAAGCGCAAGCCGCGCTCAAACGCGCGCAAGACGCGCTTGCCCACGCGCCGAAACGCTACGAAGAACGTCTGGCAAAAGTGGAAGCCGCGCTCGAACAAGCGCGCCGCGCGCCGGAGATCGCGCAGCAGAATTACGCCGAACGCGTCGAGCGCGCGGCGCTGCAATTGGATTTGGCAAAGCGGACGCGCGATTACAATTTGGGAACGTCGCTGAAGAATTACATCGACCCGCGCGTCTATAAATCGTGGGGCGATTACGCGGGCTATGATTGGAAGCGGTTGTACACCAAAGCGTTACAGAAAAAATTCGCGTGGGTGGAGCAGACGCGGGCACAGTGGCGCGCGAACGAATCGCAAACGAAAGAGTGGGACAACTGATACAAGACCCGTGAGGTTTCCAAAAACCTCACGGGTCTTTCCCAGCGCGCGATAACCAGACCCGTCAGGTTTCTCAAAACCTGACGGGTTTTGCAATGGAACTTTTCCGCGTCGCTCGGCGTCTCATTTCCGAAACCGCATTTCCGAAACCGCTTGCCCCGTCGTCTCATTCGTGTTACAATACGGATAGACCTCGGTTGACCGTAGGACAAATTTGCAAATTTGTCCAACAAGGAGATCCCCATGAACACCGTCCGTTCAGTCGTCGGCGCGCTGTGGCAGCACCGCATCGCGGTCACCCTCGCGCTGGTGTGCCTCCTCGTCGCCGGATTCCTCGCGGCGACGTACTACGTTTTCAATCTCCCCAAGTTCGCGCTCGATCATCAGCAAACCGTCGTGCTGGGTCCGACGCAGTTCGCGCCGGAGAATCCAAGCGCGCTGCGCGTCGTGGTACGCGACAATGAAACGAACCAGCCGATTGCGAACGCGAACGTCACCGTGCAAATGGTCCCGAAAGGCGGCGGTGCGTCGCAACCGCTCTACACCGGCAAGACCGACGCGCGCGGCACCGCGCCGGTGTCGTTCGTCTTGCCGCCCAACACCGCGCGCGATCAAACGCTCATTATTCAAACCGACTCCGGCGCGGGACACGATCGCGTCGAACGCGCGATCACCGTCGCGCGCAGTTACAAAGTGCTCGTCACGACCGACAAGCCGCTGTACCAACCCGGACAACTGATCCATTTGCGCGCGCTCGCGCTCGGCGCGATCGATCGCGTGCCGGCAAAAGGTCAGGACATTGAATTTCTGATCGAAGATCCAAAAGGCAACAAGATTTACCGCAAAACAGTAAAATCGTCCGATTACGGGATCGTCAGCGCGGATTTCCAACTCGCGGAAACGCTCAACGCGGGCAATTACAAAATCACCGCGAGCATCGGCGATACGAAATCGGAAAAGACGGTGAACGTCAAGCCGTACGTCCTGCCGAAATTCAAAGTCGCCGCGGAAACCGAGCGCAGTTATTATTTGCCCGGCGAAAAAGTGAGCGGCAAAATTCGCGCCGATTACTTTTTCGGCAAGCCGGTCGCCAAAAGCGACGTGACGATCAAGGGCATCGTCTACGATGTCGCGCGCGCGGAGACGATCAATCTCACCGGCAAAACCGACGCGGAGGGCGTGTACTCGTTCTCGTTCACGCTGCCGAATTATTTTGCCGGCACCGGCTTGAACAAAGACCGCGCCGATTTCGGTCTCGAAATCGCGGTGACCGATCAGGCGAATCACACCGAGCAAACGTCGCACGCGCTCGCGATTGCGAACGGCGCGATCATGATCGACGCGGTGCCGGAGAGCGGACGCCTCGTCGCGGGCGTCGAGAACATCGTCTACATTTTGACTTCGCTGCCCGACGGCTCGCCGCTCGAAACGAGTCTGACGATTTCCGTCGCGGGCGCGTCACAGCAAACGCGCACCGGCAAGTACGGTCTCGCCGAAGCGAAGATCACGCCCCAGCGCGGCAACACTATACTGGCGATCACGGCGCAAGACGCGCAAGGTCGCCGCGCGACGCGCAGCATCACGCTGCAATCCGAAACGACGGCGAATCAAATTTTGCTGCGACCGGATCGCGCGGCGTACCGCGTCGGCGAGACGATGAAACTGGACGCGCTCACGAGCAACAGCACCGGCACCGTCTATCTCGACATCATCAAGGAAAAGCAGACGCTCTCGACGCGCGCGGAAGACGCGGTGAGCGGACGCGCGACGATCAGCGTGGACGTGACCGCCGAGATGATCGGCACGCTGCAACTGCACGCGTACCACGTCGAACGCGACGGGACGATCACACGCGATACGCGCATCGTCGTCGTCGAACAGCCGAGCGACTTGAACATCGCGATTCTACCGGACCGCGACGTGTATCGCCCCGGCGACACGTCGAAAATCACGTTCAACGTCACGAACGCGCAAGGCAAAGGCGTGCAGAGCGCGCTCGGCGTGACCGGCGTGGACGAGGCAGTGTTCGCGCTCGCGGAGCAAGACCCAGGTTTTGCGAAACTGTATTTCCTCCTGCAAAAAGAATTGCTCGAACCGAAATATCAAGTCAAAGGATTCACGCTGCCTCAAGTCGTGACGTATCAGCCCGCGCCGCCGCCCGCCGATATTCGCGCCGCGCAAACCCAATCGGCAAACGCGGCGTGGGCGCTCGCGACGCCGTTCGATTTCGTCCTGCGCGCGAACTCGCAGCAAGAAAAACGCGCCAACGCGACCAAAGCGCAAGCCGAAGGATTCAACAATCTCGCGGCGTGGCTCGCGCTCTTTCTCTCGCTCGTTCCGCTTTTCCTCGCGGGCTTTGCCGTCGCCAGTCTCGCGACGAAAAAGATTCTCGGCAAATCGCTCGCGCTGTGGCTGGCGGGCGTGCTCGCGTACTGCATCGCGTCGCCGTTCTTCATCGGCGCGATTGCGTTCGTCGGGATGATTTTCATCCAACTGAAACTCGGCGTGCTCGTCGTCGCGCTCGTCGCGCTCGCGCTGTTCGCCGCGTTCATCATCGTCGCCGCGCACGCGATCATCAAACGCGATTTGTGGCTGCAAGCCGCGCTGATCTTGCTCGCCGCGTATTTCGTTTTCATCGGCATGTTCGCGTACATCGTCCCCAAGGCATCCACGATCAACGAATGGGTGGCGTTCGGCGTGATTCTGACGTACCTGGGCGCGCTCGCGACCGTCGTGCTGATCGGGATCGGTTTGCTCGTGCAAAAAGAAACGGCACCTGGGCTCGCCGCGCTCCTCCTCGTTTTGATTTTCATTCCCGCGACGATTCTGCTCGCGATGATGCCGACCGCAGGACCGTTCTTGCGAACGATGGGACATCCCGCATTGTACATTCCGCCGAGTTGGCTTACCGGTTGCGCGCCTGCGGCAACCCCCGCGCCGGGTCAACCGAGTTCCGGCAACCTCTTTCGCGATTTGCAGAGCGGAATGGGCGCGGCGAAAGAAATGGCACAACCGATGGCTGCAGCTGCGCCAACCGCTGCACCTAAGCCGGGCGAAGCGCCCAAGGCGGCAGGTGAAGCCGCCGAGCAACCGCGTTTGCGCCAATATTTCCCCGAGACGCTGTACTTTAATCCGCAAGTGATCACGAACGAAAACGGCACTGCGACGCTCGACATTCCGCTCGCCGATTCGATCACGACGTGGCGGCTCGCGGTCACCGCGTCGTCGCAGCGCGGCGAACTGGGCGCGAGCGACAAAGGCATCCGCGTCTTTCAAGATTTCTTCGTCGATCTCGATCTGCCGGTCGCGCTGACGCAGAACGACGAAATTTCGATTCCGGTCGCGGTGTACAACTATCTCACGACCGCGCAAAAAGTGCGACTGCAAATCGAAAAGCAATCGTGGTTCCAACTTCAAGACGACGCGGAGAAAACACTGACGATCGCGTCGAACGATATTGACGTGGTGTACTTTCGCATCAAGGCGCTGAACTTTGGCGCGCAAAAATTGAAGGTGACCGCGCTCGGCGAAAAAATGTCGGACGCGATCCAGCGCGAAATCCGCGTCTATCCCGACGGCAAGCCGTTCGAAAAGACGGTGAGCAATTGGCTCAAGAGCGATACGCAGCAAGTCGTCGAAATTCCGGTGCAGGCGATTGCCGGAGCGTCGCGCATCCAAGTGATGATTTATCCGGGGATCGTGAGTCAGGTCGTCAATGGTCTCGACGGTTTGTTACGGATGCCCTTTGGCTGATTTGAGCAGACGACGTCGGTGACGTTTCCCAATGTTCTCGTGCTCAACTACTTGAAGCAAACCAAGCAAGCATCGCCCGAAATCCAATTGAAGGCGGAGAACTACATCGCGCTCGGTTATCAACGCTTGCTCACGTTCGAAGTGCAAGGCGGCGGGTTCTCGCTGTACGGGCGCGCGCCCGCGAGTGTGATGCTCAGCGCGAAAGGTCTGCTCGAATTTAGCGATATGGCAAAAGTGTACCCGGTCGATCCCGCGCTGATTCAACGAACGCGCAACTGGATGCTCGCGCAACAGAAATCGGATGGGACGTGGACGACCGGCGCGTCGTCGTGGGACGCGCCGCCGGGCAGCGCGAATGATCCGCTGCCGCTGACCGCGTACGTCACGTGGTCGATTCTCGAAAGCGGGTTGAAAGACGACGCGCGCGTCAGTCGCGCGATTGCGTACATCAAAGAGAACGCGTCCCGCGCCACCGACGGCTACACGCTGGCGATGGTCGCGAACGCGCTCGTCGCGTACGATCCGAACGACGCGATGGCGCGCGACGTGCTCGCGCGGCTCAATCAAATCCAGGTCGCGGAGGGCGACGGCGCGTACTACCCGACGCGGATCGGCTCGTTCACCGGCGCGTCCGGCGTGTACGGCAACATCGAAACGACCGGGCTGGCGGCGTACGCGTTCATCCGCGCCAAGCAGTACCCCGAAGCCGCGCAGCGCGCGCTGACGTACCTCGTCCAGAAAAAAGATCCGCGCGGCACCTGGGGCTCGACCCAGGCGACGATTCTCGCTTTGCGCGCGCTCATCCAATCGGTGATCGACGCGGGCGAAGTCACGGGCGATGCGACGGTGCGCGTTTCCGCGAACGGCGCGGAAGCGAAACCGATCGTCATCACCAAGGAGAACGCGGGCGTCGTCCAAATCGTTTCGTTCGATGACATCAATCCGGGGACGAATCGGATCGCGTTCAAAGTCGAAGGCAAGGGCGCGCTGGCGTACCAGGTTTCGTCGAATTACTATTTGCCCTGGTCAGCAGTGCCCGTGACGCCGGAAGCGGACAAACTCGTCGACGTGCAAGTGCGGTACGACCGCACGACGCTCGCGGTGAACGATCTCGTCGGCGTGACCGCGACGGTGCGCTTGACCAAAGCCGGGACCGCGCGCATGACGATCGTCGATCTCGGCATTCCGCCCGGCTTTACCGTGCAAAGCGAAGACCTGGAAGCCGCGGTGCGCGCCAAGACCATCGCGCGCTATGAACTGACCGGACGCCAGATCATCATTTATCTCGAAGAGTTCAGTTCGCAAAAACCGATCACGTTCAACTATCGGCTCAAAGCGAAATTCCCGCTGCGCGCGCAGACGCCCAGTTCGACGACGTACGATTACTACAATCCGGGTGTCACGTCCACGCTCGCGCCGACGACGCTGACGGTAAAATAGCAAAGTATAAAGTCAGAAGTATGAAGGATGAAGGCGGGAAAATCCGCACTTCATCCTTCATACTTCATCCTTCTGCCTTCTGCCTTTGTTTTGACATTTTTCTTTCTTGTGGTATGATTACGCTGAAGGTAGCCAGGTGGACTCTGTCGGAATTGATCTGATCGAAGTCGAGCGCATCGAAACCGCCATCGCGCGCTACGGGGATCGTTTTCTGGCGCGCGTGTTTACCGAGAACGAATTGCAATACTGTCGCGGGCACGCGCATCAACTTGCCGCGCGGTTCGCCGCCAAAGAAGCGGTGAGCAAAGCGTTGGGCGTCGGCATCCAGTATCGCGACGGCGTATGCTGGCGCGAGATCGAAATCATTTCCGACGAACGCGGCAAACCGGCGCTCCAGTTGACGGGCGCTGCGGCGCGCCGCGCCGTTCAGTTGAAATTGAAAAATTTCGCAATCAGTCTATCGCATACCCGCGAGCACGCCATCGCGATGGTCGTCGCGGAATGAATGGAGGTTAATTGTCGATGAATTTCCAGGATGCTGAAAAAACGTACGGAGATTTGAAAACCCAGCATGATGCGGGCAAGTTGAGCGATTCGACCTTCGAAGCCGAAGTCGGCAAATTACGCATGCAAGACGCCCAGGGTCGCTGGTGGCAAATCGGAGTACAAACCGGCGAATGGTATATGCACGATGGGCAAAAGTGGAACAAGGCAAAGCCGCCGGTCGCGTCCACCGCGCCGGGCGAACCGCCGACGCCAGAAATTACCGCGGTGATTCCGCGTCCGGGCGCGCGTCCCAAAGCCGCCGCGCCTGCCCAAACCGAACCTGCATCTGCCCCTAAGAAAAATGGCGGCAGCGCGGTACCCGCGCGTCTCTTTTCGTCCAAACCCGCGGGGCGCAACGGCGGAGGCGGACTCTCCCGCAATGCGATCATCGCGATCATCGCCGGAGTGGCAGTCGTGTGCATCATTCTCGCGGTCGTGGGGTACTTTTTTGTGCAAGGGCAAGTGGCTGGCAGTGTCGCCAGGTCACTCGTCAGCCCAACACCGACGCGCGGTCTCGTTCTGCCCACCGTTCCGTTGCCACCAACACTGACACCGGCGCCGACGAATACGCCGCTGCCGCCGCCAACGCCGGTGGTCACCACGACGATCCCGCTGCCGCCGACTGTCGCCGCTACCGCGACGCGCGGCACCGCCGCCGTCCGAGCCACCGCGACGCGGACACCGACTGCCGGAGCCAAAGTATCGCCGACGGTCAGCGCGCCGCCCGGTCTGTACGTCTTGAGTCTGGAAACCGTACCGTCGAAGATTGATGTGGGTGGCGGTGACAAGATGAAGGTCGGTTTCAAGATGACCCTGTTGAACAGCACCGGTGGCATGCAGACGCGCAAATTGTGGTTCGTCCGCGTGTTTGCTGATCCGGAACAAACCACCGGCGATAACGCATACAGAAATTCGTACGGCGAATCGCTCAAATTCGATGTCAATATCGGCACCGGCACCGTCGAGGTCACGACACCGGAACATGTGCAATTTGGGACGGGGCGCTGCAATTACGTGGCGATCCCGTACTATACCGAAGAGAACAGCATCCCCGTTCCCTTCCCAACGATCAAAGGCGGTCCTTTGTACTACTCGTTCAAAGTCTGCCAGTAGACCCCAGAGACCCCAAGGGTTTTTGAGAATCCAGAAACCAGGTTTCTTGCAGAAACCTGGTTTCTATTTTTTCGTTGGAATATATCGCACCACTCCGTCGCGCATCTCGCGCCGGACGCGTCCTTCGTTTTCGAGGATGTCGAGATGCCCGATCACCTCCGACAAGCCCAGAAATACATCAACCGACTTGAGATCCGGAAACAACACGTTGCACAACTCGTACGCGGTGCTAACGCAGCACGCGAGTTGTTGTTCGATGTGGTCCAGCCGCGCGCGATGAAACGCGAGCCGTCCCGCGATGAGCGCGCGAATGTCTTCAATCGGTTCGCCGTGCGCGGGCAGCGCGACACGCACGTCCAGTTGCGCGGTCTTTTGCATCGACGCGATGTAGTTGACGAGCGCGCGCGGGCGTTCGCTTTCGCCGCGCGTCGGCGGCTCCAGCACCGGATTCGACGTGATATCGCGCAGCAAATGATCGCTCGAAATCAGCGTACGCGAGCGCGGCTCGTACAAACAGATCAACCCGCTCGCATGCCCCGGCGTGTAAACGACGCGCCACACGTCGCCCCCCAGCGTGACCGAATCGCCGTCGTCAATTGGTATAAACCGATCCGCCGGGATCGCGGTGGCGTACCGCATGACGCCCGCCATACCGCGCGTTGCCGCGTTCGCCAATTCAAGCGGCGCGCCGTTCTGCGCAAACGCGTCGCGATAGAAATCGGCGCGGCGAGTCACTTCGTTCTCAAAATCGGTGAGCCACCAGCGATCACGCGCGTGCGACCAAACGCGCGCGCCCGACTCGGCGACGATCGGCGCGGCAAGCCCAAAGTGATCGACGTGCGCGTGCGTGACGACGATGCGACGAATATCTTTGAACGCGAGTCCGCGCGCGCTCAACGCATCGCGCAGCGCGGACAGCGTCGCGGGATCGTTGGGTCCCGTATCGATCAGCGTCAGTTCGTCGCCGTCGGCAAGATAGCAGTGGATCGGACCGACGGGGAAAGGAGTAGGGACGGTGAGAGTGTGTAGATAGTCGAGAATAAGATGCCTCCAAATTTAGGGGTGAAGAAGGGATAAGAAGGCAGAAGAAGGCACAGAGGGCGAGAGGGCAATAAGGCGCAGAAGGGTAGCGCGCCCTCCGTGCCTTCTCTTGCCCTCTCTCGCCTTCTTATCCCTTCTCACGGCTTTTCATTTGACTTCGAATGTCGTCAGAATCGTCGCATCATCTGCGCTGCCCGACACCGGCAACCGGTCGCCGGTCTCTGAATCGTACCACCCGACGCGCACGAAGTACTTGCCCGGGGCGAGATCGCGCGGTACGCTCAATGCGTAAACATCGCGCACCATTTCGCCGGACGCCCAGCGCGTCGTCGGGTAAATGCCGCCGAGCGGCTCGCGGTCGTCTTGGGTAACCTTGTCGCCAGTACTTTTCGTCAGGTGAACGAACGCGGTGTAACGACGCGGCAACGCGCGCTTTGCCTGCCACACAATCGTCAGGTTCAAAGTTTCGGCGTTCAAGGTTTCGGGTTGCGCGCTCCAGCCGACCAACGCGAGCGCGTCGCCAAAATCTGCGCGCTGCAAATGCGCGAGCGGCGCGGGCGCGTAGATTTCGTACTTGCCGATGGTCTGCGCGCGCGCGTAATAACGATCCAGCGCGGAGACAAACTCGCGCGTAAACCGGCGATAGCGCTCCACGTCTTCGCGCGTGCCGCGTTCCAAAATCACGAGCGGGAATGCGCCGTCGCGCAAGCCGTTCAACTCCCAATGCTGATCCCACTTGCCGCTGCGCGCAAGCGAACTGTATTGAAACGTGTAATACACGACCGCCTTGCTGCTCGTCGCGAGCGCGCCCATATCTTCCGAGATGATCGCGCCCGGCGTGCGCGCCAGCACGCGCGCCAATTCCTGGTTCGCGGGAAAATCGCGCGCCATCAGATCGACGGCGACGCGCGGATCGTGCCACATGAGCGCGAGTTGGAGAAGCAGCAATAGTGGAATGGCGTAATGCGTGATGCGTGTTGCGTCTTGCGTCTTGCGTCTTGCATGTTCACTGGCGATTGCAACTCCAGCCAACACGCACATCACAGCGACTGCCTCAAAAAAATAATTCTCCCACGCGCCGACGCGTCCGGACATTACGAGCGCGGCGAATACGGTTACCGCGTACCATTCCAACACGCCAACGCGTTTTTGTCGGACACGCGCGAGCCAGCTCCACAGCGCGAGCAGCAACAAGATCGGAAACGTCGCAATGAAATTCCACACGAGCGCGGCGAGTTGCTCCGGCAAAAACACCGTCGCGTTCGAGTCGATGATCCCGAAAGTGAATCCGCCGCGCGTCGCGTAATCGAGCGCGAGGTAGAGCGCGCCGCCGACCGCGCCGAGCGCGCACGCGAACGTGAGCGCGCGGCGACGGTCGCGCTGCCACAACGCGAGCAACGCGGCAAGCGGCGCGGCGATAAGCGAGTGTTTGGTGTACAGCGTGAGCAGAAACAACCCAGTGAACAGTGAACAGTGAACAGCGAACAGTCGGCGGTCGGCGGTCGGTGGTCGACGGTCGTACTGCCAAACAACGTACACTCCCGCGAACGCGAACGCAAGTCCGATCAAGTCGACGCGGAAAAGTGGAATCCAGTGGAAAATGTACGGCGAGCCGAGGAAGAAGAGCGCGGCAAGCGCGCCCGCGCGGCGTTCGCGCGTCTCGACGCGGAGGATGCGATAGATCAGCGCGGCGACGATCAGCGCGGAGGCGAAATTGAGCAATCGTCCGCCGAGGTAGCCGTCGCCCAAAATCGGCATCAGCGCGGCGGCAAGCCCCAGCGCGACCGGCGGATAGTTGCTCGACGCGTACGGCAAATCGGTCAGCCCTTTGTAGATCGGCTGCCCGCGCGCGATCTGCTGCGCGAACCAGAGGACGATTCCTTCGCCGTAATCGAGTTGGTAGGGGTACGTCAGTCCGGCAGTGCCCAGCCAAAGCGTAAACCCAAGCAAAATAATCAAGCCGAGCCAGACAATCAGCCACAAAGATGCAGCGAACGATTTCATCGGCGGGTATCTTAGCAGAGGTTACGCATCCGGTCAAACTGCGAACCGCCGACTGTCATTTCGAGGAGGCGATTTGTGCCGACGAGAAATCTCGTTTTCAGCGGCGGAGATTTCTCGCTTCGCTCGAAATGACAAGAGGCGCCCAACTTTGGAAAACGCTAAACCTGCGCGAGCAAATTCTTGACAAACTATCATTTTGCGAGTTACAATGGAATTACTGACGGGCACGATCACAAGACCGACTTGCAGATCGATTCGCCCCACCCGCAACTGGTCGCGCGGGCAAGTTCCACGCGGCATCCCAGCGCGTGCGCGCCGCGGAAGGAGTCTGACTATGGCGTACAAAGTCTTCTTCGTCGAAGACGAGATCGTTACCAGAGAAGGTATTCGCGACAATGTCGATTGGCGCGGCAACGGCTTTGAATTTTGCGGCGAAGCGCCCGACGGCGAAATGGCGCTGCCGCTCGTCCAAGCGATCCGCCCCGATGTTTTGATTACCGACCTCAAGATGCCGTTCATGGATGGCTTGCAACTGACCCGGATCATTCGCGAGCGCATGCCCTGGATCAAAGTCATCGTCCTGAGCGGGCACGACGAATTCGAGTACGCGCAAAAAGCGATCAACCTGGGAGTGACCGAGTATCTCCTCAAACCGGTGACAGTGCAGGATTTACACAACGTCTTGCGCAAAGTCGCGGCGCAAATCGACGAAGAAAGAAAAGAACAGGAAAACCTGCGAAACCTGCGCGCGCAACTCCAAGAACACCGCGCCGCGCGCATCGAAAAATTCCTGCGTAAACTCGTGATGGGCGCGCTGTCGTCGCCGGAAGCCATCGAGCAAAGCGAAGCATTGGGCATCGACCTGGTGGCGCGCTGCTATCTGGTCACCGTCATCAAAATCGAACGGAGCGACCCGGCGCTTCCATTCGATTATCGCGAATGTGAGCAAGTCCAACACATCATCGCGGATTTGGCGGCAAAGAACCCGGATGTTTTCCTGCTGGAGAAAGATTTGCAGGAAATCGTTTTGATCATGAAAGGCAACACGCTCGAGTACCTGTTGGAGGAGAATGAACTGCTCCTGAATCAAATCCAACAGCCGCTCCAAACCAGCCGGTCGAAACTGACTAGCGCCGTCGGCGCACCCAAACAACGCCTCGCTGATTTGTCCCAATCCTATATCGAGGCGCTGGTCAACATCCAAAACACCGCGGCGACCTCTGCCATCGATCCGAGCGCGCGAATTGACAACGCCGAATTGCTCAAGATCGACAAATCGGCGGTGGAACATTATCTCCGGTGCGGCGTCAAAGCGGATTTCGATCAGTTCTTCGATACGCACATTCGTCCGATTGGCGAGACGGCTTGCAAATCCTCGCTCATCAAGAACTATATTTTCATCAACCTGGTTTTGGCGACGGCGAAATTCGTGAGCGAACTGGGCGGCAGCATCGACCAGATTATTCCCGATCTCAATCGGATTGGCGAAATTCTGGCGGGCATCAAAACCGTTGAACAAATTCAAGCCCAAGCGCAGGAAATTATCTTCGCGGCGCTCGCGTTTCGGGACAGCCAAAGCACCAAGCAATATGCCGGTATGATCCGTCAAGCGCAAACATTCATTGCCCGGCAGTATGTGAACGCGGATCTGTCGCTCAATCAAGTGGCGGCTCAGGTTGGACTTAGCCCGTGTCATTTCAGCGCGGTATTCAGTCAGGAAACCGGCACAACGTTCAAAGAGTATCTGACCGAGATTCGCATCAAGAAAGCCAAAGAGTTGCTGCGCACCACGTCGCTGCGCTCGTCCGAAATTTCCGAGCAGATCGGATATAACGATCCCCACTATTTTAGTTACGTCTTCCGCAAAAGCACTCGCTTGTCGCCCAAAGAATTTCGCTTGCAAGTCCAGTAGGGCAAATGTCCAATTTGCCCCGCATTTTTTCGGGAGAGCACATGACCAAGAGCGCGTTCGCCGCTGATTTCAAAAACATACTGTCGCGCGTGAGTCTGCAAGCGCGCACGACGAGCAAAACCCCCGTCAAATATTTCGGTTGGGTGATCGAAATACTCGCCCGCATCAACTTGTCCATCCGCGCCAAGATTTTACTCTCGCTGTGCATCGTGATCTTGCTCATGGGTGCGACCAACATCTTGTTGATGCTTCAGGTGCTGAATGTCAGTCGCCAGTACGACGCGATCATCACCAACATCGCCACGGCGAACAGCATCAGCAGCATCAAGACCGACATCGACGCGGAAATGTGGAAAGTCGTCGCAGGCACGATTGGGTTCGACGAAGGCAAGCAGTATCAGATCATCAATGACGCCACTTCCAAAGTCCGGTGGATGCAGGCAAACACCGACTCGCCGCGCGCCAAGATCAAACTCGACGTCATTCTCCGGACCATGCAGACGCTCACCCAGAGAATCGATCACATGGGGACGCGAATTCGACAGGGGAGCACATCCATCGAGAATGAGGCGACGCTGGAGAATATCCGCTTTGTTTCTTCGGTCGCGGAGGATGTTGTGCGGGATTATGTGTTGTTCGAGGTGCAGCGGACTGAAAGTCAATATCAAGAAATGCGCGATGGTCTTTCCCGTTGGGTCGTCTCGTACGTCCTCCTGACGTTTGGCGCGATTATCTTTGCGTTTATCGCGACCTGGGGTATCTCCCGCAGTATCTATCTGCCGATCAAGAAATTGCATGACGTGACGACGACGATCACCAAGAACGACTTGCAAGCCCTGGTCACCCGCGATAATGTCGACGAAATCACCGAACTGGGTATGAGTTTCAACATCATGATCGGAAAAATCAGGGAACTGCTCGACGCCAAGATCAAGGAGCAGGAAAATCTGCAGAAAGCCGAACTGCGCGCGCTGCAAGCGCAGATCAATCCCCATTTTCTTTACAACACGCTGGATACGATCATCTGGATGGCGGAATCGCAAAAGACCGACGAAGTGGTGCAGATCGTCAGCGCGCTGTCGAATTTTTTCCGCATCAGTCTCAGCAAGGGCAAGGACTGGATCGCGATCCGCGAAGAAATCGAACGCACGCGCAGTTATCTGACGATCCAAAAGATGCGCTACCGGGACATTTTGGATTTTGAGATTCAAATGGACGACGCGGTGGCGAACTACACCATCTTGAAATTGATCTTGCAGCCCATGGTCGAGAACGCGCTGTATCACGGCTTGAAGAACCAGCGGCGGCGCGGCACGATCACGATTCGCGCGCAGCAAAAGAATGGCGATCAAGTCTTGCTCCAAGTCGAAGATGATGGGATCGGCATTCCGCCCGACCAATTGGCGCACATTACCGCGATGATGAATGACGATTCCGATGAGATCCGCTTTGAACGCGGGTTTGGGTTGGATAATGTGAACAAGCGGATCAAGTTGTACTACGGCAAGCAGTACGGGCTTTCGATCAGCAGTGAATATCAAGTTGGCACCTGTGTCACGTTGGTCATTCCCGCCAAGAAGGACGACACCGGCAGCGGTGTCAACGAATGAGAACGCATCAACGAACGGAGAAACGCGGACAATGAAGGTCTCGAAACTTGCGCTCTGGAGCGCGCTCCTCATCGCGCTTGGCGCGTTGACAAGTTGCAGTCAGTTTGCTTTACCCGCGCCGGCATCCCAGATCACTCCGGCGACATCAGCCAAACCCAAGAAGACATTTAAGGACTTGGTGGTCGGGTATGCCCAAATCGGTGCGGAGAGTGATTGGCGCACCGGCAATACCGCCTCGGTGAAACAAGCCGCGGAAAAGTTGGGCGTCGAACTCAAATTTGCGGACGGGCAGCAAAAACAGGAAAATCAGATCGCCGCGATTCGATCATTTATCGCGATGAAGGTGGATGTGATCGGCGTGCCGCCCGTTGTCGAAACCGGCTGGGAGATTGTTTTCAAAGAAGCGAAAGCCGCCGGTATTCCGATCATCCTCGTCGACCGCCGCGCGAATGTCCCCGATGACTTGTACGTGACCGGCGTCGGTTCTGATTTTGTCGAAGAAGGTCGCAACGCCGCGCGCGTGATGGCAAAGTTGATGAACGGTCAGGCGAACATCGTCGAACTGGTCGGCACCATCGATTCCGCGCCCGCCAACGATCGGTACAAGGGCTTTCGCGAAATCTTGAAAGATTATCCGGGCATGCGCATCATCGATTCCCAGTCCGGCGATTTTACGCGCGCCAAGGGCAAAGAAGTGATGGCGGAATTCTTGAGAAAGCACGGCAAGAACATCACCGCGCTCTTCGCGCACAACGACGACATGGCAATCGGCGCGATCAAAGCCATCGAAGAATATGGAGTGAAACCGGGCGAGGACATCAAAATCGTTTCGATTGACAGCATCCGCGCCGCGTTTGAGGCGATGATCGCCGGCAAGTTGAACGCGACCGTCGAATGTAACCCGCTGCTCGGTCCCGATTTCTTTGAACTCGCGCTCAAAGTGGTCAACGGCGAGCCGGTGCCAAAGTGGGTTTATTCTAAAGAGAGCGTGTTCCTGCCGGAGAACGCCAAAGACATTCTGCCCACGCGCAGGTACTGAATCGCAATCGAAAGAGAATCAACTTGTATCGAAAATTTTTGGGCGCGCCGCCCGGCGCACGTCGGGCAAATGGCATAGCGAAAAACAAATACCGACGAATGGCGCAAGAAAAACCATTGTGATTTAGTGGAGGTGGGTTTACACTGCGGGTGAGATGACAGCATTTCACCCGGGACGAAGTGCTGCATCCGTGTCGAAAATGACCGAACGCATTGAAGCAAAAAACCAAAGGAGGAGACTATGAAAATCTCTCGCGTATTGCTTCCCGTTCTCGTGATCGCGGCACTCTTCGTCATCGTCAGTTGTGCCCCCGCGCCTGCGCCGACGAGCGCGCCTGCCGCTGCTCCAACGCAGCCACCGGCTGCTGCCGCGCAGAAGACGTACAAGGACATGACCTTGTGCTATCCGCAATTGGGCGCCGAAAGCGACTGGCGCACTGCCAACACGGCTTCATTCAAAGAGACCGCCCAAACTCTGGGGATCAAACAGTTGGTATTCTCGGACGCGCAGCAAAAGCAGGAAAATCAAATCTCTGCCGTGCGTGCCTGCATCCAACAAAAAGTGGACGTGATTGCGTTGCCCCCCGTGGTCGAAGATGGTTGGGATGCTGTCCTCACCGAAGCCAAGAATGCCAAGATTCCCGTCATTATCGTGGATCGCAGTGTGAGCGCGCCCAAGACCTTGTATGCCTCGCACATCGGTTCCGATATGGTCTTGGAAGGCGAGCGAGCCGCCGCCGAGTTCAACAAGATGATGCCGAACGGCGGCGCGGTGCTCGAACTTTCCGGGACGACTGGATCAGGCGCAGCCGTCGGGCGCGCCAAAGGATTCCGCAACAAACTGAACCCGAACATCAAGATTCTCGATTCCCAGACCGGCAACTTTACCCGCGCGGAAGCCGTGCCAGTCATGCAAGCGTTCCTCAAAAAGTACAAAGCCGGAACGGACTTTCAAGGCATCTTCATTCACAATGACGACATGGGCATCGGCGCGATCGAAGCTTTGAAGGCAGCCGGTGTCAAACCCGGCGATCTCAAGATCGTGTCCGTCGATGGCACGCGCGGTGGTTTCCAAGCGATGGTGGACGGCTGGTTCCAAGCCGATGTGGAATGCAATCCCTTGCTTGGTCCCCAGGTCTTCGAGATGGCGCTCAAGTTGATGAATGGTCAAACCATCGATCCCGAAGTCCTCACCAACGAAACCGTGTACTATCCCGACAAAGCCAAAGAGTTGCTTCCGACGCGCAAGTACTAGACCGCCTTGCCACGCCGAGATTTCCCGGGAATCGCGTTAGCAAGATCGAAACCAGAGAAGCGGCGTTGGTTCCAATGCCGCTTCTCGCTTGAAAACTTGCCATCAGACCCAACAAGGGCTATGCTGTGCGCAGAGAAAGTAGACGACGATTATGGCAGAGAATCGAAACATTCTAAGCATGACGGGAATCACGAAAACTTTTCCGGGCGTCCTCGCGCTCGACGATGTTGACTTTTCCTTGCGGAAAGGTGAAGTCCACGGCTTGATGGGCGAGAACGGCGCCGGAAAATCCACGCTCATCAAAGTGCTGACCGGCGTGGAACAACCCGACGCCGGCATCATCGAACTCGACGGCAGGTCCGTGCATGTGCGTTCGCCGCAGCACTCACAGGAACTGGGCATCAGTACGGTTTATCAAGAAGTCAACTTGTGTACGAATATTTCCGTCGCCGAAAATATTGTGTTGGGACACGAGCCGCATCGTTTCGGCGTGCTCGCTTGGAAAAAGATGAACGCGCTAGCCAGTCAAGCGCTGAAAAGACTGGAAATCGATATCGACGTAGCGCAACCGTTGGGAAATTACTCCCTCGCGATTCAACAAATGGTCGCGATTGCGCGTTCGCTCGAATTTACCTCCGCTAAAATTCTCATCCTCGACGAACCCACCTCCAGTCTCGACGTCAACGAAACCAATTTGCTTTTCGATGTGGTACGAAAACTAAAGAGCGAAGGGCTAGGCATTATTTTTATTACGCATTTCCTCGATCAGATTTATCGGATCGCCGATCGCATCACGGTTCTCCGCAATGGCAAATTGGTCGACACGTACGACACCGCGTCTCTGCCGCGCGTCGAATTGATCGCGAAAATGCTGGGGCGCAGCATGACCGACTTGGACGCGGTATCGAAATCCAAAGTCGAGCACGAACAGAAAGCAAGCGGCGAGTGTCTGCTCGAAGCGAAAGGACTGGGATTAAAAGGATCGCTGGAGCCGGTGGAGTTGGCTCTGCGCGTCAACGAAGTGCTCGGGCTGGCTGGCTTGTTGGGGTCGGGGCGGACCGAACTAGCGGGGTTGCTCTTCGGCGTCGATACGCCCGATTCCGGCTCGCTCACGCTCAGCGGCAAAACGATTCAACGATTCTCGCCGCTCGAATCGCTCAAAAATGGAATCGCGTTGTGTCCGGAAGATCGCAAAGCGGAAGGCATCGTCGGCGAACTGACAATTCGGGAAAACATCATCCTGGCTTTGCAGGCGCGCTACGGCTGGTTCAAATTCCTGAGCGCCGAGAAGCAAAATGAGATCGCCCAGAAATATATTCAACTGTTGGGAATCGTCACCCCATCGTCGGAGCAATTGGCAAAAAATCTCAGCGGCGGGAATCAACAAAAACTCATCCTGGCGCGCTGGCTTGCCACCAATCCCCAAGTTTTGATCCTGGACGAGCCGACGCGCGGCATCGACGTGGGCGCGAAAGCCGAAATTCAAAAACTCGTTTTGGATCTGGCGGCGCAAGGCAAGTCGTGCGTTTTCATTTCCTCTGAATTGGAAGAAGTGCTCCGCATCAGCCATCGCATCGTCGTGATGCGCGATCACAAAAAAGCCGCCGAATATTCTGGCGACGTGAACGATCAGACGATCATGCAAACCATGGCGGGGAATCTATGAAGAATTATCCGCTCCTCAATCGCATTCGCGAAAGCCGGTTGTTCTTGCCGCTCGGCGCGCTCGCGGTGATTTTGATCTTCGACGCGATTTACGCGCCTGGATTTTTCAACATCGCCATTCAAGGCGATCATTTGTACGGCAACCTCATCGACGTCGTCAACAATGGTGCGCCGTTGATGCTCGTCGCGATCGGAATGACGCTCGTGATCGCGACCGGCGGCGTCGATCTATCGGTCGGCGCGGTGATCGCGATTTCGGCGGCGATGGGCGCGGTGCTGATCAATCCCGCGCTCGGCAATCAACTGATCACAAACGAAATTTTGACGCGCGACGCGACGAACACGCCCCTGCCGATCATCATTCTGGCGGATCTCGCGGCGGGAACGCTGTGCGGGCTGTGGAATGGATTCCTGGTTTCCAGAGCCAGAATCCAACCGATGGTCGCGACGCTGATCTTGATGGTCGCCGGTCGCGGTATCGCGCAACTCATTACGAACGGGCAGATCATGACGATCTACTACACACCCTATTTCTGGTTTGGCAACGGCTATATCTTTGGATTGCCGGTTTCGGTTTACATCGTCGCGATTGTTTTCATCCTGGCGTGGATCTTGGTTCGCAAAACTTCTATCGGCTTGTTCATCGAGTCGGTGGGCATCAATTCGAAATCGTCGTACTACAGCGGCATCGACGAAAAGAACGTCAAACTATTGGCATACGCTTTTTGCGGTTTTTGCGCCGCCATCGCCGGTTTGATTCTCAGTTCCTACGTCCACAGCGCCGATGGAAATAACAACGGTCTCAATTACGAATTGGACGCGATCCTCGCGGTCGTCATGGGTGGAACCTTGATGACCGGTGGACGCTTTTCGTTGTTTGCCAGCGTGATCGGTGCGGTCGTCATCTGGACGTTCACGCTCACGGTGTACACACTCGGAGTTCCGGCGAACGCGCTGCTCGCGGCGAAAGCGGTGCTGGTGATGGTGGTCATTCTGCTCTACTCCGATTACTTTCGTCGTTTTCTGAATCGATTCTCGGAACACAAAGGGCCCGAACATGGCAGAGCGAACTAAATTTTCCCTGCTCCAAAATAGCCGAGCCGACCGCGCTGCAACCTCTGCCGCGCCAGCAGCGAATATGGCAGAGCGGACGAAATTTTTCCTGTTGCGGTACGGTCCCCTGCTGACGACGATGACGGTGTTCGTTCTGGCGTACCTCGCCGGCGGCTGGTTGTACCCCGCGATGAAAAACCCGCAGGTATTTTTCAACCTGTTCATCAACGGGGGTTATCTTTTGCTCGTCTCCATCGGCATGACTTTTGTGATCTTGACCGGCGGCATTGATCTGTCTGTCGGCGGCGTAATCGCCCTGACAACTGCGGCATCGGCGGCGTTGCTCAAAGCCGGTGTGAGTCCTTTTGTCGTGATGCCTTTGATGGTGATCCTGGGAATCGTGTTTGGATTGACCCAGGGTTGCATCGTTCATTTCCTCAAAGTGCAGCCGTTCATCGCGACGCTGATGGGGTTGTATTTCGCACGTGGGATGGCTTACATCATTAGTTTGGAATCCGTTACCATTAAGGACAGTTTCTACAAGTCTCTGGCGTTGACCCCCATCCCGATTCCATTTCTCGATGCGTACGTCTATATCCCGACGCTGGTTGGACCCATCATGTTGATCGTCGCGATCTATCTGACATACTTTACGCGCTTTGGTCGCACGATCTACGCGATCGGCAACAACGAACAATCCGCGTTGCTGATGGGTTTGCCGGTGGCGCGCACGAAAATTCTCGTCTACTCCTTCAGCGGTCTGTGCTCCGCGCTTGCCGGGATCGTCTTTAGTATTTCGCTGCTCGCCGGCTATGGACAATTCGCGACCGGCACGGAACTGGACGCCATCGCATCGGTCGTGATGGGTGGCACATCATTGGCAGGCGGCGTGGGTACCGTGATCGGCACTCTGTTCGGCGTCTTGATCAATCAAACCATCGTGTCCATCCTTCAGTTCAACGGCACCTTGAGTTCGTGGTGGACGCGCATCGGCGTCGGCATTCTCACGTTGATCTTTATCGGAATCCAGAGTTTGTTCTACATCCGAAGAAAGCACTCTTGACCGATATGCGATTGACATCACCGAGGTACAACTTCTCCTCCCTTCGATAATAGGTTGAGCGATTTCCCGCTCAACCTATTTTGACTTGTGCGGCAAATTCGATCGTATCTCCTTGCGAAGGTTGAGCGGACAATTCTCAGCGAACGCGGCTCCAAACCTTCGCAAGGTTGTGCGTTTACAAACCCAGGAGGCAATCATGTCAACCCAACCAACGCTCGGCGTAATCGTCGGCAATCGCGGATTCTTTCCCGATCATCTTGCCGACGAAGGACGCAAGACCATTTTGCAAGTACTGCAGGACGAAGGCATCCGCGCGATCGCGCTGACGCCGCAAGATTCCAAATTCGGCAGCGTCGAATCCGATGCCGACGCGCGCAAACTCGCCGCGCTCTTCAAACAACATCGCGACGAAATCGACGGCGTGCTGATCACGCTCCCCAACTTTGGCGAAGAGCGCCCAATTGCAAACACGCTGCGCTGGGCGGACTTGCGCGTGCCCGTGCTCGTGCAAGCGACGCCGGACGACGCGACGTTGATGACGATTGCCGACCGCCGCGATTCGTTCTGCGGCAAAATGTCGACCTGCAACAACCTGACGCAGTACGGCATCAAGTTCTCGTTGACGACACTTCACACCGTCGCGCCAACGAGCGAAAGTTTCCGCGCCGACCTGCGCCGCTTTGTCAGTACATGCCGCGTCGTGCGCGGGCTGAAAGGCGCGCGCTTGGGCGCGATTGGCGCGCGACCCGCCGCGTTCAACACCGTCCGCTATTCCGAAAAGTTGCTCGAACGCGCCGGCATCACCGTCGACACGCTTGACCTGTCCGAAGTGTTCGGGCGCGTCGCGCGCCTCAAAGCCGACGATGCCAAATTGCAAGCCAAGTTGGAGCAGGTCAGCGCGTACGTGCGCAAAGGCGGCACGCCGAACGACGCGCTGATCAAGATGGCAAAGTTGGGCGTCGTGATCGACGAGTGGATGAAGACGAACGATTTGCAGGCGAGCGCGCTGCAATGCTGGACCGCGATGGAAGAATTTTACGGCGTCGTGCCGTGTACGCTGATGAGCATGATGAGCAACGGCTTGATGCCCTCCGCGTGCGAGACCGACATTGCGGGGTTGGTCGGGATGTACGCGCTCGTGCTCGCGTCCGGCAAGCCAAGCGCGATTGTGGATTGGAACAACAATTACGGCGATGATCCGGACAAAGGCGTCGTCTTTCACTGCTCGAACTTGCCGAAAGACATTTTCGCCGAAGAGACGACGGCGATGGATTATCAAGCGATCATCGCGGGTACAGTCGGCAAAGAAAACGCGTACGGGACGGTCGTCGGTCGCGTGCGCGCCGCGCCGTTCACGTACTGCCGCGTTTCGACGAACGATTTCGCCGGAAAGATTTCGGCGTACCTGGGCGAAGGCGAACTGACGAACGATCCGCTCAAGACGTTCGGCGGCTTTGGCGTGATCCGCGTGCCGAACTTGCAAAAGTTGTTGCGGCACATTTGCGAGAACGGCTACGAGCATCACGTCGCGATCAACTTGTCCCAGGTCGCGGACGCGATGAATGAAGCGCTGACCAAGTACATGGGCTGGGACGTGTACTATCACCAAGCGTGATGCGGAGGGTTTTGGCGCTGTCATTTCGAGGAGGCGTCCTGAGCGGAGCGTTAGCGGAGTCGAAGGATCGTCGACGAGAAATCTCGTTTTCGCCACCGGAGATTTCTCGCTCCGCTCGAAATAACAGGTAACGTGATCCGTGAGCGAATTTGACAGGATTACTTCTTGGCGCGACACTGGCGACGAAGTTCGTAGTCCGCGCTTAAAGCGCGCACTACGCACCAGGCATGATTTCTCTGACGAACTGCGAGGAGGCACCCTTTGCTCGAAGCATTACGCGTGGAGGTCTGCGCGTTACACTCGGAATTGCCCAAGAACGATCTGGTGCGCTGGACTGGCGGCAACGTCAGCGCGCGCGATCCGCAGACCGGTTTGGTCGTCATCAAACCCTCCGGGGTGCGGTATGAAGATCTCAAGCCGGAGCATCTCGTCGTCGTCGATCCGAACGGCAAGATCGTCGAAGGCAATCTCAAGCCGTCGTCGGACACGGCGAGCCATTTGTACATTTACCGCCATCGTCCCGACGTGAACGGCGTGGTTCACACGCACTCGCCGTATGCGACCGCGTTCGCGGCAAACGGCAAAGCGATCCCGGTTTATCTCACCGCGATTGCCGACGAGTTTGGCGGCGCGATTCCATGCGGCGGTTTCGCGCTCATCGGCGGCGAAGAGATCGGCAAGGTCGTAGTCGAATCGATTGGCACATCGGTCGCGGTGCTGCTAAAAAATCACGGCGTCTTTACGATCGGCAAGAACGCGCCAGCCGCCGTTAAAGCCGCCGTGATGGTCGAAGATGTCGCGCGCGCGGTTTGGCTCGCGCTGCAAATTGGACAGCCGGAGGAAATTCCCGCCGAGCAAGTAGCAAAGTTGCACGACCGATACACGAATGTGTACGGACAATAGCCGCCGAACGACTACCCGGATCGCTTTTTCGGCGCGCGCGCGGGCGTCGCTTGATTGCGATAATCGTTTTTCGGCGACCAACTGATGTACGCGTAAATCGGATACAACTGCGCGATCCGCGTCAGAATTTCGGTCGAGATATTTTCTTCGCGCAGCCGTTTGTCGTCCGGCTTGTAGTAAATCCCCAAACGCAAATCGTGTCCGCCTGGTTTGTACTTTTCCATCGTCGAATTCAACATGCCGACGTTGACCAGGCGGCTCGCTTTCGCGCGTAACAACTCCTCGAAACGCGTGTACCCTTCGTCCGTCCGATAAAAACGCGAGAGACGAAACGTGTGCTCGCCGCCCAATTCCGCGAGCAGATTTCGAAAATGCCCGCGCTCCTCCGCGCTCACCTGCAACCGATTCTTCAAGTTCTGTCCGTCCGCCCACGCCTTGTCGCTGACGTACAACTCGACGGCGAAACCGTCCTTGTCCACGCGCGCCGAAATCATCGCGTTCGCGTAAAAATGCCCGAAATCTTCAAAGAGTTGCTTCTTCATCATTTTGATCGTCGTCTCGGGTTTGCTGTAACGCAGCGTGATGAAATCGATCCGCGGCGTCGCGGGCGAAATGCGCGACGCGCTGATGAGCCACTGCGCCATCCAGTGCGGATGTAAATCCCACTTGTTCCGGCGAATCGTCGGATAAATTTCGCGGTGCAGCAGCACGAGTTTATCTTTGACGCGCTCGCGTTCGCCGTCGTACTCGGCATTCGTGCCCAGCCCGTTGTCGAAGACCGCGTAATCGGCGGGCGAAAAAAACAATCCGTCTTTCGTCATGTTATTTTTTTCCGTATCGAAGATAGAAAACGGGAATTCCCAAAGCGATCAACAAACTGATCGCGCTAATCGTCGCGCCGACGGCGAACGACAGCGGACGATATTCGAACTCGATGTCGTGCGTTCCCGGTTCGATTCGCACGGCGCGGAACAAAACATCGGCGCGATGGATCGGCGCGGAGCGTCCATCCACCAACGCGTTCCAGCCGGGGTACCACGAATCGGCAAGCACGAGATAGCCCGGCTGATCCGTCGTCGCTTTGATCGCGACGCGTCCGGATTTGTACGTCGCGATCTCGACCGAATCGCGCGCGGGCGCAACATCGCGCAACTCACCGCCTTCGCTCAACAACACTTCGCGTTCGGGTTGGAAACTTGGATCGCGCAAGCGCGCGAACGCGGCATCGTCGTTCGCGACCGTCGCCGCGTGCGCGATGAACGCGCGCGGCAGCGCGTTTTTGTTTTCCCAAATAGCAACCGTGTCGCTCAAGTACGCCAACGCAAAATCGTTCCGATGCACCAACTTGGCGAGCGCGGTTGGTTGATTGTCCGCATTGTACAGAGAAATTCGCTCAATCGTCAAGCGCGCTTCGGGACGCAACGCGCGCACGTTGACGCCGACGATTTCGCCGGGCGCGAAACTGAAACGCGCGGCGTACGTGTTCCCTTCAAACTCGCGTCCGAACGCGCGCCAGAAACCTCGGAACGTGTGCGCGACCGGCGCGCGCGCATGTTGCGGCTTGTTGCGCGCGTAATCCCAATCCGCCGTTTCGATTCCGACGCGTAGCGGAAATGTTTCGATTCGACCGTCGCGTCGCCGCAGTACGAGTTCTCCGACCGGCGTACCATTCGCGAGATTTTCGGCGCGCTCGGTGAAGGAAATAATTTCGACGCCGGTCGCGGGCACCGGCGGAAAAACTTCTTCGTTGTTCAACACATCCAGCCCAAGCGTATCGAGCGGCGCGACCGATTTCGTTTCTGGACGCGGCTCCAGCGGCACGGCAAAGTACCGCACGTTCAGCAAATTCAACATGCTCGGCGTGAGGTCGGCAAGATACGCCGATTGGCGCGCGAACGCGAGCGACGAGTACGCCTGCGCGCTCTCTTTGCCGTACAGCAACGCGGCGTTCGGGTACAGCCCCGCGCGGATCGCGGCGACGGACGAATCGATGTACATATCGGTAAAAACGCGTCCGTCCCCAGGTCGCGTCTCGATCACGGACAAGGAACGCGGCGCGCTTGCCGCGTACGCCGGAGTATCCAGCCGTCCCAGCGTGATCACAAAAAGCGGCGCAGTGCATGCGAGATCGCAAAGCGTTAGCCCCAGAACAATCGTTTGAAACAGCGCGCGACTCGCGCGGCGCATCCACGCGAGACCCAGGACGCCGACACTCGCCGCGAGCAATCCCATCGGCAAATATTGCCAAACCGCCATCCAAAATTCGAGCCATTGCGTTTGCGCGAGCCAGATTACGACGACAATCGCCCCGCCAAACGCGCAAGCCCACACGAATGCGCACTTGACGCGAGCATCGGACAAGCGATTCGACAATTCTTCAAAACCGGTCGCGGTGAGAAACGTCGCGGCAAAAACGAATAACAAGAGATAGCGTGCGGGAACGCGAAAGAAACTAAGACCCGGCAATTGATAGATCAGGCGATAGACCGGATTGAGATCGCCCAGCGCGAGCGATAACGCGGCGAGCGCAAAGACCGCAAAAAAAATCGTGCGCGCGTCGCGGCGCAACCAGACCGCGAGGAGCGCCAACAGAAACGGCGCGAGACCCAGGTACGCCCAATACTCGTTGTTCGCGCCTTCCGATGGCTCGCCGTGAATGAATGGCGCAACGAATTGTGCGAGCATTTCGGGCGGCAGCGAATAACTCGTGACGAATCGAAAACTGGACGCGCTGCCGCGCACGGAATAGCCAACCAATTCGACGGTCGGTACGATCTGCGCCGCCGCGATGCCCGCGCCGAGAAGGATCGGCAGCGCGCTCCAACCAATCGCTCGTAGTAACGACTTGAGTCGTTCAGCGAAAGTCGCCCCTAGAAACGGATTCGAATCCCACAACAATCTTCCAAAAAATCCAACCAGTCCGACCGCGAGCAAGTTCATAAACGCGACTTGGGGAAAGCCGCAAAGAACTTGGATTCCCAACGCCAGCGCGAGCAGCGCGAACCAGAGCGCGGCGCGCTTGGTCCTTGTCATTTCGAGCGATTTCTGCGAGAAATCTCGCGAGGCGTCACCGAGATTTCTCCCTCCGCTCGAAATGACAAGCGGCGTCTGCGCGCGTTGAAATTGATCTTGCAAAAAAAAGAGCCAGGGCAACCACGAACTCGTGACGAGGATTGTCACGTGCGGCAAACGCGAAAGCATGAAACCGCTGAACGAAAAAACGATGCCCGCCAGAAGCGCGCTTGCCACGCGAAACCCGGACGCGCGCACCCACAAGTACGCCCCGACTGCCGCAAACGCGAGATGAAATAAAACAGTGTACGACAGCGCAAAATGCGGCGGCAACACCGCATAGAGAATCAAGTTGATCGGATACAGCGCGCCCACTTGCGCGTCGGCGAGCAATGGAAAGCCGCCGTACATTCCGGTCGTCCAGAGTGGCAAACGCCCTTCATGCAGCGCGCGCGCGAGTTCCGTCCCCAGCGGAAAATACGTGCGAACCGTGTCGCTGCCAAACCACACAGCTTGCGCGAGCGTCACCGGAAAGAAATAAACGCACTGCCACGCGACCAGAAACAAGATCGCCAACGCGTCGCGGCGATTCCATGCCGGCTTCATTTGCGCGACTCGTCGTCGTTCAAGCCGACCGTTTCGCCAATCAAGTACAACGGTCGGCGGCGCGCCTCGTCCAGATTGCGCCAGACGTACTCGCCCAAAATGCCCAACATCACCAACTGCACGCCGGATACGATCAGCAAAACGACCATCAGCGAAGTCCAACCTTCCACCGGAAATCCCAAGAAGATGCGAGCCCAAACGAGAAACGCGGCGTACACAAATCCCAGGAACGCGAGCGCGATCCCGAACACCGACGCAAAACGCAACGGCAAGTACGAAAATCCGATAAACGCATCGAGAAAGTATTTTATTTTTCTGCCCACATTCCAACGCGATCTGCCGAACTGTCGCTCGGCGCGCGTGTAGGTAAGCGTCACCGGTTTGTACCCCGTCCACAACAACAAACCGAAGATGTAGAGATTCGCGCCCGCGTTCTCGACGAGTACGCGCACCACTTTTTTGTCGGCAAGAAAAAAGTCAAAGCCGCGCGGCGGAAAATTGGGGAAGACAAAACGACGAAAAAGTCCGTTGAACAAATCACCCGTCCAGCGCGTCAGCAACGGATCGCGGCGATCCGCGCGCGCGGCAAGCACCACCGGATTACCCGCTTGCCATTGCGCGATCATTTCAGGAATCAACTCCGGCGGATCCTGCAAATCTGCCGTGATGACGACGACGCCATCGCCGCGCGCGTGCGCCAAGCCCGCCAGGATCGCCGCGTTCGATCCAAAGTTACGCACCAGCCGCAGCACTTTGACGCGCGCGTCGCACGCGACAAGGTCGCGCAGCACGTCGAACGAATTGTCGCCGCTGCCATCGTCGACAAAAATAAACTCAAACTCCGCTTGCGGCGCTTGCGCGGCGACATCGGATAGTCGCTGCCGCAGCAACGGCAAACTCGCCGCGTTGAAATAGACCGGAATGACGACTGAAATTTTCATGGCTGGTCTTGACCCATCGGGCGCAACAAATCCGGCGGCACATCGCCGGTGATCTGGGCGGGCATGCCCACGGCGATTTTGCGCGCCGGCACATCCTTGATCACGAGCGCGCCCGCGCCGACGATGGCTTGTTCGCCGACCGTCACGCCCGCAAGCAAAATCACGCCGATCCCAATCGACGCGCCGCGACAGAGGTGCGGACCTCGGCGCACCACACCGGGACGCAGACCAATCGTGTTGTCGTTCGCCGTGCAAACGTGCGGTCCAACGAAAACATCCTCTTCGATCAACATGTCGCCGCCAAAATGGCTCGTGTCCATCACGCGCACGCGGTCGCGCATTTCGATCTTGTAATTCAACATCACACCGCGCCCGATAACGACATGATTGCCAATCTTACATTCTTCGCGAATGCTCGTCAGATCGCCAATCAGCGTGTCATCGCCGATGGTCGTGCCGACATACAACACGGCGTTCGCGCCGACGACGCACCGCTTGCCGATTTCGAGCCACGCCAGTTCGCGCGTCGGCGTGCGCTGAATGATTCCGGCGACCATCGGCACGCGCCCCAGCACCGCGTTGTCGTGAACGACGGTGCCGCGTCCGACGCGCACGCGATCATGTACGACGACGCCGCTGCCCAGAATCACATCCTCTTCGATCATTGCGCCCGGAGCGACGACGACATTCTTTCCCCAATTCGGATGTCGCGAATTACTTGCGTCCAATATTCATCCCCACAAAAACAATTAGAATGATGAGACTCGTCGCGCTAATCAGCGCGCCGATCAAAAACGAATCAGGACGATATTCGAAAACGATGGTGTGCGTCCCTGGTTCGAGCGCGACGGCGCGAAACAACACATCCGCGCGATCGATCGGCGCGGGCTGATCGTCCACAAACGCGCGCCAGCCCGGATACCACGAATCGGTCAGCACGAGATAACCCGGTTGATCCGTCGTCGTTTTGATCTCGACGCGCTCGGATTTGTACGTCGCGATCTCGACTGAATCGCGCTCGGGCGCAACATCGCGCAACTCACCGCCCTCGCTCAACAACACCTCGCGCGCCGGATTGAATCCTGGGTCGCGCAATCGCGCAAACGCGGTAGCATCGTCCGCCATTTGCGCGGCATGAACGATGAACGCGCGCGGCAGCGCGTCGCGATTTTCCCACGCGGCAACCGTGTCGCTCATGTACGCGAGCGCGAAATCGTTCTTGCCGCTCTGCCGCGCAAGCGCAAGCATTCCATCTTTGGTTTCGAGCGCGATACCTTCGATCATCAATCGCGCGTCGGGCTGCGCAACGCGCGCGCTCACGCCGACGATTTTGCGCGGCGGCGCGATGTCGTACCGCGCGAGATAGGTGTGCCCTTCAAACGCACGACCGAACGCGCGCCAGTACGCCGGAAATGAATGAGCAATCGGCGCGCGTGTGTGGCTGATCGCGTTGTCGGCGCGCTTGCGCTCGTAATCCCAATCTGCCGTTTCGACGCCGACGCGCAGCGGCAGAACCTGGGTCGCACCGTCGTCAAAACGCAAAACGATCTCGGCAACTGGCGTGCCGTTCGGCAGATTCGCGGCTTGCTCCGTCGCGGAAACGATTTGCAGCGCGCGCGCGTCGGTTGGCGCACTCGCGATTTCGCCGCGCAAAATCGCGAGTCCGAATGAGTCGAGCGGCAGCGCGCTTTTCGTCGGCGGGCGCGGCTCCAGCGGAATCGTCACGAATCGCGCGCCGATCAGATCGAGCATCGCAGGCGACGCATTATACACGTATGCTTGGTGGCGTCCAAATGCGAGCGACGAGTAAATTTGCGCGCTCGGCTTGTCGTACAGCAACGCCGTGTTTGGAAAGAGCGAATTGCGAATCGCAGGCGGCGACGGAAAAGTTGAATCGTCGGTAAAAACGCGTCCGCGCGTCAACGCGTCGTCCAATGCTTGCACCGAGCGCGGCGGTGTCGTCACTCCGGCAGTCGGTGTAAGCACGTCAATTGTTTTGAGAAACGGCGGCGCGTGACTCGCCAAATCGAAGATCGTCAAACCCAGGATCGCGACGACAAATGTGCCGCGCGCGATTTTGCGCGTCCACGCGAGCGCGAGCGCGCCCAAGGTTGCCGCCGCGAGCGCAATCGGCAAAACGCGCCACGCGTCCAGCCAGAACGCGAGCGTTTGCGTGTGCGCCAACGCGATTGCGCTAACCGCCAGCCACGCCAAGAGCAAAAGCGCGACCGCGCGCTGTGTCACATCTCCACTTGCGTGCGGTGCAAGTGTTGCGAGGAGCGTCCTGAGCGGAGCAGCACTTTTGGCTGCGGAGTCGAAGGATCGCGACGAAGCAGTCTCCACATCGCGAGTTGGGGATTGCTTTGCCCCGCGCGCAATGACACAGTCCAACCCAACCGCGCTCAGAAACGCCATCGCGAAAACGAAAAGGTACAAATACCGCGCGGGCGCGCGAAAAAAATTAAAGGGCGGCAACTGGTAAAACAATTGGTAAATTGGATTCAATTCGCCGAGCGCGAACGATAACGCGACGAGTCCGCACGCGGCGAAAAAAATCGTCTGCCGATTGCGCCGCCAAATCAGCGCGCCGAGCGCGAGCAGCAGCGGCGCGATTCCAAAATACGCGCGATACTCTTCGTTTCCTTCGGCGGGTTCGCCCGGTGCGAACGGCGCGATGAATTGCGCGAGATATTCCGACGGCATCGAATAACTCGTGACAAACTCTTTGCCGAGCGCGCCGCCGCGTACGGAATAGCCGATCAATTCGCCGGTCGGAATCAGTTGAATCGCGGCGATGCCCGCGCCGAGCGCGATAAGAAAAATAGTAAACAGTAAACGGTGAACAGTGAACTGTTGACTGTTCACTGTTAACTGTTGATTGTTCACTGTTAACTGTTCACTGTTCACTGTTAACTGTTCACTGTTGACTAACACTCCACCGAACACGCCGAACACTGCGACTGCCAACGCGTTCAGAAACGCCATCTGCGCCGAGCCGCACAGAAATTGGATTCCGAGCGCGAGCGCGCCAAGCGCGAACCATGTGGAGTGGGCTGCTAGCCCGCTGCGGGCAGGCTGCCCGCTCCACGTTTGAAATTGCGCGACGCAAAAAATCAGCCAGGGCAGCCACGCAACCGCGAACAAAATCGGCGGATGGAACATTTGCCCCAAGACGACGCCGTTGAACGCAAACACGAAACCCGCGAGTAGCGCGCCCGCAGCGCCGATGCCGCGCGCGCGCGTAAAAACGTACATGCCGCATCCCGCCCAAACGATGTGCAACAAAATGTTGTACGACAGCGCGTGGTGAACTGGAAAAAATTTGTAAAGGAGCAGATTGATCGGATAGAGCGCGCCGACCTGACCTTCGGCAAGGAGTGGAAAACCCGCGAGCAAATTCGGCGTCCACAGCGGCAGGCGACCTTCATTCAACGCGCGCGCGAGTTCGACGCTGAACGGATAAAACAAACGCAGAATGTCCGTCGTGAGCCAGACACCCTGCCCAAGTGTGACTTGCCAGAAATAGGCGAAAGGAAAAAGAATCAGCAACAAGACTGCAAACGTGTCTTTGGAGATTAGAGATTGGAAATTAGAGATTAGTGATTTGCTATTCGCCATTCGCCATGCGCTATTTGTCATTTGTCATTTGTCATTGAATTCATTTCATCCCAATTTTGCCCGACCGCGACATCCACTTTCAATTTTGAATCGAGTGGATACGCCTGCTCCATCGTCTCGCGGACGAGCGGCGCGACGACGCGCACTTCGTCGTCCGGACATTCGAGGACAAGTTCGTCGTGGACTTGGAGCGTCATCCGCGCGCGCAGATTACGCGCGTGCAGTTGATTGCGCAGGCGCACCATCGCGATCTTGATGATGTCCGCCGCGCTGCCTTGAATCGGATGATTGATCGCTTCGCGTTCGGCGGCGTTGCGCGCGCCGATGTTCCGCGTGTCGCGCTGCAACTCTGGAAAATAACGCCGCCGACCCAGGAGCGTCTGCACGTAACCGCGCTCGCGCGCCTCGCGTTTGGTCTGATCGATGTACGCTTTGACTCCGGCGTACTGCGCGAAATAATTGTCGATCAACTCGCGCGCTTCGGTTTGCGAAAGTTCGGTGCGCGCAGCGACGCCGTAATCGGTGATGCCGTACGCGATGCCAAAGTTGATCGTCTTGCCGAGTTGCCGCATTTGCGATGTGACTTGCTCGAGCGGGACTTTGAATAGCCGCGCCGCCGTCGCCGCGTGAATGTCTTCGCCGCGCGCGAACGCGTCGAGCAAGCCCGGATCGCGCGCGATGTGCGCGAGGATGCGGAGTTCGACCTGCGAGTAATCCGCGCTGATCAGTTGGCTGCCGCGCGGCGCGATGAACGCGCGGCGGACTTGCCGCCCCAGATCGGTGCGAATCGGGATGTTTTGCAGATTCGGATTCGACGACGAGACGCGTCCGGTCACAACGCCGGTTTGATTGTAGTCGGTATGCACGCGTCCGGTACGCGGCAGGACGAGCGCGGGCAGCGCGTCGACGTACGTTCCTTTCAGTTTCGACAGTTCGCGGTGTTCCAGAATCAGCGCGATGACCGGGTGCGCGTCGCGCAACGATTCCAAAACGTCCGCCGCGGTCGAGATTTGTCCGGTCTTCGTCTTGGGTAACCCAGCCGTCGGCAGTTTCAGCCGGTTGAAGAGCGCGTCCCCAAGTTGCTGCGGCGACGCGATGTTGATCGGCATCCCGACGTGCACGGTGATTTGCTTTTCAAGTTCCTGCAGGCGCGCGGCAAGATCGCGCGACATGTGCGCGAGAAAATCCAAATCGAGCAAGACACCCGTGCGTTCCATTTCCATCAACACCGGCACGAGCGGCATTTCGACTTCGCGGAAAAGTCTTTCGACGCCGCGCGCCGCGTTCGCGATGATTGGCTGGTACAATTCGACGAGACGGTACGTGTAATCCGCATCGGCGCACGCGTACGGCGCGGCTTGCTCGACCGGCACATCCGCCATCGAAATCTGATTTTTGCCCTTGCCGATCAGCGTCGCGATCTCGGTCATCTCGACGCCGAATTTTTCCGCGACGAGTTTCTTCAAACCCAGCGATCCACTCGGCTCAACCAGGTTCGCAGCGATCATCGTGTCGAACGCGAGTCCGCGCGTTTCGACGCCCGCTTCCGCCAGCACCGTCAAATCGTACTTGGCGTTGTGCGCGTATTTGGCGATGGAGACATCTTGGAAAACCGGTTTGAGTTTTGAGAGAACGTGATGCGGATCGAAGGATGAGGGATGAGGGATGAAGGATGAAGGTTTCGTGTCAAAGGCGAGTTGACCAGCGGTCGGCAGTCGGCGGTCGGCGGTCGCAACAGGAATATAATACGCTTCACCGTTCCCTACGCCAATCGCAATGCCGACCAACTCCGCGCGCATTTCATCCGTACCTGTCGTTTCCACGTCGACGACGAACGCTTTTGTCGATTTCAGTCGCGCGACGAGTTGCTCGAGCGCGGCGTCGCTGTCGACGATCCGGTAATTTTCGCTTCCTTGCGCGTCTTCTTTCGCGTCGCTTTCGCGCCCTTTCGCGTCCGCAAACAAGTCGGGTTGTGATACAGTCGTCGTCGCGCCCGACAAACGATCCAACAAATTCGCGCGGAAACCGAGTTCGCGGAAAAGCGCGCTGACGCGTTCGCGGTCAATTTGCGCGACGCGGCACGCGTCGAGATCGAGTTGAATCGGCGCGGCGGTGACAATCGTGACGAGTTTTTTCCCCTGCTCGGCTTGCTCCTTGCCCGCGCGCAATTTCTCGCGCGTGCGCGCGTCGATTTCATCGAGATGCGCGTAGACGTTTTCGACGCTGCCGTACTGTTGCAATAATTTCGTCGCGGTCTTTTCACCGATGCCCGCGACGCCGGGAATGTTGTCGGATGGATCGCCCTTGAGCGATTTGAAATCAATCAGTTGGCGCGGTTCCAGTCCGTAGCGCGTTTTGATGGCGGCTGGGTCGTACAAAACGGTCTCGCCGAACTGCCGCGAAAAAGTCAGCACGCGCACGTTCGGACCGATCAGTTGAAATGTGTCAGTGTCGCCGGTGACGATCACGACGTCAACGCCGCGTTCGCTCGCCTGCCGCGCGAGCGTGCCGAGCAAATCGTCCGCCTCGAATCCTTCGACGCCGAACGCGGGAATGTTGAGCGCTTGTACCACTTCGCGCGAGCGTTTCAACTGCACGCGCAAATCGTCGGAAAGCGCGGGGCGCTGCGCTTTGTACTCCGCGTACAAGTCGTCGCGAAACGTGCGCCCCACGTCGAACGCGGCGGCGACGTAATCGGGTTTTTCGTCGTTCAACACTTTGATCAGCGTCGAAGTAAAACCGTACGTCGCGTTCGTCGGCTCGCCGCTGGGGCTGGTCAAGCGCGCGTCAATCGCGTGGTACGCGCGATGGATGAGCGCGTGCGAATCGAGGAGAACGAGTTTCACAGGTCAGACCATTTTTTATTAGCGTACAAAATCTTGAAATCCTTGCCGTTGTCGATGATGATCGCCAAACCATCCTCAAAGCGTTGAATCTGGACTTTGATCGCGGATTCTTGAGTCGTCGCCCAACCGATTTTGGCTTGGTCGCCGCCCAGTTCGCGCCAAACTTTGCCGAACCCGCGTTGCGGCTCGTACAATTTCGCGGGTGGTTTGAAAAAACCGCCTTCGGGTTGGGGACGCTCCCAGGTGTCGGGGTATTCTGCCCACGTGCCATCAGACATCAGCACATCAATCCGCTTGTCCTCGCGCCACAACATCACACCCTTCTCGAACATCTGCATGCCTCCGTCCATCACTTGGCTCGGCGCGCCTTGCGGGCAACCCAGGTTCGAACTCACTTTGGCATTTTTCTGCAGAACATTGAGCAATGAAGTGGGAACAGAACTCTTGAGCGTGAACGCCGCTTGATTCGATTGGATCGAATCAGGCGAAACGATCCGCAACCGTACCCAGCCGGAGGTCAAGTAGTCGATGCGCCACGTTTCGGTCACGGTTCTTGTCCCCGCCGCCGTCAAAGACAAACTGTGCGGCGACAAGAGCGCGCCATCGCTCCGTTCCCAACGATAGGTGACCGTGCCCGGTTGATTGACCGTGATGAATCCTTGCAGACTCAACGTGATCGGGCAAGTCGCGATCACGTCCGGCGCGACGTCGGCGCGCGCGCTCGTCACGCGGAAATTCAAAACTTGCGCCGCGCTCGTCGCCGCTGCAGCCGTCGCCGCTTGCACGACCACCAAGCCCGGCTCAGGCGTCCGTCCTGAAATTATAGGCGACGGCGTCCGCGCCGCGACCTGACTTGTCGCGACAACCTTGGCGGCTTCGGTGCGCGTCGCTTCAGCGGCTTGGATCACGAAATTGTCGACCACCGCCGCCGCTTGCGTTGCGACTTGCGCTCTTTCCTGAGTTTGCGTCGCGCGCACTTGTGTTTGCGCGACCTGCGCCTGATTCTGCGCGACCTGGGTCGCCTCCACGCGCACGAGCGTCGCCTCCACTTGCGATTGAACTACGGTCGCCTGGGCTTGCGCCGCCGTCACCTGGGCTTGCGCGACTTGGACTTGGGCTTGCGCCGCTTGCGCTTGGGACTGCGCCAACTGCGCTTGGGACTGCGCCAACTGCGCTTGGTACGACTGAAAAAAGGAAAACGCGAGCGCGACGAGGATAATCGGCACGACAACCGCGACGAACGTCCGCACGCGCTGGGCGCGGCTTTGTTCTTGATAACGTTCGCGCCAATCCAAGACCGCCGGAGCGAGCACGTCGTGGAAAATTTCATAGCGCATTTGTTTTTTCTCGCCAGCGGCAGGCGCGACGGAACGCAGAACGCGCACGTCCGGCTCCGCCAATTTTCGCAAGACCGGTTCAAGTCTGGTCTGCGGCACGGCGGCAAAATCCGCGAGGTCCAGCGCGGTGTACGCGATTTTAGTTTGCGAAGGCGTGACGAGGTAACGAAACGCGCGCGCGGCGATTTCGCGCTGATCGCCCGGCAAGCGCGCCATCGTCGTATCGAGATGCGTGCGGACGATTTGCTGCGCGCCGCCCAAACGCTCAAACGTCGCGCGGCGGAGCAGATTGGATTGGGCGCGGCGCTCTTCGTCCCACAGTCGCGTCATCACGAGTTGCAGGTACGGCGTCTCGACGCGCGTCGCGACGGTTTCTGCGAGTTGCCCGACTCCGCTTCGCCCCAGCGCGACACTGCCGGTTTGCACTTGCGTGATGACCGTTTCAACTAGTTCCTCTTCGACGTCCATCGGCGCGGACGGCGCGACCTGGCGATTGTACTCGGCGAGCGGGTTGCGAATCGCGCTGACCGCCGCATCGCGATCGAGGTGTTCGAGCCGCAGCAAATTGCCCAGCAAATTGGGAATGCGCCCTTTGAACCGATCGAGCCGACTCAAACTGTCTTCGCGCAGCGCGAGCAGGAAATTCGCGGCGACTTCGCGGCGATTGACCGTGCGCGCGAATTCCGCGTCGAACCCGGTTTCGTCCGGCGTCGGCGCGTGGTACAAGAAATATTCTTCGAATTGATCGAGGATGAAAAAGAGACTGCCGCGCAGCGCGCCCGCGCACGCGTTGACAAAATCGTCGAATGGTAAATTGGGATCGACCGCAATCGGCTTGCCCAAACTCTTTTGCGCGGCGTCGAGCGTTTGCGTTTTGAGCGCGGCTAGAAAGTTTTCGTCCTGCCACGCGCGAAAAACGACGACGGCGAGGCGCGGCGTCTGGCGCAGTTGTGGCACGACGCCCGCGAGCAAGACCGACGTTTTGCCGACGCCGCTCGCGCCGTACAGAATCGTCAGCGGCGCGGCGTACAAATTCGACGCGATGATTTCCGAATCGCGCTCGCGTCCGAAAAAGTACGCGCGGTCGGCTTCGGTGTACGGCTGGAGTCCTTTGTAGGGACAAAAGTTGGGAGGAGGATTGGTTGCCATAGAATTCTTCCTCCTGTCATTGCGAGGGCGGTTTTTGCCCGAAGCAATCCCCGAGTGCGGATTAGAGATTGCTTCGCTCCGCCCGCAATGACAGAGCGGAGATTACCCCGTCTGCTCGCGCAGTCGCTGGACGAATTGGTTGATATCCACGTCGTACACTTTGACGCCGCGCGCGCGCCACAATTCGACTTCGAATTCCGAGGGGTGGAACTGAATCGCCCACGAACGCATGCCGCCGTCTTCCACTTCGGCGGGCGCTTCAGCGCCGGGCAGCGCGGTCTCCAAGTTTCGCAAAATCACGCGCAAGTTCCAATCGTTCAAACCGTAACCCAGGAAGAGAAAATTGCGCGCGCGGCAGTGGCGCATAAAGAGCGCGGGCACCGCCGTCTGGCTCGTCATCCGCGAAAGAAAATCCACGTAATCGTCTTCGGTGATGACGTAACTGTCCCACTTGTTCAGCGCGCAGTCCGCCGTGCCGTGCATCTTGTAGATCACCGTCGTCGTTTTCAAATCGACAAAGAGCCGGTTCGGTTCGACGGCGACGGGTTCGGTCGCGCCGTACTTCCACCACAGCACCGACGCTTCGACCTCTTTGCGATCCGTCGGATGAATCACGCGGTCGAACGCGCGTCCGGCTTGGTTGAACGCGAATTCGGTCAGGTTGTCGTAGTTCGTCGTGACGATCAACAGCGGCGCGCGCGCGGCGATTTCGGCAAGGTACGCGTGGATCGAGCACACGTCGAACGGACGGCAAAAGAGTTGGCTCAAGCGTTCGCGCAGCCGCCGTCGTCCAAGCATTTCGGAATAGTACGAAGAGACTTTGGCGAGATCGCAAAGATCGTGCGGGTCCTGGGATGGGAAATTGACTTTGCTGGCGAGATAGCGCGACAACTCCGCGCCGCTCGGCAAGAAATCGGCGGTCGCCTCACTCCAGGTTGCCCCCGGCGTGCGCGCACCGAAATTTACGCCCGCGCCCAGGAACGGTACGATTTGTCCCTTCTTCAACAGGTCGGCGATTTCGCCATAGGGTGGTTCTGGCATCGGATTCCTCCAATGAGCCGATTGGGAGATTAGAGATTGGAAATTGGGCATGGTTCAAAAACTCTGAAAAGTTAGATTGACACTTTTGCACAACG
>DYJA01000054.1 GCA_020723345.1 Candidatus Aquidulcis sp. | reverse complement strand
GCTCGCGCAACCGTCCATTTTCAGGAGAGCGGAGCGAGAAATCTCCGGCTTGCGATGAGGAGATTTCTCGTCGGCATCCTTCGACTCCATCTCCACCTCGCTCCGATTTCGCTCAGGATGCCTCCTCGAAATGACAGACCGAGCAGTATCTCAAAGGACAAAATGAAAACCAATCTCGCCAAACAAAAAATGTTGCGCGGCGAACCGGCGCTGGGGTATTCGGCGAAACTCGGTTCGCCGGTCGCCGCCGAATTCTTGAGTCATTGCGGCGTTGACTTTGTGATGATCGACGGTCAGCACGGCTCGTGGGGCGCCGACTCGCTGATCCAGGGTTTGCAAGCGGTCTGCGCGGGACCGGCGATGCCATTCGCGCGCGTCGCGTACAACAGTTTCACTTTGATCGGGCAAATGCTCGATGCCGGCGCGCTCGGCATCATCATTCCGATGGTGGACACGGTCGAGCAAGCGCAAGCCGTCGCGAAGGCGTGCCGCTATCCGCCGGTCGCGGAGCGTTCGTTCGGCTTTGGACGCGCGCTCGCGTACGGCAACGATTATACGGATCAGATCAACGACGAACTTTTCGTCGCGGTGCAGATCGAAAGCGCGCTCGCGGTGGAAAATGCCGAAGCGATCATGGCGGTGCCGGGCATCGACGGCTGCATGATCGGTCCGCAAGATTTGGCGTTGTCGCTCGGCTTCCACCCGCGCGAAATTCCGAAACGCGACGAACACGCGCGCGCGTTGGAGCGCGTCGTGCAGGCGTGTCGTAACACCGGCAAGATTCCCGGCATCGATACCGGCGCGCCGGACTTGGCGGCGCAGCGCGTCCAACAAGGATTTCGTTATATCCCGATGGGCAGCGACGTCAGATTTCTCAATGGCGCGGCAGCCGCCGGGTTGAAGCAGGTGCGGCAAACGATTGCGTCCGCGTAAAGTAAAATGAGAATCGCGTGCTTGCGTCATTGCGAGGAGCGCGCAGCGATTGCGGTGTTGAGCGAAGCCGAAGCAAGCAATTCCCGAGCGGCTTGGGGATTGCTTCGGACAAAAACCGTCCTTGCAATGACAATGACAAAACCCGATCCAATGTTTTGACAAACTCGCATCTGTCCGCTAGAATGGGCGCATGGGAATTCCGACGATGGCGCCCTCAACCGGCGCCGCCCAGAATTCGACCGGGGACTCGAAGATTCCGCCGGGGACTGCACTCGCCACTTTTCCGCGCGCGCGATTCACCAGCGCGCGCGTGTTTGCGTGGCGCTGGCTCGCCGTCGGCGTGATTCTCTTCCTGGTTGCGCTGCACCAAATTTTCCTCTCCGGTATCCTCGTTCACATCGCGCCGGCGTGGCGCGTGCCGGTCGAAGTCGCCGTGTACGGCGTCACCGGCATCGTCGCGGCGTGGCTCGCGCTGACGACGCTGGCGAACGCGCTCGCGCACCGCGAACGCGTGGAAAGCGAATTGCGCGCGGCGTTCGCCGAGTTGGAATTCAATCATCGCAAACTCCTCGCGCTCAACGAACTCGGCAAACACGTCAGCGACGCGAATCACGAAGAAACCGTCCTCGAACTTGCCGCGCAAGGCGCGGTCGAATTGACGGACGCGCGCGCGTCGAGCGTCGTAACGTTCGACGATACCGGCAATCGTCTGAAACTCGATATGGCGTGGGGCTTGAGCGATCGCTATCTCCGCGCGATGCGCGTCAAAATCGACCAAGGCGTTTCCGCCGCGCGCTGCCGCGAATGTTCCAAACTCAAAACCCCGGCGTCGAGCGATTGTCCGTTGTTTGTCGGTTTGCACGACGAGGCGCGCGCGGAAGGGATCGGTTCGCTCATCTGCTTGCCCATCCTGCGCGAACAAGAACGCGTCGGGATCATCGCCGCGTATTTTCCGACGGTCGAGGGTCCACCTGAAGATCACATTCGTCTGCTCAATATTCTCGGCGGCGTGATCGCGAATGCGCTCGATAGCGTGCGCCGACGCACGCGTCAAGTGGATACGCTGCACGCGCTCGACCGCGCTTCGCAAAACGCGCAGCAACTCAACGACTTGGCGGCGCAAGTGCTCGACATCGCGGCGAGCGGCTGGGAAGCGCAATCGGGCGGCATCTTTTTGTACGATCCCACCACGCAAACGTGGATGTGCCGCGCGCGGCGCGAACTGGGTGATGATCTTGCCGACGCGCGTTTCCAACTCGGTTTGCAACTCGCGCAAGCGGCGCGTCAAACCGGCGCGCCGGTCGTGCAGTCGAGCGTTGCGCCGAATGGACACGGATTACTTTCCGTCGTCGCCGCGCCGTTCATCATCGAAGACGAAACGTTTGGCGCGATCTTTCTCGCGTCGAAACGGCAGCGCACGTTCACCGACAATCACATCGAATTGCTGGCGACGATGGCGCACCAAATCGCGCTGGCGATTCGGAACGCGCAGTTGTACGCGCGCGTCGAACAGATGGCGCTGTTCGAAGAACGCTATCGGCTGTCGCGCGAAATTCACGATGGACTCGCGCAAACGCTCAGTTGCCTCGGTTTGCAAGCCGAACGCCTCGATGGATTGATTGCGACTGGGCGCAATGACGCGACGCTGCGCGAACTCGCGGAAATGCGTCAGTCGATCCACGCGGCGTACGTCGACGTGCGCGAGGCGATTGACGGCTTGCGGCTCAGCGTCAACGATCCCCGCGCGATTGCGGCGCGCCTTACCGAGTACGTCGAAGAGTTTGCGCGACAATCTGGGATCGCCGCGCGCTTTTCTGCCGAACCGAACGACGCGACTGTCGCGCCGGAAATCGGAATGCAGTTGTTGCGGATCGCGCAAGAGGCGTTGACGAATGTTCGCAAGCACGCCCACGCGCGCAGTGTGCTGATCGCGCTGGGTGTGTCCGCAACGGAAATCGAAATGACGATCACCGACGACGGACGCGGTTTGCCCGACGCGAGTCAGGCAGGACGCGCGTATCACAGTCACGGCTTGGCGATTATGCGCGAGCGCGCGCAAAGTTTGGGCGGCGTGTTCACCGTCGCAACTGGACCCGGGCAAGGCACGCGGATCGCGGTTGTGATTCCGACAAAGAAAAGATCATGATCAAAATCCTGATTGCCGACGATCACTTTTTGTTTCGCGAAGGACTGGCGCGCCTGCTCAACGACGCGCCGGAGATGCGCGTCGTCGCCACGGTCGCGAGCGGCGAAGACGCGCTCGTGCGCGCCGGGGAATTCAAGCCGGACGTCGTGCTGATGGACGTGAACATGCCCGGCATCGGCGGCGTTGAAGCGGCGCGGCGATTGCGCGAACATCATCCGCAAATGCACGTCTTGATGCTCACGATTTCCGAAAAAGAAAGCGATCTGTTCGACGCGATTCGCGCCGGCGCGCGCGGCTACTTGCTCAAAAACATGAGCGGCGCTGAAGTCGTGTCGGCGATTCAGCACGTCTGCGCCGGTGAAGCGATCATCGCGCCGGCGATGGCGGTGAAACTGCTCACCGAATTTGCGACGCGCGCGCCGCAAACCGCCGGCGCGCCCAACGAAGAAGAACTCTCCGCACGCGAACGCGAGGTGCTGGAATTGGTCGCGCGCGGCATGAGCAACAAAGAAATCGCCGCGCAGTTGGCGCTTTCGCCGCACACTGTCAAAGCGCACCTCCGTTCGATCCTCGACAAATTGCACCTCCGCAGCCGCGCGCAAGCCGCCGCCTGGGCGGCGCGGCGCGGGATTAATCCTTCTGGCTAACTCCTCTCCATTTTTGGCTAGTCCCTTTTTCTAGTTCGGCGCGCTCCATTCGGCTGATGACATTCTGTCACGCAGGCGTTACACTGTTGCCAAATGACAGCGTCAGTCATTCCACTCCTCAAACCGACCCGGCTGCTCTACGTGATGATTGCGTTGCCCGTCGTCGGCATTTTGGCATTCACGACTCTGCGCCCGATTCAAGTGTTGCCGCGCATCACACTTGCGCCGGGCTTTTCCCTCGTCGATCAAAATGGCGCGCGCCTCACGAATGAAGATTTGCGCGGGCGCATCGTGCTTTACAATTTCACGTACGCGAATTGCGGCGGCGCGTGTCCGCAAACGAGCGCGGTCATGCGCGCGCTGCAAAATCGTCTCGGCGAAATCGACGCGGGCGAAATTCCGGTCGCGCTCGTGACGATTTCGTTCGATCCGGAGCGCGACACGCCGGAACGCTTGCGCGCGTACGCGACCCAGGTCGGCGCAGACGCGACGCGCTGGCGCATCGCGACCGGCGACGCGACGCGGCTCAAGTACGCGCTCGGCGGCGGATTCAATCTCTACTACGCGCCAAATCCCGATGACACCTTCACTTTCGATCCGCTGTTCGTGCTCGTGGATGGCTGGGGCATCGTTCGCGCGTACTACAAGACCGCGACGCCGGCAACCGACCGGCTCTTGCGCGATCTCCGCTTGATTGTCGACGAAGCGCGCAACAGCGCCGGCGCGGCGCGTTACGCGTACGAAGCCGCGCATGTGTTTTTGTGTTCCCCGCCGTAAGACCGGAAATTGGACACAGATAGACACAGATGAACACAGATAATTTGAAAATCGTAACTGGTCAGCATGTCATTTCGAGGAGCGGTTTTTGCGACGAGAAATCTCGTTGCCGCTATAACGAGATTTCTCGCTCCGCTCGAAATGACAAGCGATGTATTCTCGGCGCGATCCTCGTCGGAATGATTTTGCTCGGCGCGGCGGTGTTGCTCGTCGGACGCTGGCTGACGCCGCACACCTTTCACGGCGCGATTCTTCAATCGCCGTTGCCCGCGCAAGATTTTTCGTTGATGAGCCACGTCGGACAACGCGTCGCGTTGAGCGATTTGCGCGGCAAGATCGTCCTGCTGTACTTTGGATACACGATCTGCCCGGATGTGTGTCCAACCACACTTGCGGAACTTGCTCAAGCGCGCAAACTCCTGGGCAGGGATGCCGATCAGGTCCAAGTCTTGATGATCACGGTCGACCCCGAACGCGACACGATCCCGGTGCTCGCCGATTACGTCGTTCACTTTAGCTCGACGTTTCTCGGTTTGCGCGGCACGCCCGACGAGACCGCGCAGGTGGCGACGTACTACGGCATCTACTACGAAAAACACGACAGCGATTCCGCGCTCGGCTATTTGGTGGATCACACGGCGACGGTGATGGTTATCGATCGGAACGGTTATTTGCGACTCGTTTTTCCTTTTGGTACTCCCGCCGAGGACATGGCGTCTGATTTGCAATATTTGTTGCGAAAGTGAAACGTGATGCGGGATACGTGAAAAATTTTTTCTTGAGGTGAAAAATGAGACTGACTGTGTTTTGCGTGCTTATGGGTGTGCTGGTACTGGCTGCGTGCGCGACTGCGACGCCAACTCCCACCCTGGCGCCCGCGCCGAAAATCGCAGTCGAAGGGATGTGGGGACGGCCTTCGCCAAAGATCGCGCAAGCCGGCGCGTTTTACATGGTGATTCGCAACACCGGCGCGGCAGCGGACAAGTTGACTGCCGCGCGGTCGAGCGCGTGCACCACGGTGGAACTGCACGAGTCGTACCAAATGTCGAATGGCACGATGGGCATGCGCCCGGTGACCGGCGGCACGATCGAAATTCCCGCCAATGGTCAAGTGGAACTCAAAGTCGGCGGGTTGCACATCATGTGCATCGACAAGAAAGTTGAATTTAACAACGGCGTCAAACTGCCGCTGACGTTGGTCTTCGCCAAGTCAGGCGAAATCAACGTTCAAGTGGAAATTCGCGAGCAAGGAATGTAAAGCCGGAATTTGCAAGCAAGGGGGGTGAGCCACAGCAATCCACAATCAACTGCGCTTGTCGATCAGATGTGTGAAATCAGAACTCAAGGAGGAGCGCTTATGTCGCAAAATGAAGAACAACCGAAAGGGGCATTGACGATCGTGCTGATCTATTTGGTGACGCTCGTTGCCCTGTGGTCGTGGGTCTTTTTGACTTTGATGGAGAGGGGGACAACGCGATGATTCAAGTACATCAGTACGAAAAATGGTGGATCGGACTCAGCATCGCGGTGTTGGCAGTGATCTCCATCACCGTCGGCGTGGCGGGCTTTATGCTCGGCGTGCAGGTGCCGGTGCCGGAAGCGCTGGTCAATCCGAATACTGTCGCGCAGTCCGGCAATTTCTCAAATCCGGGTGTGCGCCAACTCGCGCCGAAAAAGTACGAGGTTTACGTCCGCGCGGAAGCCAACCCCTGGAAATTCCGTCCGGACAAGATCGAAATCCCGGTTGGCTCGACCGTGACTTTTTACGTGACGAGCGCGGATGTTCAACACGGGTTCAAACTCGAAGGGACGAACATCAACGTGCAGGTTCTGCCCGGTCAGGTCAGCAAGATGACCGCGACGTTCAATCAACCCGGCACGTACGACTTTGTCTGCACGGAGTACTGCGGCGTCGGACATCAAAACATGTTCGGTACGCTCACCGTCAAGTAGCCATGAACACAACCACCGCGCGCGTGCCAAACAGCGTCGCTCTGCCGCGTCTGAGCGCGCTCATCCAATTGTTCAAACTACGCAGCGTGGGATTGCTCGTGCTGGCATCGCTCGGCGGCGCGTTGTTGGCAAGCGGCGGGCGGCTGGCGATCCAGCATCTGATTTTATTGGTGGTGACCGGCACACTCTCTTCTGCCGGCGCGTCGGCGATCAATCAGTACTTGGAGCGCGAGCAAGACACGCGGATGCGCCGGACGCGCGGGCGGTTGCTGACGACTCAATCTTCAGCCCACGCGCACATCGTGCTCGGATTGAGCACGGGCATGATCGTTCTCGCCTTCGGCATCGCGTTGGCGGTCAATCCGTGGCTCGCGTTGTTTGTCGCGCTGGGCGCGCTGATCTATGTCGGCGTGTACACGATGTGGCTCAAACCGCGCACGATTCTCAACATCGTGATCGGCGGCGCGGCGGGCAGTTGCACGGTGTTGAGCGGCAGCGCGGCAGCCGGCGACTGGTCGCACCCGACTGCCGTGGCGCTCGCGCTGTTGGTCTTTGTGTGGACGCCGGTGCACTTTTGGAGTCTGGCGCAAGCGCATCGCGACGATTACGCGAGCGCGGGCATTCCGATGCTGCCGATCGTGACGAACGCGCGCGCGACGGCGCGATGGATCGTTCTGCACGCCGCCGCTACCGCCATCGCCGCGTTGTTGTTGAGCGTCGATCCCAAACTCGGTTGGCTCTATCTCGCGCCCGTCGGCATCGCCACGTTGTGGTTAGCGCAGCATTCCGCGCGGTTGATGCGGCAACCCCAAGCCCACGCCATCCATCTTTTCAAATGTTCCAACATCTACCTCGGCTTGGTCTTGCTGGCGATTTACTGCGCGACCCTATTCTAGCAATCGTTCACCCAGTCATTGCGGCGCAATGACAATGAAAAAGGAGAACCATGAACGCTTTCGCAGTCGAAAAGAAAATCGCGGGTTGGCATGTCTTGGTTGCCATCCTCGCGCTAGTAGTCGGTACACTTTTTGGTCCGCTCCAAGGGTTGGAGCACATGGGGATCAATCTCTACCCCGCTCTGCAATCGGTCGGTCTGCAGTCGTACTATCAAGGACTGACTTTGCACGGCGTGCTCAACGCGTTGGTGTGGACGACGTTTTTCATCACGGGCTTTTTGACGCTGATCGTCGCCAAGAGTTTGAACCGCGGCTTGGCGTTCCCTAAACTGAGTTGGGCGGCGTTCAGCGTGATGGTCGTCGGCTTGTTGATGGCGGCGGTGCCGTTGCTGCTCAATCTTGCTTCGGTGCTGTACACGATGTATCCGCCGTTGCAAGCGCCGTGGTACTACTATCTCGGTTTGACGCTCGTCGTCGTCGGCAGTTGGATGAGCGGTTGGAGTATGCTGACGACGTGGTGGGCGTGGCGCAAAGACAACAAAGGCGCGACGACGCCGTTCCTCGCGTTCGCATCGCTCATCACGATGGTGCTGTGGCAAATCTGCACGCTCGGCATCGCGTCCGAAATCCTCGTCTTGATTCTGCCCTGGTCGCTCGGTTTGGTGGGCGGCATTGACGCGCAGTTGTCGCGCACGCTCTTCTGGTTCACCGGTCACCCGCTGGTGTACTTTTGGTTGCTGCCCGCGTACATTTCTTGGTACGGAATGATGCCCAAGCAAGCCGGGGGCAAACTGTTCAGCGAACAACTCGCGCGCTTGGCATTCTGGTTGTTCCTGCTGCTTTCGACGCCGATTGGGCTGCATCATCAGTTCGTCGATCCCGGTCTTTCCGCCGGTTGGAAGTATGTCCATGCGGTTTTGACTTTTGCGGTGTTTTTCCCCAGTTTGTTGACCGCGTTCAACGTCATTGCCTCACTAGAAAACGGCGGGCGCGCGCGCGGCGGCAAAGGTTTGCTGATGTGGATTCGCAACTTGCCGTGGAACGAACCCTCGTTCACCGCGCAGACGCTCGCGATGATCATCTTTGCGTTCGGCGGGATCGGCGGCATGGTCAACGCGTCGTACGATGTCAACCTGGTCGTTCACAATACCGCGTGGATTCCTGGTCACTTTCATCTCACCGTCGGCAGCGGCGTGACGCTCACCTTCATCGGCGTTTTGTATTGGCTGGTGCCGCATCTCACTGGCAAGAAATTGTGGGGCGCGAAAGCGGCAATCGCGCAGGCGTGGGTGTGGTTCGTCGGGATGATCATTTTCTCGAACGGGCTGCATCGCCTGGGCTTGCTCGACGCGCCGCGCCGCACGATGCTCGGCGTCGCGAACGATAACTACGGCGCGGCGGATTGGCTGTTCCCGCGCTTGCAGGTCGGCATCGGCGGCATGATCCTGTTCGTGTCGGTTCTCTTGTTCGTCGTCGTCATGCTCAAGACCGTCTTGAACAAACAGACCGAGACAGTCGAGATGCCGGTTGCCGAACCGTTGCATCAAGAAACGATTCCGGCGTGGCTGAACAATTGGCAGCCCTGGTTAGTTGGTACGGTCGTGCTGATCCTCGTCGCGTACGGTCCCATTCTCATTCAGTTGATCAGCCAGATCCAATTCTTCTCGCCCGGTTTTGTCGTTTGGAAGTAAGAACGTAATGCGTGATGCGTGATGCGTCCTGAGCGGAACGAAGTGGAGTCGAAGGGTCACGCATCACGCATCACGAATCATCATCAGGAGAAAATCCGATGCGTAAATTGATTCTTGCAATCATCCTACTCGCGATTGGCGCGATCGTTTTGTCCGCGTGCGGCGGCGGTGGCGGCGCGGCGGGTCCCGGCGATGTCGCGCGCGGCAAGGCGTTGTACAACAAAAGCACGCTCGGCAAGAAATCAACGGAAGGGTGCGTGACTTGCCACAAGTACGATGAATCGGAAGGCAAGGCGGAAAAAGCGCCGTACACCAAAGGCACCGGTACTCGCGCGGCGACGCGCGTGCCCGGCATGAGCGCGGAAGAGTACCTCAAGGAATCCCTCTTCAAACCCGATGCGTACGTCGTCGAGAATTACAACAAAGGCGATATGTACCAAAAGTGGAGCGAGGATTTGTCCCCACAAGAAATCGCGGATTTGATCGCGTATCTGTTGTCGGAAAAATGAATGATGCGTGTTGCGTGATACGTGATGCGTGAAGATGTCTGTCACGTATCACGCATCACGTATCACGTGAACTGGATCCCACAATGGCTGTTGCAAAATTCAACGTCATCGTCCCCGATATCGAGCATTGGCGCGCGATGGTGAAATGCCAAGCCGCGTGTCCCGTGTTGACCGACGCGCGCGCGTACGTCATCGCGATTGCGCGCGGCGACTTGGGCACCGGTTACAAGATCGCGCACGCGCCGAATCCGCTTTCGACGACGTGCGGACGGATCTGCGGCGCGCCGTGCGAAAAGATGTGCCGGCGCAGCGCGATCGGTCCCGATTTCGAGCCGGTGGCGATTCGCCCGCTCAAGCGTGTGCTCACCGAACGCTTTGGTCCCGAAGCGGCGCAGCATTTGCCGGGGCGTAGTCGCGTAGTCGAATCGTCAAGTAGTCAAAAAGTCGCGGACGCATTACGACCAACCGACTATCCGACTACGCGACTATCCGACTACTCTCCGGCGCGCTGGTCGCGCGAGAATTTGGACGCGCTCGCGGCGACATCGGGACGCAAACGCGGCCTAGTCGCGGTTATCGGCGCGGGTCCTTCGTCCCTCGCGACGGCGCACGATCTCGCGCGGCTGGGGCATCAGGTGACGATTTACGAAGCGGGTCCCAAGACTGGCGGCATGTTGCGTTACGGCGTGCCGGTGTACCGCATCGATCAGCAAGCGATGGATTTGGAAATTCAATCCATCCTCGATCTCGGCGTGACGATTCACTTCAACACGCGCGTCGGCAAAGATATCGCGCTCGCGGAAATTCGCCGGACGCACGACGCGGTGTACCTGGGTCTGGGCTTGATGCGCGGTCGCGCGTTGAGCGTCGAAGGCGCGGATCTCGACGGAGTGATCAACGCGGTCGATCTGTTGCTCAACTACAACCTCGGCTACAAAGTGACGCTGGGCAAGCGCGTGATCGTCGTCGGCGGCGGCGACGTCGCGATGGATGCCGCGCGTACCGCGTTGCGTCTCGGTCAAGCGACGGCGGCGCAAAAAGCCGCGCTCGGCGACACCGAAGCGCGCGCCGAAGAAGCAGAAGAAAGCGTCAAGACCGCGCTCGATGTCGCGCGCACCGCGCTGCGGCTTGGCGTCGCGGACGTGAAAATGATCGCGCTCGAATCGTGGGAAGAAATGCCGGCGTCGCGCTTTGAGATCGAAGAAGCGCTCGAAGAAGGCATTCAGATGCAGCCGCGCCTGGGACCGAATCGCATCATCGGCAAAAACGAAAAGGTCACCGGCTTGGAAGTGATCGAGGTCGCGTCGGTGTTCGACGAAAATCGCCGGTTCAATCCAAAGTTCAAACCCGGCACCGAACGCGTGCTGGAATGTGACACCGTGATCCTCGCCATCGGTCAAGCCGCCGATCTCGCCGCGCTAGGCGGCGCGAGCGACGTGAAACTTTCGCCGCGCGGTCTCGTCGAAATCAATCCGGCGACCGGGCAAACGTCCGCGCCCGATGTGTTCGCCGGCGGCGATGTCGCGTACGGTCCGCGCCTGATCATTCACGCGGTTCGCGATGGACACCTCGCCGCGCTTGGAATCGAGCAGCAGATCCAGAGTCGCGCGCTGACGACGACGGTGACTACCGAGTGGACGGAACTGTCGGAGCACGCGATGCCGGCGGATTGGACGAAACGCAGCCGCGCCAAAGTGCCCGGACTGCCGGTGGATCGCCGCACCGGAACATCGGTGATCGAACTCGGCTATTCGGAAGCGCAAGCCGTCGATCAAGGCGCGCGCTGTCTCGAGTGCAGCGTCAACACGATCTTCGACGCGGAAAAATGTATTCTGTGCAACGGCTGTGTGGACGTGTGCCCGTGGAACTGTTTGAAAATCGTGCGCCTCGATCAAATGACCGGCGATGAAACGCTCGCGCGCGTAATCGACGCGCACAAAACTGATGTGCCCATCGCCGCGATGATCAAGGACGATGAGGCGTGTACGCGCTGCGCGCTTTGCGCCGAACGCTGTCCCACCAACGCGATCACGATGGAAGCGTTTCGGTTCAAAGAAGTAATCAGTTATCAGTAAGCAGTATTCAGTGTTCAGTATTCAGTGAACCGAACACTGGACACTGAATACTGGACACTGAACACTTTCCGGAGTTGGATTCATGGCTTCACTTGTTGATGCAGTCACCCGTTCCCGCGTTTGGCGATCCTTTTTCCGGCACGGGTTTCCCGATAATCCGCTCGACCGCTCGCTGGTGATGACGACGAATATTTTCTTTCACCTGCACCCGGTCAAGGTCAATCTCAAAAGTCTCAAGGTGACTTATTCGTTCGGACTCGGAGTGATCACGGTGTTTTTGTTCGTGACCTTGGCGATCACCGGCACGCTGCTGATGTTTTACTACGTCCCGTCGGTCGAGCGCTCGTACGGCGACATTGTCATTTTGCAGACCCAGGTTCCGTTTGGGCAACTCTTCCGCAATCTGCATCGCTGGGGCGCGCACCTGATGGTGCTGGCGGCGGTCCTGCACATGGCGCGCGTGTTTTATACCGGCGCGTACAAACCGCCGCGCGAATTCAACTGGGGCGTCGGCGTCGTGTTGCTGATCCTCACGCTCGGCGCGAGTTTCACCGGCTATCTCTTGCCCTGGGATCAACTTTCGTTCTGGGCGATCACCGTCGGCACGAGCATCGCGTCGTACGAACCGCTGATGGGCGCGACGATCAAAAAGATTCTGCTCGGCGGACCCGAAGTGGGGCAGGACGCGCTGACGCGCTTTTACGCGTTGCACATCATGGTCATTCCCGCGTTCCTCGCGTTGTTGATCGCGCTCCACATCTGGCGCGTGCGCAAGGACGGCGGACTTGCGGCAAATGAGACATGAGGTTGATATGGCTGAAGTAAAAACTGAACAACCCTTTGCCCAGAGCAGTATGAAAACCTACTCACTCGTCGAACTCGTGCGCGGCGCGCCGACGACGATGGCGGACAAGGGACCCGATAACACCGTGTTCGCGTTTCCCGTCGTCGCGCTGCTTGAATTGGTGATCGCGCTGGGCGTGAGCGCGCTGTTGATGATCGTCGCGCTGCTCAAAAACGCGCCGCTCGAAGAATTGGCGAATCCGCTCGTGACGACCGATCCCGCCAAAGCGCCGTGGTATTTTATGGGCTTGCAGGAACTGCTCGAACACATGCACCCGACGGTTGCCGGCGTCTTGATTCCGACGCTCGCCGTCTTGTTCCTGCTGGCGGTCCCGTACCTCGACCGCAGCCGCGTCGGCGCGGGCAAGTGGTTCGGCGGCGCGCGCGAAAAACGCGTCGTGTGGTTCACCGCGATCTACGCGCTGAGCGTGATGCCGGTCTATGTCGTGCTCGACAACGCGTTTCCAGTGCGCGAGTTGCTGCGCGACGCGCTGCCGCCGCTTCTCGCTCAAGCCGTGATTCCCGCGCTGATCATGGCGGCAATCGTCGCGATCCCGGTGTTCGTCGTCGCGCGAACCTCCGGGCAGAAGGCGACGGCGCGCCAAATTCTGCTCGCGCTCTTCACGCTGCTTTTGTTTTCGGCGATTGTGTTGACCGTCGCGGGATTTCTGTTTCGCGGTCCCGGCTTTAAATTGTTTTTCCCCTGGGACATGCCGGACGGATACAATCCGCTGAATAACTTTTGAGATTGGAGATTCTCGCGATGACAATTCAGATCACTCAATCGAAGAAAAATAGTCTCAGTCGCCGCCAATTTCTCCAACTCGCTTGGCTTGGCTCGCTCACGATCCTGGGGGCGCAGACGCTCGCCGCGCTCTGGCGTTTCATTCAACCGGTGAGCGCGAGCGGCTTTGGCGGAGTCGTGCGCGCGGGCAAAGTGACCGATTTTGCGCCGGGCAGTGTCACCGCGATCAAAGCCGGACGATTCTATCTTTATCGCTTGGACGATGGTAGTTTTTTGGCGCTGTGGCAAAAATGCACGCACCTCGGCTGCACGGTGCCGTACGTCGAAGGCGAAAAGCAATTTCACTGTCCCTGTCACGGCTCGATCTTCGACAAGACCGGCGTCCTCGTCGGCGGACCTGCGCCGCGCCCGCTCGATCTTTTCCCGATCACGATCCGAGGCGGCGAAGTGTTTGTGGACACGGGGAGTCCGATTCAACGTGAACGCTTTGATCCCAAGCAGACGACGCGCGCGTGAGGAAAATGATTATGCAGAACGAAAACTATAACCGATATGTTTGGATTGGCTTGATTGCGACGTTGTTGCTTGTCATCGCGACCGGCTTTGCCTGGTTGAGTGAGTCGGATCGACTTGCGGCGGCGAGCAAGCAAGCGCAAAAAAGTCATCTGACGCACGGTCGCACTTTGTACGTCGACAACTGCTCGTCGTGTCACGGCACGCGCGGCGAAGGCGGCGCGGGCAACGTGTTGAACAGCAAACAATTGCTGACCACCGCGTCCGATGAAGTACTGTTCGCGACGATTCTCGCCGGGCGACCGAATACCACAATGCCGGCGTGGGGACAGATCAACGGCGGTCCGCTCACGAACGAGGATATTCGCGGCATCGTTTCCTTTTTGCGCGCGTGGGAACCGACCGCGCCCGAAATCGTGACGGCGATGCAGCCCAGCGCGGTGCGCGGCGCGACGCTCTTCGCCGGTTCGTGCGCGATTTGCCACGGCGACGAAGGCAAGGGCGGATCGGCTCCGTCGCTCAACAATCCAACGCGTCTCAAAAACATGAACGACGATTGGTACCGTCAAACCATCGTGAACGGACGCCCCGCCAAAGGAATGCCGATTTGGAACAGCGTGCTCGCGTCAAACCAAGTCGACGACTTGATCGCGTTGATTGGCGCGTGGCGCAAGGGCGAACGCGTCGCGCCGGCAACGACAGTCGCCAATATGCTCGACTCGGCGCTCTTTTCGGTCAACCAAAATGATTCCGCCGATGCGTTGTTCTATCTGCGGAAAGCGAAACCGCTCGCGTTCGGTCCCGCCGCCGCGCGCTTTGATCCGATCATTTCGCAGATCGAGAAAGATCAACTCAAGCAAGCGTTGACCGATCTCGGCGCGCTGCGTAACAACTGGCCCATCGGCGACGAAAAGAATGGGCAAAAAGTATACAAGGACGCGTGCTCCGGCTGTCACGGTTCGGAAGGTCAAGGCGGCGTCGGGCGCAAACTGAAACCGAACGAGTTCATTCAGAAAAGCACGAATGCCGAAGTATTGCGCTTGCTTTTCGCGGGCAGAGACGGCACGGCGATGCGTAGTTTCACCGGCAAGTTGAGCGAGCAGCAACTCGCGGACGCGATCGCGTTCTTGCGCGCGTGGCAAAAGTAAAACATGCGTCGGCTCGAACGCGCCTTGCTCGCGCTGGAGCGCCCGGTCAATTGGCTGGTCGGCGCGCCGCAACTGAATCCGTTTTACTACACCGGGCAAATCGCGGTTTTTTTGCTCGGTGTAGTTTCGATTACCGGTCTATTCCTCGTTCTCTTTTTCCAAGTTGGCTTTGACGCGTCGTACCTGTTCGTCGCGCGCATTGAACAGCAATTCCTCGCGCGCATTGTGCGCGCCGCGCATCGCTACGCGTCTGACGCGCTCGTGATCGTCAGTCTGATTCACGGCTTGCGTCTGCTCGTCCAAAATCGTCTGCGCGGCGCGCGCTGGCTCGCGTGGGTGTCCGGCGTCGTGATGATTGCGCCGATCTGGCTCGCCGGGATCACCGGCTACTGGCTGATCTGGGACGAACGCGCGCTGGCGATCACCCAATCGTTCGACAATATTTTGCGGCGCGGCGCATTGTCCATCGAGAATTTGATCGCCGCCGCGCAGAAAGGGAACGATTGGATTTTCATCATGATCGTTTTGCTGGCGCACCTCGCGTTTTCCGCGCTCATCGGCGTTGCGCTGTGGATTCACTTGGCGCGCTTGCGGCGTCCCAAGTGGCTGCTCGACAATTACTGGCTCATCGGTCTGACGGTCGTCCTGGTGGTCGTGTCGATCATCGCGCCGGTCGGCATGTTGCCAAAAGCAAGTCTTTCGACTGCGCCCGGCGCATTTCCGATTGACTTGCTCTATTTGTTCTACCTGCCCATCGCTTTCAACGCGACGTGGAATTCGCCCTGGGTCTGGCTCGCGCTCGTCGCGATCATCGTCGCGGCTGGGATTTTGCCCTGGCTGCCGCCGCAGAAAAAACTGCCGCGCCTCATGATCGATCCCGCGCGCTGCACCGGCTGTACCGTTTGCGCGACCGATTGTCCGTACACCGCGATCACGATGCAGCCCCGCACCGACGGCGCGCCCCACAAATTCATCGCGGTGGAAAATCCTGATCTGTGTGTGGCGTGCGGCATCTGTATCGGCGCGTGCGACGATGACGCAATCACGCTCGGCGATTTGACGACCGAGGCGATCTGCCGCGCGCTCGAGACGCGCGTGCAGCGCGAGCCGGGTCGCCCCGTCGTGTTGACGTGCGAACGACACGCGGCGCACAACGCGCGCGCGCGGCGCGACGCGATTGTCGTCGCGCTGCCGTGCGTCGGCGCGGCGCATCCCGACATCGTCGGGCGCGTGATCCAAGCCGGGGCAACGGACGTACGCGTGATCGGCTGTCCGCCGGAGGATTGCTTGAACCGCGAAGGCAACACCTGGGAAGACGGTCGGCTCACGCGCAATCGCTTGCCGCGTCTCAAGCGCGCGTTCGCGACTGAACCGCTGTCGCTCTTTTGGCGCGCGCCGGATGAATTTTCGCGCGCGCTCGCGTCGACCCGCGCGGACAAATTGGTTGTCAAACTAACGTGGCGCAATTTTATACCGGCATTTGTTTTGCTCATCCTCGTTTTACTCGCGCAGATTTGGCTGACGAATCCGATGTTCGCGCCGTGAATAGTTCATCCCCCGAATTTTCTTCCGTGTTGTCTGCGTGCGATGGAACAAAAGTTTCAATTGACAATCCTGGCGATCTGATGTATGATTGATTTTGGGAACGTTCCCAATATATTGCCGCTTGGGAGCGTGTCCCGCGCTTGAAAGCGCAGGCGTTTTCAGAAACGATTGCCGATGAGTGCCCGCCAGGATCCGCCCAGCCGTCCCACGATCATTCACGTCGCGCGCGCCGCCGGAGTCAGCAAGTCCACCGTCTCGCGCGTTTTGCAAGGCGACACGGCTTCCGTCAAGCCGGAAACGCGCCAAGCGGTCGCGCGCGCGATCCGCAAACTCGGTTACGAGCAAAACGCGATCGCGAGCAGTCTCCGCACCGCGCGCACGCACACGGTCATGCTGATCGCGCCCGACATCGCCAATCCGTTTTGGTCGGAGGTGACGCGCGGTTTGCAAGACACGATGGAGCACTCCGGCTATTCCGTCGTCGTCGGCAACGGCGATTGGGATCCGCATCGCGAATCCCAGTTTCTCAAAACCGCGCAGCGCAATCGCTTCGACGGCATCGCGATCAATCCGACGATCATCCACTGCCGCGAACTGCGCGCGACCGGCATCCCCACGGTGATCCTCGGCATCCGCGATGGTTTTCCCCAGATCGATATGGCTGGTTCCGATACGTATCGCGGCACGCTGGACGCGCTCGCGTACCTCTACAAAATGGGACATCGCCGCATCGGTTTCATTTACGGTCGTTACAACACCGATCCCGGTTACGCGCGTTTTCAGGCGTACGCCGATTTCGTCAAGCGCAACCACTTGCGCGCCGATTCATCGCTCATCGTCGAAGTACCTTTTGATCGCGCGGGCGGCGAGCGCGGGATGCAAACCTTGCTGAGTCTGTCGAAACCGCCCACCGCGGTTTTTGCTTCGAACGATATTTTGGCGATTGCGGCAATGCAGCGCGCCGCGCAATTGGGCGTCAAAGTTCCGGGCGATGTTTCGATTGTCGGCATGGACGATATTTATCCGGCAGCGATGACGACGCCGCCGCTGACGACGATGGCGAAGCAAAAGTACGAAGTCGGGTGCCAAGCCGCGCAGTTCCTGATCGAGCGCATCGCGGGCAAAGCGCCGCGCGAAGGACGCCGCTGTGTTTTGCCATGCCGCCTCGTCGAACGCGGTTCGTGCGCGCCGTCGCGCGGCTGATTTTTACGCGGAAAAATTCTGTATAACAACCCCAGCGGAGTCTTGTGCGGAAATGTTCCGCCCAAGATATAGTTGGGCGACTTGGAAGGAGTTGCTATCAAATGTCGGAAGTTTTGATACTAACGGTTTTCGGATTGTTCTTTGTTGGATTCACCGTTTTTGCATTGTGGTATCTACGAAGAGAGTACTATCAGCGCGGAAAATTGAGTTGGTTTGGCTTATTGGTGCATGTGACTATGTTCATCGTCAATGGGATGTTCGTTGGAGTGTTAGTCTGGGGAGTGGACGAAATTCCACCGATGGGTGATCTTGCTTGGCTGGGCATCTCATTGATGGTGGTGGGATTGGGAATTGTGGTTTACGCGATGGACCTGTTCCGCGAATTCTCGCGATGGCTAGGGAATGATACTCCCGGCTTGGCAACCAGCGGTTTGTACAGTTTCAGCCGCAACCCCCAGTTTGTGGGCTATGGCTTGTTGATCTTGGGAGTCGTGATTGCTTGGGGCAGAACGCTAGGGTGGATTGGCTTGCTATCCTATCTCGGACTGGCTTATTTGATGGCGCGCGTGGAAGAAAGCCATCTCACTCGAGTATATGGGCAATCGTATCGAGACTATTGCTCGCGCGTGCCGCGTTTCGTTGGGTTGCCAAAGAAAGGATAGAATAACTCCTTAGCCCAAGGTGGTCCAACAACCGCACTGAAAAGTTTCAATCATGCCATGTTTCGCGCAGCTCACGGAGATGCAGAAACTGGAGGGGTGTGAGTTGATGATCTGGCAATTCCCGTTGTGGTGGTTTGCCGGCGGTCTTGAAGGGATGGGTAGACCGGGTCTTTGCCATGGGGCGCATCTATGGGGGCGGAACGATCTAGCCGTTTTCAAACAGACGAGGAAGTTTTGACGATTGACGCAATTCGTATCATCACTCGCGTAGTGAAGCAACCGGCCGAAATAAATGCGTCAGATTTTTTTTGCTCACTTGTGGGAACGTTCCCAAGCACGAACCTTGCGAAAGTGGAGCCTGCATCCTTCGCAAGGTTTGAATCCGGACTTTATCTTTACAAGGAGATCATGATCACACGCGCCGAATTGATCGCACAGCGAACGCTCTGCCAGGAGCGCGCCCTGGGTTGTCTCGTCGGTCTCGCCGTCGGCGACGCGCTCGGCGATTTGGGCCGCAAGGACGAGTATCGCAAACGCTATGGCATCGTCACCAATCTGTACGACAACGCGAAAAGCACCGACGATACCGAGTTCGCGCTGCTTACCGCGCGCACGTTGCTGGACTGCGGCGGCAATCTGACGACCGACGCGCTCCTGGGTTCATGGCAGAAGCGCATCCTCGATCAGGGCGGCGTCTTTGAGCGCGGCGGACAGCCGTTGTACGGCGCGGTCGCGAATCTTCAGCGTGGGGTCAAGCCCCCGCTCTCCGGTCGCGACAACGTCGCGAATTACGACGATGGCGCGGCAATGCGAATCGCGCCCGTCGGCATCATCTGCGCGGGCGAGCCGCAACGCGCCGCCGCGCTTGCGGAGATCGAATCGCAGATCAGCCATTTCGCTGATGGCATCTGGGCGGCGCAAGCCGTCGCTGCGAGCGTCGCCGTTGCGATGGTTGGCGCGAGTGTGGACGAAATCGTGCGAACCGGCATCGCGCAAATCCCGGAAGATTCGTGGCTCGGTCGCGCGATGGCGCGCGCGATGCAGATTTGCGACGACGAGCGCATAATCGAAAACGCGTGGGAGCGTTTGCACACGGAACTCTGGACGCCATCGCACTCGGCAAGTCCGGAAGCAATTCCGCAGATTTACGCGCTCTTTCGTTTGACTGACGGTGATTTTCGGCGCGGGGTGTTTTGGGCGTGCAACTTTGGGCGCGACGCGGACACACTCGGCGCGGTTGTTGGCGCGCTGTCCGGCGCGCGGCACGGCATTGGCGTCATTCCGCCGAACTGGGTCGAAGCGGTGCGGTGTCCGGCGGGGGTGTGTTTGAAATTCGCCGCGCACGAAGACATCGTGGATTTGGCAAAACAGTTAGCCGATCTAATTCGCTAATTTCCATTATGCTTTAGCGGGACACTGACCCTGGCACTTGCGTTACCGCCAGGGCAAGTGTGAACGCTGATACACACTGATTCTTGTTTTTTGATCTGTGTTCATCTGTGTTTATCCGTGTCCGAAATTATTTTCGAGCATACCTATTGCTAGCGAGGTGAATCAATGCAGATCGTCAATCGGTTCAGCCCTTTGAAGTCGTGGCAGCAGATGAGCCCTAGCGCGCGGCGAGAGGCGCTCGCGGGTTATTGCTTCATCTCTCCCTGGATCGTCGGGTTCGTCGTTTTCATGGCGGGTCCCGTTCTTGCGTCGTTCATCCTGAGTTTTACCGCGTGGAACATCGTGGGCGACCCGCGCTGGATCGGCTTGGATAATTACGTGCGTATTTTGACGTCTGATCCAGATTTCATTCAATCGCTCAAAGTGACGTTCGGTTATTCCTTGCTGTATCTGCCGATTTCGACAGTTTGTGGTTTGGCGGTGGCAATGGTGATGAGTTTGAAACTCAAAGGGATTGGAATTTTTCGGACGCTCTTTTATTTGCCGTATGTTTCGCCCAGCATCGCGGCGACGCTGGTCTGGGCTTGGATTCTCAATCCGCGTTACGGTTTGCTCAACACCGTGTTGAGGTTCATCGGCATCGAGGGACCGAATTGGTTCGGCGATCCGGACACATCGTTGTACGGAATTTTGATGATCGGTCTGTGGGGCGTCGGCGGCAGCGCGGTCATTTACCTGGCGGGGATTCAAAATATTCCCGCGCATCTCTACGAAGCCGCGCAGATCGACGGCGCGAACGCCTGGCGCCAATTCCAGCACGTGACGCTGCCGATGCTGACCCCGACGATTTTCTACATGGTGGTGATGGAACTGATCGGCGTCTTTCAGACTTTCACGACGGCGTTCGTCGCAACCGGTGGCGGTCCACTCAGGTCGACGTTCTTTTACATGTTGTACATTTACAACAAGGCATGGGTCTCGCTGCAAATGGGCTACGCGTCTGCCCTGGCGTGGATCCTCGCGCTGATCGTTCTTGCGATCACGCTGTTGGTCTTCCGTAGTTCGCCCTACTGGGTGTATTACGAATCCGAGCAAAAGTAGAGGGGTGTCCAATGGAAACCGATCGAACCCTAACCGCGCTTGCCGCGTCGCGCGCGACGATTCGCTGGGGAAAAATTCGGCGACTGATCAGCGCGCTGGGTGGCTATCTCGTTTTGATCGGCGTGGGGGTTTTGTTTGTGACGCCGTTCTACTGGATGATCGTGACCGCGCTCAAATCGGAAAGCCAACTCTTTGCGCTGCCGCCGACCTGGATTCCTGCGCCCGCGCAATTTCAAAATTTCGCGCGCGTCTTTCAAGAAGTTCCTTTCGGGCGATTCATCATCAACTCTGGATTCTTGGTCGTCGCTAACGTGATCGGCGAGTTGATCTCCACGACGTTGATCGCGTACGGCTTTGCGCGGCTGCGTTTTCCGGGACGGAATGTGTTGTTTCTGATTTTGCTGGCGACGCTGATGATTCCCGGTCAGATCACGCTCGTGCCGCGTTTCATCCTCTTTGCGAAATTGGGCTGGGTCAACACCTATCTGCCGCTGATCGTTCCTGCGTTTACGGGCAGCCCGTTTCTCATTTTCATGGTGCGTCAATATATGCTGACGATTCCGCGCGATTTGGATGAAGCCGCGACAATCGACGGCGCGACGCGCTTACAAATTCTGCGGTACATCATCGTGCCGATCTGCATGCCCGTGATGGTACTCGTCGCGGTGTTCACGTTTGTGAATGTTTGGAACGATTTCATGGGACCGTTGATCTATTTGAATGATCCAGAAATGTTCACTGTGTCGCTCGGGCTCAGTTTCTTCCGGGGCACACGCGATACGAGTTGGCATCTGCTGATGGCAGGTTCGTTGCTGGCGATGATTCCGCCGGTGGTTTTGTTTTTCTTTGCCCAACGTCGGCTGCTGGGTGGGATCGCCTCCGTGAGCATCAAAGGTTGAGCACCTAAAATGTGTTCACGCGGATCACCCAGAGGATCGCGCAACTCGGATTACAACGAATCCCGGAACAAAAAACGGAAGGAGGCAGGGCTTCAACGATGAATGTTTGTCGCTAGTCAATGGATAATCGACAATCAATCTGATGAAAAATCGCAGGAGGAAAAGAAGAAATGAACGCCCAAAGAATCGTGTACGCGCTTGTCGCACTGATCGCGATCGCGTTGATCCTGGTCGCCTGTACGCCATCGGCAACGCCGACGCCGGTCGTCATCGAAAAGATCAAGGAAGTGCCGAAGGAAGTGATCAAGGAAGTCGTCAAAGAAGTGCCTAAAGAAGTGATCAAAGTCGTGACGCCGACACCGGCACCGGTGGCGACGCGCAAGCCAGACCAAGTCGTAACGATCACGTGGTGGGGCACTGAGAAGGGTCGCGACACCGCGGCGACGCGCGAGATGCACTTTAAATTGGCGCGCGCGTATGAAGCCAAGTACCCCAACGTCAAGATCGCCGTCTCGCTCTTTCCCAGCCGCGCGTTCGCGACGCGCGTCTTGACCGCGCTTGCCGCCGGTCAGGGACCCGACATCTGGTATCACTATTGGCCCACCGACTTTGCGACGCAAGGTCATCTCGAAGACCTGACGCCGTACATGCAGGCGTCCAAGATCGATGCCGCGAAGCGTTGGTTCCCTATCGGCAACATGCGCGCGGTCTACGACGGCAAATACTACGGCGTGCCGCGCGACGCGACGCCCGGCGTTATCGCTTACAACAAGGATCTGTTCGACGCGGCGGGAGTGGCTTATCCCAAAGAGGGTTGGACGATCCAGGATTTTCGCAAGACTGCGATCGCGTTGACCGACGCCAAGAAAGATCAGTATGGAATTGACGCCATCGTCGGGAGTGTGGGCTGTTTCCAATGGTCGTCTTTCTCGTACAATATGGGCGCCGAATTGGTCAGCCCGGATGGACGCAAGGTCGCCGGTTTCATGGACTCGCCCGCCGGTATCAACGCGCTCAAGTTCTGTCTCGATCTGAGCGCGATCGACAAAGTCGCGCCGCCCGCCGCGATGCAAGAACAATTCGGCGAGTTGGTTTTCCTCTCAGGCAAGGTTGGCATGCAACACATCTCGACCTGGGAATTGCCCGCGCTGAAAGAACAGACCAAGTTCAAATGGGCGGTCGTCGCGCCGCCGCGCTTCGACGAAAAGACCGATCAGATTGCCTGGACGGATTCCTACGTCTACTATCTGTCGAAGAAAAGCCAGAACAAGCAAGAGGCGTGGCAGTTCCTCGATTGGCTCACGGGACCCGAAGCCGGCAAGTTGATGGCGGACATCTACACGCCCGCGCTTCCCTCGGTTTGGGAAGAGCTCAAGTGGCCCAGCGATCCGATCCTGGGTGTCTTTTGGAAAGAATTGCAAAAGCCCGCGCGAACTGCAAACTATCTGCGCTCGCAGTATTTCTCCGACTGCGTTAGTCCCGCGCTGGACAACATCTGGTCGCGCTATGTCGTGAAAGGCGAACGCAATTTGGACGCCATCGTCAAAGAGCAAACGGCTACTGCACAGACCTGCCTCGACAAAAACTACGCGACGCTGGGCAAATAACACATCCCTTCATCTCAATTGACCGCAGAGACCGCAGAGGCGCAGAGAAAAAATCATAAACTCTGCGCTCTCTGCGCCTCTGCGGTTGGTGAGTTGGTGGGCATGCGACAGTCTCACTTTTCTGAAGCTAAACGCGATGACTAACCAAGCGAGCGCCGGAACGCGCGGCGCGGATGTCCGCTCCGACTGCTGGGTGTCGGTCGAGCAAACAGATCACGCGCCGACGATTGCGATCAAAAGCAAAGTCGCCGCGCTGTACGGCGATTCGATTCGCGCGACGATTGCCGCGACACTGACCGCGCTCGACGCGTCCGATCTGTCGGTCACGCTAGACGACAACGGCGCGCTGCCGTACACGCTGATGGCGCGCGTCGAAGCGGCGGTCAAGCGATTGCGCCCGGACAACGCGCGCGTCTGCCTGCCCGACATCAATCCGGCGACGCAGTACGCGACGACGCGCGAACGTCTGCGCCGCACGCGCTTGTACTTGCCCGGCAACACACCCAAGTTTTTCGTCAACGCCGGATTGCGCCAGCCGGACGCGATCATTCTCGATCTCGAAGATTCGGTTGCGCCGGACGAAAAAGACGCGGCGCAGATTCTCGTGCGGAACGCGCTGCGCGCGGTGAATTTCTACGGCGCAGAGAAAATGGTGCGCGTCAACCCACTCCCGCGCGGACTGGACGACGCGCGCGCGCTCATTCCCCACGGCGTCCACACGTTTTTGATTCCCAAAGTCGAAGACGCGGACGAGGTACGCGCGATGGACCTTGTCATTGCGAGCGAAGCGAAGCAATCTCCACGCGACTTGGGGATTGCTTCGTCGCATCCTTCGACTTCGCAGCAAAACGACGCTGCTCCACTCAGGACGCTCCTCGCAATGACAAGACCGGAAATCTTTCTAATTCCGATCATCGAAAGCGCGCGCGGCGTTTTGCGCGCGTTCGAAATCGCGAGCGCGTCGCCGCGCGTCGTCGCGCTGGCGATTGGTTTGGAGGATTACGCCAAAGACATCGGCGCGGAGCGCACGGCGGAGGGACGCGAGAGTTTGTGGGCGCGCAGTCAGATCGTCAACGCGGCGCGCGCCGCCGGAGTGACGCCGCTTGGTTCCGTGTTCGGCGATGTCGCGGACGAAACCGGTTTGCGCGCGTTCGTGCGCGACGCGCGCGCGCTCGGTTTTGAGGGCATCGGCTGTCTGCACCCGCGCCAAGTTCAGATCGCGCACGCGGCGTTCGCGCCAACGCCGGAGGAAATCGAGCGCGCGTGCCGGATCGTGCAGGCATTCGAGGAGGCACGCGCGCGCGGCGCGGGCGTCGTCGCGCTCGACGGCAAGATGATCGACGCGCCGGTCGTCGAACGCGCGCGGCGGACGATTCGGCTTGCGCGCGCGATGGAGCGCCTGCCGGAGGAATGGGAACCGCGCGTGCGCGATGTGTCGTAGGACAAATTTTCAGAATTTGTCCGACACGGACAAGTTCTGAAAACTTGTCCTACGTTACGTATGAAGATGAATCACACTGAAAATGCCGCTGGACGAATCGTGCCAACCCAGGTGAACGGGCGCGCGGTCACGCCGTTTCAAGGCGTCGGCAAATTTATTCCGCAAGCGCGCAAAGCCGCGCCGCCGCTGCGTTCGTGCGCGCAGTATCCCGCCGATGGCAACAAGGTCGCGCCGAGTTTGGTACAAGCGCTGCGCCGCGCCGGTCTGCGCGATGGCATGACGATTTCGTCGCATCATCACTTTCGCGATGGCGATTTGGTGAGCGCGCAAATCTTCGCGTCCGCAAAAGAACTCGGCGTGCGCGATCTCGTGTGGTTTCCGTCTGCGGTATTTCCCGCGCACGCGCCGCTGCTCGCGCATCTCGACAGCGGGCTGATTCATCACATCGAAGGAAGTTTAAACGGACCGATCGGTCGGTACGCGTCGCAGGGCAAAATGCGCGGGATGGCGGTTTTGCGCTCGCACGGCGGGCGTTATCGCGCGATTCAAGACGGCGACGTGCGCGTCGACATCGCGATCATTGCCGCGCCGGCGGCGGACGCGTTCGGCAATTGCTCCGGCGTTGGCGGGCGCGCGGCGTGCGGTCCGCTTGGTTTCGCGCTCGCCGACGCGCAGTACGCCGATCATGTTATCGCGGTCACCGATACGCTCGTGCCGTTCCCGTGCGTCCCGTGGCACATTCAAGGCAATTACGTCGATCAAGTCGTCGTCGTGGATCAAGTGGGCGACCCGGCAAAAATCGTTTCGGGCACGACGCAGATCACCAAATCGCCGGATCATTTGCTGATCGCGGAGTACGCCGCGCGTTTCGTGCGCGACGCGGGAATTATGCGCGACGGTTTTTCGTTTCAAGCCGGTGCGGGCGGCACGTCGCTCGCGTTCACGATTTTTCTCGGCGCGATGATGCGCGATGCCAAGATCAAAGCGCGTTTTATTCGCGGCGGCAGCACGCGTTATCTCGTCGAACTACTCGAGCAAGGTTTGTGCGATTACATTCTCGACGGACAAAGTTTCGATCTCGACGGCGTGCGCTCGTTGCGCGACAATCCGCGCCATCTGCCGACGAGTCCGTTCACGAGTTACAATTATCACGGCAAAGGTAATTTTGCCGCGCTGCTCGATTGCGTGGTGCTGGGCGCGACCGAAATTGATTTGGATTTCAACGCGAACGTCGTCTCGCATTCGGACGGCTACCTCTTGCACGGGATCGGCGGCTGGCAGGACGCGTTGTTTTCGCGCTGCACGATTCTAACCGCGCCATCGTTCCGCGACCGCGTGCCGATCATTCGGGATCGCGTCACGACGTTGTGCGGTCCCGGCGAACTGATCGACGTCGTCGTCACCGAGCGCGGCATCGCGATCAATCCGCGCCGCCAAGATTTGTTCGACGCGCTGCGCGATTCCAAGCTGCCGCTGCGAACGCTCGTGGAATTGAAAGCCGAAGCGGAAGCGATTTGCGGCGGCGCGCCGCAGCCCGCGCGCACGAGCGAGCAGACCATCGGCGTTGTGACCTGGGTCGACGGAACGATCATTGACCGCGTCCAGCGCGTTGGAGAATGAGATTTGCGGATTTCGTGCGCGAACGAAATTGCGTTACAATGTGTGTGCCAAACAACTTGAAGGATCATGTATGACGACATTGCCCAGTGATTATCGCGAACGCGTCTACGCCGGATGGCTCGGCAAGTGCATCGGCGTGCGACTCGGCGCGCCGGTCGAAACGTGGACGTACGACGAAATCGCGAACAATCTCGGCGAGGTAAACGATTTCGCGCCGCTCGCGCCCGGCAAAATTTTCAAGCCCGACGACGACACTGCCGCGCCGATGGTGTACATTCGCGCGCTTGAAGATTTCGGCGCAAACGTAACTGCCGAACAAATCGGCGAGACGTTGCTGAACTATCTCGGCGATCAGCGCGGGACGTTATGGTGGGGCGGCTACGGCGTCTCGACCGAGCACACCGCGTACTTGAATCTCGCGAACGGAATTTCCGCGCCGCGTTCCGGTTCGATCACGCAAAACGGCAAAGCGGTCGCGGAGCAAATCGGCGGACAAATCTTTTCCGACATTTGGGGGCTCGTCGCGCCGAACGATCCTGAACGCGCGGCGGACCTTGCCGCGCGCGCGAGCAGCGTCACGCACGACGGCGAAGGGATTCACGGCGCGCGTTTCATCGCCGCGCTCGTGAGCCAGGCGTTCTCGACGCGCGATCCGATCGTGCTCGTCGAAACTGGGTTGCGCGTGATCCCGGCGGAAAGTGAGTACGCGCGCGTCACGCGCGCCGTGCTCGATTTTTACCGTGCGCACCCGGATGATTGGCGCGCGGGCTATCAATTCATCGCGCAGAATTTTGGGTATGATCGTTATCCCGGCGCGGTACACATTATTCCAAACGCGGGCGTTGTTGTTCTGGCTTTGCTGTACGGCGATGGCGATGGTTCGACTGCGCTCACCACGAGTCTGGCGCGTACAGTTTGCATCGCGACGAACGCGGGCTGGGACACGGACTGCAACGCCGGCAATGTCGGCGCGATCATCGGCGTCGCGGTTGGACTGGGGGGAATCGAGCAACACTGGCGCGTCGCGATGAACGACGCGCTCGTCGGCGCGAGCATGATCGGCGCGCGCAACTGGATGACGATCCCAGGTTGCGCCGATTTGTTTTGTCGTCTTGGCGAGCAAATCGCCGGACGCGCGACTGACGCGCAATCGCGTTTGCATTTCAAGTTCCCCGGCGCGACGCAAGGATTTCTCGCCGACGCGCGCGGCGCGGAGGTGATCGATCTGCGCCAGGTTGCGCCGGACGCGCTGCAAGCAACCGTACGCGGCTTGGGGAAAAAGAGTGAGGCGCGCGTGTTCGTCAAAACGTACGTGCGTCCGGCTGAATTGAGCGCGAATTTTTACGGCGCGAGTTTTTCGCCGCAAGTTTATCCGGGACAAACGATCACCGCGCGCGTCGGCTTGCCCGCGGACGCGCCGCGCGGTTTGCTCGCCGCGCTGTTTGTGTGGGACGACAATCAGCGCGTCGCGCATCAGGCGCACGGGACGGAGTTGACACCGGGCGAGTGGCGCGCCCTGACGTTCAGTGTTCCGCACCTGGAAAACGCGCTGTTGTCGCAAGTGGGAATTGTCCTCAGGACGTTGGGCGATCCGTGGAGCGGACGATTGTGGATCGAATCGCTCGATTGGTCGGGCGCGGTGAATTTCTCGAACAATTTCAGATTGGAGCGCGCGGAGTACGGCGCGATCAGCCAGTGGACGTTTTTGCGCGGCTATTGGCGCATCGAAAATGGCGCGTATCACGGTAGCGGCGCGGCGATCAGCGAAACGTACACCGGCGATCCCGCGTGGCGCGATCTGTCGCTGCAAGTCGATTTCGTGCCCATCGTCGGCGAGTGTCACAACGTCAACGTGCGCGTGCAAGGCGCGCGGCGTTCGTACGCGGTGGGACTCGCGCCGAACAATCGGCTGGTGATCTACAAAAACGCGGGTGGCTACCGACCGGTCGCGGAAATGCATTACGAATGGACTTGCGGCGCGCGTTATCGTTTGAACGTGCAAGTGGTTGGCGCGACGATCACCGCGACGATCGATGATCGGAAATTACTAACGTGGCAGGATACCGATCAGCCGTACTTGCGCGGACAAATTGGGTTTTCGAATTTCGCAAGCCACACGCGGTACGAGCGATTCGAGGTAAGGCAAATGTCTTGAACCACAAAGACGCGAGGGACGCAAAGAAAAAAATAGATCTTCGCGCTCTTGGCGTCTTCGCGGTTCCATTTTAGTTTCGGCTGATCGGAGTCAGGAAAGGAGTGACGCGAGTGAAACGAATTGTCGTCGTCGGCAGCGCGAACACGGATATGATTTTAAAGTGCGAACATCTGCCGAAACCCGGCGAAACGATTCTCGGCGGCGAATTTGCGGTTGCGGCGGGCGGCAAGGGCGCGAACCAAGCCGTCGCGGCGGCGCGACTCGGCGGCGAGGTGACGTTTGTATCGCGCCTCGGTCGCGATTGGATGGGCGATCAAGCGTTGGCGAATTATCGCGCGGAAAGAATCAATTGCGATTTCGTCACGCGCGATGAGCGCGCGTCGTCGGGCGTCGCGTTGATCATGGTCGATCGCGCCGCCGAAAATTTGATCGGCGTTGCGCCGGGCGCGAATAGCACGCTCACGCCGGAACACGTCGCGCACGCGGAGGATGTGATTCGCGCGGCGGGCGCGCTCGTCGTCCAACTGGAAATTCCGCTGGAAACGGTCGCGGCGGCGATTCGACTCGCGCGCAAGCACGCAGTTCGCGTCATTCTCAATCCGGCTCCGGCGCGCGCGCTGCCGCGCGAAATGCTGCAAGATGTGATCGTCACGCCGAACGAAACCGAAGCCGCGATTCTCACGGGGCAAGTCGTGGCGACGCAAAGCGGAATCGAAAGCGCGGCGCAGCAGTTGCTCGCGCTGGGCGCGTGTCAAGTCGTGATGACGCTTGGCGAACGCGGCGCGTTGTGGGCATCGCACGCGCAGATGCAGATCGTGCCGGCGTTTCGCGTTCAAGCGGTTGACACGACGGCGGCGGGGGACGCGTTCAACGGCGGTCTCGCGGTCGCGCTCGCGCGCGGCGAGGAAATGGAACCGGCGATTCGGTACGCCAGCGCGGTCGCGGCGCTATCGGTGACGCAGTTTGGCGCGCAGCCCTCGTTGCCATCGAAGATCGAGGTGGATAATTTTCTCAACAAAAGTCGGTAATGAAAAACCCGTTTTCTCGCCTCCGGCGGGAAACGGGTTTTTGTTTTCTCAGCGAAAGTCAGGCGGAGCGATGTTGTTGAGCCACTTGCGGACAATGTCCGCCTCGCGCTCGGCGTCGAGATGGACGAACATTTCCAGCGCCTGGAGAAAATTCGCGCGCGCTTTGAGTTTGTCGCCGTACTTGGCGTAGAGCATTCCCATATTCGCGCGCGTCTGCGCGAGACCGCGCATATTGCCGAGCCGTTCGTGAATCTGCAACGATTTGGCGTACGAGTCGATTGCCTCTTGCCACTGTTGTTTTTCGGTTTGCACGTTGCCCAGGTTCATGTGAATCGTCGCAACGCCGGAAGCATCGCCCAGGCGATCCATGATCGCGAGCGCTTCCTTGTAGAATTCGGACGCCTGATCCAAATCTTTCTGGCGATAATACACCATGCCCAGCCCACCGGCGATGCCGCTGGCGCTGTGTTCGTCGCCGAGTTTTTGGCACGCCTCGATCCCGATCGTACTCCACGCGATCCAATCGCTCCACATCGCCTTGAGATTAAAGTAATAAGTCATCGCGCCATAGACCAGGTCGCGGCACAATTCCCAACCGACCCGATTGTTGCGCAACCGCGCCCACGCGTGCGCCGCGAACATATTGCTCAATTCGGTGTCGAGGATCGCGAGCGCGCCGTGAAATTCATTGCCTTGCAGTTTCTTGCCCTGTTCCTTTGCCAAGGCGCAATAGTAGGTTGCCATGCGCCAGTCGGCTTCGGGGTCTTCCAATTTGGTGTGCGCGAACAGCCGCAGGACCGGATGGAGCATAAATCGACCCAGGCGTCCTCTTTCGCGCACCAGTGACAACTTTTTCAAGCGACTCAAGGTTGCTTGTGCGGTGGAACGGATGGTCTCGGTAACAGAGCGCGCGGCGTCGGCGTCAAAATCGTCTCCCGTGAACGTGCCAAGACAATTGAAGAATTTCTTTTCCTCCGGCTCCAAATTCTGATGACTCAGGTTCATCGCCGTTTGCACTCCGCGCGCGGCGGTGTAACCGTACTTGATCGATTCGAGCCGATGGCGTTCTTCCTCGACTGTTTGCGCGCAAGCAGTCACGCTCCAACTTTCGTGCTCGCGCAACTGGCACGCGATCAAATCGAGCGCGAGCGGCATCCAGTCGAGCATTTGACCAATTCGCGCAAAGGCGACGTGCTCGCTCGCGACGCGTTGGGCGTCGACGATGCGCGTGAACAGATCCCACGCTTCCACGTCGGTCATCCGGGGCACTTCGACCGCGCTCGCGCGGGCGATGTCCAGCGCGGGCAGGCGCATCACGCGGCTTGTGACGATCACGGTGCAATCGCGCAAGGCGCGGAGATAGAGCGCGAGTTGCTCGTCGTCGCGCTCGTCGACTACGCCGTCCAGGATCGCGAGGATGCGTTTGCCGCGCACGCGCTCGCGCAGCACGTCGACGCGCGCGTTAACCTCCGCCATCTGGCGCGCTTCGAGCGGTAATGGGCGAAACTCAAAGCGCAAATCGCCGCGTCCGAGAACTCCCAAGCCGCCGTACGCGCGCGCCCAAATCGCCAGCATATCGATGGGGCGCGCGGTTGGGATGTTTGCCCAGAGGATGCCGTCCGGGAATTGCTCGCGCAGTTGGTGGGCGAGGTGGATTGCCAATTCGGTTTTGCCCAAGCCGCCGACGGACGCGCGTCCGTGAATGACCACCGGTTTGCCGGGCGCGAGCGCGCGCACCACTTGCTTGAAAACGTCTTCGCGTCCGACGTAGGTTTCCAGCATACGCGGAACCTGAAACGGTGGGCGCGTGACTTGGAAATGGAATTGTCCGACGAGTAATTCCTGCACGACGCCCGCGACGAGATTCACTAATTGTTCCGGATCGTCGAAATCGAAAACGCCGAAATTGCCTGCGCCGGTAGCGATCACGCGCTCGAGGAATTGTTCTTGACGCGCGCTGGCACGCTCGACCTCGCTGGCTTTGCGGATAAAGATCAGCGTGGGCTTTCTCTGTTCCTGCGCGGAGTTGAATTCCAACTCGGTGACCGAGAGATCGTCCGTCGGAAGAATGCGCCCATAGCGCATTGGCTCGTACACGCCCAGATAGATTCCGCAGCCGTACACCCGGTTCAGAATTTCGGCGCGCGGCAATCGTTCGTCGGCATACTCGATTTCGACGCGCGCGGACGGGATCCGCAAGGACATGAGCGCGCGTGAGAGCGCGTCGCGTTCGAGCGCCATATCCTCGGTGATACCGCTGACGAGGATTCTGAGGGTGTCCATCGGCACGAATAATAGCGTACCGCGCTGGAACTGTCAACAACCGTTTTGGCGCTTTACACTGTCACTTCTTTCACCCTCAGATTTCCAAAATTGTAGCGCCCCAAGTTCATCTCCGCGGTTACACTTGGCGCAGTTGCCATGGGCGGAACGGGCGTTGATGTTGGAGTGGGATGCGAACCGCCAAGACATCTGCGTGGTCATACGTGCTGAAAGTTCCGCCACAACATCGTGGTCAGTTGAGCTGCAACAACCGCCATAACATCGTGGTCAATCTGGCGGTTGTGCAACAGATTTTTTCACAATTTGCCCAGAAAAACAATGTTTTTGCCTTGTCATGACCACGATGTCCTGATGTTACGAACTGCATTGTGATCACGATGTTCTGGCGGTACGAACAGTTTCAAATGACCACGATGTCCTGGCGGTGATTTTGACCACGATGTTTTGTCGGTTCGCACCTAATCGCGCGTTTATTCAGTTTCTTTTCCACGATCACCCGCGTTGCTCGCCGTTTCATATTCCCATTCTACTGCGATTCGCGCAAAACGCAATCTCCAACATCCACTCACAACACACTCACCGGATCCACATCGACGCGCCAACCGAGCGGCAGCGCGAGATCAGCGACGAGCGCGTGCGGGTCTGGTCCGCGCAAAATGATTTGATAGCGATATCCGCCGCGAACGCGATGGAAAAACGCGGGCACGGGTCCGATCAGATCGAGCGCGGGCAAACCGCGCTGCGCGAGGCGCGTCGAGAGCACGCCGTACATCCGCGCCGCTTCTTCCTGCGCGCGCTTGTCGTTCGCGTGCGTGTACAGCAATCGAATCAGCCGATTGAACGGCGGATAACCCTGCTCGCGCCGAAACGCGATTTCGCGTTCGTAAAACGCGCGGTAATCGTGCGTCGACGCGGCGACAATCGCGTAATGATCGGGATTGTACGTTTGCACGATCACTTTGCCGCCGAGAATGCTCCGCCCCGCGCGTCCCGCGACCTGGGTTAGCAATTGAAACGTTCGCTCGCCTGCGCGAAAATCGGGCAAGTTGAGCGACGTATCCGCGCTGACGACGCCGACGAGCGTGACGAACGGCATGTCAAGTCCTTTGGCAATCATCTGCGTTCCGATCAAAATGTCGGCTTGCCGCAAAGTAAATTTTTCGAGAATCGCTTCGTGCGATGCTTTACCGCGCGTCACGTCCCAATCCCAGCGCAGCGTGCGCGCCGTGGGGAACATCGTTTGAATTTCCGCTTCCACTTTTTCCGTGCCGACGCCAAAATAACGGATGCGCGCGCCGCCGCACTGCGGACATTTCGTCGGCACGCGGTCGCGGCGATTGCAGTGATGACAAACTAACTGATCGCCACTTCCATGAAACGTCATCGGATTGTCGCAGCGGCGACACTTGAACACGTGCCCGCAATCGCGGCACAGAATGAAGGTCGCGGTGCCGCGCCGATTGAGAAACAGAATGACTTGCTCGCGCGCCGTGAGCACGCGCGTCATCTCGCGTTGCAGCGCGCGCGAAAACATCGAACGATTGCCCGCCTTCAACTCGGCGCGCAGGTCAACGATTTCGACGGGCGGAAGTTCCAAATAGCGCGCGTCCGCGTACTCCGCGCCAACTTCGCGCGTTGCCAATTGCAAATTGCCGATTGCGAATTGCGCGGCTTCGTTTTCAATAACAGCACGGTGTCCCATCACCCTCTTAGGTAACTCCAACAACGCGAACTCGCCGCGCGTCGCGCGATAGTACGTCGCCACATCCGGCGTCGCGTCGCCGAGAATCACCAGCGCGCCCGCGCGCCGCGCCAATTCCAGCGCGACCTCGCGCGCGTGATAGTGCGGCATTTCGGCTTGCTTGTACGACGGGTCGTGTTCTTCGTCGATCGCGATCAAACCCAGATTCGGCAGCGGCGCGAAGAGCGCGGAGCGCGCGCCGATCACCACATCGACCAAGCCGTCGCGACAGCGCCGCCACGTATCGTACCGTTCACCGATGCTGAGTTGTGAATGAACGACGGCGATCCGCTTGAACCGCGCGCCGAAACGTCGAATCGTTTGCGGCGTCAACGAAATTTCGGGAACGAGGATGATGCCTTGTTTCCCTCGCGCGATGATTTCCGCGAGCGCGCGCATGTAGATTTCGGTTTTGCCGGAGCCGGTGACGCCGTGGAGGAGGAACGTGTTGCGTGATGCGTCTTGAGCGGAGCGGAGCGTAGTCGAAGGATGCGTGCTGGGTGTCACGGAACACGCAACACGTATCACGTCCCACACCCGTTCCTGCTCCGGCGTCAGTTTCGGCGGCTCGACGACATCGAACGCGCGTCCTGCAAGCGAATCGCGCCATACTTGTTCTTCTTCGAGCGCGATAATCCCTGCGTCAGCGAGTTTCTGTATGTCTTCCAACTCACAGTCTACTGTTGCGTACAGCGCGCTGATCCACACGGACTTGTTCTCGTTGCGTAGAAAATCTACGATAACCCTATAGCGTTCCATTACACGGCGCAACTTGCGGACTGTCTCGACAGCATCGCCTGGGGTCAGTCGCAACGTCACGGTTGGTTCGCTACGCCCGCGTTGAATGTATCCTTTCGTGGCAAGCGAACGAAGAATGTCACTCGTAGAAATTTCTGCCGATTTCAATTCCTCTACAGTTTTTGTGCCATGCTCACGCAGATAGACGAGAACGCGCGATTGCACTTCTGGTAATGAAGGCAACTCGGCAAAATATTGGGGTGTCAGCGAAACTAGCGTCTGACTCGGTGAAACATCAATCCAGTTCTTTTCCGCCAACGTGTTAAGCGTGACTTTGGAACAGCCCACCGCCTCGCAAACTCTTTCGATTGGCACAGGAACGTTGCCGTGTTGCGAAAGATACTCAAGCGCATCTGCCCGCGGATTCCTTCGACTCACTGTTTCTAGCAGCGAATCTAGCGTTGCACCATCTGCAAGCAAACGCACGAACTTGATCCGCTTGGGTCGGGCTTGCGGAGGAGTGACCGTTGACCGTTTGACAACGATCCCGCGTTCCACGAGTGGTCTGATCGCTGCGCGGAGTTCGCGCGGCAGCGCGCGCAACTTGGTTTCGCCGTCGCGCGCGAGCGCATCAACGAGCGCGCGTTGTTTATCGGTGAGATTTTCGCGCGCGACATCCTGAGCGGCAGTCGAAGGAGGCGCGAGCGAAAGGAGAATTTCGGTTTGCTGCTCGACGCCGGGCGGCAGCATCAAACCAACGGCATCGTGCAGCGAACACAGATACGTCCGCGCGATCCAGCGCGCGAGATCGAGGTGAATCGCCGAAAGAAATGGACGCGCGTCGACAATTGCTTCGATCTCTTTCGTTTGCTCGACCGGCGACGAATCGCTAAACGCGACGATGACGCCCTGCAATCGCCGCGCGCCGAACGGCACCCACACGAGTTGACCCAGCGCGATGGAATCCGCAAGCCGTTCGGGAATCGCATAGGTGAACGCGCGCTCGCGCGTCGATTCAGCGACGGCGCGATCCTGCTCGATTGGTTTGCCAACGGTCAAGGGTGAATTGACAACAACCTGGGCGTATCTCATCATCTCAATTCCGCAACAAAAAAGTCGGAAACAACTCTCCCGACTTGATCATACTCAATTCGATATTTTTCGCAATCCCATCACGCTTCGAAATCAGATTCGTCCACGCCGCGTTCGAGCAAAAATCGCTTCATTCGTTCGATGTAGCGTTCGCCATCGCGCAAAAGCTGACGCAGTTCATCGTCAGTCAAAATCTTCTCTCCTCTGATTCTTTTTTGCGGACGATAATCCACGTTCAAACGTCCATCCATGAGATCCCTGTAAATCTTGCCGTATTCCGCTTCCAAGAGACCTGGTTTCACCAGAAATTCGTTGACGGCATCGCTGATGCCCTTGTGCTTGCCGCGCACGACGTTGACGCAATAGAGCGCGGCAGTCGTTAGGTCAAACGCCGCGTAATACAGTTTCGATACCGCGCCACCCCAGTGTTCCGCTTTCTCCAAAATATCGGCTTCGTCAAGTCCTTCTTTCATGTACCGCAAGTACACCCGAATCGCTTCAATGGTTTCATAGTCCAACATACGGGATTCTCCTTCGACGAAATCTAGCGGTGCCCGTTCTTCTTCGATTTGTTGCGCTTGCGGATCCCACAACTCAATGCCGTCGCGGCGAATATTGACGTACAGCGGCATCTTGAGGCGTTGATCCTCCTGGTACATTTCTTCGGCGTAGATGATTTCGCTAATGGAATCCATGTAATTCTCGCGGCACCATTGTCTCACCGCGCGCAGAGTTTCGATGCCGCCGCGTGTCACGATCATTAGGTCGATATCCGATTCCGCGTCCGCATCGCCGCGCGCCTGCGAGCCAAACAAGATGACGCGCCGAACATCGCCGCCGTGCGCGGCTTCCAGGCGCGCGAGAAACTCCGCCAATACCGCGCGCTTTTCGCCGACAAGGTACGGCGCGTTTACTTCGCGCAAAATCTTTTCGCGGGATTCAGGATCGCGCATCACGTTTCACTTTTGTACACGCCGACCGCCATATACCCAACGACGTACTCCGAACGCTCGCGCTCGCCCGTCACATCGCCTGAATTGGTGCGATCCAAAACACGCGCGCGATTCGCGCCGAGCGTTTTTGCCGCGAGCAGCGCGGTGATGATGGGCGCATCGCCGCACGCGCGACACTCGCCACTCTCCCCCATGTATTTCACCAAGCCGGGAATATCGAACGCGGCGATGAGTTCTTCCGTGCGCGCGTCGAATTTTTTTACGGCGGCATAATCTTCGAGATGCGAAAGATCGGAAGAGGCAACAAAGAGAACGCGTTTGCCGCGCGCGAGGTCGGCGAGCGCGGCGGCGAGTTGCTCGCACGGTTCCAGCGCGGCTTTGCCGACGACGTAGAACGGCAGCGACATCATGATCGGCACGAGTTTGAAATCGCCGAGCGCGCGCTGGAGAAAGGGCAGTTGAATTTCGAGCGAGTGTTCGCTGTCCTGTCCGACGCGCCGCACCTGCATTTTCTGCGCGAGCGCGCCGACGAATTCTTGATCGAGTTCAACCGCGCCGAGAGGCGTCCAGTAGAATTTCTTGTTGCTGATCGCGATTGCGCCAAAATCGTCGCGGTGGCTGGGTCCCAGCAGGACGACGGCGTCGAATTGACCTGCGTGCAATTGACGATACGCGTACGCGGCAGTTTGACCGGAGTAGGGATAACCCGCGTGAGGAGAAATTAAGGCGAAAAGTTCGTCGTTCGTCGCAAAATATTCCGCGTGCGCGAGATAATCGTCAACCGTTTGCTTCAACGCGTCGGGCGAGCCGGGATACCACGAGCCGGCGATTGGAGATTTTCGCACGTCATCGCGCGTCACAGTCGTCATCGCAACACCTCCCATCGCGCGTAGAGACGATCCCTTCGACTACGCTCAGGGTGAATCGTCTCTACTTTTTGAACCGATAGGTAATCCGACCGCGCGTCAAATCGTACGGCGAAAGTTCTACCGTCACGCGGTCGCCGAGCAGAATGCGAATGTAGTACATCCGCATTTTGCCGGAGATGTGCGCGAGGACGTTGTGCCCGCTGTCGAGCTGCACGCGGAACATCGCGTTCGGCAGCGCCTCGGTGACGACGCCTTCCGCCTCGATCACATCTTTTTTCTTTTTCTCTTCACGTTCTTCCGTTCGGGGCATACAACCTCCGTTATTTGGATTTTGCGCGCGGTCGGAATTTATCCACCAGCCGCGTCAAGGTCTTGAAATTTTTCGCGGGAGCCGTCGACTTGCGTTTCATCGGCGTTTCCTCCGCGTCAAAATTCTTCACACTCGTTGCCTGATCCAAGACGACGCGCGATTTGCCGCCGCCCTCGTCCGCGCCGACGACGCCGTGCTCTTCGAGTTGATCCATCAAGCGCGCCGCGCGCGGATAACCGATGCCGAGTTTGCGCTGCAAAAACGAAATCGAAGTGCGGTCGTACTGCCGCACGATTTCGACGGCTTGCGCGATCAGATCGTCATCGCTGCCTTCTTTCGCGCTGCTCATGTCCTTCCACGGGGCTTCGCGCGCAATGTCGCGCAGATCGGTGATCGCCTTTTCGCGCCAAAAATGAACGAGCCGCGCGAGTTCGTCATCCGAAACGAAACATCCTTGCAAGCGCATCAACTTGGACGAATCGCTCGCCATGTACAGCATATCGCCTTTGCCGAGCAATTTTTCCGCGCCCATCGTATCCAGGACGACGCGCGAATCGACGCTGCTCGTCACCGCGAACGAAATGCGCGATGGGAAATTCGCCTTGATCAAACCGGTCACCACATCCACCGACGGACGCTGCGTCGCGATGACGAGATGAATCCCGGTCGCGCGCGCCATCTGCGCGAGCCGCGTCAACAGTTTTTCGGTTTCCTCCGGTGACGCCAACATCAAGTCCGCGAGTTCGTCGATCAGCGCGACGATGTACGGCATCGTATCGCCGTTCGTCTTGTTCATCTTTTCGTTGAACGCGTCGACGTTGCGAACTTTTTCCTTCGCGAACAGCGTAAAACGATTGTCCATCTCGCGCGTCAGCCACCGCAAGCACGGCACGACTTGTTCCATGTTGACGACGACGGGACCTAGCAAATGCGGAATGTCGTTAAAGTTGACCAGTTCGACGCGCTTTGGATCGATCATGATCAAACGCAAATCGTCCGGCGAATTGTCGAAGAGCAAGCACGCGATAATCGCGTTGATGCAGACCGATTTGCCGGAGCCGGTCGCGCCCGCGATCAACAGATGCGGCATCGCGCCCAGATCGGCAACGCTCGACGCGCCGGAGACATCGCGCCCGAGCGCAATCGCCAACGGCGATTTCTTTTTCCTGCTTTTGAATGTATCGCTTTCCATGATGCCGCGCAGCGATACAACCGAGACGGATTGGTTCGGCACTTCGATTCCGACAATCGGTTTGCCAGGCACCGGCGTTTCGATGCGAATCGGCGCGACGGCGAGCGCGAGTTCCAGATCGTGTTGCAGCGCGGCGATGCGATTCACCGAAACTTTGCGCGGGCGCATTTGCCCATCGCTGCCGCGTCGTTCGACAAACCCAGGTTCGAGTCCGAATTGCGTGACGGTGGGACCCGCGTGAATTTCGATCACTTTGGCGGGAATACCAAAGTTCGCGAGCGTCTCTTCGATCAGGCGCGCTTTGCGATTCGCGTCGGTCTCGCCGTACTTGGCTTCGCTCGCCAAATCCAAAATATCGAGCGACGGGAGCGCGGGCGTTTTGCGCCGCGCGCGATTGCGCGGCGTCAAAATCGTTTGCGACGCGGTCGCGGTTTTCATCGGCGGCTTGGTGCCGAACGCCGGACGCACGCCGCTCGTCGGCGCGGGTTCGGCAGGTTGTCGCGTCGGCGCAATCGGCGCGGGCTTGGGCTTGGGCGCGATTTCTTCGCGCGGCGCGTCCTGGGCTCGACGGAGCGTTGTGAGATCGGGCGGCGGTTTCGGCGCGGGTCGCGTCTTGACCGGCGCGGATCGCGTTTGCTCCGCGCGCGCGGCAAGCGCGTCACTCCACCCGCGCAGATGCGTGGCGCTCAATCCGAGAACCGCAGGCGCAGTGAGTCCACCAACCAGAGCGAGAATGATAATGCTTGGCGTCGCGCCGATCAGAAACGACATTCCGCCCGCCAGCGCCCACCCGACAAAGCCGCCGCCCGCGCCGTTCTGCGCGAACGCGCCGGGATCGGTTGGCGCGGCGATCAGGTGCATCAGCGCGAGCGCGGCGGCGAACAGAATCTCCGTCGAAAAAATTCTTCCCCACGCGATCCCGCTCGCGCTCTCACCGCCGCGACGGAGGAGCAGCGCGCCGCCGGCAAACGCGAACGCCGGCAGCGCGTACGCGCCCCAGCCGAAAAACATTTGCAGCAAATTCGCCAACCCATCGCCGATAGGACTGCGCGTCACACGCAACAGCGCGAGCGACACGAGTCCGCCCAACAAAAAAAAGCCAATGCCCACAATCTCGCGTTGCGCTTTTGGCGAAAGATTGATCCCGAATCGCGACCAGAAGGGCGCAGGTGGTTTAGGTTGTTCCTTGCTTGCGCGTCGTTGTGCCATTGCAAAGTGACGAGTGACATGCAACAAATACTTTCCCTTGTCACGTGTCACTCGATCCATTATCCTGATTTGACAAGACTATCCCAATAACCCGCGTCGAGTTCCGGGGGCGGTGGAATTTTGAACGTCGCGGATGGATTGGAAACGACCGGCTCCGCACCATCGCCGCGGACCGTGGGCTGCCGCAAACTGAGTTTCATTCGCTGTTGCGCTGCATCAATTTCGAGCACGCGCACGCGCACGGCTTGTCCTTCCTGGATGACATCGCGCGGCTGCTGCGAACTGCCGCTCGTCAATTCCGAAACGTGGAGCAACCCTTCCACGCCTTCCACGAGTCGCACGAACGCGCCGAACGCGACGACGCTCGTCACGGTTCCGTTCGTCCAATCACCGGGTTTCAATTTGGTGGAAAGTTCAGTCCAGGGATTGGGGCTAAGGCGTTTCAGCGAGCAGGCGATCCGTTTTTGCTCGCGATTGATCTCCATCACGTACACGTCGACTTGTTGACCGGGCTGAAGGATCTGGCGCGGGTGCGCGACGTACTGCCACGACAATTCCGAAACGTGGATCAATCCTTCGACGCCGCCGAGATCGACGAACGCGCCAAAGTCGGTAACGTTGCGGACGACGCCGTGGCGCGTTTGCCCCGGCTCGATCGCCGCGAGGATTTGCTCGGCGCGCGACGGCGGCGGATTCGCGACGCGTTCCGATAAGATCAAACGATTGCGCGCGCGTTCGAACTCGATTACTTTGACGCGCATCGTCGTGCCGACGAAGCGCGCGAGCGCCTGCGTGCGCTCTTCTTCCGAGACCTGGCGCGGAAACGCGGACAGTTGCGACGCCGGCACAAAGCCGCGCACATCGCCTAAATCGACCAACAAGCCGCCGCGATTGTAGCCGACGACGCGCAGTTCGAGCGTCTCGCCTTGCGCGTAACTCGCTTCCGCGCGCGTCCAGCCCATCGAAGTAGCCGGCGGCGCGGTGTTTCCTTCGACCGGCGTACTCGTCTGCTTGGCATTCAGCACCGCGTCCCAATAATTCTCGTCTGGCGATTCTTCCCAAGGTTTGTTCTCATCCATCTGCACTACTCCTTCACTTCACGACAACCGTCCAATAAAAAATCGGTTTTCCCGCGCGTACCGATCCACTTGGGGGAAAACCGACCATCCATACGCAACCGACTTGACCCGACCGATCACACTACCCCATCCGCGCGGCGACTCGACGACCTTGCCGACATTATAAGCGGAATGGCGCGGATTTGTCAACACGCGCATTTGACAAAATAGCAAGAACGCATAAAATAGTTTCCGTGATTGCCGAGGTAGCTCAGTTGGTAGAGCACGCGGCTGAAAACCGCGGTGTCCGCAGTCCGATTCTGCGCCTCGGCACCAGTAGTTCGTTAGTTGGATAGTTGCAAAGCGGCAGCGAGCGAACTATCAAACTATCCAACCATCCAACTAACACGCGGAAGTAGCTTAGTGGTAGAGCGTCTCCTTGCCAAGGAGAAGGTCGCGAGTTCAAATCTCGTCTTCCGCTCTGGCGTCACTGGGGCTAACTCCATGTGAGTTGGTAAAGTGCGCGACCACCGACACCAAAGCGCGGTGGTACTTTGTTGAACGGGATCGCGTTCATTCTCCTGCCAAGGGTTGGGACGCGATCCTATTCTTATTTAAGCACATCCAGGTCTAAAAAGCAATCACGGAAACACGGTACTTTTCCGTGATATTCGTATCACGGATGTACGTGATATGCCAAACCGAGGGTAATTACTTAGTGCAATTCGATGACGCAATGCACCAATGCAATCACGGAAACACGGTATTTTCCCGTGATCTTTGCATCACGGATTTCCGTGATACGGCGAAATCAGCAAGCATTTGCCTCGTGCAATTTTATGGGACACGGCACACGGTAGGGCAGGGGGGCTTGGCACTGTCATAATAGCGCGTTGGTTGAACGACAACTGGCGCGCTTATTTTTTGTCTGCCTTTTCGTATGTAATCACGCGGTGCAGTCCAAGCCCCTCCAGTAAAGTGGGACCAGGTTCGCGCTTGCCGTGCAGAACATCACCAAGATACGCCGCCGTGATGCCAAGTTCTTTTGCTACTGCCGCCTGGGTGCCAGCGTGCTTGATCTTCCTTTGGAGTAATTCGACTAATTCGTCGCGTGTCATCATATACCATTATAAGCAGTTTGGCTGATTCGTCAAATGCGGGTCTCCGCGCTCGGGACCCGTACGCTACTTTTGCATTCATGGGTCTTTGTGATATACTTGATGTAAGCATTTTTCTCTTTGTCCCCGCGGGTTTCGGATTAGACTGTTGCGACCGTTTTCGTTCGAACGAAAATATAGGACGCTCAACCATCGCCCTGGTGACGAAGATCGCATAAGCAGTCGGATCAATGGCGATCATCGGCACTTGTCATTCGCGTGTTCGCGCGCAGCGGCAGGTGCTTCGTTATTTTAGAACAGAGAGAACACATAATCCCATGCACGCGCATGTAGCGGTTGTGAGTATGATACTAGCGCGTGATGAATCAAACCATGGAGCAGCCCAAATGGGGAAGCAAATTCTTTCGATCATGAAGCAAGAAGGTTTCAACTGTCTTCCCTGTGATCGTATCAACCTTGACATCGAACGATTCGCAGAATACAGGGATAGCGACGAACACCCTGCAGACGTACCATTTGAGCGCCCGCAACTTTCGACTAGCAAGAAGAGAATTGAGGAGAATGGCAGACGCATTCCGACCATCTTGCATTATTTCTTGGACGGTTCCCGCAGAACATACAAGATTGCTGATGTTATCTTGAATGGACGTTATCTCCCTTTGGTCGCAGGTCAAGTCGGCGTAGCTGTGGTCAGACGAGATGACGATGAGCAGATTAGACCCGTGCGAAAATTTTGTTCATTCAAAAACTTCGTTGCCTTCCCAGACCGAGCCAATGTAGATGAATTGAATCACCTTCAATCTCAAATCAATCAGCAAAGCTCTGTTCCATTCATGCTGTTGCGCTATGACGTTAAACCGGACCGCGATCCCGTTGATTTGGGCGTGGCCAGAATCATGAGTGAAATGCACGATTTGGAGATTGCGACGGTATTGCGGTTAGCAGAGCAGCACCTTCTTGGCAGTGATTGCCTTCTCATCGTGGATGGTCCCCTAAGGTTTAAGAAGAAATTCGATATTGTCCAATTCCGCAATGTCGTCGGTTTATCAAAGACATTCCGCCCTAGTTTCACCATCGGCAAAGGTAGACGCAAGGAAGATGTGGGCGCAATTACTTCCAAGCTAGAATTCGGAGAGCGTACATCGGTCTTCAAAACCTTGGAGGAAGAGAAGACTATCGGCATGTGGTACTTGCGGATTCGCCCGCGCCCGATGATGGCTAACCCGCTCCAAGGTATTGTAAAGATGGAATGTTATGCCATAGATCATGAGGACAAAGAGTCGGGACTGGACGGGGAGAGGATCGACGTTATCTCAAGTCACATCCTTAGGGAACGCAATGTCACTCCCTATAAGGCTGACATGCGATGGGCAAGCCACATTTATCCGATCTACATGGCCGAGACTTATCTTAAATCTTCCTTCATGAGTGATATTCATTTTCAAGCACTGTTCTAGTGAGGTGAACATGGAAACGAAAGCAATCGGAAAAGTAACTGCCACAGAGAACAAACCGACTACGGGCAACACTGTGAGATTCTGGGTACACAGGGATGAAATCATACGCCCTTTCGACATAGTGAGGATTCCTCACATTCCGAGACAGCGCGGCGGTAGCCCAAGCTTCACATATGCCATGGTTCAAGAACTATCGTATATCACAGACAGTGCTGGGCATCTAGCAAATTACGTTTCTTCGGACTTTGGAGACCTAAACGCCGAACCTCAGAACGAGCGACTGGGCACAACGATTGCCGAGGCGGAGATTCTGTACAATAATCAAGAAATAGAAATGCCGGTACGAGATGGGGCAACAGTTGAGTGGGCTGATGTGGAGGGCATCAAAGATGCTCTTGGATTGCGTGGATTCAAACAACCTATTCCAGCGGGTTACATCTGTACTTCAAATGGAGAAGAAGTGCCCATAGAGTTTGAAGCAGAGTATCTTCTTGGGCCCCAAGGGGCACATTTGAACATTGCTGGTATCTCCGGTCTTGCGACCAAGACTTCGTATGCCATGTTCCTATTGAACTCTATTCAACAATGTATGGCAGAAAAAGTAACGATGGTCATTTTCAATGTCAAGGGGACAGACTTGTTGGCAATCGATGAATCTAACCCTGACTTGACTGCTGACCAACGTAGCGAATGGAAGAAGTGCGGGGTTGATCCCATCCCATTCAAAAATGTGACCTATCTATACCCTTTTGCGAAGCGGCCCAATAACAACTATACGTCGTCACATGCCGATCAACAGATATTGGCAAAACAAGCATCGGAAAAGCGGGCATTTAACTACTTTTACGATGTTGAGGCAGGAAGCAACCGACTTCCTCTGTTATTCTCGGATATTGATGATCCCAACTCGACAATGGAAAGCATTGCTCACCAACTACCAGAACTTGATGCCAGCAGTTGGGAAGCTTTCCGAAATGAAATTTCGGCCAAGACACAAAAAGGCAAATCAGGGTTACTACTCAGCCGGTAGCCGGTTGAGTTGAGTTCGTGGCAGGGACAAACGGC
>DYJA01000053.1 GCA_020723345.1 Candidatus Aquidulcis sp. | reverse complement strand
GATGTGCTCGCGGACGAGTCCCGCCCAGTACTTGATCGCGCGCGCAGTCTGCAATCGAATCGCGCCGGTGATCGTGGCTGATTCTCCCGGCGCAAGCGGCGCGCCCAGTCCCCAACGGTACGGATGGTCGATCCCGGTGCGTCCGTCGAAATCGATCCCGACGCGATAACTTTTGGCAATGTCCGGAAAGCCGCGCGTCGCAAAGGTGTCGCCTTCGTCGTACGCGAAACCTGGGTCGGGTCCCTGCGTTTCGAGCGTGTTGTTCGAATCGTTCCGGACAGTGATGCTCACGTTGAGCAGCGCGCCCGAGCGGAGCGTCGTCGGCGAAAATGTTACGCCGGTAATCTGCGGCGTCCCGGCGGGCGTGACCGTGATCGTCTGCGCGCCTTGCCGATCTTGCAGCCAGGCGATATGCTCGCGGACGAGTCCCGCCCAGTACTTGATCGCGCGCGCGGTCTGCAGACGAATTGCGCCGGTAATCGTTACCGAATCGCCCGGCGCGAGCGGCGCGCCGAGTCCCCAGCGGTACGGATGATCGATCCCGGTGCGTCCGTCGAAATCGAGCCCGACGCGAAATTTGTCGGTGGTGTCGGGAAAGCCGCGCGTTGCAAACGTGTCGCCTTCATCGTACACAAAACCTGGGTCGGGTCCTTGCGTTTCGAGCGTTGCGTTGGAGTCGTTGCGGACGGTGATGCTCACGTTCAACAGCGCGCCTGAACGGAGCGAGGTCGGGGTAAAAAGCACGTTCGTGATTTGCGCAGTGCCGGCTAGCGTCATCGTTTCTTCTCCTTCGCCGCAGTGGGGGGGCTGTGCGTGTACAAGTCTTTTGGCACTAGTTGTGGACACTGATAAACACAGATGAACACAGACAGAGAATTAGATCTGTGTTGATCAGCGTTATCTGTGTCCAATTTTGGTTTGGGCTTTTTTCCGATAATGTCTACAGTATAGCACGGCGCGACGACGAGGTCAATTCATTTCCCTTTCCGCGCGTTTTGCGGTATAATATGCCCAACCAATGCGAAAGAAAATTTTTGTTTTCCTCGCACTCGGCGTGTTTTTGGCTGCGTGTTCGTCCTCTCCGGCTTTGCCCACACCCGTCACTACTCCCACCCGCGCCGCCGCGCCAACTGAAACACCGACGCCCGATTTTGCCGAACCACCCACGCCCGTCTTTTCGTCCGATCCGTTCAACGATGGACTGATCGCGCGACGCAACGGCGACTATCGGCGCGCGATTGCCGCGTTCCAACGCGTCCTCGATGGCAAGCCCGCGCCCGATCTCGAACGCGAAGCGCGCTACCGTTTGGGCGAGGCGGCGTGGCTCTACAACGACGACGCGCGCGCGATCAACGCGCTGCTCGCGTACGTGCAGGGCAATCCGACCGGGACGCGCGTGCCCGAAGCGCGTTACTTGCTTGCCGACGCATACCGCGCGACCAAGGATTATGCGAGCGCGGTCGAACAGTATCGGCTGTATCGCGATCAATCGCCGACGCTCGTCGGCGATACGGACGCGGCGATTGCCGATGTGCTCGTGCTGATGGGCGATCCCACCACCGCGCTCGCGCAGTACGAGCGCGCGCTGCAAGACGCGCTGCTAGCGAGCGGCACGCGCGTCAACATTCTCATGCGCGCCGCCGACGTTCATCTGGGGCGGAACGAACCCGCGCTGTCCGCCGCGCGGTACGACGCCGCGCTGCCGCACGCGTTCGACGCGCGCAGCAAAACCGATTTGCTGTTGCGCGCGGGCGAAGCGTACGCCGCCGCGAACAAACTCGATCTCGCCATCGCGCGGTGGAACGAAGCGGTCGCCAAATACCCTGAACAAAAAGGCGCGTTCCAATCGCTCGTCAATCTCGTCAATCGCAGCGCGGCGGTGGACGAATTTCAGCGCGGCTTGGTCGATTTCTACGCGGCGTCGTACGACGCCGCGATTGCCGCGTTCCAGCGCCATCTCAAAGTCCCAGGCACCGCGCGCGACGGCGACGCGCGCTACTACCTCGCCACGTCGTACGCGCGGCAAGGCGCGTACTCGCAAGCGATTGGCGAGTACGACGCGCTGATCAAAACGCTGCCGAAAGACAAGCGCGTGCCCGACGCGTACCTCGGCAAAGCCGCCGCGTACGCGGCGATGGGCAAACTCGACGACGCGGTCGCGGTGTACAAAAAACTCACCGCCGCGTTTCCCGACGACGCGCGCGCCGACGACGCGCTCTGGCGCGCCGCGCTCTTGCTCGATCGCGCGAATCGGTACGGCGACGCCGCGGATCTGTACGAGGAATTGCAAGCGAAATATCCGACGCGCGAACGCGCCGCCGACGCGTTGTTCTGGGCGGGCTATGCGTACTATCACGGCAAAGATTACAAGACCGCGAGCGCGCGCTGGCAGGCGATCGCGAAAAGTTATACGCAATCGTCGTTTTATCCGCGCGCGCTTTTCTGGCTCGGCAAAACCGCGCAAGCGCGCGGACTCGCGAACGACGCGAAAAATTATTGGACGCAAGCCGCCGCGCTCAACAACGGTTATTATTCCTGGCGCGCCAAAGACACGCTCGCGCCGCCGAAGAACAACGTCTCGTACGATCCCGCGCGCTACGCGATGGAGACGCCGCAAGACCGCGCGGATTTTGAGAAATGGCTGGCGGGGTGGAGTAAGGACGTTCAATTGAACGTTTCTACGCTGGACGCGGCAACGCGCGGCGATTTGCGCTATCGCCGCGGCGCGGAATTGCTGCGGCTGGATCGCACGGTGGAGGCGCGCCGCGAATTCCTCGCGTTGATCGAAGCGAAGAAAGAGGATCCGCGCGCGTTGTACGCGCTCGCGCTCTATTTCCGCGGCAACAATTTGTTTTCGCTCGCGCTCGACTGTGCGGAAAAAATCGCGCGGCAAGCGAACGAGGCGGGTGCGCCGCCTGCGCCGCGTCTGCTGTGGCTCTGGCGCTATCCGACGCACTACGTCGATCTCGTCGTCGCGGAAGCGCAGACGAACAAAATCGATCCGCTGCTGTACTTTGCGCTCATCCGGCAGGAGAGCAATTTCAATCCCTGGGCAACGTCGTCGGCGGACGCGCGCGGTTTGGCGCAAGTCATTCCTTCGACCGCGCGCGATATCGCGCAGCGCTTGAGTGTCAGAAATTTCGCGCTCGATCAACTGTACTTGCCCTACGTCAGCGTGCGGTTTGGCGTGTGGTATTTCGCGCAAGAGTTGAAAGAATTCGACGAACCGATCTACGCGCTCGTCGCGTATAACGCGGGCGGCAGCCGCGTCAAACAATGGCGGAGACCCGATCTCGATTACGCCGTCGAAGAGATTGACATTAGCGAGACCGCGTTGTATGTGCGGATCGTGTACAGCAATTGGCGGCAATACCAAACGCTGTACAAAGGCAATTAGGCGATTGGTCGATCAGTAATCAGGGAATCGGTAATCACTCAACTGGTTGCCCGATTGCCTGATCGCCTAATTGACTAATTGACTGATTCATTTATAATGCCCGCACTATGCCTCTGGAAATTCGACTCGGCGATGTGGTGCGCTTGCGTAAACCGCATCCGTGCGGCGGATCCGAATGGCAAGTCGTGCGGCTCGGCGCGGACATTGGGATCGTTTGTCAAACGTGCCAGCATCGCGTCTTGCTCACACGCCGCGAATTTGAGAAACGCGTCAAGACGTTCGTGCGCCGCGGCGAAAAACCAGTGAGCAGTGAACAGTGAACAGTATTCAGTGTTCAGTCATCCAACTTCCAATCTCTAATCTCCAGCCATGAACACGAGCGGGTACACTGCGGTACTCAGGAATCGGGACTTTAGCGCGCTCTGGCTCGCCCAGGTGATTTCGAATACCGCGCTCAACGGCTCTTTCTTCGTGCAGTTGATTTTGATCGAACAAGTCACGGGGTCGAGCGCGCACCTGGGCGCGGTGATTTTGGCGTTCAGTTTGCCGGCGGTGTTGTTGAGCGCGCTCGCGGGCATGATCGTCGACCGCGTTTCCAAAAAGTCGATCTTGATTTGGTCGAACGCGCTGCGCGTGGCGACGGGCGTCGCGCTCGCGATTCTCGCCGCGCTGTTGCCCGAAAGCAAGTGGATCGAAGGGATTTTTCTGATCGCGATTTACATTCTCGTCTTTGTGACCTCCGCGATTGGTCAGTTCTTTGCGCCCGCCGAGGGCGCGACGATTCCGCTGCTCGTCCGCTCCGATAATTTGCTGCCTGCCAATTCGCTTTTCTCGTTGACGTTCATCGCGTCCCAAATTCTGGGAATGATCATTCTCGCGCCGCTCGGCGTCAAGCTGATTGGCATCGTCGGCTCGCTGTGGGTCGCGGCGGCGATGTACATCGCCGCGACGATTTGCGTCGCGCTGATCCCGCGCGATCAGCCCACGCGGAGCGGCGCGCTCAACGGCGCGTCCGCCGCGCGCGGCGCGTGGGACGAAATTCGCGAGGGCTGGCATTTTGCGATCACGCACCGCGCGATCTTCGTCGCGCTCTTGCAACTCGCGCTCACAAGCACGCTGACGATGGTGATGGCGGAACTCGTTCCCGGCTTTGCGCGCCGCGTCCTGGGTTTGCAGCCCGAGGACGCGACGTACGTGTTTTGGCCCGCCGGAGTCGGCATGTTGCTCGCGAGTATTTTGATCGGGCGGTTTGGGCATCGCCTCTCGCGCGAGATTCTCGCCGTGATCGGAATGATCGGCGTAGCCATCGGTCTGCTCGGTCTGGCGTGGGCGGGCAGCGGCAGTTTGATTTTCGGTCAGCCCTTGTTCGTCCGCTTTCCCGAATTGTATTTAACCACGTCGATGTTCGTCATGTTCTTTGCGCTCGTCATCGGCATGACGATGGCGGCGATCAACATTCCCGCGCAAACGATCGTACAGGAACGTTCGAACGACGCGGTGCGCGGGCGCGTTCTTGCCGTGCAGTTTACGCTTTCCAATTTGATCGGCATTGTCCCGATGATTTTCATCGGCAACCTGGCAGATATCATTGGTATTCCGCGCGTGACGATTCTGGTCGCCGTGATCGTCGCCTTGCTCGCGCTGATCAATTTGCTGTGGGCGATTGTATCGTACCGCGCGGCACGAGTGCGTCTGTCAGAAAAGATCACACGCACGTCTACTAGGACTTAATCTATGCACAATACTCCAAGACGTATTCTCTTTCTGATGTCCGATACCGGAGGCGGTCATCGCGCCGCTGCCCAAGCGCTTGCCGAAGCGCTCGCGCACGAGTTTCCAACCCGTTATCATGTTTCCATGGTGGATGGAATCGCACGGGGAGCGCGCTTTCCGTTCAATCATGGTGCCGCTTGGTATTTTCCCTTAGTCACCTACATGGAGCCACTGTGGCGAACGCTGTTTCGTCTGACCAATACTCCGCGCGGCGCAACTGTGGCAATACGTCTACTTGACCATTTCATCAATAATTGGTTCATGCGATTCTTGCATTCTGAACCCCCGGATCTCATCGTAAGCGTTCATCCGTTTCTAACGACCCTGCCCTTACGCCTAGTGCGCCAATCCGGTTTACGAATCCCTTTCGTGACGGTGGTGACGGACCTCTTTGATGCCCATGCACTGTGGTTCGAGCGTGAAGTTGATCTTTTTACTGTTCCTACAGAAGGGGCACGAGAAGTTGCTCGACGGTTCGGTGTGGCAGAGCGAAAACTGAAAGTATTGGGGCAGCCCATCAGTCTCAAGTTTATCGGCAATAGTAGGAGCAAGGCTGAACATCGCAATGAATTCGGATTGGATCCCAATCTACGAACAATTCTGTTGGTGGGTGGAGGTGAGGGAATGGGCCGTTTGTACGAGACGGCTTGGGCAATTGACCAGGCGAATCTCTCAACCCAGTTGGTTGTCATCGCGGGTCGGAACGTTGCATTGCGTGAGAAATTAGAAACAACCCGGTGGAAGAGACCCGTCCGGGTGTGTGGTTTCGTGTCGAATATGCCGGATTGGATGCGCGCGTCCGATATCATCATCACGAAAGCGGGACCGGGGACCATTATGGAGGCGCTGGCATGTGGTCTGCCGATTTTGTTGAGCGGATTTGTGCCGGGTCAGGAAGAAGGGAATGTTTTGTTTGTCGAGAAAAGTGGAGTGGGGCTGTTGCGACAATCGCCGTCTGCAATTGTAGACACCTTGCAGAGGTGGCTTGCCCCAGGAAATGACACGCTCGCGTGTTTCGCAGAACGAGCGCGTACACTGGCGCGTCCCCAGGCAGCGATTGATATAGCCCATGAAATTGACCAGGTGCTGAACAAGGCGCGGGGCTGATTCTGTTGTGCTAGTTCTGGAGCGGGCAGAATACCGTACCGACAAGGCTCGCGCGCTTGGCTTGGTTAGTCCACTTTCCTTGAATTCCCGAATGGTTTATTGCTATTTGCCATGTTTGTGCTATAATTTGTCTTGACGATTGTTGTCCTTCAACCAGATTGCGCTTTGTTCCTTGGAGCAGTTACCTGGAATGAACCCGCTGACGTTTTTGAGGACGCGTGTGCTGAGGTTGGGTATTGCCATCCAAGCCTATCGTCATGTGAAAAGCAAAATCCGTCAGGCGGGACAACAATTTCCGCCCATCGAATTCAGATTGCTAGGCTGGTTGTTTTTCGAATCGCTCACTCGCGGGAATTGCTCTTATGCTCGAGATAAAAAGAACACCGTTAAGCGACTATGTCAACTCCTTCAAAGGCAAATCGAGCAATGCATTGTCCAATTTTGTGCGTATTTCATTCTGATGGTGTATGATGAGGCTGTTGAAAGATACAACCTAACGAAAATTGAGATCTATGACCAACTGTCGAGATGCCTCGCCGGATTTCTGGTTGGGGCATTTCATGGATTCCCTGTCTCAGTCAATGTTGTGAAAGAAGAAATGAACAGGTGGTCAGTCTTTTCAAAGTGTTTTCGATCTTGATATCGCCAAGCAAGATGACGTACGATTATTATTTGTGGTTGCCAGTTCTTGGATGGGAACGTGTGACGCAGACACGGCGCTGATAGAAAAAAACCTTTTGTATTGCACGACTAACAGGATCCGCGATGATCTTCTCAACGTAACTATAGTTGCGGGAATAGAACTGGGTCGAACATACAGACACTTGTTCAGACTCTTGGTGCCACAGGTGTTTGATGAACAGGACCTCCAATGGCATAAGGAGTTCGTTTTAACTTCGCTGATCCAAGCGGCATTCGCGCAAGCCAATACAGGCAAGCAAAGACAACTGGCGCTCTCTTGGAATGACTATATGGAGATTGCCTGTTTGAAATCCAACATGATTTTCGACCTGATCAACTGTGTGCGAGACATTCTTGACCACGATCGGTTCTTACAGACACGGTTCAATGCAGCGCGATATTGTGAGCAACTCATTGATGACTTGCTGGATTATGATGAAGATACGAGAAGGGGAGTGTTGGGCTGGCTGCACGTCCGAGTCATCGAGCAAGGCCGCCTGGCCGAAAAGATGCTTCCCTATCTTGAGCAGTATGGAGCGAATTCCGAGCGCCTGACGACGATCTTGAAATCAATGTTGCTCGAAAGTCGTATGCTGCAAACTCATTATGCCGGCATCCTCTGTTTCTATAATCCATTCATCCAAGCGAAGCGACATGAATATGGCGATATTCTAGTAACGGTCGATACGAATGAAGCGGTCCTCCGCGAGATCTTTGTAAATGCACCCTCCGATATGACCCTCTCTTTGGAAAAGCTCCTGCGGAGGCGCGTTGACAGCTACAAGGCATTCTGTCACCATTGGAGCAATGGCGAATACGGTCGGTGTGCAAGAATTGTCGATGAAAGTTCGATTGCCCATACAGCCACCCGAGGATTTATTAAATTCTTAAGGCAAACGAAAGATCAAGCTCTTACCTCTCATTACAAGCATGGCAATGCTTTGATCGGCAAATTTTATTACTATGGGAGCATTTCACTTTTCGGCATGGTTCAAAAACTCTGAAAAGTTAGATTGACACTTTTGCACAACGGTTCGGAAATTTTTCGGCAACCAAGTGCCTCGAAGTGGCTATTTTGAGCATAAAACTGTGGATTCTTGACTCTTATGTCCAGTTCGCCAAGTCTTCTGTCCTGGAAAAGTGTCAAGCTAACTTGAACCATGCCCACTTTTCTATGCCGCTCTTCTCCGATTTAGCGCGCGTCAAGCAACGGGTGCGCTCGCCGGAAGAATTCTTGGCGGGCTAGACACGTTTGGCTTTGAAAGGAAACCAATAAACCATGGCACAAAATACCGACCTTTTCCAAAAGCGCCAAATTCTGAAGAATCAATTGGACGCAGGCAAATATCGAACCATCAACAAACTGATCGCTGATGAATTCGGCACTCAAATCGCCAAGATCACAAACCATCCCGCCAGACCAACGTATGGGAGCAACGTGCTCATCCTCACGTTACCCCTATCGTCGCTTGGCTTTTTGATAACGCTCATTTGGAGAGAAGCCCAGCTGGACCTTTGGGGACTAACGCTATTTCTGGTAAATGTCATCTACATCTTTCTTGTCCAGATCGCATTGCAAGCCTATATCGACCATTCCTTCGCCGCCTTCCGAAACAATTACTTGGATGCGATGGACTCTCTCGCTGATTTGGAGGATTTGGAAAGGTGGTTTAACGAGAGCTTTGACTTGAAAAAGCAAGTTTCTTTTGGCGTGCTCTTTTCGCTCGCAGTTCATCTTGGCTTTATCGCGCTAGACCCCGCTCTCTTTAGAATGTTCGGGTGGGGACTTGTTGGAGCCAATGTCGTATTCAATTTCTTCCATGGCGTGTGCGTTTATTTGGCTTTCCAATACCTCTTTTGGATGGTGACCCGCTTGAGAAATTACAGCTTCGATCTTTTCCCTGCTGACCCAAGCACTCGCAAGTCATTGAGCAACTTTCTGCCACCCTCACTATTGGTTTCTACATTGTGATTTTCTTCGGGACTCTGCTGACGATATTCTTTTCGGTGTCCAACATATTGCCGCGTATCGGTATTGGGGTCTCGTTACTTTTTATGTGGGGCTATACCATCGTTCTATTTATCGGCATTCAGAACATTCTCTCGAATATCATTGTGCGCGCAAAATGGAAGACGCTGAACAAGATACAGGAGCAGATTAGAGAATTGGAAAGCCAAGGGCCTGTTCTGAGCAAAGAAACGTTAGAACATATCGGCAAATTAATTGATTATCACGACCGAATCCGAGCAACTCGAAATACGGCATTCGATTTGCGTGCCTTGTTGAATTTCTTGAATTCTCTGATATTGCCCACGATCAGCGTCCTACTCAGCAACGGCAGAGACTTGCTTGATCTGCTTGCAGATATCGGGAGTTTCACGAAGAAATAAGCGGTCGACAGGTTATGCACAAGGTCGCCCAGCCATGACGACCTTGCCATCCGTGAGCCATGAGTTCGATACTCTGTAATGATTCTACTCCGAACTAGACGACGTCTGTCTACCACCGTGGGAGTTCTAGCTCTCATTGGTTTCTCTGCTTGCGCCAGTGTGCCCCCCATGCAAACTGCTCCGCTTGTCGCGCCCACCATCAACACGTCAATCACACTCACCTTGTGGCACGCGCAACCCGACGCATCCGCCGCGCTTCTCAACGCACTTGCCGCCGATTTTCACAAAGCGTATCCCACGCTCACCGTCCGCGTCGAAGCGAAGGCGAACGACGGCGATATTTTGCGGCAGGGGCTGGCGGCGATTGCGCTGAACCAGACGCCCGATGTCGTGATCGCCGACAATCGCACGCTCGCCGAATTTGCGCGGCGCGGCTCGCTGGCAAACCTCGACGCGCTGATCGGCGATGACAAGCAAGGTCTGCGCGACGACGAACGCGCCGATTTCTTTCCCGGTTTCCTCGACGCGGGCAAATTCCCCGAACTGAAAAATCAGACGTTCGCGCTGCCGTTCGATCAGCGCGCGGTTGTTCTGTACTATAACACCGATCTGTTGCGCGCGGCGAAAATCGAAACGCCGCGTACCTGGGATCAATTTAGCAATGTTGCGCGCACGACGACGCGCGGCAACGCGCGCGGCTGGGCGATGCCGCCGGACGCGGCAGTGTTTTACGCGTTCCTCTTCAGTCGCGGCGGAAATATTCTGAATGACGCGCAAACGCAAGCGCAGTTCGGCGACGACGCGGGTTTGAAAGCGCTGCAACTGATCGTCGCGCTGACGAAAGGGGGCGCGGCGTACTTGGCGGATTCCGCCGGAGGCGCGCGCGCGGATTTCGCGCAGAGCAAAACCGCGCTGCTGTTCGGGACGACGGGCGATCTCGCCGCGCTTGGCGACGCGACGGCGCGCGCGAACGCGAATTTGCAGTGGGGTGTCGCGAACGTTCCGCAAAACGATCCGGCGCGCCCGGTCACGACAGTGACCGGCGCGAACATCGCGATCTTTCGCGCGTCCGAGGAACGCGTGCGCGCAGCGTGGTTGTTGGCGCGCTGGCTCACCGCGCCCGCGCAAAGCGCGCTCTGGTCGCGCGCGACGTTGGGCGTTCCCGTGCGCGTCTCCGCGCAATCTCTGCTCGCACCGAACGTGCCGCCGTTGTTTCTGCGCCTGCGCGACGGTTTCGGCGAGTCGCTGCCGGTCGCGCGCGCCGCGCCCTCCGTGAAAGACGCCGCGCTGATCGACGCGGCAATCGTCGAAATGTGGACGAGCGTCGCGAACGGCGCGGATCCAAACGCCGCGTTGAAAAACGCCGTCGCGCGCGTCAATCGCATTTTGGGAAACATCCCTTAAAACCGTAGCAGGGGAGCGGGGAGCAAGGGAGAAAAATCCCCCTTGCTCCCCTGCTTTTCGATGGAGATGTGGGTTGGCTGAACTGATCTTCCTCAAACTTGGCGGCTCGGCGATTACGGACAAGACGCGCGAGGCGAGGGCGCGGCAAGATGTGATCCGCCAAATCGCGCGCGAGGTCAAGCGCGCGCGCGACGCGCAGCCCGCGCTCGAATTATTGATCGGGCACGGCAGCGGATCGTTCGGGCACTTTGCCGCGCGGAAATTTGGTTTTGGCGAACGCGGCAGCTGGCGCGCGTATGCCGAAACCGGTGCGTCCGCCGCGCGCCTCGCGCGCCTCGTCACGGATATTTTTCTCGCCGAGAGTGTGCCGGTGGTCGCGCTGCAACCGTCCGCGTCGGCGCGCTGCCGCGATGGTGAACTGGTCGAGCTGGCGACCGCGCCGATTCAAGCCGCGCTCGCGCGCAATCTTTTGCCGCTCGTCCACGGCGACGTTGCGTTCGACGAAACGCGCGAAATGTCGATCGCGTCGACGGAAATGATTTTTGCGTACCTCGCGCCGATCCTCAAACCGTCGCGCATCATTCTCGCGGGGATCGTGGAGGGCGTCTTTACCGCCGATCCGTTGCAAGACGCGTCCGCGCAATTGATCCGCGCGATCACGCCCGCGAATTTTCCGCAAATCGAATCGCAGTTGCGCGGATCGCACGGCGTAGATGTGACCGGGGGGATGCTTGCCAAAGTCAAGATCATGCTCGCGCTCGTTCAGCAGATACCGACGCTGCGCGTGCAGATCGTCAGTGCGACGCGCGCAGGCGTGATCGGACGCGCGTTGCTGGAAGAGGATTCGGAAGAGGGGACAGTGATCAGGCAATCGGTCAATCAGGCAACGAGTTGACTGATTCCTGATCGACTGATTGCCAAATGCAAAGGGGCGGGATTATCCCGCCTCTGCGTTTTTTTGTTGCGCGTGACGCCACGCGTGAAACGCGAGCGCCTCAAAAAATTCGTTGATTCCATCGCCACTCGCGCACGAGGATTCGAAAAACGGCGTATTCCACGCGTGCGCGATTTGCTGCGCTTCGTCGCGCGGCACCTGGCGCGGCAGATCGGTCTTGTTGGCGAGCAGGAGAATGGGAATGTCGGGCGCAAATTCGCGCGCCTCGCGCCACCAGCGCATCAAATTGTAGAATGACGTGCGATTGCTCACGTCGAAGATCAAACCGATGGCTTGGGTGCCGCGATAGAACGCGCGCCGCGCGAATGAAAAGCGTTCCTGCCCGCCCAAATCCCAAACGATGAGGCGGAGCGGCATCTGCTCGACGCGCGCGTCGTACAAATGAAAATCTACGCCGATCGTCATCTCGCGCTCAGGATCGAACTCGCAAGTGCAGTAGCGTTCGATCAAACTGGTTTTGCCGACGTTCGCGTCGCCGCCGAGTACGACTTTGAGGACCAGCGGCGCGTCGCCGACCGCGCCGATCAGCGGCGCGGGTGGCAGGATCGAATTGACGACACTGAGCAGTTCATCCATAGTGAATGGTTTGGTCAAATAATGATGCGCGGTCGAATCTTCGGACAGCGATTTGGCTTCGGTCAATTCGTACGCGCTCATCAAGACCGTGACGGTTTCGGGCGATTGGGCTTTGGCTTCGCGAATCAGCGTCAAGCCGTCCACGTCCGCCATTTTCCAATCGGCGATAATCAAATCGAATGTCATTTGCCGCAACGCCGCGCGCGCGGCGGTGCCGTTGGTAAAGGCATGAATTTGGAACGTCGTCTGATCGCTCAACCCGCGCGCGATTTCTTCCACGATGCGCGCGTCGTTGTCGACGATCAAAATGTGTCGCTGAGATTCCGCCATCAGAACATCGCATCCACAATGTCGCGTTCGCGCAACAGGCGCCGCCGCCAGCCGTTGATTTCGGGAACGACGAAAGGCAATAACCGCATGGCGTAATAAGGCGGCAAGATCGGCAGTCCGACCAGGTCGCCAAACGTGATCAGAATAAAAAGGTGCTCGAGCGTGCCGCGCGTCCGCATGCTGGCGCGTACCATGTCGTGGAGAAACATGCCATACATGACATCGCCGAAGGTGCGGCGCGCCCGTTCAAGTCGATCCCGCCAATGCGCCGACACGGTCACGATCCAATCGCCATATCCGGGCGAGTCGTCGCGCCGATCTCGACCGGCGTTTCGTACCAGCGCACCGTTTCGCCCAGTCGCGCGCGCGCTTGCCAGCGGAGACTTTTGGGCGAGGCGTCCATCCCGCTCTTCAAACGCCGCGCGCGTTCGATCACCGCGTTGCGTTCGGCGAGCAGTAAACTATCTTCCGCAAAATAGATGAGTTGCTCCAGGTTCATCGAAATTGTTTTGTACCACCCCCAATCGTCGACGCAGAGCGCGGTAATTTGCGACGCGTCGATCTGATTCGCTTTGGGGACAAGACTGACATCGTATTCGATGAAGAGCGCGGCGAGATCGCTCAACGCCTCGTCCGGCATCTCGACGAGTTGCAGGCGCGTCAGCGCGAGCACGGTCGGTAGCGCAATCGGATCGTTCGCGTGGAGCAGGGGCTTGAGATCGAAACGATGGTACATTTCGAATGTATCCAGCCACAAGATCACGCTGATTGACTTTTGAGAATTGGCAAAGAGGAGCCGGCGCGTGGTGGGCGGCGCGTTGGTGGGTGTCTTTCTTTGATAGCCCAGGTTTCCCAGGAGTTGAGTGATTTGAGCCAGTTGCGCCGCCTGTCCAGCCAGGTTCATTTGGCGCTGTTGGGGTACGGTGAGGAGACGGCGACGACCTTGGCAGCGATGCCACAACGCGATCGGATCCATAATCCACAACGAGAGTTGCGCGCTGGCGGCAGCATGAACAATTTGTCGGGCTTCTTTCTCCAATTCCTCCACCAGCGGCGGTAGCGCAACCTCGGGGAGGATGACAGGCGCGGGCGGCGGCGGCGCAGGTGTAACGACGGATGCGGGCGTCGCCGGACTAGGCGCAGTTGGTGCGGGTGCGACTGGACGAGATGTGGTCGGGGCAGATGTGGGTGCGGGCGGTTTTATTTCTGCCGGGGCTGGGGTGGCGGGTTTGGTGGAACGCGTTTCCGCCACCAGTTTTTTCACTGCGACGTTCGCCGTCAAATTCAGCAGGGGAATGTTTATGTTGCGGGCGCAGAGAATGATGAGTGTGCCGCCCCGAAAATTCTTGAGCACCATGCGCCCCTCGCTAAATAGGAGCGCGGCTTCGCTGACGCGTTGTCCCGACAACTCAAGCGCCTGAAAGGTTTGACTCGTCACACGCGCGGCGAGATTCAGATCCTCAATCGCGTATTTCTCCGGCACAACTTGCGTCGCGATCTTTCCGTCGGGCAAACAGACGAACGCCCCGATGACGCCGGGAACAGCATTCACTTCCTTCAAGATGATTTCCATAAAATACCCTTGGGTTTCGAGTCTCCTGGAAATTTATCTTCGGAGTTTGCAAACACCCACGCCGATGATCTGCCCGTTGGATAGTTTAGCATATTCCCGGGCAAGAATGAGGTAAAAAGCGTTACAACTTGCTAACGGTTTCATAAAGATTTGATAACTTTGGATGATGCATCCATCCCTTGCGAAGGTTGCGGACAGATTTGCTAAAGCGACGCTCCCCCGTTGGAAAGTACGCTTCATTCGAAGACGGTTGATGAACCTTCGCAAGGTTGAGCGGTGTCGCGCTCTAATCAATGGAGCGGATCTCGACGTCCGGCTGTTCGGGAGTTGCGGTGGCAGGCACGTCGTACCAGCGCACGTTCTCGCCTAGCCGCGCGCGCGTTTGCCAGCGCAAACTCTTGGGCGCGTCTCCAATCGCCTGGCGGATGCGGGCGGCGCGTTCGACCACGATGGTGTTGTCTCCGGAAGGAACGGACTTGACGGCGAAAGGCAGGATGCGCTGGAGGTTCATCGTCACGGTCTTGTACCAGCCCCACTGATCCGCGCACAGCCGGGTAATCTGCATCAAGTCAATCTTGCCCGGCTCCGCCCGCGCGCTTATTTCGTGCTCACGCAACAGCGCGCCCAATTCGCGCAAGCCCGTCTCGGACATTTCGACGAGTTGCAAGCGCAAGAGGAGCAGCGCGGTTTCCGCCAGCGGCGCGTCTTCCGGCGTGAGGTAAGGCGTCAGGTCAAGTTGATGGTACATCGCGAACGTATTGAGGCAGATTTCGACGGTGACCCCGCGCGCTAGATTCGTGAAAGCAAGGCGCGGCGCGCTGCGAAATTCGTCGGGCGCTAGGTTGGTTTGATAGCCCACCGACTCGAACGCGCGGCGGATCGCATCGCGCTGTGAAGCGTGCCCGGCAAACTCCAAGTGTTTCTTTTCGGGAGCGAGCAAGAGCGCGCGCGCCTGCGGACAACGCAGCCAGATCGCCAGCGCGCCCATCTCGCGCAAGATGGTTTTGGCGGACGCGACCGCGCGCATGATTTGTTGCCATTCGCTTTCCAATTCGGCAAACAGGGGATTGGGCGGCGCGCTTGCCGCCGGAGTTTCCGCGACGATGGGCGCGGGTTCCGGTGCAGCGGTTGGCGTAATGATGGGGGGGGTGGCGGGGGCTTGAACCTGTTTGAGTTCTTCGGACAGGTTGCGGACGGCGACGCTCGTAGTCAAATTGAGCAAGGATAAGTTGATGGTACGCGCACAGAGGATCACGAGTACACCCGCGCGTAGATTTTTCAGAACCACACGCGCGCGCTCGAAGGTCAGGTCGGCTTCGTTAATCCGCTGCCCGGAAGTTTCGAGGGCTTGAAACGTTTGGCTCACGATCCGCGCGACGAGCGTGATAGTCGGGGTGTCGAAGGAGGCAGGCATGGCTTGCGCGGCAATGCTGGAATCGTTCAAACAGACAAACGAGCCCGTGACACCGATCACGGCATTGATGTCTTGTAGGATTGCCTCCGTTGGCATGTGTGACTCCGGGGCGCGATAACAAGTTCGCCTCCAATTCCCGTGTTCCTGCGCCGAATCGGAACCCAGGGGAACTCAGGGGAACTTTACTTCGGGGGACCTATTTTTTCAGCACTTCATTTGCCGCGCTGGCTACAATCGTCGGGGAAGCATTCTCACCTAAAACCAAGCCGATGTAACGGTCGGGTTGCTGCAAAACTAACAACCGTTTATTCTTCAATGCGACGAGACCATGTCCGAACGCGCCGAGTTGGAGGGCTTGCCCCAATTGCTCCGCTGCCGAGCCGGTAAATACGGTCGCGGCGGCTTCGTTCTCGCCATCGCTGCCGGGCACATCCGCGCCCAGAACGATGCCATCCGAGGCGGCGATCACCGCGCCGGCAACGCCATCAATCGCGCGCAGTTGAGCGAGAGTATCGGGTTTCACGGTTTCCTCCTTTTTGCGGACCGCCGGTCGTTCCGCGACGCGCTTCATGCCCTCCAGCAACAACGCGCTCCAACTGATCGTAATCGTCTTTTCCGGCGGCGGCACATCGCGGTCGAGGACGAATGTGCCATTATCCCACGTGAGCATTTCGTACAACGCCTCTTCGCCGCGCAACGCGCCGAGCGCGGCGTGAACGACTTGCCCGTCGGAGAAATAAACGTCGCCGGTCTGATCCGCGTGTTGGAGGGTCAACTCCGCCGAACGCATTTCCTGACAACTGACCTGAATCAGATTGGCAAGACTCATTTCCTGGAGATTGCCTTGGAGTGGCATAGGTCACCTTTGCAAGATTGACAGACGAATTATAGGGCGAGCGTCGCAGAATGTCAATAACCTTTCAGTCGCCTTTCAATTTTCGCATCACCAATTCATTCGCCAGGGCCGGGTTCGCCTGACCCTTGGTCGCTTTCATCACTTGCCCGACGAGGAATTTCGCGATGGGTTCTTTGCCGCTGCGGTACTCGGCAACCTGTTTGGGATTCTCCGCCAAGACTTTTTCGACGATGCTTTCCAGCGCGCCGCGATCGCTGATTTGCGCCAGCCCTTTTGCGGCGACGATGGCGGGCGCGTCGGCGCCGGTCTGGTACATCTCTTCAAACACCGTTTTGGCGATTGTGTTGCTGATCGTTCCGGCGTTGACGAGCGCGATCAAATCCGGAATTTGCGCGGGCGCGATTTTGACCGCGTCGATTTCGGCGTTGGTTTCCTTCATCAGCCGGAACAACTCGCCGGTCACCCAGTTGGCGATGGCTTTCGCGTCGACGCTGCGCGCTTGTCCGGCTTGTACCGCGCGGTCGTAGTACGCCGCGATCTCGCGCTCGGCGGTGATGACGCCGGTATCGTACGCGCTCAAGCCCGACTCGTTCATCAGGCGCGCGCTCTTTTCGTCCGGCAGTTCCGGTAGCCGCGCGCGCAGATCGTCCACCCATTTCCGCTCGACTTGAAGGCGCGGCAGATCGGGTTCCGGGAAATAGCGATAGTCGTGCGCCTCTTCTTTGCTGCGCTGCGTGTACGTCGTGTTGCGGACTTCGTCCCAGCCCATCGTCTCTTGCTCGACGGTGCCGCCGCTTTGGAGAATTTTCGTCTGCCGCGCGATTTCGTATTCGGTCGCGTGCACCATCGCGCGCAGCGAGTTGAGGTTTTTGATTTCGACGCGCGTCGCGGAAAGTTTGTCCGATCCTTTGGGGCGCAGAGAAATGTTCGCCTCGAAACGCATCGCGCCTTTTTCCATATCGCCGGAGCAAACGCCGAGGTAGCGCAAAATCTGGCGCAGTTTCATCGAATACAAGCGCGCTTCTTCGACCGAGCGCATGTCCGGCTCGCTGACGATTTCCATCAGCGGTACGCCGGAGCGATTCACGTCGATCCAACTTGTGTCGTCGACGTGGAAAAGTTTCGCGGTGTCCTCTTCGAGGTGGACGCGGCGCACGCCGATCCGTTTGGGCGCGCCCGCGTCGTCGATCAAAACGTACCCCGCGCGCGAAAGCGGCAAATCGTACTGCGAGATTTGATAACCCTTCATCAAATCGGGGTAGTGATAATTCTTGCGGTCGAATTTCGCAAACTCTGGAATTTCGCAGTGGAACGCGAGCGCGGTGAGGATCGTATACTCGACGGCGGTTTGATTGATCACTGGCAAACTGCCGGGCATGCCAAGACAAACGGGGCAGACGTGCGTATTCGCCGGAGCGCCGGAGTAATCCGCGGAACAGCCGCAGAACATTTTACTCGCGGTGAGCAATTGCGCGTGGACTTCCAAGCCGATGACGGGTTCGAGTTCCATGATGCTCCTTCGGTGTCATTATATCACATCTTTCCCAGCGTCGAAAATTGGACATTTTATCTCAAACGTGCTATAGTGAAAGCAAGGAAGCAAGTCTCAGGTGCATGTCTGCGCAGACATGCGCCTTGTTGTGTCCGGGACGACACAAATTCTCAATGAGGAGGAATTAGAATGATGAAACGAAAATCTGCGCCCACCAATCTCGAATCGGTGGACTATCACGCAGTCGGAGTGAGTTCCGAGTCCGAACTCAATCCGTTTCGGATCGCTCAGCGGCAGTTGGATGACGCGGCGAAAATTCTGAAATTGGATCCCGCGATCCACGAACTGTTGCGCTGGCCCATTCGCGAATTGCACGTCGCGCTGCCGGTGCGGATGGACGATGGCAGCACGCGCGTCTTTCACGGCTTTCGCGTGCAGTACAACGACGCGCGCGGTCCCTGCAAGGGCGGTATCCGGTTTCATCCGGAAGAAACAGTCGACACGGTGCGCGCGCTCGCGGCGTGGATGACTTGGAAAACCGCGGTGGTCGACATTCCGCTGGGCGGCGGCAAGGGCGGCGTCATCTGCGATCCGCGCGAGTTGTCGCAAGGCGAACTGGAGCGATTGTCGCGCGCGTACATTCGCCAGGTCGGACGCATTCTCGGTTTGGAAAAAGATGTGCCCGCGCCGGATGTGTACACCACGCCGCAGATCATGGCGTGGATGATGGACGAGTTCGCGTTCATGCAGGGTTATAACGAGTTCGGCATGATCACCGGCAAACCACTCGCGCTGGGCGGATCGCAAGGTCGCGGCGATGCGACGGCGCGCGGCGGCGTGTACTGCGTCCGCGAAGCCGCGAAGGTGCTCAATCTCAGTCTCCAGGGCGCGACGGCGGCGATTCAGGGGTACGGCAACGCCGGAACATTCGCGCATCAATTGGGCGTGGACATGCTCGGCTTGAAAATCGTCGCGGTGTCCGATTCCAAAGGCGGCATCTACAACAAAGCCGGACTCGATTACAAAGCGGTGATGGCGCACAAGCAGCAAACCGGTTCGGTAATCGGTTTCAAGGACGCGGATTCGATCACCAATCTCGATCTGCTCGAGTTGCCGGTCACGATTCTGTTCCCATCGGCGTTGGAAAATGTCATTCGCAAAGAGAACGCGCCGAAGATCAAAGCCAAGATCGTCGCCGAACTCGCGAATGGTCCCACCACGCCGGACGCGGACCCGATTCTGTACGAGAATGGCGTGCAGGTGCTGCCCGATTTTCTCTGCAACGCCGGCGGCGTGACCGTCTCGTACTTTGAGATGGTGCAAAACGCGTACGACTATTACTGGGATTTGAAAACCGTCCACGAACGGCTGGATACCAAAATGACAGCGGCGTTCCACGCCGTTCATGAGATGGCGCAAAAGTACAAAGTGCATAATCGCCTTGCCGCGTACTTGGTCGCAGTCAATCGCGTTGCGGAAGCGATGCGACTGCGCGGCTGGGCATAATTGATCGGACGCTGATGTGGGGGCGAGGCGCTCTCGCTCCTACGCGATGCTGTTGTCGGCGCGGGCGTTCTTTGCTCGCGCCGATTATTTTTGAGTAACGCACTCAAAGAGGAGAAGAACATGGCAAGGCACAACTATCCGGAATCGGTTGATTTCCACGCGGTTGGCGTGAGCTCCGATTCCGATCTCAACCCGTTTCGGATTGTCCAGCGGCAAGTGGATGAAGCGGCAGAGGTTTTGAAACTCGATCCCGCGATCCACGAACTGCTGCGCTGGCCCCTGCGCGAATTTCACGCGTCGCTGCCGGTGCGGATGGACGATGGGACGACGCGCGTCTATCAGGGATTTCGCGTGCAGTACAACGACGCGCGCGGTCCGTCGAAAGGCGGCATCCGGTTCCATCCGGACGAGACGATTGACGATGTGCGCGCGCTCGCGGCGTGGATGACTTGGAAATGCGCGCTCGTCGATATTCCGCTCGGCGGCGGCAAGGGCGGGATCATTTGTGACCCGCGCACGATGTCGCAAGGCGAATTGGAACGATTGTCGCGCGCGTACATTCGGCAAATCGGTCACAATATCGGGTTGGACAGAGATGTGCCTGCGCCAGACGTAAACACGAACGCGCAAATTATGGCGTGGATGGTAGACGAATTCGCGTTCATGCACGGCTACAACGAATTCGGCGTCATCACCGGCAAGCCGCTCGCGCTCGGTGGATCGCTGGGACGCGAAGACGCGACCGGACGCGGTTTGATGTTAACCGTCCGTGAAGCCGCGAAAAAATTGAACGTCGATCTCAAAGGCGCGCGGATGATCGTCCAGGGTTTCGGCAACGTCGGATCGTGGGCGGCGATCTTGCTGCAAGAGTTGGGCTGCAAGTTGGTCGGCGTTGCCGATGTGTCCGGCGCGTGGTCGAACCCGGACGGCATCGACGCGCTCGCGTTGCAAGCGCACGTCAAAGAGAAAGGCGTCATCCAGGGATTTGCCAGCGCGGGCAAGCCGGTTGATAAGGAGGCGGTGCTCGAATTGCCGTGCGAGATTCTCGTCCCGGCGGCGCTGCACAATCAAATTCGCAAAGACAATGTCGCGCGCATCAAGCCGCGCATCCTCGCCGAAGGCGCAAATGGACCCACGACGCCAGACGCGGATCCGGTGTTGTATCAAAACGGTGTCTACGTCATTCCCGATTTCTTGTGCAACGCCGGCGGCGTGACCGTTTCGTACTTTGAGATGGTGCAGAACGCGTACAACTTTTATTGGGACTTGCCGACGGTGCATGATCGGCTGGAGCAAAAGATGGCTGCCGCGTTCGACTCGGTGCACGAGATGGCGCAAACGTACAAAGTGCATAATCGTCTCGCGGCGTATCTCGTGGCAATTCATCGCGTCGCGGAAGCGATGCGACTGCGCGGGTGGGCGTAGCGCATTTGTCATTTCGAGCGCAGCGACCCTGGCATGACTGTGGCGAAGTTCGCCACAGCCACGTCCCCGCCAGGGCAAGTGGAAATCTCGGGGTCGCAATGACGAGATTTCTCCTCGCAAAGAACGCTCGTCGAAATGACACAGTGGCAGAAAAATATGACGGAGGAAGCGAGCGCAATTCGCTTCCTCCGTTTTTGTTTTACCCTCCGCGTTACCAGATTCGCAGCGGTGGCGCGAACAGCGAAGTCAACAGTGCCGCATATCCAGTGCCGCGTTGCGCGTCCTCGTCGGAGAGGAGGTTTATATCAAGGAAGCAAGTGCGCTGAGCGTACTCAGCGGAGGGTAACTGGGCAAGTTTCGCCGTGAGGGCTTGATCGAGCGAAGCGATCAACGCCTCCAGCGCGGCGGAAGTTTGGGAGACGCGGACGAGCAGGTGGATCGTTGCGCTCGTCGGCAGGTCGTCGCCGGACTCGCAGTCCGGATTGGTCGAAGGATCGTAGGCGTAAACTTCTTTGACGGCGGGATCGTTCTCCGCCAAAACCTGCGCGACGCCGCAGCCGAGCGCGTGTTTGAACGCGTTGAGGAACGCGGGCATCTGCAACAGCGTTTGCAGGTCTTCTTCACCCAAGATCGAAAATTTCTGCCGTGCTTGCGCGAGCGCGTCATCGCGCATCGTTTCAGCAAGATCTTGGATGGACAGGGCTTGGCGCATCGGCGCGAGCGTGGTTTTTTGATCAAACAGAGTTGCGACCATTTTCATTCTCCTGAACGGGGCAGGCACAAGGCACTGCCCCTACGTTGACTACACTATGCCACCGCTCGCGTGAAAGGCGAACAAAAAAAGGCGGCAAAGAAATGAAAACGGCGTGAAAAACAAATGTCATTGCGAGGAGCATCCTGAGCGGAGCGACGGTTTTCGTCGCGGAGTCGAAGGAGGCGACGAAGCACTCTCCAAATCGCGGCTTGGGGATTGCTTCGTCGCGCGATCCTTCGACTCCGCTTCGCTCCGCTCAGGACGCGCTCCTCGCAATGACAAGTGGAGTTTATGGGCAGACGAGCATGTACCCAACGCCCTGACTTGTCACGATCCGTTTGGGGTTTGCCGGATCGGCTTCGAGTTTTTGGCGGAGGTACCGAATGTACGCGCGGAGATATTCCAGGTCGTCGCGATATTCCGCGCCCCAGACGGCGGTGAGGAGTTGATCGTGGAGGAGCACTTGATTGCGATGCAGCGCGAGTTGATGCAAGAGATTGTATTCAGTCGCGGTAAGTTGCACTTCGCGCTCACCGACGGTGACGCGGCGACGCGCGAGGTCGATGCGTAGATCGCCGCAGACGATTGCGCTGTCGCCGCGCGCGGCGGGTTCGTGCCGCGCGCGTTTCAGCACCGCGCGCACGCGCGCGAGCAGTTCCTTCGCCGAAAATGGTTTGGTGAGATAATCGTCCGCGCCGGATTCAAAGCCGCGCAAAAGGTCTTCCTCGCGCGCTTTGGCGGTCAGCATAATGATCGGCACGTCCGAAAATTCGCGCGCGCGCCGCGCGACTTGGTAGCCGTCCATCGTCCGCGATAGGATGATGTCCAGCAAAACGAGATCGGGTTGTTCGAGCGCGATCATTTCGATTGCGCCTTCGCCGCTACTCGTCGTCAAGACATCGAACCCGGCGACCGAAAGTACTTCGCGAACGAGATGCACAAGTTTCGGCTCGTCGTCCACGACGAGGATACGCGGTTTGTCGCTTTTGCTCATTGTGTCATCTCTCAATCCTGGTAGTAGGGGCGAAGCATTTTTCGGATTCTTCGATTCCGCTTCGCCCCACTCAGAACGAAAAATGCTTCGCCCTTACTGTTACGCGCCTTCGCTCAGTCCCGCGCGCGGCAAAGAGAAATAGAGCGTCGTCCCCTGTCCAACTTTGCTTTCCGCCCAAATCCGTCCGCCGTGCGCTTCGACGATGGCGCGCGCGACGGGCAACCCCAGACCGGTGCCGGGAACGTGATAGCCGGTCGGCGATTTGACGCGAAAATATTTTTCGAACAGCGGAATCAAATCTTCCGGCGAAATGCCGACGCCCTGATCCGCAATACTGACGACGACATCAGTCGCGCGGACTTGTCCGCGAATGACGACCAAGCCGCCGTTCGGCGAATACTTGATCGCGTTATCGAGGATGTTGCGGATCACTTGTTTGATCCGGCGCGGATCCGCGTCGAGGAGTGGAAAATCGGGCGCAAAGTCCAGGACGATGCGATGAACCTGGGTGTGCGTCTGCATTTCGTCGGCGACCTCGCGCGCAAGCCGCGGCAGGCGCACTGGCTCGCGCTCGATCACCAGTCGTCCCACGTCGATCAGCGACGAGTCGAGCATGTCGTTGATCATCGTCGTCAAGTTGTCGCACTCGGCGTCGATCAGTTGCAAAAATTCGCGCCGCTTGGTATCCGACCACTGGACTTGTTCGAGCAAGAGCGCGGTCGAGTACCCTTTGATCGTCGCGAGCGGCGTTCGCAATTCGTGCGATAGCGCGGCTAATGCTTCCGCGCGCAAGCGGTCGATCTCATTCACATCGCGCGTGAGCGCGGCTTCGTTTTCCAAGCGATCGCGATCCACCGCGAGCGCGATCAAATCGGCGAGCGTTTGCGCGAAAACGAGATCGGCGGAACTAAACTGGGTTGGACGGTGCAGAATTTCCAGAACGAGGACGCCGAACTTGCGCTCACCGACGCGCAAGGGCACGACCAGCGCGCTGTGGGGCAAATCTTCCGTGTCGACGGCGCGGCTCATGATGCGGCGATTGGGCGGACGCATATCCGCCATCGCTTGAGCGATCTCCTCCGCGGTCAGCAAACGCGCCGTGCCTTCGTCGTACACTTTGCCGGTGATCGATTCGCCCGCGCGCAAGCCCATCTCGCGAATGTCGTGCAATTTGTAGCCGAACGCGGCGGCAGGGCGGAACAACCCCGCCGAGTTGTCCCACAGCATAATGACGCCCAACTCGGCTGGCTCGAGCGCGTCGGCGAGCCGGTTCATCACCGCGTCTAATAGTTCCGCCAAGTCGAGCGGCGCGGCGAGCGTTTTGGCAACCTGGGTCAGCGCGTAGAATTCGCGCGTGCGGCGTTCGAGTTCCTGGTTGTTCTGGGAATTCCCCATAATTCAAATGAGTCACAGAGGACACAGATTAACACGGATGAACACAGATTATTTCTTGAATCAGTGAAGATCAGTGTGAATTAGCGTCCAAACGGGAGTGCCTCAGCTCACAACTTTCGGCACACCAATTCACCTCTGCCAATGGGAACGATCAACGCGTCGACGCGTTCATCGCTCGACGCGCGTTCCAGCATTGGCTTGAGCGTTTCGTAATGATTGATCGCGTTGTCCGCGACGAGTAATCCGCCTGCGACCAGATTTGGTACGACCAATTCATAGCAATCGCCATAGATTTCTTTTTCTGCATCGAGAAAACAAAACGCGATGTCCGAATAATTCGTGAGATGATCGCGCGCGTCGCCGACGACGAGTTCGACGACATCCGCGACGCCTGCTGCCGTAAACGTTTCGCGCGCGAGCCGCGCTTTTTCCGGCGACACTTCGAACGTCGTGATTTTTCTTCCCAGTTGTCGGCACGCGAGCGTGAGCCACAGCGTCGAATAGCCCGCGCTCGCGCCGATTTCGACGAGCGCGCCGCGCGGTGCGTTTGCGGCGAGGAGCGCGATGAATTTTCCCACGTCGCGCGGAATTTGGCGGAGCCGATGCGCGCGCGGTGTCCCATCGACGCGGTCGCGCGCGTCGATTTGTTCGAGGTACGTCATTCGATCAAGGATGGGTTGAGGGATGTTGAGAAACATGAGTTCACGTGTAGGACAAGTTTCGAAAACTTGTCTTACCCGGCGCAGTCGCGCGTTCCAATGTTTCGAGATAGCGCAGCGCGTCTTCCATCGTCTCACCGCACATTTCGCGCGACGGGCGCAAGCGGCGGCACACTTCCGGTCGTTGATCGTGAATGCGGCAGCGATTGTCGTCAGTGAGTTGAACACAGCGCACGCCCGCCGGTTTGCCGTGGGGCATTCCGGGAATCGGCGATGAAATCGAGAGCGCGATACAGCACGCGCCGCAGCCGATGCGGCAATCCATTAGCGTTTCTGCCACTCGTCGCGCACGATGCCGAAATGAACAAAATCGAGCCACCGTCCTTGCCATTCGATCACTTGCCGCTGTGCGCCCTCAAAAACGAACCCCACTTTTTTCGCGACGCGGATCATGCGCGGATTGAGCGACCAGGTGTCCAGCGCGAGGCGATGAATTTCGGAATGGGCGAACAAGTAATCCACCCACAATTTCAGCGCGGCGGTGCCGACGCCGCGGTTCAAATGCGTGTCCTCGCAAATGTCGATGCCGACGAACCAGGTTTGCGGAAAGCGTTCCTGCGCGTACCGCGTGACGCGACCGATCGGCGTGTTGTCTTTGGTCGCAATGATCGCGCGCTGGCGCGGCGTGGGTAGTTCTTGCGCGCACGCTTCCAAGAACTTTAGCCGGTGGCGCTCCAAGATTTCCGGCGTGTAGATGGTACCGGCGCCTTCCCAGGGCGCGTCGTACTGCCGCCATTCGCCGTGGGTGAACCAACGAATGTGCGCGTCGGCGTCGGCGGCAAGGCGATCGCGGAGAAGGATCGCTTGGTCGGAGGCGAGAACAAACTCGTGCGTCATTTTCTAACCGCCATCGAGTTCGAATGGCTCCTCTTCCGGTACCGTGATAATCCGATTGAACTCGCCCCAGTCCAGCCAGATGATCGAACAGTCCAGACAATTGTCGATGACGACATTGCCCGCACCGCCGTACTGATACGTGTGCATTTTGCGACCGCAGCGCGGACACTGGATCGGACGTTTTAGTTCCGCGCGGTTGAATGGTGGCGGAAACGATTGGGCGTCCGCGTGGCGGCGCAGATATTCAACGGCGAGCGCAAAAGCCGGTTGTTCGATGAGGTTGCCCAAGCATTGAGGGCAGTGAAGCACGCGGATGCTGTCCAGCGCGCCGACGACGAGCGTCGTGTGGCACACGGGGCATAGCGTGTTGGATGGCTCGTTCAGCACGCGAATGCCATCGCGATTCGCGTCGGGGAAATGGTACGAGCCGCAATAATCACAAACGAAATAATCGCGCTCGCGCACCAGGCGCATGGGCGCGCCACAATTTTCGCAGTTCATTGTCTTTTTACAAATCGTTCCATCCGCGTCAACGCTTCCTCGATGTTCGCCATGCTTGCCGCGTAACAAATCCGCACAAATCCTTCGCCGCACGCGCCGAACGCGTTGCCGGGAATCACCGCGACATGTTCTTCGACCAAAAGTTTTTCGCAGAATTGATCCGACGAGAGTCCGGTGCGGCGAATGTCCGGGAATGCATAGAACGCGCCGCGCGGCGTGAACGTCGGCAAGCCGATGGCGTTGAGACCGGCGACGACAACTTGCCGTCGCTGATCGTACGAGCGAACCATTTCTTGCACGCTTGTTTCCGCGTGCAGCAATCCTTCCAGCGCCCCGGCTTGCGCCATTGTCGGCGCGGACATGATGATGTACTGGTGAACTTTGTGAATCGCGCCGAGAATGTCCGCGTTCGCGCAGACGTAACCGACGCGCCAGCCGGTCATCGCGTAATCTTTGGAAAAGCCGCCGAGCAAAATCGTCCGGTCGCGCATCCCCGGCAGCGTCGCAAAGCAAACGTGCTCGACGCCGTACACCAAACGATCATAAATCTCGTCGGAAAAAACGATCAAGTCGTGTTTTTCCGCAACGCGCGCGACTTGCATCAAGTGCTCGCGCGACATGACCGCGCCGGTCGGGTTGTTCGGATAGCCGATAAAGATCGCTTTGGTGCGCGGCGTGATCAGTTGCTCGATCTCGTCGCCGGTCACTTGGAAATCGTCTTCGACGCGCGTCGGGAGCGCCACCGGCGTGCCGCCAGCCAAAACGACGCTCGGCTTGTACGCGACGAAACACGGCTCGGCGACGATCACCTCATCGCCGGGATCGATCACCGCGAGCATCGCGTCGTGCAGCGCCTCCGATACGCCGACGGTGATCAGGATCTCGCTTTCCGGATCGTAACAGAGATTGTAGTGGCGTGCGAGATGATCGGAGAGCGCGCGGCGCAACTCGACTGTGCCGGAATTCGACGTGTACTTGGTTTCGCCGCGCTCGATGGATTGAATTGCGGCGCGTCGAATCGGATCGGGCGTGACGAAATCCGGTTCGCCGATGCTGAGCGAGATCACGTCCTGCATCGTCGCGGCAATGTCGAAATATTTGCGGATGCCGGAAGGTGGGATGGCTTGAATGCGTTTGGAGAGTGTGTTTTTCATAGAGATTAGAGTTTGGAGATTGGAGATTAGACGTTGGAAGAAAGAATCGAATCCCAAATCTCCAATCTCTAATCCCTGATCTCCGCTAAAGTAATTCTTTCAACGGACGCGATGGCAAACCAAATGCTTCCGCCACCGCGGGATAGGTAATGTGTCCCGCGTACACGTTCACGCCGAGCGCGAGCGCGGGATCGCTCGTGACCGCTTTGACGAAACCCAGGTCGGCGAGTTTTTGCGCGTACGGCAGCGTCGCGTTCGACAGCGCGTACGTCGAAGTGCGCGGCACCGCGCCGGGCATATTCGTCACGCCGTAGTGGATCACGCCGTCGACGATGTACGTCGGATCGCTGTGCGTCGTCGGACGAATCGTCTCAACCGAGCCGCCTTGATCGATGGCGACATCCACGATCACGCTGCCGGGTGTCATTTGTTTGATCATTTCGCGCGTGACGAGTCGCGGCGCTTTGGCGCCTTTGACCAGCACCGCGCCGACGACGACGTCCGCGAACTTGACCGCTTCCGCGATGTTGTACGGATTCGACGCGAGCGTGGTCAGACTGCCGTGCAGCACTTCGCTCAAATAGCGCAAGCGATCCAGATCTTTGTCGATGATCGTCACGTCTGCGCCCATGCCCAGTGCGACTTTCGCGGCAGACGTACCAACCACGCCGCCGCCGATGATCACCACGTCGGCGGGACGCACGCCGGGCACGCCGCCCATCAACTTGCCGCGTCCGCCCTGCGTCTTTTCGAGATAGTGCGCCGCGATTTGAATCGACATTTTCCCGGCGACTTCGCTCATCGGCGTCAGCAGCGGCAGCGAGCCGTCCGGCAGTTCGACGGTTTCGTACGCGACCACCATGACTTGTTTCGCCATCAACTCGCGCGTCAGTTTTTCTTCGGCGGCGAGGTGCAAGTAGGTAAAGAGCAGCAAGCCGGGGCGCAAAAATTCGTACTCCGCCGGCATCGGTTCTTTGACCTTGATCACCATCTCGGCGCGTTGCCACGCGTCCGCGTGCGTCGGAACAATTTCCGCGCCATTTTGTTTGTACTCGTCGTCCGTGAACCGGCTGCCTTCGCCTGCGCCGCGTTCGACGAGAACGCGATGTCCGAGTTGAGTCAGCAGGTGCGCGCCGCCGGGCGTGAGCGCGACACGGTTTTCGCGATCCTTGATTTCTTTGGGTACTCCGATGATCATCGTTGATCCTCCAGATATTTTTATGAGGCGATCTTCTTTGTCGCCCGCTGTTATTGTCCGTTACTCGCAGCCACCGACTCAATTTCGGACGAATCGCCGACGTTCATGCGCTGGAACGTGCCGCTGACGCGCGCGTCTTTGCCGACGAGCGAACGTTCCATCACGCGGTTTTCGATATGCGAGTTTTCGCTGATAATGCAATCGCGCAGAATCGAGTGCTCGACCACGGCGTCATCGGAAATCGAAACGTACGGTCCGACGATCGAATTCTCGACGCGCGCGGCGTCGCTGATGTACACCGGCGGCAGAACGACCGATCCGGTGATGACGCGAGCGTGACTGTGCTTGTCCAACAAATAACGATTCGTTTTCAAAAGGGCTTCGACCGTGCCGCAATCTTCCCACACCGGAATCGTTTCGACTTCGAGCCGCGCACCGGAACCGATCATCAATTGCATCGCGTCGGCGAGATAGTACTCGCCTTTGAGTTGAATATTGCGCGCGATCAGTTGCTCGATGGAATCCAGGATCACCCGCCAGTTCTGAAAATAGTACACCCCGACGACGGCGAGATTGGAAACCGGCGTCGTCGGTTTTTCGACGAACTTGGTCACAAAACCGTCTTTCAAAGTCGCGACGCCAAAGCGGCGTGGGTCTTGGACTTGTTTGACGTAGATCAAGCCGTCGGATTTGACGCGCGCGAGCCGCGTGAAATCGGTTTCCCAAATCGTATCGCCGAAAATGATCAACACGGGTTGGTCGATGTAATCGCGCGCCAGATTGATCGCGTGCGCCTGTCCTTTCATTTCCGCCTGTTCGACGTAGCGCGCGCGCAGGCGCGGGTAGTGTTCCGAGACGTACTTTTCGATCTGGTCGCCGAGATAGCCGACGACGAAGATCGTCTCTTCGATGTTTAACCCCGCCAGACTGTCGAGGATGTGCCCCAGGATCGGCTTGCCCGCGACGTGAACCAGGGGTTTGGGTTTGCTGTAGGTGTGGGGACGCAGGCGCGCGCCGAGTCCGGCAAGTAGAATGACTGATTTCATAGTTGATCCGAATTCGTAATTCGAAATTCTAAATTCGAAATTCACCATCCGCGATTCGCGCTTGAATGACGAATTTGGAATTTGGAATTTCGAATTTCACTTTCCTTTCCCGGCGATGACGATCACGTATTCGCCTTTGAATAGATTCTTCTGGAAATGCTCGAACACTTGGCGCACGCTCCCGCGCACGATCTGTTCCGACGGCATCGTCAGATTGCACGCGACGACGACTTGCCGTGCCGGTTCGAGCGCGGCGCGCAGATCCGCGAGCACCGCGTTCAGCCGGTACGGCGCGTCGAAGATGACCCAGGTCTCGCGCTCGTCGCGCAGTTTGGCGAGCGCGGCGCGACGCGCGTCTTTTTTCGCGGGCAAGAATCCGACGAAGCGAAAGCGCTCCAGCGGCAGTCCACTCACGACGAGCGCGGCAAGCAAACTCGACGCGCCGGGCACCGCGCTGACCGGGACACCTGCGGCAAGCGTGCGCGCGACCAGCCGCCCGCCCGGATCGTTGAGCAGCGGCGTGCCGTGATCGGAAATCAGCGCGAGCGTTTGTCCGCGTTTCAAGCGCTCGATCAGTTCCGGCACGCGCGCGCGTTCGGTGTGTTCGTTGAGATCGACGAGCGCGTTTTCGATTTGGTAATGGCGCAAGAGCCGCGCGCCGTTGCGCAACTCTTCGCAGATCACGGCGTTCGCTTCGCGCAGAACGCGCAGCGCGCGCAGCGTCATGTCGTCCGGATTGCCGATGGGCGTGGAGACGAGGTAGAGCATTGCGCTTCCAGTTGTAAACTAACGTCTCCGCCGCGCCTTGAGCGCTTGCAGGAATGCACCCGCGGATACTACCTCCACACCGCGGTGTTTCATGTCTATCTTTAGTTTGGAATCATCGAGCAAATCTTTATCCGCAGTGACAATGTGTGTAGCATTTCCCGCGATTGCCGTCGCGAGAATAGGGTAATCTTCCGGATCACGTCCAAGATTTGGGTCTGTGGAGTCTCCCACCACATCCGCTTTTCGGTAGATGAGTTCTAAAAGTTTCTCCATGTCTGCTGCAGTGATGTATTTCTTGAATTTGGGACGCGCGGCAACTTCGACAAGTTCATCAAGCAATTTCCCAGAGATCACCAACTCAAACTCGTCGTGCAGCCAAGCTTGAATAATTGGCAAAGACAGACCGCCCGTGAACATTCCGAGCAAGAGTATGTTCGTATCAATTACTGCTCTGAGCAGGTCGGCGGGCGCGCCGCGCGGCTCGGACAATCCGCACCTCCTCGATGATTTCTACTTCTGAGATTGGATGCTTTTTCGCGCGCGCTTGGAACTTGGCAAGCAATTGTTCAAACTCACGACGCCATTGTTCAGAGTCCAGTTCGCGGCGTACGCGTTCGCGTTCGCGGGCGGGCAACTGGTGTAATGCGGCGATGATTTGGTCAGATGTTAGTTCTACACGTACTTTATCGAGTAATATCTGGGACATTCTGTCTGCCTCCTACAACTGGATGGCGTCGACGAGTTTTGCTTGGCGTTCCGTTTCTCGTAACGCATCCAGCGCAAACTCCCATTCGAACCATTGCGCTTCATCGCCGAGTTTGCCTGCGCTAAATTTTTTGGCGAATTGTTTCGTCGTCATGCGATAGGCGCGCTCAAACGCAGCAAGTCGCTGCCGGTATTGACGCGCGCTGAACTCAAGTGTCTTGCGTTTCATCTCGAGACTTGATTTTATTACAGGTATTGCGTCGCGTTTCATTCTCAGAGTTGTTTGCATGGTGTACCTCTTTCCCTCGCTTCCGATTCTACCCCGTCTCTCTGATACTGTCAAAATCCAATCGCCCAATACCCCATCGCCGCAATTCCACTCCCCGCCACACTCGCCAGAAAATTCACCCAGTCGTTGTCGAGCCAGCGCCAGCCGTGGATCAATCGCGTCGCGCGTCCGCAGCGATGAATCGCCGATTCCGTTTCCTTTTGATCGAAATCGCAAAAGTAGATCGCCTGCACCGTCGCGCCGAGCAGCGAATCGAAAAGCGAGCCGAGCAAGCCGGAAATCGCCGCGATGAGAATGAACAGCGGCGTGAGGCGTGAGGCGTGTTGCGTGAATGGAATAAGCAAGACTGCGAGCGCGCCAATCAGCAGCGCACCGCAGAACGCGACGAGTGTGCCAAGCGGCGTAACGCCGCCGCTCGTCCCGACGGCGACGACGCGTCCGTTCGTGATCAGGCGCGGCGCGGTTTTGCCCAACACGCCCAACTCGGTTGCCCAGGTATCCGCGTTGACCGTCGCCATCGCGCCAGCGAACGCAACGAACAAAATCGGCTGCGGCGCGAACGCGTACGCGAGCGCGAGCAGTGCGCCCCAGCCGCCGTTCGCCAGCACCTGACCGAGATCGCGCCGATGCCCCTTTTGGAATTTTTCGGCGAGCGGCGCTTTGGCGCGCGCTTGGTAACGTGACAATGCGGACGACGTGACAAAAAACGCGATGAGCAGAATCGCCCAGGCGAGTCCGCCCACCGCAAAGATCACTGTGCCAATGATCGTCGCGCCGACCGCGCCGCTGAACGATAGCGCACCGCGCCAATAAGCGAGTCCGGCGATCAGGAGTGCGAGCGTCGCGCCGATCGGAAAGTTGAATGGAGTCAAGTCACTTAAACCAGTCCGCCGATGATACTGCTCACCGCGAACCACAGCATGATTTGCGCAAGCAGCGCGCTCGTGACGAGCAAGATCGCCGCCGCGCGCTCGCGGCGATGCGTGAGGACGCCCAGCGCGCTGTTCAAGATCAGCACGCCGAATCCGATCAGCGGCAAGCCGAAAATGCCGGTCTTGGCTTCGATGCGATCTGCCAAACCGGACGCGTCAAAGTGCAACGGCAGCGGGTCCGGCAGCGCGTCAAATCGCAAACCCAAATAGACGACGAGTGCGACGTTGACGAGGAGCGCCAACGCAAACAATATTTGCAACGCGTGATCGCGCCCCAGCAGCGCGAGGCGGCTCGTCGGTTGAAACGTGGTCTCGATTTCTTCGCGCGGCGCGAGGACTTCGGGCGGCGGCGGAGGAACGGGAACCGGAATGTTCACGTGGCGATTTCTCTCGATGACCGCAGACAGCCGACCGCAGACCGCGGACGCAAAACGGCGGTCGGCGGTCGGTCGTCGGCGGTCGGTTTTAGGCGTAGACCGGCGTGAGCCAATCGGCGTGGCGCGTATCTTTGCCGCGCACGACGTCGAAGTACGCGTCCTGCAATTTTTTGCCGACCGCGCCGAGCCGCCCTTCGCCGATCTTGCGATGATCGATCTCGATCACGGCGGCAACCTGCGCGCCGGTTCCGCAGAACAACACTTCGTCGGCAATGTACAACTCGGTGCGATCAATCGAACGTTCGATGGTTTCGATGCCGGCTTCGCGCGCGAGTTGCAGCACGGTGCGCCGCGTGATGCCTTCCAGAATATTGTCGGAAACCGGCGCAGTGATCACCGCGCCGTCGCGCACGATGAACAGATTCATCGCGCTGCCTTCCGCGACGTGACCATCCTGGTTCAAGACAATCGCCTCGTCGTAACCGTTCCAGTGCGCCTCGCTTTTCGCGAGCGCCGAGTTGATGTACGCGCCCGTAATCTTGCCGCGAGCAGGAATGATGTTGTCCTCCACGCGCCACCACGACGACGTGCACGCGCGCACTTGCAGCGCGATGTAATTGCCCAACGGTTTGGTGAAGCACGCGAAATCGAATTTGACGTCGTACAGGCGCGGCGTGATGTCTTCGGTCGCGTTGTACAACAGCGGACGAATGTACGCGTCTTCGCGGTACCCTTCGCGCCGCAGCAATTCGACGATAAAGCGCTGCAAATCGTCGGCGGTGTAGGGCAGAGTCGCGCAGAGGAATTTGCCCGAGTTGAGAAAACGCCGCATGTGATCGGCGATGCGGAAGACGTACAGTTGTTGTTTGTCCGCATTCCAATACGCGCGGACTCCGCCAAACGCGCCGATGCCATAATTGATCACCTGGGTCATGATACTGATTTTGGCGTCGGCGATTGGCACGAATTGACCCTGGAAAAACGCCCACTGCGGATATTGTTTTTCTTGAAGCCGAACTGGGCTGGGGGCTTGCATCGTTTGAACCATCGTTTTTCTCCTGTGAGTGATTGTATGCAGAATTCAGTGTTCAGTATTCAGTATCCAGTGATCCGGTGTGGTCTGGATACTGAACACTGGATACCGAATACTGTTTACAGTTCACTGTTCGCTAATTAACGAATCGCGTTCCCACTCTTTCAACCGCGCGACGAGCGCGTGACTGGTCATATCCATGTGGACCGGCGTGATCGAAACGAATTGATGCGCGACCGCCCACACGTCTGTGCCTTCTTCTTCGATTGCGCCGGTCGGCGGCTGGCCGCCGATCCAGTAATAATCTTTGCCGTACGGGTCTTGCCGCGCGACGAGTTCATCGCGGTAGATCCGTTTGCCGAGCCGCGTGATGCGCGCGCCTTGAATCTGTTCGAACGGAATATCCGGCACGTTGACGTTGAGAAACGTATCGCGCGGCAAGCCGTCCGTCAACACGCGCCGCGCGATGCGCGCGGCAACTTGAGCCGCCGGGGTGAAATCAATTTCCGCGTGATGATTCGCGTCGATGGACATGGCGATGCCGGGGACGCCGTGAATCGCGGCTTCCATCGCCGCGGCGACAGTGCCCGAGTACGTGAGATCGTGCGCGAGATTGCTGCCGGGATTGATCCCGCTGACGACGAGCGTGGGCAAGTCGCGCAACAGCCCCAGCATCACGAGCGCGACGCAATCGGTCGGCGCGCCGTCGGTGCTGTACGCCGGTGAACCATCGCGCAGCGTTGTCGGATTGACGCGTAGCGGTCGGAACATTGTTTTGGTGTGACCCGCCGCGCTCCAGTTGCGTTCCGGCGCAACAACTGTCACCTCGCCGAGCGTTTGCAACGTTTGTTTGAGCGCGAGCAAGCCGGGTGAGTCTATTCCATCGTCGTTGGTTACGAGTATGTTCATTTGGTAAACCCAGTATTCAGTTTTCAGTGTTCAGTCTCCAGTAGCGAATCAGCCGAATACTGAACACTGTTTACTTCTTCAGCGCATGCTGCGCAAAAATCGTGATCGTCTGACTTTCGGTGCGATTGCCCGCCGCGTCCACCGCAATCGCTTTGATCGTGTGTGATTCGACAAAGCCCGGCGCGCCGGGTATGGTAACCGTGTTCGAAATGAGCACCATGCCGGTCGTGAACACCGCGCTGACCGCAGGCACCGTCGCCGTCACGCGCGCGACAGAGCCGACGAGTTGCTCGTTGGAAATCGTGTTATCCGGATTCGTGATCGTGCGCGTGATCGTGATCGGCTTGGTCGGCGTGACGGCGGCGGCGGCGGCGAGCGTCCGCGTCAACGTGTCCGACATTTTGATCGTCCACTTTTTGTTGTACGGTGCAACCGTCGTCGCGCCGAGGTAGCCGCCGTCGAGGTAAAATTCAACTTTGCTCATCGACGCGTTATCCACCGCTTCGACGCCAATCGAAACCCACTCGTCTTTTTCGGGACTGTAGATCGCGCCATCCGCCGGATGAATGATTTTGATCGTCGGCGGTTTGTTGTCCACGAGCACTTGAATCGCGGATTCGCGCGGCGTGCCGTTCCGTTCGACCGCCGTCAGTTTTAGCGTGTACAAGCCATCGAGCGCGGTTACGTCCCACTGTTCCAAATATCCATTGTCGACGCGATTCGAATGATCGCCGCCGATCTGCGTCCATTGCGTCGGGTCGAGTCCTTTGCCGTACGCGAGCCGATACGTCGCGAGATTGTCGAGCCGCGCGTTGCCGGTGATCGTGACGATTCCGGCGATGGACGAGTACGACGCGGGTGTGGTGATCGCGACATCACCGCCCTGCGCGGTCGAACGATTCGACGTGTCGTACTCCGACGGCGGCTGCGGGATGTTGTTATCGCGCACCCAGTCCGCGGCTTCGGGCGGGTAAATCGGGAAAACTTTTTCTTCGACTTGGTCCGGCGGATTGTACACCGTCGCCAATTTGCCGGTCGGTTTGTAGATGCGGAACGGCTGCCAGATATTGTCGAACGATTTCGGCTCGGTGCCCGCGACGAAAAGTTCTTTGACGCGTTCGGGGCAGTACGGCGTCGGCAAGAGTCCGCTCGTCGCGCACACTTCGACGCGCGTCATCCCCGGTGGTTCGGTGTACCAGCGCGTCGGCAGCGTCTGGTGAATTTTCTCCATCACGTCGCGCCAAATCGGCGCCGCGCCCATCACGCCGCTAATGTGTTCCATTTCGGCGTTGTCCGCGTTGCCCACCCACACGCCGACCGCGAAATCCGGCGTGTAGCCAATCGTCCAATTGTCGCGCCAATCCGAAGTCGTGCCGGTTTTCACCGCGGCGGGGCGCGACAATTTCAGGACGCTATTCGATCCAAAGCCCGGCGTGCGCGCGACGTTGTCCGACAGAATGTCGCTGACCAAAAACGACAGTTGCGGCGTGACCACTTGAACTTTGTCCGGCTGCTTGAATTCGTACAGCGTTTTGTTGTTCGCGTCGACGACTTTGAAAATCGAAATCGGATCGAGCGTGCGATAGCCGGGTTTGAGTTGTTTGGGATCGACCGGCGCGCCGGTCATGCTGCCTTGATTCGCAAGGACGCTGTTCGCGTACGTCATGTCGAGCAGCGTCGTTTCGCCGCCGCCGAGCGTGAGCGCGAGTCCGTACTTTTCGCCGCCCAGCGTGTTGATGCCCATCCGATGCGCGGTGTTGACGACATTTTTGGGACCGACGAGTTGAATCAGTTTCACGGCTGGAATGTTGAACGACGATCCGAACGCGGTCCGCAAGCGCGTCGGTCCGTGATATTTGCGGTCGTAGTTTTCTGGGACGTAGGGTGGATTGCCGGGATCGTCGAAGACCGTCCGCACGTCCATCAACATCGACGCGGCGGTAAAGCCCTGCGCGAACGCGGTGAGGTACGTGAACGGTTTGAACGACGACCCCGGTTGGCGCGGCGCGAGCGACACGTTCACTTGTCCGTCAATATCGCGATTGAAATAATCGACTGACCCAACCATCGCGACGATTTCGCCAGTGCTCGGACGAATGACGACGATGGAGGCGTTCGTCACGTTTCGTTTTTCGGCGGTCAGTTTTTTGACTTGATCGCGCGCGGCGTTCTCCGCAACCTGCTGAATATTGTAGTCGAGCGTGGTGTACACATTCAGCCCGCCGCGATAGACCATTTCCGCGCCGTACTTTTCTTCCAATTGGCGGCGGATGTAGAAAACGAAGTGCGGCGCGCGAATGTCGAAGACCTTGGGCGTGACGCGCAGTTTTTGCGCTTTGACGGCGAGCGCCTCGTCTTGGGTAATATAGCCGTACAGGAACATCCGATCAATCACGATGTTGCGGCGTTCGAGCGCCTTTTGCGGATTGTCAATCGGATTCTGGAGCGGGTACTGCGGCACCGCGGCGAGCGTCGCGCACTCGGACAAATCCAGATCCTGAACGTGCTTGCCGAAGTACGTTTCGGCGGCGGCTTCGAGTCCATACGCGAGGTTGCCGTAGTTGTTCGCGTTGAGATACCATTCGAGGATTTGCTTTTTTTCGTAGCGCCGCGCAATTTCCGTCGAAAGGATCAGTTCTTTCGCTTTGCGGTTATAAGTTGCAAAGTCATTCGGATCGCGCACAAATCGCTCGGCGGGCGGAATGAGAACGTTCTTGACCAACTGTTGGGTGATCGTGCTCGCGCCTTGAACCTGTTCGCCGCGCAGCGTCGTGTATGCCGCGCGCGCGATCCCGTACCAGTCGAAGCCAGGATTCGTCCAGAAATCCTTGTCTTCCAGCGCGACCGTCGCATTCGAGCAATTTTTGGGGATGCGATCCAGCGGCACGACGGTGCGGTTGCCGCCTTGCGGATCGATGATCTCGTACAGCAAAACCTGACCCGTGCGGTCGTAGATGCGCGTGGTCTTGAACTGGCTTGACGTTTGTTTGGCGATTTCGCCGGGCGCGGGCAGGTCTTTGGCGTAATAATTGTAGACGCCGACCACCGTTGCCGCACCCACGCCGATGGCGGTGAGCGCGAGACCGACAATTAACGCCACCGTCCCCAGCGTGAGGCGCACGACGATGGGCGTGGCGCGGTTAGTCGATTTTTGCAAACGGCGGCGCCGCAAGATGATCGAACGAGCAGACACGAATAAAAACCTCTCCTTGTCGCGTGCGGAGGCATTGTAACACTAGTAGGACAATTTTCAAAATTGTCCTACGCGAGCGCCAATCGCGCAAATAGAATGTTGGACAATTTTCCAAAATTGTCCTACAATCAACTCAGTTCGATGTGGAACATCCCGCGCCGATACGCGCGAAGGAGGGATCTATGCCGCGCTCGTCTCCTCGGTATCGTTTGTATCTGCTTGGCGCATTTCGGATCGAGAAAGATGCTCACCCGATCCGTTTCCCCACGCGCAAAGTGGAATCCCTGTTTGCGTATCTTGCCCTCCACCCCGAAGAACACGCGCGCGAAAAAATCGCCGCGCTCTTCTGGGGCGATTCCTCCGACGACCAAGCGCGGCACTCGCTCCGCACCGCGCTCGCGACGATCCGCAAAGAACTCGGCGATGACGCGTTCATTGCCAGCCGCGAAACCATGCAACTCAACCCGGATTTTCCTCTGTGGGTAGACGCGCGCGAATTCCAGCAAATGGCAAATGGCGAATGGCAAATAGCGCAAGCATCCTCGGCGATTAGCCATTTGCAATCTGCCCTAAGCCATTATCGCGGCGATCTGCTCGCCGATTTCTACGACGATTGGATTCTCCCTGAACGCGAGCGACTGCGCGCTGCCTATCTCGACGCGCTGCTCAACTTGGCGCAGCAATTGCGCGCCGCGAGTCAGTACGAACGCGCGATGGAATACGCGCGCCAGGTTCTAACGACCGACCCCGCGAACGAACACGCGCACCAGCATTTGATCTTTTGTTACGCCGCGCTCGGCGACCGCACCGCCGCGCTCAAGCAGTCCGATGAGTGCGCGTGTCGCTTGCGCGAGGAATTGGGCGTCGAGCCGTCGAGCGAAACGCTCGCGCTGCGCGCCCGCATTCAAGCCGAGTTGACCGGCGCAAAATCGCGCGTCGCGCTGCTGACGAACTTGCCGCATCCGTTGACCAGTTTCGTCGGACGCGCGAACGAGACGCAGACGATCAGGCAATCGCTCGCGGCGTCGCGCCTGGTTTCGCTCGTCGGCGCGGGCGGTTGCGGCAAAACGCGCTTGGCGATTCGCGTCGCCTCCGACCTGGCAGTGGAGAATCGCTTTGCCAACGGCGTGTGGTGGGTCGAACTCGCGGCATTGAACGACGCCGCGCGTGTCCCGCACGCGGTTGCCACTGTGTTTCACCTCGACGAATCGCCCGCCAAACCAATCGCAGAAACGTTGACCGATCATCTGCGCGAAAAAGAATTGCTCCTCGTCCTGGACAACTGCGAGCATCTCTTCGCCGCGTGCGCGCGTCTCGTCGATGACATAGTGACCGCGTGCCCGCGCGTCCGAATTCTCGCGACGAGCCGCGCCCCATTGAGCATCACCGGCGAAGTCGCGTGGCGCGTGCCGTCGTTGACGCTGCCCGACGCGGAACAAGTGTTGCCGCCGCAAGATATCGCGCGGTACGACGCGCTGTGCCTGTTTGCTGAACGCGCCGCGACGGTCGCGCCGAGTTGGAAACTTGCAGAGCACGCGAACGCCGTCGCGCACATTTGCGCGCGGTTGGATGGAATGCCGCTGGCGATCGAACTCGCCGCCGCGCGGTTGCGCGTGTTATCGGCGGAACAAATCGCGGCGCGGCTGGACGACCGGTTCGCGCTGCTGACGACCGGCAGCACTACCGCGTTGCCGCGCCATCAAACGTTGCGCGCGGCGATTGATTGGAGTTTCGATCTGCTCGTCGAGGACGAGCGCGTCTTGTTTCGACGGCTTTCCGTGTTCGCGGGCGGATTCACGTTGGAAGCCGTTGAAGCAGTATCCAGTATTCAGTATTCAGTGACGAGCCAACTGAACACTGAACACTGTAGACTGAATCCTCTGGATGTTCTCGCGCGTCTCGTCGACAAATCACTCGTGATCGCGGAGCAGCAAGACGAGCAGGCACGCTATCGGATGTTGGAGTCGATTCGCCAGTACGCGCGCGCAAAACTGCTGCAAGCGGGCGAGACCGCGCGCGTTCAATCGCAGCATCTCGCGTTCTTTCTGCAACTGGCAGAACGCGCCGCGCGGGAACTGGAAGGCGCGGCGCGAACGACCTGGCTTCGGCGCGCTGAGGTGGAGCGCGATAATCTGCGCGCCGCGCTCGAGTGGGCGTTCGGGTTGGAAGCGCCCGCGAGCGATGTGGAACTCGGCTTGCGGTTGACGGTTGCGCTCTGCGGATTCTGGCTGGCGCGCAATCATTGGAAGGAAGGGCGCGAGTGGATCGAGCGCGCGCTGCGCGTCATGCCAGACGACGGCGCACCCCAGACGCGCGTGACTTTGTTCAAGTACGCGTATCGTTTCGCGATCGCGCTGGGGGATTTGAACGCGGCGCGGGCGCATCTGCAAGCGCGCGAAAGTCTGGTCTTCGCATTGAACGATCAAGTCGGAATCGCTGAACTGCTGCTCGCCCGCGCCGGGCTGGCGCGCTTGGAGCATCGTCTGGACGCCGCGCAAACCGATGCCGAGGAGGGGCTCCGGCGCTTTACCGCGCGGGGCGATCGGAGCGGGATCGCGTCTGCGCTGGCGGCGCAGGGTTCGATCGAGCGGGCGCGCGGCGACTATGGAGCGGCACGCGCGCTTTTTGACGCGAGTCTGCGGCTCCGCCAAGAAATCGGAGAGCAAGAGACGTTGGGCGAATCGTTGGGCGCGTCCGCGTTCGCGGCATTTCGCGCGCGCGATTTCGCGACGGCGCTCGCGCTGTTCGGGCAATTGCTTGCCTTCGCGCAAGCGCAAGCAGACCAGTCGCTCATGCGCCACGCTTTGGTGAACCTGGGTGAGGTGGCGCGCGCCGCGGGCAAGTATCGCGAAGCGAAACCGTACTACGAGCAAAGTCTAGAGTTGGCGCGCGCGCTCCCGGCGAAACTGCACATTGGCTGCGCGCTGCAAGGGCTGGGGTTTGTCGCCGTGGAGGAAGGCGATCTGCGCCGCGCGCGCGAGTGCAATCAAGAATGCTTGGCGCTTTATCAAGAGCAGAAACTGACCTGGGGAGTGGCGGGCGCGGTCTGGGGGTTTGCGCGCGTCGCGGCAGCGGAAGGCAAGGGCGAACTTGCCGCGCGTTGGCTCGGCGCAATTGATCCGCATCTCGCGCTCACCGGCGCAATGGCAACGCCCGCCGACCGGCTCGAGCACGAACGCACGCTTGCCGCCGTTCACGCGTCGCTCGACGACGCGGCGTTCGACGCGGCGTGGAACGCGGGATGCGCGCTGACGTTGGAGCAGGCGGTCGCGGAGGCGCGGCAAGTGTAACGGTGTGTCATTGCGAGCACGTTCGCTTCGCTCAGTGTAAACTCCGCGAAGCAATCCCCAAGCTGCGATTTGGGGATTGCTTCGGACAAAGACCGTCCTCGCAATGACAGACGTGGATGATTTGTCGCTAATTTGACGATGGCTTGGTATGCTGGCGACGTTGTAAGACCTGTCGGGTCTCTGAGACCCGACAGGTCTGGAATCCAAATTCTTGACGCCCCAAGGAGGAAAACCATGTTCCAGTATTTGCGCGCGACCATCGTTCTGTTTTTGTTTGCGCTCGCCGTTTTCAGCGCGGCGTGCAGTCCCGCCATCACGCCCCTCACGCCGACCGCGACCACTGCCGCGCAACCGATCGGCGCATCCAAGCCCGCGCTCGCCGCCGACCAGGTGTTGCGATTGCAACTCGGCGGTGAGCCGAACACGATTGACCCTCAAAAAAGCGCAAGCCCCCTCAATCTCGGAATCGTCACATTGGTTTTTGAAAACCTGCTGACGTACGATGCCGACGGCAAACTCGTTCCCGCAGCGGCAGTTGCGCTCCCCGGTGTCTCTGCCGATGGACTGGTCTACACCGTCAAACTGCGCGCGGGCTTGAAGTACAGCGACGGACAACCTCTGACCGCGCGCGATTACGAATTTGGCTGGAAGCGCTCGCTCGATCCGGCGGTCGGCTATGCGTACGCGTTCAGCAGCCAGATCGTCAAAGGCGGCGCGGCGTACAATTCGGCGGATCCGTCGAAACTGAGCAAAGACGAAATGCAGAAACTGCGCGATGCCGTCGGCGTGAAAGCGCTAGATGACTTGACCATCCAATTCACGCTCGAGAAACCTGCCGCGTACTTTCCCGCGCTCCTCGCGATTTGGACCGGACTCCCCACGCGCGAAGATATGATCGACAAGGGCGGCGACAAGTGGACGGAACCCGCGACGTTTATCGGCAACGGTCCGTTCGTGCTCAAAGAATGGCAGCACGATGTCAAAATGGTCTTTGAAGCCAATCCCAATTACCGGCTGGGCGCGCCGACGCTGCGCCGCATCGAGTACGTCATCGTCGAGCGTTCCGCGATCCTGGGCTACCAGAATAACGAACTCGACGGGATGTGGGTCGGCGGCGCGAATCAAGTGATGACCATCCAAAGCAGCCCGGAGTTAAAGCAGCAGTATTTCCAGGTCGTTCAACCTGGGACGCGCTATTTGATTTTCGGTCTGGCGCGCAAGCCCTTCGACAACGTCAAGGTGCGTCAAGCGTTCAGCATGGCGATCGATCGCAAAGCACTCGTTGACGGCATCGAAAAAGGTTTGGGCGCTCCGGCAGAGCAATTCGTGCCTCCGGGCGTGCCGGGACATTATCTCGATCTCAAGACGCTCAAGTTCGATCCTTCCGCCGCGAAGAAATTGCTTGCCGAAGCCGGCTACGCTGATGGCAAGGGCTTGCCCGAGATCAAATTCACTTTCTATGCGGGTCAAAAACCGGTCGCCGAGTTCGTGCAGGCGCAGATCAAAGAAAACCTCGGCGTCGAGATCAAACTCGATCCGGTCGATTCCAGAGTTCTCGGCGCGTTGCGCCGCGCGATGGATACATATCCTCAATTGTCGCTCATTCCGTGGTACCAAGATTATCCCGATCCGCAGAACTGGTACTCGCTCGTCTTTCATTCCAAGACGGTTAACTGGCACTCCAATCACTGGGACAATCTCGAATTCGATCGACTGACCGAGCAGGCGGACGCGGAACAAGACGCCGCGAAACGCGATGCGCTGTACAAGCAAGCCGCGCAACTACTGATGGACGAAGCGCCGGTTGTCTTTCTCGAACATTTCGTCGGCGCGGCAGTGCTCAAACCCTGGGTCAGGGGCTGCCAGCCCTCCGCGTACGACAACTATTTCCTCTGCCGCGCGAGCATCATGCAGACGCGAATTGAGACGCATTGAATTGTTTATAGTGCGCGCACTATAAACCTATTGGATTCACCATGGAACAATCACCCGAACTCAAGAACCTGGTTCTGCGTCTTTACGAAGCCGTATCGTGCGGCGATGGACTTTTCATCGAGCGATTGATGTCGCACCAAGATGGCTTGCTCCTCATCGGCACGGATCCGGACGAATGGTGTTCGGGTTACGAAAACGTCGTCGCGCTTTTCAAAAAGCTGATGAAGGAAATGGTCGGCGGATTTCCAATCGTCCCCGGCGATCCGCAAGCGTACATCGAAGGCACCGTCGGCTGGATCGCCGATCGAGCGAAATTCAGATTCTCTGACGATTTGGAAATTCCATTTCGCTTTTCCGCGATCTTGCACCGCGAAGACGGTGGCTGGAAACTCGTCCAGTGGCACCAGACCTGTGAGGTTTCCAAAAACCTCACAGGTCTAGTCCAACAACCATGAATCCATTTCTCCTACGCAGACTGCTCTGGATGATCCCGGTGCTTATCACCATCTCGCTCGTCACATTTACGATGATGCACCTGACGCCCGGCGGTCCCTGGGACGGCGACGATGCGGAACGCAGAAATTTGCAACCGGCTGTCGTCGCGAACCTGAATCGCAAGTTCCTGCTCGACCGTCCCTTGTGGGAGCAGTACGCGCGCTACATGCTGGACGCGCTGCGCGGCGATCTCGGTCCCTCGTATCAGTACCTCGACCAGAGCGTCACCGATTTGCTTTTCGCGCCGCCACGCAACAAACCGATCTGGGAAAGTCGTTTTCTCCGTTCCGCGCTCCTGGGTTTGATCGTGCTGATGATCGCGTTGACCGTCGGCATTCCGCTGGGCCTGATTGCCGCGCTGAAACAAAACACCTGGATTGATTACGCCGCGCTGTTGCTCGCGACGCTCGGCACCGCGCTGCCATCGTTCGTGATGGCAGTGTTCGCGCTCGTCGCGTTTGGCTGTTGGCTGCGCTGGATGCCGATTATCACAAATTGGAACGAGCCGCGCGCGTGGATTTTGCCCGCGCTCGTTTTGAGTTTTGGCTTGATGGCGTTTTTCGCGCGGCTCACGCGTTCGATGATGCTCGAAACGCTGGGACAGGACTATTTGCGTACCGCGCGCGCGAAAGGATTGCGCGAGCAAACCGTCATCGTCCGACACGCGCTGCGAAACTCGCTCATTCCGATCGCGACGATCCTGGGGCCGGCGTTCGCAGGTCTAGTCACCGGTTCTTTTTTCGTCGAGACGATGTTTTCGTTTCCGGGGATGGGACGCTTTTTCGTGCAATCGGTTGGCGCGCGCGATTACTCGATGATCATGGGCGTGACGTTGTTGTACGGTTTGCTCATCAGCATCGCGAATCTCGGTGTGGATGTGATTTACATGCGGCTCGATCCGCGGATCAGGGTGTAGGACAAATCTTGTGGTGAGCGAAGCGAATCCATTGCAAATTTGTCCTACGAGATTTGTCGTTGTTTTGACGATGGCGGTGTAAATTTGAGGCGACCCAAAGACCTTCGAGGTCTCCGAGACCTCGAAGGTCTGGGAAACTCAAATGCCTAAGGAGGCAACTCATGTTCAATTATTTGCGCGCGCCCATCGTCTTGATCTTGCTCGTGATCGGAATTCTCGGCGCGGGATGCGCGCCCGCGCCCACACCAACTGCAGCGCCGACTGCGACCGCGCTGCCGCCATCCCCTACTGCGATCCCATCCACTCCGACAATTTCAGCCGCGATCACTTTACCGCCCGCCAATCCGTGGATGACGCCGGGGGCTTTGCCGCAATCGGCGTACACGCCCGTGCCTAACACTACCGCGCCGAACCTGGTGGGCACGTACGCGTATTCGATGAAAGAGGGATTCGAAATTCCGAAACGCACGCTGACTCTCCTCGCGGATGGTACCTGGTCTACCACGCGAGGCGGAGCGAAAGGAGACAACGGTGTGTACCGCGTGACCGGGAATCAGATTTCCTTCATTGACTATGACGACCGATCGATGACGTGTCCGCCGAGCCAGGAGCCGGGGGTGTACAAATGGGAGCTTGACGGCGCGACGATGACGTTAACGCCGGTCAACGATCCTTGCACGGTTGGAGGACGCGTGCCATTCCTCTCCGAAAAATGGACGAAAGAAAAAAGTGGGTTCTAGTTTGTGGCGCGATGCGTGGCGGCGGCTCGCGCGCAATCGCGCCGCGATGATCGGCTTGATCGTGATCGTGTGCTTTTATCTGCTTGCGATTTTCGCGCCGCTGCTCGCGCCGTACGATCCGCTCAAGCAACATTATTCAAACACGCTGCAAAAAAATGCGTGGGAGACCGGCGATTGGCGCTTCATTCTCGGCACCGACGAACTCGGACGCGATGTGCTGAGCCGCGTGCTTTACGGCGCGCGCGTTTCGATGACGATCGGACTCGTGCCGATCACGCTCACGCTCGCAATCGGCGGACTGATCGGCATGACGGCAGGTTTGCGCGGCGGCATGACTGACAATCTGCTGATGCGATTCGCGGATGTGATGTACGCCTTTCCGCAATTGCTCTGGCTCATCATCGTCACCGTCGCCTTTCGCGATTCGTGGCTCGGCGAGCAGATGAGCGGCTTGCTCTTGCTCTTCGCCGCGCTCGCGGTGACGGGGTGGGAGGGCAAGGCGCGGCTCGTGCGCGGTCAGGTCTTGCAAGTGCGCGAGCGCGAGTTCATCCTAGTACAGCTCGGCGTAAATCCTTCGGTAGTTTCTAACCGCTGAATGCAAGGG
>DYJA01000052.1 GCA_020723345.1 Candidatus Aquidulcis sp. | reverse complement strand
ATACGCCCCCCGACCACGCCGCGCGGGTGGGGGCACGCGAAGCGATTGGCGAAAAAAAGAACGCGGCTTCACGCTCGCGGCGCGGCGCGGTCGGTGCGCTACGGCGTTTCGCGTCATGCCATTCCAAGTCCAAGTTGAGCACGCGGCATCATAGCCATAAATAAGGGGTTCTACAATGAGCAACGACTACGAAGAATTCATCAAGTATATTTTCTATGAACACATCCAGAAAAATCTAGCCAATGTTCAAGAAAGATGGCACTTGCATTTCGAGCATGAGTTCGAGCATCGCTTGTCGAGACTCACAAGTGCAACGCGTGCTTTGCGGTTCATCAAAGATTACGCGGAGAACGATGAAGACTTCAGCCGCAGTTTTACGCTAGAGATGGTCAAGGAAACGATACGGTCTGTATGATACGGCGTACAAATGAACAACGAACTTGTGGTTGATACAGGAATCGCCGACGTTATCCAAGACTACTTCGGTGAAATTGTGGACGGAATGAGTGTTGACCATTTTCCAAAAGAAGATTTTGAGGTGTTGGAACAAGCGGGAAGTTCTGACTCCCGCCGCGAGATAATCGCGTTGGTATATCTCATCAAATCGCGCAAGGAGCAATTGATACGGGAAAGCCGACAAGTTCGATTTAGCCAAACACTTGGGGAAGTTGCTCAACGTGTTGAAAGAATCGAGAACACATTCTCCCAAGAACCACCCAAACCGAATCAGTCAAACAAAAAAACCGCAGTAAAGCGCGCGACATTTAAAGGCATCGGTTCAATTGCTCAAGGCGCGCTGATGACAATGACCAATATTACACTTGCCGCAGGTTTGTGGTCTGTTCCATTTCCACCAGAAACCGCAAGTTTAGGGGCGGTCGTATCGGCTACCACTGGAATTGGAACTATTCTGACGGGGATTGGTGAACTTCGCGGAGAGTAGAACGAAAGAACCGACGCATAAACACATAACGCTATCGCCGCGAAAACGCTTGCAACCGCAACGCTTCAATGTTCAGCGTGAGGCGATAAACGAGCGAATCGAGGAAACGCACGAGGGAACGCAGGGAAGTTTGTTTCGGGCGCGGCTTGCTGTCTGCCGCGAGCGAGTATGTCGTGAAAGTATGTTCGGGGCAAAACGCGTAGACCGCGCCCAGATTATCAACGCGCAAAGACGATGCTGCGAAGATATGACGCGCAGACGAACGCGCATCGGGGCAATAGAAATGCGGCGCGAAGGTTCGTCCACAAATCTGGCAGGTCAGCGGAGTATCCAAGATATTTCCGTTGAATGAAATTGTGTTTGTCGAACGACAATTCGGACAAGCAATTTGCGCGTTCATAATTTCGCCTTTTGGAGTGTGCGCACTTTGTCAATCACGACAAGCACATCGCGCGCGGAAAGCCGCTCGTCGTAATATTCTGACCACGCTTCGCGGAAATCGCCGCTCCGCAACGCGTTTTCAAGTTTCAAAAGTTGCGCGGTGATGTGGCGCGCGTTGTTCGTGCGCTCGCAGTTCGCCCAAAATTTCTTGGCGTCAATCGCGGGCAGGTCAAGCAACAAGGCAATCACATCGCCCAGGTCGCGGTCGCGTAGTGGCATCAGTTTGAGTATCAGCAAATCTTCGGCGGAAACAGTCGGCGCAAGCAAATTGCCCGCATCGTCAACCGCAACTTGCGCCGAATCGGGTGAAAGCGTGTACGTCTGATTGGAAGTCATATCCCACAGTCTTTCGACCGAGATGTGAATTTCAACTGACGTGTTGCCTACGCGCTTGGTCGCTTTGACACCTTCAAACTTGGTCAGGTCTTGGTACTCAAAACCCAACCGCTTGAGAATCGTGATAAAGTTGGGTTTGTCTTGGCGACTGATAGCAAGGTCAATGTCGTGCGTGAATCGTTTGCGTCGCGCAAAACCGCGCACCGCTAAACCGCCGATGAGTCGCGGATGAACATCAAACTCGTCGCACAGTTCTAAAATTTGTTGTAGCGCGTCTTTCAATTCGCGGTCAATGTCCACGCCTGGATTATACACCAAAACGCACGAACGCGAAACACACGCACCACGACAACGGCGGTATCGGTTGCCAAACGACAATCACTTTCAATTCGTCCGCCGTGGTCGGTGCGCTACGCCGTTTGCTGCCATTGCCTTCGAGTTGCTACTGGGTCTTCGTAGTCAAGTCGCGTAGAATTTGACGGATTCGCTCAAGAGTGGATTCGTTTACGTGTCCGAATGCCTTGACCACGATGGATTGAGAGAGCGTGTAGATTTTGTCAACGCGTACTTTGCCTGGGCGATTCAACGCTCCCTTGTCCAAATCCGAGGAAGTAATCGGAAAACTGAAATCTACTGGTGCAGGGTTCGAGGTCATCGCGACAACGATAATATCTGCCGTCTTCTGATTGTAGACATTGTTGGAGATGACGATGACGGGACGACGCTTCTGCGATGAGAGGTCAGTAAACGGAATCGGAATGAGAAGAATATCACCCTGCTCAGGCATGGTTCCAATCCTCATCGTCAAAAGGATTATTCCAGAACTCCAAACTACTTTCGGACACGACTAGCAAGTCATCAAAAGTTTCGCCTAATTCGATAACAAAGACGGTGACGTGCGCGCCCGCAGGAAATGGAACATCGAGTTCGAGCCGTCCAGGTGCTTTAAGTTCAATATCATACTTGAGAGCCGTTTGTGTCGTCATTTTCCACCCTCCACGTACTGGCTTTTGCCTGCCGCAATTATACCACAAAGACCAACGGCAGCAAACACGCGCACGCCGACCACGCACGGTACGCGCCTTTTGGCGAACTTGGTTGGCGCGGTTGGAGGTTGGTTTCATTTCGTGGGTCACTTTGGGCGTGGTCGGTGCGCTACAGCGTTCCGCGTCGCCTCCATCACAGGTAGAGAAATGAGACGACCAATACTCAGTACGTTCTTTCTTTTGCTCCTGAACAGCGGCTGTGCATTTTTGCCCATCGCAACTCCGGTTGTCGCGCCTCCTTTCATCGCAACCCAGACCGTTGCGGCAACTCAACCCGCTTTGCCTGTTCCCACCGTCGCCAGGATTGCGACAGCAACAGATACCTTGCCTCCACCTACTCACACTTCGACGCCCAAGCCAACGTCGACACTGACTCCGACCGCCATCGCCACAGCAACTATTCTTCCAACCCAAGTTCCGACATCGCCCCCACCGCCCAATCCAGGCAACAATTTTCCTTCGCGTTGTGGATATATTCCAGGTACGGTCCAAATCGGTTTTGGTTTCTTCAACCTCCAGGAAAGAACTGTAACATTCTGCAATGCTGATCTAGCCGCCATAGATGCGTGTGAACCGCGCGCTCTAGAATATTGTCACTGTAACCATACGTCCGGTTGTTGTGAGAACCCCAGAGACAATCTCATTGTCGGACCGCAAACGACGACATTGCGCTACCCGGCGGGAACGACATCCTTTCAAGCGTCGATTCCGCCGGCATGTCGAAGGCATGGCAGTGATCGAGTGATTATCATGGGATTTACCAATCCTTTGCCATAGCGTGTGGTGAATTCACTTCGTAGTACTCGTAGTACGCTCGCAGCAGAATGGGTGACAGCAGTTGAGTGACGCGCGAGTGAGAGCGTGATTCGAGGCGCGACTAAAAAATCATCTTATCTGGAGAATTCGCATGACTCGGACACAGTGGGCGATCATCGGCGGACTTGCGCTAACAGTTCTAGCCGTGTTTTGTATCCTGACCGTACTCGCATTTTATATGATCCAGAGACCTGTCGCAGAAAACGAAGGCGCGATTGCCGTCGCGCCCAACGCGCCGGGAGCGGGCAAAGCCACTGCCACGCCGATACCGACGTGGCCCCCCACCTACACGCCAACTCCTTTTGTGACTGCGACGCGCGTCGTTCAGGAAACGCTTCCAACGCCAACCTGGATCATTCGACGCCCGACGATCAGTCCGGCGACGCCGCGCCCGACGAACACGCGTGTGCCGGGGCCGATTCAGGATGCCTGGGACAAGACAGCCACCGCCCACGCGCAACGGTTCGAAATGAACATGACGCTCGCCGGCGATATTTGGAATCTGCCCGGCGCGACCGGCTCCAAGATCGAATTCTCGTTCATGAATTTCAAGGGCGAATTTCAGGGACGCGACAGTCACTTTGTTCTGAAGGGATATGCCGTCGATTATTTGATTCCCAGCGACAAAGGAATCGAAATGATAAACCTCGGCGACCAAATCTATTTGCGCGGTCCGGTGCCGCTGCTCGGCGCGCCGGAAGCCAAGTGGTACGTCGAAAAAGTCAGCGCGCTCGACCGGTCGCGTCCCGTCGCGCGTCCGACGGATTGGATGGGCTACGGCTACGGCAATGCCAACTGGAGCGGGCTCAAGAAATCGACGCCGGAAACGCTCGACGGTCAGCGCTGCGACGTTTATCGCGGCGACAAAACCGCCACGCTCGTCCTGTACCAATCCCGCAATCCGGCGTATGTGCCTGGTGAAGATTCCTTCGCGGACTTTGACGCCGCCGAAAGCAAAGTGTGGGTCTGCGGCGATGGCTACGTCCATCAATTCTTGCTATCCATAACGACCCACTCCAAGTACGATCCGAAACAAAAAGGAACCTTGCGCCTGCAAATGCGCTTTTACGACATCAACGGCAATATCAAGATTACCGCGCCTGCGAATGCGACGCCGCTGAATCTTCCAAAGTCAAACGATAATACACTTTGAGAATCAAATACAAATACCCGACCGGTTCCGAAAAACCGGTCGGGTATTTTTGTTCGCCTCCGCGCGCTCAATCCTTTTTCGATTCGATCATCGCGCGCTCGCGCTCGACCGCCTGCCAGCGCTGGCGCAAGTTGACGAGGTAGCCGATCAACACCACCGCGATCAACGCGTACGCAATTGCCAGATATTCCATACGATCACCCCATCGCCTCGCGCAACACATTCACCTGATCGCGCGCTTGCTCCAGCCGAACGCGCTGAATCAGCAGGTACGCGAACAGGAACGTGAACGACAACAGACACACCATCAGCGTTTGCGTCATCGGCGGCGCGAGTCCACCCGATTCAGTGATCAGCAACTCTGGATGCTGCGTCCGCCAGATTTGCACCGAAAAATAAATGATCGGTATGTCGAGCGCGCCGACGATGCCCAGCACGGCGGCAAAGCGCGCACGGCGTTCCCCTTCGGCGGTGCTTCGCAGCATCAGATAGCCGACGTAGATCATCCACAGAATCAGCGTCGTCGTCAGACGCGCGTCCCACACCCAGAACGCGCCCCACGCTTTTTTCGCCCAGAGCGGTCCCGTCAACAACACGAGCGTTGTGAACACCACGCCGATCTCCGCCGCCGCGAGCGCGAGCGCGTCCCATTTGCGTTCGCGCTGCCACAAGAACAGGACGCTCGCGACAAAGACGACAAAGAACGCGAGAAAACCGATCCACGCGCTCGGCACGTGAAAATAAAAAATGCGCTGCGCGTCGCCCATCGTCCGTTCCATCGGCGCGTAAAACAACGCCATGTACAAACCGATCGCGATATTCAGCAACGCGACAATGCCGATGACGCGCGCAATCGGCGCGATGCGCTTGTCCTCCAGAAATTTCCAATACAATCCAGGCGATGACATCCTATCCCCCAAAGGCAGAAGGATGAAGGATGAAGGATGAAATCAGTTTTGAGATTCATCCTTCATCCTTCTGCCTTCATCCTTTATAGTGTCTTTCCGCACTTGCCGCAAAATTTGTCGCCGACCGCCGCGCGTTTGCCGCACGATGGACAGCGCACCCCGCGCAACGACGCGCCGCACTTGGCGCAGAAGACATCCTCCGCGACGTGAGGCGTACCGCACTTGGGACATTTCAACGCGCCATTCGTCGCCGCGCCGCGCCGCAGCCGCGCGATTTCGCGCTCGATGGCGTCGTCGTCGCGCGCCGCGCGCCCTGCGCTTGGTTTGGAACCAACCGCGTGATCCAACTCTTGCAAGATCGCGACGGCTTTGGCTTCGTACTTGGCGCGCAGCGACCGGTAATCCGCATCGGACAATTTGCCGGTCGCATGATCATTCTCCAAATCCTTGATCGCCGAGTACATCGCGTCGCGCTGACTCACCAGCCCTTCCAAGACCGGATCGTTCGCGCCGACGAACGCGGCATCCAAGTCGTTCGATTGTTTGAACAGCGGATATGCAACAATCGCAACCGCGCCGACGATCATGAATGCAATAAGAATTATTGTCATAATCAATCCCGTACGAATGACCAGTGTTCCATGTTGCGTGTTGCGTGTTCCGTTGATTGATCACGCATCACGCAACACGCAATACGTCTCACGCTTGCGCCAACGCCTCGCGCACGCGCGACCGCGCCGTCACGCGCGCCTCGCGCGGATCGGGCAGCGCGGCGATGAGCGTTCCGACGACGAGCGTCGCAAAACCGATCCACAACCAGACGATCAACGGATTGATGATCGCCTTGATCGTCGCCGTGTTCGCCTTCCCGTCGAATCCCGCGAGAATCAAATACAAATCTTCGCGCGCGGTCGTCCGCACCGCGACTTCGGTCGTCCATTGCACCGCGTCGGGATTCGGATTGTCGTAATAATTCTTTTCCGGCGCGAGCGTCCCAACTCGCACGCCACGCTCCGCGTCCAAAATCGTCATGCGCGCGGCGATCACATCGTGATTTTCGGTCGGATACATTTGCAAACCGTCATATTGCAATGTGTACTGTTTGAGTTGCATCGTTTCGCCGGGTTTCAGATTCGCCTGCGTTTCGACTTGATAGAACGACGAACCTGCAATGCCGACGACCGCGAGAATCACGCCGACATGTACGATGTAACCGCCGTACCGCCGCCGATTGCTCGCGACCAGCCGAATGAGCGCGGTCACCGGATTCTCCGCGTACTGCCGCATCCGCGCGACGATGCCGCGATAATATTCCAACGCGATCGTCGCCAGCACAAACGCGACCGCGGTAAAAGTAGCCAAGCCGTACAGATCGCGCACGCCGACGATGAACAGCCCAACTGCCGCGACAATCGAAACGACAAGCGGGCGCACAAAGTTCCGCAGCAAATTCTCCGGCGTCGCGCGCCGCCAACCGATCAGCGGACAAATGCCAATCAGCACGATCAGCGCGAAGAAAATCGGACCGTTCACCTGATTGAAGAACGGCGCGCCGACAGTCACTTTTTTGCCGGTGACCGCTTCGCTCACCATCGGGAAAATCGTACCCCAGAGCGTCGCGAACATCGCGCCGACGAGAATCAAATTGTTGAGCAAGAACGACGACTCGCGCGACAGGAGCGAATCGAGTTCGTTCTCCTCTTTCAAATCGTTCATGCGATTGAACAACAGATAGAAGAACGCGAGCAACGTCGCGCCGAGAAACGCGAGGAACCAGGGCCCCAAACTGGAAACGCCAAACGCGTGGACGGATTGGATGATGCCGCTGCGCGTGATGAACGTGCCGAGAATCGAAAGGCAGAACGTCAGCATCACGAGCACCAAGTTCCACACTTTCAACATGCCGCGGCGTTCTTGAATCATCACGCTGTGCAAGTACGCGGTCGCGGTCAGCCACGGCATCAACGACGCGTTTTCCACCGCGTCCCAGCCCCAGAAACCGCCCCAGCCCAATTCCATGTACGCCCACTGCATCCCGAACACCAGCCCGAGCGAAAGGAACAACCACGCGACGAGCGTCCAGCGACGCGTCGTGCGAATCCACACGTCGCTCAAACGCCGCGTGAAGAGCGCCGCCATCGCGAACGCGAACGGAATCGTGAACGCGACGTAACCCAGGTATTGCGTAACGGGATGGATAAACATTCCTGGGTTTTGTAGTAGCGGATTCAAGCCGTTGCCATCGCGCGGGGTGAAATCGAGCAAGCGAAACGGATTGCCGACGAGCGCGTTCGTCGCGTCGGGCGTGAACGGCGTCAAGAGGAAGAATCCCGATTTGGTCGGATCGGTGACAATCGTCATCAAGGCGAGAAAGAAACCTTGCGCCACTGCTTGTCCGATCACGACGTACGGCATCAACTCTTGATTCTTGTCGCGATTCTGAATCAAGACAATCGTCGTAAAGACGCCGAGCAGCCATGCCCAAAACAGCAGCGATCCTTCCTGTCCACCCCACAACGCCGAAACGTTGTAGAGCAGCGGCTGCGCGATACTCGTTTGGAGCGCGACGTACTCAAAGCGAAATTGATGCGTGATCAACGCCCATTCGAGAATGCCGACCGCTAGCGTGGTCAGCGCGGCGATGACGAACATCGCGTTGCGCGCGCTGGCAAAAAGTGCGGGGTCTTTGCGGCGCGCGGCAAAAAATGCCGCGCCCGCCGCGTAGATCGAGAGGAAAAAACTCAACAGCAGGGATGCGTAGCCGACGTCGGCTAGTGCCAAGTCTGCCATAGTATCGTCTCCTTCATCAGCCCGTCTCGCGATTTTCGATTTTTGATTGCCGATTCTCGATTTGACGTTCTCGGAAGAGGTTCAATCGAAAATCTAAAATCGAGAACCTAAAATTCGCGGACTACGTTACTTGGTTTTCGATGCCGGCACTTCGGACTCGTACTTGGACGGACACTTGACGAGGATCGTGCTCGCCTGAAACGTGCCGTCGGGTCCCAGTTTGCCTTCGGCGACGACGCTCTCGCCTTGTTCGAACGTATCGGGCTTGACGCCTTTGTAGACGACGGGCAAGATGAGATTATCTTCTTTCAAATTGAATTTCAAGATCAGCGTCTTGTCGTCGAACTGAATGGACGCTTTGTCGAGCGGCGCGTTGACGCGCACCGGTTGATTGATCAACGAACCGCGCTGCGCGTTCAATTCCTTGAGCGTTAAATAATAAATCGCGTTCGTCTGAAAAGAGGAAACCGTGACGTACGCGATTGCGCCCAAGATCAGGAGCCCGCCAATAAAAAACTTCCACTTGCCGCCCATCTTGACGGCTGCACCCTGGTCAGCAGGTGCCGCGATGCTACTCATTCTATTTTTCTCCTTCATCAGAAAAATCGTTTGGTGTTAGCGTGTTCAGATTATCACCAGCAAGTCCAAAAACGGTCAGAGGTCAGTCCAAGCCCAGTCGTAATTGTATTCTCGTCAACTGGCGGAACGTATGATATAATGAAATCAGATTCTTGGCAAATTGATTCACGCCCGAAGATCAATCTTCGGACAAAGTAGCCGAAGGACGCTTAAGCGTCCTTGAACCGCTCAACCCTGTCGTTTACGACGGGCGATCCCAAACGACGATCCGCGAATACAGAAAAACATGTCCCCAAAAACACTCGCACTGATCCTGTTCGCCAACGCGTTGCTCTTTTCAACGCGCTGCAATATTCCACCGCTCCTCCTTGCGCCCGCGCCAACTCTGCCACCTACTCCGCGCATCGCGATTGCGACGACACCCGAACCCACACCGACACGCACGCCGCGACCGACGCCGACTCCCTTCAATCCGATCGGCAAGGTCGAACGCGATGTCACGTACTGCACGATCGACGGCATCGCGCTGAAATTGGATTTGTACTTTCCGGACTCGACCGACGCCAAGCCCTTGCCGGTCGCGATCAATATTCACGGCGGTTCGTGGAGCGCGGGCGACAAAGTAAACAGCGACAGCGCGATCGACATTCCAACACTAGTCGCGCGCGGCTATCTCGTCGTCGGCGTCAACTATCGGCACGCGCCGACGCATAAATTCCCCGCGCAGATTCAAGACGTGAAATGCGCGGTGCGCTTTTTACGCGCGAACGCCGCGCGTTTCAATCTCGATCCGAATCGCATCGGCGCGTGGGGGTGCAGCGCGGGCGGGCATCTCGTTTCGCTGCTCGGCGTGACCGACCAGAACGCGGGCTGGGACAACGTCGGCGAACACAAAGAACAATCGAGCCGCATCCAAGCCGCCGCGCCGCTCTGCGCGCCTGCCGACATTTCGCTGTACGACGGGATCGCGCGTTCGGAAATGCTGAAACGCGTTTTTGGATCGAACACCGGCATCAATCCGAATCTCTTGCGCGCTAGCCCGGTCACGTTTGTATCGAAAGATGATCCGCCGTTCTTGATTCTCCAGGGCGATCAAGACACCATCGTCTCGCCGCAGCACGGCGAAAAATTATACGCAAAATTGACCGCCGCGGGCGTCTCTGCCAAATTGATCACTGTCAAAAATGCGACCCACTGCCTGCCACCCGAACCTGAAATGTCGCCCAGCCGCGAGGAGATTTCCAAAATGATCGCCGACTTTTTCGATCAGGTGTTACGACGGTAGAGACGTCCCGGCGGGGCGTCTTCATCGACGAATCGTCTCTACAAATCGCGTGAAACTTTTCTACTCGACCGGCGTGTCAATAAGATGAAGCCCGCGTAACCAGCCATGGCATCCTCCGACGAATTCTTGCTCACTCAACACAAGCAAGGGAATCCGCACGCGTTCCGCGAGTTGGTGGAGCGCTACACCGCGCCGATCTACAACTTGGCGTACCGGTTCTTGCGCGAACCCATGGAAGCCGAAAACGTGACGCAGGAAACTTTTCTGCGCGTGGTCACATCGCTGGAGCGGATCCGGCTAGACGTTCCATTCAAGCCGTACATTTTCCGCATCGCGGTCAACCTGTGCCACGATCTCGCGCGCAAGAAACGTCCGACGCTCTTCACCGATTTGGCTCCGCGCGACGACGATCCGATTGAAGCGCTCGTGGACGATGCGCCCGCGTTGTGGGAGCGGCTGGAAAGCGAAGAACTCGCGGCGCGCGTGAACGCGGCGATTGACGAGTTGCCCGCGCCGTATCAAACCGCGCTGACTTTGCGCTACGTCGAAGATTTTTCGTACGAAGAAATCGCGCAGGCGTTGAACTTGCCGTTGAACACTGTGCGGACGCATTTGCGCCGCGCCAAACAACAACTGCGCGCCAAGTTGGAAATTAGAGATTCGCGATTGGAAGATGGAAAGTGGAATCTCTAATCTCCAATCTCTAATCCCTCCGGAGATAGAAGCAGTGGACGAGCACTTGACTACTCCCGAAATCGAACAGTACGGCGAAAAAGAATTGGGCGACGCGCGCCGCGCCGAATTGGATCAGCATCTGGCGGCGTGTCCGACTTGTCGGGCGCGCGTCGCACGCGCCAATCGGATGAACGCCACATTGCGCGCGCGGCCGCGCGCGCAACCGCCGCGCGAACTTGCCGCGCGCATCGGCGCGGTCGTCGAAACGCGCGTGGCGCAAGAACAAGCGCGCCGGACGCGCGTGCCATTCATCGCCGCCGCCACCTTCTTCGCCACTTTGCTCGCCGTTTGGTTTTGTCTGGAGTTGGACGTCGCGTTTCGAGAAAACCGCGTTTTCGACTTTTGGGCGCTCTTTACTTCCTACTCGGATTGGTTTTCGACCGACTCGTTGGACGCGCTCTTCGCGTTGCTCGAAGCCCTGCCGCTCTCCGAGATCATTCTGACTCTGTGCGCGCTGATGACCGTCGGCGTGTTAGCGCAGCAATTGATCGAATCATTGCGCCCACGCGTCTGGCAATTCAAGTAAAGGATGAAGAATGACATTCATCCTTTAATGGAATTCTCAGCGAGTTTTAATCCAAGTGAGAGATAATCCGATGCTGGAATCAGAAAAGAAGTCAAGTCCATGGCGGCGGTACGTGTTTCTCGCGTTCGTGGGCGTGCTGGCACTGGGGACCGTCTTCGGCGCGGGATTTTTCGCGGGGCGCTGGAGCGTGCGCGTTCAGAGCGCGCCATTGACCCAGCGATTTATTCTCCCCACCGGGCACGGCGCGATTGGAAAAATTACGCAAATCGAAGGCGTGACGCTCACGATCCAAACGCGCACCGGTGCGACGCAAACCATCTTGACCGATCATCAAACGCGTTTTGATCGCGGCGGAACCCAAATCACCAAATTGAGTTTGCGCGATCTCAAAGTGGGAGATCAAATCATCGTCACCGGCACGCCAAACGCGCAAGGACAAATCAAGGCGAAATCGATCCGCGTACTCTCGACGCCTGCTTTGACGCCGACGCCAACCGGCTTATAATAAACCAGACCACATGCTGCCTCAGCGCGGAGAAATCAATGAAACGCAATCAAATCATTCTGGGCGTGATTCTCATCATCGCTCTGGTTATCGCGGGATACTTTGTCTATCAACAAATGACCGCGAGTTCGAGCGGCGCGGTGCGCGCGCAAACCGCCACCGCGCAACGCGGCAATCTCGTCGCGACGGTCAGCGCGGCGGGCAATGTGCTCACGCCGGAAGAGGCGACGCTCGCCTTTCAGACTTCGGGACGCGTCGCCAAAGTGAACATTCAGGTCGGGGATGCCGTAAAAAAAGGGCAGACCCTGATGGAACTCGATACGACCGATCTGGAATTGTCGCTCAAGACCGCCAAGACGAATCTCGCCAGTTCGACCGCGAATCTGGAGCAGACCAAAGCCAATTTGCAATTCGCGCTGCGGAACGCGCAGTCCGGGCTGGAAAGTTCCAAAGCCGGGCTTCAAGCCGCGATCAACAAAAACACCCAGAACCCGAATCAGATCATCGTCGCCAAAGCGCAACTGGATAAAGCGACGATCGCGCTGCAAAGCGCGCAGGGCGCGTACAATCGCATCGCCTGGCGCGGCGATGTCGGACTGACCCAGCAAGCCGTCGATTTGCAAAACGCGACGATTGAATATCAGTCCGCGCTCGCGAACTACAACATGACGCTCGCGACGATCAACGACAGCGCGCTCAAATCCGCGCAAGCCGATTTCGACAAAGCCAATGTCGCGTTGGAGCAAGCGCAGAAAAATCTGGACACGCAACTCCGCACCGCGCAAGCCACCGTCGACAACCATCAAGTAACGGTCGATCAAGCGCAGCGAAATTTGGACAAGGCGCGCCTCGTTGCGCCGTTCGACGGATTCGTTTCCGTCGTCAACTTTAGCGTCGGCGATTCGGCGGGGACGGGCACGGCGGTCACCGTCGTCGATCTGTCTAGCTTGCAGGTCAAAGTAACCATCGCCGAAGTGGACATCGCGAAAATCAAAATCGGACAATCCGCGCAAATCACCATGGACGCGCTGCCCGGCAAAACGTACACCGCCAAGATCATCGCGATCGGTCCCGTCGCGACGATTACGCAAGGCGTAGTCAATTATCCGGTCACGGCGGCGATCAACAATACCGACGGACAAGTGAAACCCGGCATGACTGCGAATCTCGCGATCACCGTCGAACAACGCGACAACGTGCTGCTCGTACCGAATCGCGCGATCCGCACGCAGGGCAATCAAAGAACGGTGACGGTGCTGTACAAAGGATTGAGCATTGCCGTACCGGTGACCATCGGCTTGACCAACGAGCAGTCCGCCGAAATCACCAGCGGTTTGCTCGAAGGCGATCAAGTCGTCATCCAAACAACTCAGACGCGCCAAACCGGCGGCGTCATGGGGAGCGGTCCCGTGTTCGTCACAAAGTAAGGCGGTCAGCACCACCTGCCTTGACAAGGAAGTCAAGATGGCAGTAATCGAAATCGAGAACGTCAAAAAAATCTACAAGATGGGTGAAGTGCAAGTCCCCGCACTGGACGGCGTCACGCTTAAAGTCGAAAAAGGCGAGATGGTCGCGATTACGGGACCGTCTGGCTCCGGCAAATCGACGCTGATGAACATCATCGGTTGTCTGGACACACCGACGAGCGGGACGTACATTTTGGACGGCGTGGACGTTTCCAAGTTGAGCGACGACGAGCAGGCGATCATTCGCAACAAGAAAATCGGTTTTGTATTTCAAACGTTCAACCTGCTGCCGCGCACGACTGCGCTCGACAATGTCGAATTGCCAATGATCTATGCGGGCGATCCCAATCGCCAAGCCAAAGCGCAAGCCGCGCTTGAATCGGTCGGTTTGGCGGATCGGATGCAGCATCGTCCGAACGAATTGTCCGGCGGACAGCAGCAGCGCGTCGCGATTGCGCGCGCGCTCGTCAACGATCCCAGCATCATTCTCGCCGACGAACCGACCGGCAACCTCGACAGCAAATCGGGCGCGGAAATTATGGGCGTTTTCAAGCGGCTCAATCGGGAGCATGCATTGACCGTCGTCGTCGTCACGCACGATCCGGGCGTCGCCGCGCAAGCGCAGCGCGTCATTCGGATCCGCGACGGCGTAGTGGTGAATGAGTGAAACGCATTGTCATTGCGAGCGGAGCGAAGCAATCCCCAAGTGGCGCGGAGATTGCTTCGTCGCAACCCTTCGACTCCGCAGCAGAAAACGCTGCTCCGCTCAGGGTGCTCCTCGCAATGACACGATAGGAAGATACTATGAACATCTGGCAAAGCGTCCGCATCGCGTTACGTAGTATCAGCGCGAATAAACTGCGCTCTTCTTTGACGATGCTCGGCATCATCATCGGCGTGATGGCGGTGATTACGATGCTCTCCATCGGGCGCGGGATGCAAAATACGGTGACTTCGCAGATCAACAGCATCGGCACGAATTTGCTGTTCATTCGCCCGGGCAACACGCAACAAGGCGGCGTCCGCCAGAACGAAGCGCAGGCAACGCTGACGCTCGACGACGCGGAAGCGTTGATGAGTCTCCCCAATGTCGTCGGGGTCGCGCCGATGATTGATGGCATGGCGCAACTTGCGTATTTGGGCAACAACGCGGTCGGACGTGTCATCGGCGTCACGCCGGAATATCAGGACACGATGAACGCGAATATTGCCAGCGGTGAGTTTGTCTCAGCGTCACAGGTGACCGCGCGCTCCGCCATCGTCGTGCTGGGTTCACAGATCGCGACGACGTTGTTCGATACGGCAGACCCGGTGGGAATGACCGTCCGCATCAATGGTCAAAACTTTCGCGTGATCGGCGTGATGGAATCGAAGGGCGGCACGGGGTTTATGAACCAGGACACCCAAATCTTCGTGCCGATTACGACGGCAGGCAGCCGCTTGGTCGGCGGCAATCGCTTTCGCGGCGGCAACGTCGTTTCTTCGATCAATGTCAAGATCACTGATACGAATGTGCAGGACGCGGTCGTGCAGGACATTAGCGATGTGTTGCGCGAACGGCACCGCGTTCAGTTTCAGGACGATTTTACAATTCAAAGTCAGCAAGATATTCTGAACACGTTGAACCAGGTGACCGCCGCGTTTACGATTTTTCTCGGCGGCATCGCGGGAATTTCGCTGGTCGTCGGCGGCATCGGGATTATGAACATCATGCTCGTGTCGGTGACCGAGCGCACGCGCGAAATCGGTTTACGAAAAGCGGTCGGCGCGCGCAAGCGCGACATTATGATCCAGTTTCTGACGGAAGCGATGGTCTTGAGTCTTGCCGGAGGCGTGATCGGCATTTTGTTCGGCGCGATCATCGCGCGGATCATTTCCGGGATCAACATGGGCACGACGACGCTCCAAACCGCGGTCGACCTGGACGCGATTTTGCTTGCCGTCGTTTTTTCGCTCGCGGTCGGTTTGTTCTTCGGCAGTTATCCTGCCAGCCGCGCGGCGGGCTTGCACCCAATTGACGCGCTGCGGTACGAATAAAGTCAGAAGGATGAAGGATGAAAAAATCTTTTCTGCCTTCGTCCTTCATCCTTCATCCTTTACTTGTGAGGACACCATGAAATCAATGACGCGTTGGCTCGTTGTGCTGTTCGCCTTGACTTGTCTTTTCGCCGTGCCTGTCGTTTTCGCGCAAGGACCGACCGGCTCGGGTCCGCTCGATCCTTTGACGGTGACCCGCGACGAGCGGATGGTCGGCGGCAATTCGGTCTTGTGGTTTTATTTCGATTATCCGGGCGACCGGTCAAAAGTCGAAGTGGGACTGAATTCGGTCAAGGTTTCGGATCTGCGACTGGCGATTTACACACAAGAGCAAGCAAACACCTGGATGCGCGATACCGGCGTCACGCCCATCGGCGTCGCGACGAAACCAAGCGAAGGGACGGCGACGGCGGGGTACGATCTGTACTGGAGCGGATCGTTCAATTTGGCGGGACGCTATTTTATCGTCGTTACAAATTTTAGCCCGACGCCGTCGGTCTTCCGCTTAACCGCGCGCGGCGATACGATCACGCTGTATCCCACGCCGACGCCGACACTCGGCATCGCGCTGCCAGCCGCGACGCCGATTCCACAGGGAACACTGACCGGCAAGTTGATCTTTCAAACGAGCAGCGGTGGAAACATCTACACCGTGAACGGCGACGGCACGAACTTGAAACGCATCACCGATGGCGCGCTCGATCCCGCGTGGTCGCCCGACGGAACCAAGATCACGTACACGCGTTGGGAAAAACGCCCCGGCGTCTACGTCGCGAATGCGGATGGATCATTTGAAACGTCGCTCGTCGGCGCGAACCAAGCCCTCTCGCCGCAATGGAGCCCGGATGGATCGCGTGTTGTCTTTGTGCGCCAAACCGGCGGCGCGACGGAGGATTCGAGTATCTGCTTTGGCAGTTTCTGTTTCGGACAATCGCCCGATACGCGCTGGAAATTGGGCATGGTCACTTTCAAGATCAACGACCAGGGCAATTTGTATAACGATTTCTACGATCCGCCTTGCACCAATCACTGCTTCTCGCCGAGCTGGAGCAGCGACTCGCGTTATCTGGCGTACGCCGATGGACAGTATGGCGTCATGCGGACTGACACGTTGAGCAATACGCTTTGGATCATGTACAACCAAAATCCCAAAGTGCAATCCGCGGCGTGGAGTCCCGACGGCACGCAAATCGCGTTCCAGGTCAACCAACACGATCACTGGGAAATTTACGTGATGAACGCGGACGCGACGAATGCAAGACCGGTCACGCAACCCGATCCGTTATCGTTCCGCCCCGCCAACAACGTCGCGCCGATCTGGTCGCCGGACAGCAAGCAAATCTTGTTCGTGTCCGACCGCAATTGCAAATGGGAATTTTTCGTCGTCAACCCAGATGGCTCGAATCTTCGCCAAGTGCTCAAGGGCGTCACCGATCTCGCGGGACTCTACTACAATTTCTCGAACGAGCGCATGGCGAGTTGGACGAAATAGCGAAACTTTTCGCGCTCTCATCCGTGATAGAAGACGAAACGCTCCGCAAATTCTTTCGGGAGGTTAGTTTGTATGTTCGGTAAAACCAAATGGATTGTGGCAGGAGTGCTCGTCGTCGTATTACTCGCGACCGGCGTCACCGCAAGCGTCACGCTGGCGCAGGGTCCCACGCCCACGCCGCCCAAGACGTGGATGGATTTGTACTGGCAGACGCTCGCGCAGAAACTTGGCACGACAGTCGAAAAGTTGCAGCAAGCAATGTCCGACGCGCGCAAAGACGCCGCGACGGAAGGAGTCAAGCAAGGAATTCTGACGCAGCAACAAGCCGACCGGATGCTGGGTACGACGGCGCGCGGAACGCTTGCGAGCGCGTGGCTGGATGCCGCCGCCAAAGCATTAGGAATGAGCACAACCGATTTGACGACCGCGATGCGCGGCGGCAAAACGCTCCTCGATCTCGCGCGCGAAAAGAACGTCGATGTCGCCAAACTCCGCACCGCGATTGCGGACGCGGAAAAAGCCGCTATCGATCAAGCCGTCAAGGATAGCAAATTGACGCAAGCGCAAGCGGACAAACTCAAGGCAAACATCAAGCCGGAGAACATCGATCTGAATCGCCGGTCGTTCGGCGGGCAATCGTTTATGGGACGCCTCGGCAATCGCTTTGACGGCGCGTTCCAAAATCGCTTCGGTAAATTCGACAAAGGGAATTTCAACATGCCGCAATTCCGGCGTTAAGCGAGAATTGCGAAACGCGATGGGCGTCCAGAGTCAGAATCACACGACACAGGTCGCCCATCGCCGGGAGCGCGCATGCGTGAGCGATTAGTCAACGCAATCGTTCGCCTTGGAATAGCGACGTTGATCGCGTGGGTTTTCGCGACGACGTCGCTGCCCATTATTCCTGCGCCCAAATGGTTCGCGTACGTCCAGGTTCCTGTCGTCATTTTCGTTTTTCTATGCTACGCTGGCAAATTGTTGATCGACACATTTTTCTACGACCGCTATAAACCGTAGGGCAAATCTTGTGGTGAGCAAAGCGAATCCATTGTAAATTTGCCCGACTCTATTTCATCAGGAGAAAATCGAATGTTCAAGCGAACCCAAGTTTTACTCGCCATCGGAGTCCTCGTGTTGTTGATCCTCGTCGGCGTGGGCGGATTTATGGCGGGGCGCAACGCCGGGCTGACCGAGCAAGTCAATATCCGCACTGAATTTTCCCAGCAGCGCGCCGGCACCACAAGCGGCGCGCCGGGCACAGGCAGCGGCTTTAACCCCGCGAGCGCGCCGGGTTCCACCGGCAGTGATCCGGCGCAAACCGCGCGCGGCGTGCAGGGACGCGCGCTCGCCAACGGCACCGTCAAGAGCGTGCAGGGAAATACCGTCACGGTGACGCAGCAACGCGATGGCTCGACCGCGACGATCACCGTGGACGACAAGACGATCATCGAGAAAATGACGACCGGTACGCTCGCCGACATTCAACCCGGCTGGCGCATCTCGGTAACCGAGCAACAGACCGGCACGACCACCATCCGGCGGATCATCCTGACGCAAGGGCAATAATCGTCAATCCAGCAAATTCGTAGGGACGTTCAATTGAACGTCCCTACGAATTTTTATTTCGAAAAAACCTTGACACTGCGCGCTATCTCTGGTATACTCACGCACGATGATTGCACGCACGATGACGTGACCGCGCCTGACAGCGTTCCACGCTGCTTTTTTGTTTCCCACGTAAACGATCACATCAACTGAGTCCGCGAATAAATCTGATCCCAATCAGACGCCAATTCAGTTTTGGAGGAGAAGAAAAAATGAAACGCACATTTCTACTCGGCGCGCTCGTTTTGATCGCGCTGATTATCGGCGCATGTGCGCCCGCGCCCACCGCAACGCCCGTCCCACCAACTGCCGCGCCCAAACCCACTGATGCGCCCAAGCCCACGACCGCGCCCGCGGCAACCTTGCCTGATCTCAAGGGACGCGCGCTCAAGGTCGGCAGCGATACCACGTATCCGCCGTTTGAATCGATCAACGACAAGAAAGAAATCATCGGCTTTGACGTTGATCTCGTCAACGAAATTTGCAAAAAGATCAACTGCAAAGCCACCTTCGTCACCGCCGACTTCGACGGCTTGCTGATCGCGGTCAACAACAAGACCTACGATTTCTCGATCTCCGGTTGGACGATCACCGACGAGCGCGCCAAGACCGTCGACTTTGGCTTGCCGTACCTGAAGAACACCCAGATTCTGATTGTCCGCTCGGATGAAACCGTCGTCAAGGATGTGCCAGACTTGAAAAAACCCGACGTCATTGTCGCGGTGCAACTCGGCACCACTAACTCGATCACCGCCAAGAAACTCGTCACCGATCCCAACAAACAGGTGAAGGAATTCCAAGATTTCCCTGCCGCCATTCAAGCGCTGCTGAACAAGCAGGCAAATGCCGTCGTCATTGACACTTTTGCCGGGTCTGATCTGCTAGAGCAAAACAAGGGCAAGATCAAAACCACCGGCAATCAATTTGGCGATGAGACCCTCGGCATGGTCTTTCGTAAAGGCGATGCCGAACTCAAGGGCGCGTTCGACGCCGGCTTGAAAGCCGTGTACGCCGACGGCACTTGGAGCAAGTTGTGCAACCAGTGGTGGAAGAGCATCGATCCCAAACCGGATTGCACCGGCGCGGGTTTGCCGCTCAAATAGAATAGCCACTTCCAGACTTCCGAGGTTTTGTAAACCTCGGAAGTCTGGAATGCTAGTTTCCCATGTCGGTCCCCGACTCAGCCAAGCCACCCCCAGCCACAAACCGCGCCGGTCGCGCTTTGCCGATGCCGGAGTGGGAGCGCGTTCCCTGGTGGATCATCATTCTCATCCTCGCCGGAATTTGGGCGGTGATGATCATTTTCACCAGCGCCGACTACACCAGCATTATTACGCTGCTCAGCAGCGGCATTTACCTCACGCTGTACGTCACATTTTTCGCGTACGCGCTGGCGCTTGTCGTCGGATTGCTTGCCGGACTGATGCGCGTCTCGCGTAATCCGGTGTTGAACACCCTCGGCACGTTGTACGTCGAAGTGATTCGCGGTATTCCGCTCCTCGTTCAAATTCTGTACTTTTTCTACGTGATTGCGCCGGCGCTCGCCGACCGCACGCCGGAGCCATTTGATCAACTGTTCCGCAGCGAAGTCAATATGGGCATCATCGCGCTGGCAATCGGCTACGGCGCGTATCTCGCCGAAACGTACCGCGCCGGGATCGAAGCGATTCCGCGCGGACAAATGGAAGCCGCGCGCTCGCTGGGGATGAGTTACGTCCAGGCGATGCGCTATGTCATTCTGCCGCAAGCAATTCGCATCATCCTGCCGCCGCTCGGCAACGATTTCGTCGCGATGCTGAAAGATTCCGCGCTCCTGTCGGCGATCAGCGTGAAAGAATTGACGTTGTGGACGCGGCAGCGCAGCGCGAACACGTTTCGTCCGCTCGAACATTGGACGATTGCCGCGTTTTTGTATTTGACGATGACGATTGGTCTTTCGCTTTTCGTCCGTTACATCGAACGCAAATTTGCGATACCCAAATGAGCCACGCGCATTCGATCATCCAAATCGAAAACATTCATAAACGCTTCGGCAAAGTCCATGCTTTGCGCGGCATCAGCACGACGGTGCAGCGCGGACAAGTGCTCGTCTTGATCGGGCCCAGCGGTTCGGGCAAGTCGACGCTGTTGCGCTGCATCAACGGCTTGGAACGCCCGGACACGGGGCGCGTCGTAGTCGACGGAATCCCGCTCGACGATTCGTCCGATCATATCAATGCGGTGCGCGCGGAAGTCGGAATCGTTTTTCAGCAATTCAATCTCTTTCCGCATTTGACCGTGCTCCAAAACATCACGCTCGCGCAACAGATCATCCGCCAGCGCACGCCGGACGAAAGCAAGAAAATCGCGCGCGAACTGCTCGCCAAAGTTGGCATTCCCGAAAAAGCGGACGCGTACCCCGCGCAACTTTCGGGCGGACAGCAGCAGCGCGTCGCCATCGCGCGCGCGCTCGCGATGAATCCCAAGATCATGCTCTTCGACGAACCGACGAGCGCGCTCGATCCGGAGATGATCCAAGAAGTTTTGGAGACGATGATGCTCCTCGCTAAAGAAGGGATGACAATGGTCGTCGTCTCGCACGAAATGGGTTTTGCGCGCGCCGCGGCGAACCGCATCGTCTTTATGGACGGCGGCGCGATCGTCGAGGACACCTCGCCGGAGCAGTTGTTCACCAATCCGCGCGAAGAACGCACCAAACAGTTTTTGAGCAAGATCTTGAACTAGTAGGGGCGAGGCATTTGTCAGGTTCCAACTGTTGGAAAAACATGCCGGCATAATGCCGCCGAACGTGTCAACAAAGTATGTCGTAACAAATGCCTCGCCCTTACTCTCATCCCAGTACCAGTTTTCAAATTCGTAGAATTCTGTTATAATCCGTGTAACAGATTACATCCTCAATCGGCAACACACATCCCACTGCAGGGGGGCAGTATGGCGCTACTGGACGCGCGTCAGGTAACAAAACGCTTTGGCGGTTTGGTCGCCGTGGACAAGACCGACTTGATGATCGAGCCGGGCATGATCGCCAGTCTCATCGGTCCCAATGGCGCGGGCAAGACGACGTTTTTCAACTGCATCACCGGCTTTTATCGACCGGAAGAAGGCAGTATTCTTTTCGACGGGCACGAACTCGTCGGCTTGCGCCCGGACATGATTACGGCGCGCGGCATCGCGCGCACGTTCCAGAATATCCGCTTGTTCGCGAATATGACCGCGTTGGAAAACGTGATGGTCGGCGAACATCCCCGCATGAAAGCGAATCTCATCGGCGCGATTATGCGCGACCGCGCGACGATGAACGAAGAAAAACGCGTCGCGAAACGCGCGCGCGAGCTCTTGGACTTTGTCGGCTTACGCAACCACGAAGACGAACTTGCCAAGAACCTCTCCTACGGCGATCAACGCCGGCTCGAAATCGCGCGCGCGCTCGCGACCGATCCCAAACTCCTGCTCCTCGACGAACCGACCGCGGGCATGAATCCCCAAGAAACCGGCGCGATGGTTGGATTTATTCGCCGCCTGCGCGATGAACTCAAGTTGACCATTCTCCTGATCGAGCACCAGATGAAAGTCGTGATGACAATTTCCGAGCGCGTCAGCGTTCTGGATTTCGGCGTCAAGATCGCGGAGGGCAGTCCCGCCACGGTGCAACAAGACCCGCGCGTGCGTGAAGCGTACCTGGGCAAAGAGTACGGGCAGTGAGGCAAAATATGGCAATGCTCCAAGTGAACGACATTCACAGTTACTATGGTCACATCCACGCGCTCAAGGGCATCAGTCTGACCGTGGACAAGGGCGAAATCGTCACGTTGATTGGCGCAAACGGCGCGGGCAAAACGACGACGCTGAAAACCATCTCCGGCACGATGCACCCCCGGCACGGCGCGATCACGCTCGACGGCGAACACATCGAAGGATTGCCGCCGCACGCGATCGTGATGCGCGGCATCGGGCAATCGCCGGAAGGGCGCAAGATTTTTGGCGCGCTCACCGTGCAGGAAAATCTGGAAATGGGCGCGTACGCGCGGACAGATAAACCCGCCATCGCGCGCGATCTCGATTTTGTGTTCACGTTGTTCCCGCGTTTGGCGGAACGCAAATTCCAACTTGGCGGCACGCTCTCCGGCGGCGAACAGCAAATGCTCGCGATGGGACGCGCGTTGATGACACACCCGCGCGTCTTGATGCTCGATGAACCTTCGATGGGGCTTGCGCCGGTACTCGTCGAAGCGATTTTCGAGACGATCCAAAAGTTGAATCAGGAAGGAACGACGATTCTGCTGATCGAACAGAACGCGGCAAAAGCGTTACAGGTGGCAAAGCGCGGTTATGTGATCGAGACCGGGCAAATCGTATTGCAGGATACGGCGGAGAATTTACGCAAGAGCGAACTTGTGCGCAAAGCGTATCTGGGTGAAATGTAGATAGAGTCGGCTGCTTTTTTTGTGGGCAAAGGCGCCCGCGCTATGTGATTTGCGATTGATGGCTATCCGGGATCGTCTCGACGCCGAGACCATTCTCTACTGAAAAGAGGTGAGGATCGCTTCACTGGGTTAGGCAGTACACATATCGCAATGATAGATCATCCGCCAAGCGACAACGGTCTGGCGAACCTATCGGAATCACGCACGCCGTGGTCGGGTCCATCCGCCGGGCAAAACCGATTCCGAATCTGCGCGACGGATCAATTCTATCCCCACACATTCTCAGGAGGAGAAGTACTATGAAAGCCAAAGTGTTGCTCTTTGTTGTGTTCGTCGTTGCGATGGCGTTTGTGGCAACCGCGTGCGCGCCGTCCGCGCCCGCCTTCACCTGCACCGACAAGGTCGGCTGCGTGAATATCGCGCCGAACGATCCCATCCACGTCGCGTACTCGATGGTCCTTTCGGGCGCGGACGCGACACTCGGTCAGGACACCAAGTACGGCGCCGAAATCGCGATTGACGACAAGGGCGGCAAAGTCCTCGGACACGCCGTCAAGTTCGACGGACAGGATGATCTGTGCAGCGCTGAAGGTGGACAAACCGCTGCCACGAAGATCGCCGCCGATAAGACGGTCCTCGCCGTCATCGGCACCAACTGCTCCAGCGGCGCCGTTCCCGCCGCGCCGATCTACACCAGCGCCGGTATTGTGATCATCTCGCCCTCCAACACCGCCGTCGTGCTCACCGATCCCGCCAAGCGCCAGCCGTTCTACTTCCGCACCGCCCACAGCGACAAGTTCCAGGGCGCAACTGCCGCGAAATTCGTTTTCGCCCAGTTGAAATTGAAGAATGCCGCCGCGATCCACGACGGCAGTCCCTATGCTCAGGGTTTGGCGCAAGTCTTCAAGGAAACCTATGAGAAACTGGGCGGCAAGATGACCGCGTTCGAAGCGATCAGTCCGGACGACAAGGACATGAAACCGGTGTTGACGCGCATCGCCGCGACCAAGCCCGAATTCCTCTACTACCCGATCTTCATCGGCGCGGGCGCATCCATCGCCGCGCAAATCCGCGACGTGCCCGGTATGGAAAAAGTTCCGATGATGGGCGCGGATGGCATCTTCTCGCCCGACTTTCTCAAAGCCGGTGGGAAGAACACGATCAGCATGTTCCACTCCAGCCCCGATCTGTCGGTCATGACGGGCGGCTATGCTGATTTCAAAGCCAAGTACGAGAAAAAATACAACACCAAGGTGCTCGCGCCGTTCCATGCCCACGCGTATGACGGAATGAACATCGTGATCGCGGCGATTGAAAAAGTCGCGGTCAAGGATCCCGATGGCACCTTGCACATCGGTCGCCAGGCATTGCGCGACGCGGTGGCAGCCACCAAGGACTTTAAGGGTTTGACCGGCAATCTGACCTGCGATGCGAACGGCGACTGCGCCGATCCGCATATCGCGATTTATCAGATCACACAAGACAACTTCAGCAAACTCGAAATGCCCTCCAAGCCCATCTGGTCCGAAGGCGGACCGGACTACAAGCCCTAGCCGCTAGACGATCACGTTCGTACTCGCGCAGGATGAGCCGGGCTGGCGCCACCGGCCCGGCTCATCTCTACTTTGAAAGTGGAGCGAATCAGAGATGTTACGTCGTTTATCTGAACGGATTAACGCCACCGATGTCGTCATGTTCCTGATTGGTGGCTCCATTCTCGCGTTGGTCCTCGTAGGATCGGTCGCCACACTCACCAGCGGCAAATATTCCGCCGCGCAATGGTTCGACCTGATTGTCTTCGGCGTTGCGTTGGGCGGCATCTATGCGCTGATTGCCCTCGGCTACACCATGGTCTACGGGATTCTTCGGATGATCAATTTTGCGCACAGCGAAGTTTTTATGAGCGGTCCGTTTACCGCGTATTTCCTCGCCGACGCTTGGGGCAGATCGGGTTTTCTCGACGAGAATCCAGTGGTGTGCCTGCTGGCGATCTTCGTCCTCGCGATGGCAATTTCGCTCATCGTCGCCGTCTTGCTCGAGCGCATTGCCTACCGCCCTCTGCGTTTTGCGCCGCGCTTGGTGCCATTGATCACCGCCATCGGCGCGTCGTTCTTCCTGCAATATTTTTTCCGTGGTTTGTACGGTCCCAACATCAAGCCCTATCCTGAGATCGCTGCGCTCAAACCCTACCTGCGATTTGGCGATTTCCGGATTCAGTACGTCCAGATTCTGGTCATCGTGGCGGCCGCGCTGATGATGGCGGGACTGCAACTCATCGTGCAGCGCACGCGCGTCGGCAAGGCGATGCGCGCGGTCGCCGAAGATAAACAGACCGCTGCATTGATGGGCATCGACGTTGACAGCATCATTGTGCTTACGTTCGTGATCGGCGGCGCGCTCGCGGGCGCGGCGGGAGTTTTGTACGCGCTCATGTTCCGGCAGGTCAGTTTCATTATGGGCTTTATTCCGGGCATCAAGGCATTCACGGCAGCCGTCCTGGGCGGTATTGGGAACATTCCCGGCGCGATGGTAGGTGGATTATTCTTAGGCGTTATCGAATCGCTTGGTCCCAGTTTGTTTCTCGATGGATTAGGGATTCCCGCCCCACAACAACTCAAAGATGCCATCGCTTTTACGCTGTTGGTGCTCGTGCTGATCTTCCGCCCCTCCGGCATCCTCGGCGAGAAACTTGCCGAGAAGAAGGCATAAGGTAGAACAACTATGAAAGCCACGTCGAACGCGGATCTTTGGTTAGCCGTCAAAATCGGATTGATTGGTGGAATCGTCGTCGTTGCGATTGCCTTGGAAGGGATGATCCAAGCATTCAGTCCGCGCGATATTGTCGGCGGAGTGATCACGATGGGGCAAACTCTGTTGTTGGTTACTTTGCTCGCTACCGCGTACATCGCCGTGAGTCGAGGCGAATCGCATCAGCCCATGCGCGCACTTGTCAATGGCGCGGCAGCAGGAGTGGTTGTCAATTGTCTCCTGGTTGTCCTTATCTGGCTAGGCGCGTTTCTCCCTCTGGGCGCGATGTTCCTCAACGCGACGCCGCAATTGTACGACTTGCTGACACTCGGACTGGGACCGCTCACTGGTACTCTTTTCCTTCTCATCGCCGGACTCGTGGTGGGAGCGATTGCTGCGCTCATCTACCTATTGCCGCCGCAAGTCCGCCGCGCGGTCCTGATCGCCTTGACGACGGTTTTGCTGATGGGCGTGTTGCAAGACCTGGTGACCGTGACACTATCGAACTTTGACGCGTTCACCCCGATCACCAAGTTTCTTTATGCTCAAAACGGTTTGTCCATTGCAGGCGCCCTAACGATCTTGATCGCGGTTGGAGTCGCTTCTTATCTCTGGTCGCAAAAAAGCGCACAGGTTCAAGCCAGAATCGATCGACTGCCGCCGACGCGTCAGCGCGCGCTGCGCTGGACCTCCATTCTGATCAGCATCGCGATCTTGTTGTTGCTGCCGAAAATCCTGGGCTTGTACCTCAGCGAAGTCCTCGACAACGTCGGGTTGTACCTTTTGATGGGGCTGGGATTGAATATCGTCGTCGGGTTCGCGGGCTTGCTCGATCTGGGTTACGTGGCGTTCTTTGCGATTGGGGCGTACACCGTCGGCGTACTCACCTCGCCGGAATTGGGACGCGCCATCATCACGGACAGTTGGTGGCTCGCGCTCCCCTTCGCCGTGATCGTCGCCGTGCTTGCCGGAGTCCTCTTAGGCATCCCTGTCCTTAGAATGCGCGGCGACTATCTGGCGATTGTGACGCTGGGTTTTGGCGAGATCATTCGCATTCTCGTCGGGTCAGACTTTTTGCGGCACTGGCTCGGCGGCTCGCAAGGCGTCCTGCTGATCGCCAAACCCGAAGTCGGACCGATCAAGATCATCAATCCACCCGAGTTCTATTATTTGTTCCTCGGAGGCTGTCTTCTGGTCATTTTTATTTCCATGCGCGTGAAAAATTCGCGCCTGGGACGCGCGTGGATGGCGATGCGCGAAGATGAAGATGTCGCGCAAGCAATGGGAATCGAACTCGTCGCGACCAAACTCATGGCGTTCGGGCTGGGCGCATCGTTCGGCGGGTTGAGCGGCGCGATCTTTGCGAGCAAACTCGGCTCGGTCTATCCGCACAGTTTCAATTTCCTCGTCTCGGTCAACGTGCTGTCGCTCATCATCATCGGCGGCATGGGCAGCATTCCCGGCGTCATCGTCGGCGCGCTCGCGCTCGTCGGCTTGCCCGAACTGCTGCGCGAGTTCGCCGAATTTCGCTACCTGTTTTATGGCGCGGCGCTCGTCGTGATGATGTTGACGCGTCCGGAAGGTTTGGTACCCGAGGCGCGCCGCCGGATCGAATTGGAGGAATTCCGAGAGGAAGGCGGCGAATCGCCGCCGGGCGCGGATGCGCCGGTTCTCAAGCCGGCGGGACAGCCCTGATCCGGCATCTGCAAGCGCTTGGGCGAAACACTCCGGTGGAGTGTTTCGCCCATTTCTTTGCGGTTCGGCGCGGGCGCGCGTCACGTTTTTGGACTTCACCGCGCGCTGGCAGTTAGACCTGTCAGGTTTTCGGAAACCTGACAGGTCTAACTCCAAACCATCCAACACTTTGACGCACACCCGTTCGGCGTTCGGCGCGCCCGGCTTGACAATTCGTGATTAACCTGTTAAAATAATGATAGAGGTTAATGGACATAGCGCACATCCAAAAAGATAGAACCGTCGAGCCACCGCGCGACGCGGAGATTCACCATCTGATCGGCGGCGCGGTATGCTTGGATTTTGCGAATACGCTGTACGGTCATGGCAGAACTCCGATCCACGAGTATCTCTTCGACTATCGCGATCTCATCTTGTGGAGCCGCCACGCCGGCATCTTGCCCGCCAGCGACGCGGAATCTCTGCGGCGTAAAGCCGCGCGCCAACCCAACGAGGCGCTGGCGATGTTCCACCGCGCCATCGCGTTGCGCGAGACCATCTTCCGCGTCTTCTCAGCCATCGCCCAGGGCAATTCACCAAAGCCCGCTGATCTCGAAACGATCAATGCCGCGCGATCGGAAGCGAACCTGCACTCACACATCGAACGCGCGCACGATCGTTTTGTGATCGAGTGGAACGACAAGACCGCGCTGGAACGGGTGCTTTGGGGCATCGCGCTCTCGGCTGCGGAATTGCTCACCTCGGAAAAGGTACGCGCCGTGCGCCAGTGCGGCGGCGACACATGCGATTGGCTCTTTGTGGATACTAGTCGCAATCACCTGCGCCGCTGGTGCTCCATGAGCAAGTGCGGCAATCGCGCCAAAGTCCGCCGCTTCATCGAACGGAAACGCCGCCAGGCGCGCGTGCGCGCCGTCGCCGCTAACCAGTATCATTGACAAAATCAGTTAGCACACAAAACGCACTCGGCGCAATCGAATCGGCGGAAGGAGAAAAAGCACAATGAAGAACTCAAACCCCTGGCAATTCGTCGGCTGGTTGGGATTGGCTTGCGGTATCGCGTTGCTCGCGGTTGCGTGCGCTTCTCCCACGTTTAGCCCCGGTTTGCCGACTCCGACCAATCGTCCCACTCCAATCGCTCAGGTCACGCCGACGCCAACGGAAAGATGGATGGAGTTGCAATTGAGAATGCCCTTTCCGTACACCACACCGCTTCCGCCGCCAACGGCATCCGCGCTCGACGGCGTCTACGCCAAGTTCGAAGACCGCGAAGGAACACCCGTCCCGTGTAAACGTTGTCCGGACTATGCGCCCGAACGCGGTATCTGGAGACTCGGGCTGGAAAAAGGTGTCTATCGCGTCTATTATCAATTCTGGAATTGGACGAGCATCGGATCGTACACCGTGTCGAATGATCGCATCACGTTCTTCAACGATCCGAATTGCATCGAAGATGTCGGCGTGTACACGTGGAAATTGGAAGCGGGCAAACTGACCTTGAAAGTGATCGCGGACGATTGCGCGATTGCGCTGCGCGCGAAAAACTTTACGCTGCGTCCGTGGCTCTCCTGTCAACCGCCGAATCGCGAAGCCGCCATTACCGATCACTGGCTCAAGCCGCCGGGCTGCTACGCGCCCTGATGCGCGATTTGCCAAGCGCGCCAAACTGCCTACGGAACAGTCAGCAAATACCGTTGGCGGACGCGACTGCTCACCACGTCCATGATGAGCACCAAGCCGAGAATGAGCAAGAGGATCGTCGCGACGCGCGGATACGCCAGCGTATTGACGTAGACATTCAAGTAAAAGCCGATCCCGCCCGCGCCGACGAATCCCAGGATCGTCGAAGCGCGAATGCTGTACTCGAGCACGAACAAGAGTTGGCTCAACACGGCATTCGCGGTTTCGGGCCACACCACAAAGCGCGCGATGTGCCACCGTCGCGCCCCCACCCCGCGCACGGCTTCGAGCACTTCGGGATCGACTCCCTCGAAATATTCGGCGTACAGTTTGGCGAGATAACCTAGCGTGTACACCGCGAGCGCGAGCGTACCGGCGAGCGCGCCCAGACCCACGACGACGACAAACATCACCGCCCACAAGAGCGAGGGCACCGTACGAATCGCGCCGAGCAGCAAGCGCACCACGTAGACAAGCGGCGCGGGAGCAAGCGTGCGCGCGCCCAGCAAGCCCAACGGCACAGCCAGGAAAAAACCAAGCAGACTCCCGGCAAACGCCATCACCAGGGTTTCCGCGAGGGCGATCAGCGCGATCGGGAGAACATCTTGATCGGGCGGAAGCGTCTCCCGGAAAAAGACGATGAGATTGCCCGCGCCGCGGACCAATCTTTCCAGATCGAAGAGACCGAGTTGCGCCAGCGCGAGCACCGCCAGCGCGAGCAAACCGATGCCGACAAAGACGTCGCGGTTTAGCAATTCGTATTCGGGTAGACGATTCGATTTCATGCCAGCACCTGCTGAACGAGCGTCTTTGTGATCTGGCGCGCCTCGCCGTGATGCACGATGTTGCCGTTCTTGAGCACGATGACCTCGCTGCTCAATTCTTGCACGAGCGGAATCTCGTGGAGATTGATGATGAATGGAATGCGCTCGCGCTTGCTCAACTCGCACATCGCGGTCAGTACCTGTGCCGCGCGCGGCAGATCGAGATCGGAGACGAATTCGTCGGCAAAGACGATCTTGGGATTTTGCAGCAGCGTCCGCGCGATCGCCACGCGTTGGCGTTCGCCGCCGCTGAGACAAAACACCGGTTCGCGCGCCTTGTGTTCGATTCCCAGAAACGCGAGATACTCGCGCGCCTGGGCAATTTCGGATTTGGGAAACCATCCGCAGAGCGGAAGGGGACCGGCGATGCGCCCGAGCGCGCCCATGAGCACATTTTCAAGCACCGACATCCCGCGCACGAGTCCGAGTTGCTGAGGAATATATCCCACCTGACGGCGAAACTCCGGATCGGCGCTCTGCCCGTTGCTCATTGAGCGCCCCAAGAGTTCCACCGTACCCTTTTGGGGCTTGAGCAAACCGGCGAGAATTTTTACCAGCGTCGTCTTGCCTGAGCCGGAAGGTCCAAGAATCGTGAGGAATCCATCCGGCGGAATGCGCAGGTGAATATCCTTGAGAATCCATCGGCCTGGCTGATAAGCAAACCAGATGCCCTCGGCTAGGCAGGTCGCCAACTGACGCGTCATCGCGGTTCCCCCTTCGTTACTTGCCTACGCGCTCGTTGAATGCCAAGCCCGATTGACTCAAGTACGTTTTGAGTTTGCTGAGATGGATTTCGGCGTTCGACTTTTGGAATCCAACGAAGATGCTGGAGATAAATCCGCGCATCAAGTCGCGTTGGGCTGGAGCATTCAGCGCAAGCAGCGCGTCGATCGCGCGCGCGCGGAGCGGCTCTTTCAGTTCCTTGCTGACCAGAACCGCATGTGATGGAATCGGTCCCTGTTTGTCAAGTGTCCGGGTATTCGCGATTACTTCGTTGTACAATTTCTCCGGCACATCGCCAGCAATGACCGAAACGTCCACCTGATTCGCTTTCAACGCCTCCCAGCATTGACTGTAACCGCCGCCAAACCGAACGTCGGCAAAGTACGTTTTGGGATCCGCTTCGCCCTTTTCCGGTTTGGCAAGCAGTCCAAGTTCGAGCAGCCGTCCCATCGGCGCGACGTAACCGGATGTGGAAATGGGGCTGGGGAAGCACGCGCGTTTGCCCTTCAGTTCGGAAAGCGATTTGAGCGGACTGGTCGGCGAGACAACCCAGTACGAATAATAACTCGTCGCTTCAACGGGTTTGTCGTCGACGATCACTTGGCGGACTTCAGCCAGCGCGAGATCGGCGCCCGCCAAATCGACGGCGAGTTGCGCGGGCCACGCGCCCATAAATGCGATGTGGGCGTGACCAAAGCGCAGGGATTCGATCACTCCGGCTTGACTGAGGGGTACGTAGATTTCGACGTCCACATCGGGGAGTTTTTGTTCGAGGAATTGTTCGAGCGGTTTCGCCTTCTCCAACATCTCGGTGGCGGCGAGGGTCGGTTGGATCGCGAGGACTAACTTGTCTTTGGGTCGCGCGGTCGGCACAGCCGACGCGCACCCCGTGGCAAACAGCGCCACAAGTACGCTCGTGATCATCAAGCGTTTCAGCATATTGCCTCCTTGGCAAGATTTTCTTTTCACGCGCAGGTGGGGTATAATGCGCGTGCGTGTACGGGTGGCGTATCGCGACGCCAACTTCATTCGTTAGTATACACTAACTTTAGTTATTTGTCAAATCTATCGACGGAGGTCGCTCATGCGAATCTTAGCCCGCGCCGACGTTCGACGCGCGCTCACGATGCCAGACGCGATCGCGATTGTGCGCGACGCGTTCGCCCAACTCTCGACGAACCAAGCAACTGTACCTCTGCGCGTCCCCGTACCGATTGCTCAGCACGACGCCGTCACGTTGTTCATGCCCGCGCACCTGCACGCCTCCGACGCGCTCGCCGTCAAGATCGTTTCCGTTCACAATCGAAATCCTGCGAAAGGACTGCCGCTGATTCACGCGCTCGTCGTCGTGGTTGACGCCGCGACCGGCAAGCCGCTGGCGGCGATGGAGGGCGGCTATCTCACCGCGCTCCGCACCGGCGCGGGCAGCGGCGTCGCCACGGATTTACTCGCGCGGCGCGACGCGCGCGTCGCCGCGATTTTTGGCGCGGGGACGCAGGCGCGCACGCAATTGCGCGCCGTCGCGGCGGTGCGAAAATTGGAACGCGTGTGGGTGTACGATGTGGCGAGGGAAAAGGCGGAAGCGTTCGCGAGGGAAATGCAAGGAAATAAGGGAACTGAGGGAACTGGGGAAATACGCGCGGCATCGTCTCCGGCGGAGGCGGTGCGCGACGCGGATATTATTTGCGCGGCGACGACTTCGTCCAAGCCGGTGTTCGACGGCGGCGATCTCAAGCCCGGCGCGCACGTCAACGCGGTTGGCGCGTACACGCCGCAAATGCAAGAGGTGGATGAGACGACGCTCAAGCGCGCGAGCAAGATCGTCGTCGATCAGCGCGCCGCCGCGCTCGCCGAAGCGGGCGATCTGATCATCGCGTTGAAGAACGGCGCGATCACCGAAGCGGACATTTACGCGGAAATCGGCGAAATCGCGGCGGGCAAAAAGCGCGGACGCGAACGCGACGACGAGATCACGTACTACAAATCGGTCGGCAACGCGGCGCAGGACGCGTCGGTCGCGCGCGCGATTTACGACGCGGCGGTGCGCGAGAATCTGGGGACGGAAGTGGAGTTGTGAGCAACATGCCACATTGACAAACTGCTGAGTCTTGGGGATAATATAGCCAGAATAGTCAGAATGGCTTTTCCGCCCAGCGGGAGGTTTGGATGAACAGAACAGTTAGTGTTGTCGAGGCAAAAAATCAATTCTCCGATCTGCTCAACCGAGTGATCTATCGGCAGGAGCGGGTCATTGTCAGCAAGCGCGGCAAACCCGTCGGCGCGATTGTGAGCGCGCAGGATTTGAAACGCTTGGAGGAAATTGAGAACGCGCGCGATCTCGCGCTTGTGCGTCAATTGAAAAAGACCCGTAAGAAATTTGTGCCGTTAGCGCGCGTGATCGAGAATTACGAAAAGAAATGGGGCGTCGATCTGGGCTTGGACGAAGAATAAGAGACGGCAATGTACAGCATCCAAGTCGATCGCGCTGTTGAGTTACAACTTGCCGATCTGCATCCAAAACGGTTCAAGCAAATCGTCCTGCGTTTGTACGCGCTGCAACAAAACCCACGCCCACCTGACAGCATGATTTTGGATGCTGAGACGTGCCGCGTCAGCATGGGGTCCTATCGCGTTCTCTACCAAATCGATGATTCCATACAACGCGTCAGTGTCATCGCAATCAGAGAACAGGAGACAGGCGATTAGCGATTGCTGGAATCTGTCAGTCCGCTGTCAGGATTTTCCCGCTCGATTGTGCTAGAATCTCGCCAGAATAAACGCTCGTAGTACGCGCTTTAGCGCGCACTGCAAACCACCAGGAGGAACACCATGGCTAGTCTACTCGAAAAAGTTCAAACGCTGATCGCCGCGAATCTGCACGCGCTCGTGGACGAGGCGCTCAAGAAAAATTCGCTCGCGGTGATCGATCAGTACATCCGCCAGGTCGAGGATAATCTCGAAGACCTCGAAGACGCGGCGGCGACCATCGGCGGCGAAGTGAAAACGCTCAAGCGCAAGTACGATGAGTTTGCCGCGAAAGCCGCCGAGCTCGATCGCAACATTGACCTGATGCTCAAAGAGGGCAAGGAAGAACTCGCGGTCGCCGCGCAGTCCAAACTCAACTCGACGACGCGCCTCGCGGAAACGTACAAAGCGCAGTTCGAGCGTCAGCAATCCGAGTACTCGAAACTACTCGAAGCGAAACTGAAACTCGAAGCGAAACTCACGACCGTCAAGCAAGAGCGCGAAGAAATGCAGGCGCTGCTCGATCTGGCGAAATCGAAAGAACTCACCGCCAAGACGATGCAATCGCTCGATAATCTGCTCGGCTCGGGCGATCAGGATGTCGCGCGCATGGCGGAAAGCATTCGCGCGCGGCTCGACAAAGCGCAAGCGCGTTCCGAAATGCAAGCGCAGCGTCTCGACGTGCAGATGGACGAACTGCTCGAACGCAACACGCTGGAGACGCAATTGGCGGAGCGGAAAAAGAAACTTGGCTTGGCATAGGTTCAGTATCCAGTTTTCAGTATTCAGTGTTCAGTTTGTGATCTGGGCACTGAATACTGATTACTGAAAACTGAACACTTTGGGACTGGAAATATGAACCGAACCCGAATCATCTTCTTCGCCGTCATCCTGCTCGCGCTGATCATCGTCGGCGTTTCGTTTTTGGTATCGCAATTGAGCGGCAACATTCCGAGTCCGACCGCGCAGCCGATTCAGGTGCGCGTCGTTTCCGCACTGTCGATTGAACCCTGGGTGCAGGATGCCGCGCAGAAATTCAACGCCGAAAAGCGCACGCAAGACGGACGCACGATTGTCGTCACCGTGACGCCGATGGACAGCGTCGTCGCGCTCGGCAAGTGGGATCGCGGCGAGTTCACGCTGAGCGATAGTCGAAGCGCCGTGCCGACCGCGTGGATTCCCGACAGTCGTTATCTCGTCGAACTCGTCAACGCGACGTACAGCGCGAAACTGGGTCGCGATGTGTTTCTCACCGACGGCGAGTATCGCGCGCGTCCCGTCGTGACTTCGCTTTTCTCGTGGGGTATTTACGACAGCCGATATCAAGTCCTCACAAAGAAGTTTCAAACCGTCGACTGGAAAACGATCCACGACGCGGCGATTGCCAAAGGCGGCTGGCCCGATCTCGGCGGCGACAAGTCGTGGGGTTATTTCAAACTGATCGTGCCGAATCCGCGCAAGAACGCGGCGGGCTTGCTTGCGATGGTTTCGGCGGCGGGCGAGTACTACGACAAGGTGACGATCTCGACCGAAGACGTGACGAATCCGCAATTCCAAAAATGGCTCAAGGAGTTGATGGGTTCGGTCACCGACTTTTCGTCGCTCTCGGCGTACTCGGTCGAAGACCTCGCACTCTTTGGCTATTCGGTCGGCGACGGCGGACAATTGCTCGAAAGCGATCTGCTCGTCAACATGCAGGGCATTCAAACGCGTTGGTCGGACCCGCTGCGAATCGTGTATCCAAAATATTTGACCTGGTTCGATTTTCCGTTCACGATTTGGATGGGCACCGAAACGAGCGCGGCGGAGAAAAACGCGGCGTTACAGTTTGAAAAATATTTGCTCTCGACGCCGATTCAAACCGCAGCGGCGGCGCGCGGTTTCCGTCCCGCGAACACCGAAGTGTCGATTGCGGGCAACGACAGTCTATTTGTAAAGTGGCAAGGGCAAGGCGCGAACGCGCGAGTCGCCAGCACATCGCGTATGCGCGCGCCTGATCGCGATACGCTGCAGGCGCTCCTACGCTGGTTCGACTTGAACGTGGGGGCGAAATGAAGCGCAAGGGCAATCGCAATCCCGAAGTCAAAAAAACCACCGGCTGCGCGCTGCTCGTCGTCTTTGGCGTTTTGGGCAGCATGATCGCCGCGCTGTGCGGCATCGTCTTTCTGATCGCCGTGCTCAGTTCATCTGAAACGACATCCGCGCCAACGACCGCGACGATTGATCTCGCGTACTCGCTCGAAAAAGACGCGCTGATGCAAGACATCGTCGCGCGTTTCAATAGGGCGAACAACAAAACGCCGTCGGGCTTGCCGATGAAGATCAACGCGACGAAAATGGAGGCGGCAGACATTGTCGACGCGGCGCGCGCGGGCAAGTTCACCGCGATCAGCCCCGACTCGTCGTTGTGGCTCGCGCAGGTGGACGCGGGACGCGATGCGCCACTCGTCGGCGAATCGACGCGCTTTGCGGTCACGCCCATCGTCATCGCGATGTGGAGCGATGCGGCGCAAGCGCTGGGCTATCCGCAAAAACAGATCGGCTGGCAAGATTTGCTCGCGAAAGCAAAGAGCGACGCGAATTTCAAATGGAGCCATCCTTCGACGAGTTCCGCCAGCGGCTTGCTCGCGACGCTCGCCGAATTTTACGCGGGCGCGAACAAGACGCGCGCGTTGACTGAAGACGACGTGAAAAACCGCGCGACGCTCGATTACGTCGCCGCGCTCGAAAAAACGGTACGCTATTACGGCGAAGGCGAGCAAGCGACAATCGATCAAGTGCTCGCGCGCGGACGCAGTTACCTCGACGCGTTCGTCGTCTCTGAACGATTGGTGATTTACTTTAACGGCAAGTCGTCGCAAAAACTCGTCGCGATTTATCCCGCCGAGGGGACGCTCTGGCAAGACCATCCGCTCGCGCTGCTCGAACAACCCGGTCTCACCGACGATCAGCGTTTGACCTATCGGCGTTTGCGCGATTTTGTCTTGTCGCCCGAAATTCAAAAACTCATTTTGCAGTCGGGCTATCGTCCCGTCGATCTAAATTTGCGGCTCGACGATCCCGCGTCGCCAATCAAGAAATCGAACGGCGTCGATCCCGCGCAACCGCAGACGACTTTGCAAATGCCAAGCGCGGCGATCATCGAAACAGTCCAGGCGTCGTGGTATCTGGCGAAACGTCCCGCGAATATTTATCTCGTCGCGGATACGTCGGGCAGCATGGGCGAGCAGAACAAAATGAACCAGGCAATCGACGCGCTCACGACTTTTCTCGATCAGGTGCAAGGCGACCGCGACCGCGTCGGCTTGGTGCCGTTTTCAAATCGCGTGTACAGCACAATCGCGCCGCAAGACATTAGCGCGCAGCGCGCGATGTTGAAATCGCAAGTGAAAGCGCTGCGGGCAAGTGGGCAGACCGCGCTGCTCGACGCGGTGTCGTTCGCATACGACGATTTGCAGAAACGCGGCGACCGCGACCGCATCAACGCCATCGTCGTGATGACCGACGGCATCGAAAATTCGTCGTCGATCAAATTGAGCCAACTCACCGACAAAGTTCGGCGCGGCAACGCGAGCGGCGTGCCGGTCGTGATTTTCTGCATCGGCTACGGCAGCGACGCGGATTGGAACGTGTTGAACGCGCTCGCGGACGCGACGGGCGGCTTTGCGCGCCGCGCGGACCCGGACACGATTAGCAAATTGTACAAGATTCTCTCGACGTACTTTTAGCAAAGGATGAAGGCGGAAGGATGAAGGATGAAAGGATTTCTCCTTCATGCTTCGCGGAGGCAAAGAATGACTCAAACACTCGAAGCAACCTTTGATGGGCAAGTATTGCGTCTTGACGAGCCGCTCAAGTTGCAACCGAATACGCGCGTGCGCATCACGATTGAGGCGGAGGTGCCACAAGCGAAAAGAACGCGCTCATTCCTACGGACGGCTCGTTCGCTCAATCTCGCGGGACCTTCGGATTGGTCGGCGCGGATAGAACAGTACCTTGGCGGATAACGGGGCTTATCACCTTGAGCGGAGCGAAGGGTCTCCTTGGCGCGATGGCAAAATATGTTCAGCATGATCAAAGGAGAAGAAATGAAGACGCAGTTTCTTTCTCGCAGTACCCTCTGGGGCACAATCAAAAAACTGGCAAAGAAAACAAAGACTCGGCGTATGATTGCCGCGCCGTACATTGGAAAAGGTAGCGCAAAATTCTTGCCACTCCGCAAAGGTGATGTTCTCATCTGTGCGTTGACAGAAGCGAACGCAAAAGATGGGAGCGTGTGTCCGTCTGAAATCAAGATACTGCAAGAGCGCGGCATTAAAATCTACGTGAGAGAGAACTTGCACGCCAAGATTTACTTGTTTGGTCGCGGCGCTGTGGTTGGCTCTGCCAACTTGTCCCAAAGTTCAATATCGGAACTTGATGAAGCAGGAATACTCACAAGCGACCCTCAAACTATATGTAGCATCCGAAAATGGTTTGATCTTCGGATGAATAAACCAATTACTCCAAAGTGGTTAGCACACTGTCAGAAGTTGTACAAACCTCCCCAAATTGTAAGGGGCAAACAACCGAGTCACCCTGCATCACGCGTTTGGATGGTTGGAGTTCATTCAACAGAATTTCCTACATTTGAGGAACGGGCAGAACAACAAGGGTATGCCATTGCCCGCAAACGTTTACGCCAGCCCAGAATGTACAACATAGAAAGAATCCGTTGGACAGGAACTGGCGGTTTTGTAGAAGCGGCCAAGCGAGGTGATTCTATTATCCAGGTGTGGAATAAAAATAAAAAATATTCAGTTTGTCCGCACGGAACATTACTTCACAAAAAGAAAACCAAGACAAAAGCGGGCGGTGTAGCAACATATCTTTACATCGAGTTGCCGAAAGATTATAGGATGATTTCTTGGACGAGGTTCAAAGAATCTTGTCGCGAATTCGGACTGGAATTCAAATCAACTCCTGCAAGTCGCGAAATCAAAAAACAGGTATTGATTGATGACTTGCTCGCTCTGGTCTCACCTGAGCGCTTGATGCGACAATAACTAACATTGGGTGACCATATGCCAAACTCCAACCTCCGCTCCCGCGCCACCTCCGCGATTCTCACGCACGCGTTCTTTCGCTTTGAGAGCGCGGCGACAATCGCGCTGACGATTCTGCTCGCGTACTTTGTGCCGCGCCCGTTCGAGTGGTGGCAGTGGTGGTACTGGCTCGTCATCGGCGCGATGGCCGAGACGCTCATCATCGTCACGAGTTTGCAAGACGCGAACACGGGCGCGCAAGTCGTCGCGGAAATGCTGCGTGAAGAATTCAATCCCGCGACGATCAAAACGCCGAAACTGCGCGCCGCCGTGCAGCGCGCACTCGATTATCGCCATCGGATCGAAGCGACGATTCGCGCGAGCGAGCGCGGCGTGCTGCGCGAGCACTTGCACGATTCGACCGCTGGCATCGCCGATTGGATCGCGCAAATTTTTCGGCTCGCGCAACGGCTCGACGCGTTCGAGCGCGATGAGATGATCAAGCAGGATGCGTCGAGCGCGCCGAAGGAACTGAGGGAACTAGAGAAACGCGTCGAGCGCGAAGACGACGACGCGGTGCGCGAGCAAGCGCGGCACGCGCTCGAATCGAAAAAGGCGCAAGCGGCGAATCTCGACAAACTGACGAACACGATGGAGAAGGCGGAGCTGCAACTCGACGCGACGCTGACCGCGCTTGGCACGGTGTATTCGCAACTGATGCTGATCCGCTCGAAAGACGACATCGAAGACAGCCGCTCGCAGCGTTTGCGCGGTGACATTGCGGAACAAATCGCGCAATTGAATGAGTTGCAAGGCGCGATGGATGAGGTGTACGGAAAGCGTGAGGCGTCCTGAGCGGAGCGTAGCGCAGTCGAAGGATGCGTTGATGTTGCGATAAAAGGAGATGACGATGACGACTCAAGTTTTAGTGGCTTTTGCAACAAAGTACGGCTCGACACAAGAAGTAGCGGAGACGGTGGCAGGAGTTTTGCGCGAACGTGGATTGGCGGTAGACCTTCAACCGATGCGAAAAGTGCGCGCGCTCGCGGATTATCGCGCAGTCGTTCTGGGTGCGCCGATCTACATTGGCAGTCTGCACAAAGACGCGCAGCAGTTTTTGGCGCGGTATCAGGAAACTCTGTCGAAACAACCCACGGCGATCTTCGCGCTCGGTCCAACGCGCGATGACAAGACAGAATGGGAAGAAGTACGCGCGGGACTCGATCAAGAATTGGCGAAACTGTCCTGGTTCAAGCCAATCGCGCTAGAAATATTTGGCGGCAAGTACGATCCAACCAAGTTGCGCTTTCCCGATAGTTTGCTCAAGAGTTTGCCCGCCAGTCCGCTTCACGATGCGCCCGCGAGCGACCTGCGCGACTGGACGGCGATCCGCACGTGGGCGAACGATTTGGCGGCGAAACTTGAATCTGCTTTGTGATCGGCGCGTTCTCGATAGTCCGAACAGTCAATCAGGAGGAAAATCATGGAAGCGCTTTTTTCAATCTTGGGTTGTCTGATCTCGATCATCGTTCTACTGCTTTTCTTCATCGTGCCAATGTCTGTGCGGTTACTCTATCAGTACGAACGCGGCGTCGTCTTTACGCTGGGCAAGTATGCAGGAACGCGCGATCCTGGGCTCACGTTTATCATTCCGCTTATCCAAACGATGCGGAAAGTGAACATGCGGATCCAGACGGCGGAAATTCCGCGCCAAGAAGTGATGACCAAGGACAACATTCCGATTCTGGTGAACGCCGTCGTGTACTTCAAAGTCATCAGCCCTGAGACGGTCATCGTCAAGATCGAAGACCACGTCTTTGCCGTCCGACAATTCACGCAAGCCGCGCTGCGCGACGTCATCGGCAACAATGAGATGGATTTCGTGCTGACCGAACGCGAACGAATCGCCGACAGCATCAAAAAGATCGTGGACACCGAGACCAGCAACTGGGGCGTGGATGTCGAGTCGATCAAGATTCAGGAAATCGAACTGCCCGCCGAGATGAAACGCGCGATGGCGAAGCAAGCCGAAGCGGAACGCGAGCGCCGCGCGATGATCATCGCGTCGCAGGGCGAGTTGACCGCGTCCGAGAATCTGCGTCAAGCGGCGGAGACTTTGTCGAAGAGCAGCGGCGCGCTCCACTTGCGAACGCTCCAAACGATTCGCGACATCGCGGCGGACCCGTCGGAGAAAATCGTGCTCTTTGTGCCATCCGATCTGGGACGGGTCTTGGGTTCGGTTGTCGAATCGAAAAAGGAATAGGCGGGCGCGATGCTCGACTACAAGATTCGCTATTTGCAGATCGCGTTCAACTACGATCTGGCGCTCGTCCAGCGCGTCTTGCCGACGATCGCGTTCAACGAGCGCATCTTGATCGAAGCGGGGACGCCGTTTATCAAGCGCGAGGGAATGAAGGGCATCCAGGCGATCCGCAAACTGTGGCGCGGCACCATCGTCGCCGATATGAAAACGGTGGACGGCGCGCTCGGCGAAGTGGACATTGCGAAACACGCGGGCGCAAACGCGCTGACGATTCTCGGCAGTTCGCCCACCGAGTCGCTCAATCTCTTCATCGAACGCTGCGCGCGTCTGGAAATGCTTTCGATGATTGATATGATCGGCGTACATGATCCGCTCGCCGTGATGCGTCCGCTGAAAAAGCCGCCCGATGTGGTCGTACTGCATCGCGGTCGCGACGAAGAAAGCACGCGCGGCAAGGTCATCGAATATCGGCACGTCAATCGCATTCGCAGCAAGTACGACGTCGCGATTTCGGCGGCAGGCGGCGTTGATCTCAAAGAGGCGCGCAGCGCGATCTTCAACGGCGCGAACATCGTCGTCGCGAATCTCGTGCAGCCAGGCGATCAATGGCAGGGCATCTTGACGACGGATCCCGTGGGCGACATCGCGCGCAAATTTTTGCAGACGATTGAGTAGGGGGACGTGAGGCGTGAGGAGAAAATGCCGTGAATGTTTGCGGGGAGGCGAAAATATGGTAACGACTCGAATGTTGGAACGCAAAATCAAACATCCGTACGTCACGCGCAAGAAAGGCGTGCGTGGCGGCAAACCGATTGTTCAGGGAACGCGCATCAAGGTCGCGCAAATTGCAATCGAGTACGAGCGGATGGGTTGGACACCCGATGAAATTGTGCAAGCGCACCCGCACTTGACCTTGCCGCAAGTGCATGACGCGCTGTCGTACTACTATAGTCACCTCGACGAAATCAACGCAGACATTCGGGCTAGCGATCGAGTCGTAGAAGCAATTCGCAAACAGCATCCGCGTTCCGTCTTGGAGGACAAGCGTGTCCACGCTTTTGAATAGTCCAATCGTGCGCGCCGCGCTGAAACAGGCGTGGCAAGATTCGCAACCAGGGGATGCTGGCGGACACGAAGAAGGTGGTTTTGTCTTGCGTGATTCTGTCGGCAACATGAGTGTCGTGCGTTGGACTCGGGGCGAACAAGATGGAATCATGCTCCCACCACACGCGGGATGCAAAATCGGAAGATTCGACATCGTTGCCTCGTTCCACACCCACCCGAACATTGGCGGCGACTATCTTCAAGAGCCAGGCGAAACAGATCGCCGCGCGGTGCGGGATGATCCTGACTTGAAGGGCAGACTTTACGAAGGCGAGTTCGTTGTCTCGCACGAGATCATCTATCGCATTGCGCCGAATGGACAGGTGAGTGCGGAAGGAAATACGCGAGAAATTCTTGAGGAAGGAGTGTGACTATGGCGGTAGCATTGACAGCAGATGTGCTCCAAGATGAATTGGCGGTATCGCTTGCCCGCGTGGTTGCGGCGGCAAACGCACGCGCGCGCGAAGCGGGCATTGACTTGCGGCAGAGTCTTATTACCATCACACAGCAGATTCTTGAGAGCGGCTTGATTTGGCGCGTCAACTATGGTCCGAAAGATTACGTCGGTCGGCGCGGGGGCGATTTCATCGTCGAGGTAGATTCGACGAGCGCGCAGGTCAAGCGCGTGTTGCGCGGGCAGTGAGAGGGTGTTCCAGCGGATAGGAAACTGGAGATCGGAGATCAGAGATTGAGTGTGTGCCGCAGCCCGTTTGAAGATTATCGGCTTGGACAACCAGCGCGGGGCGCGCCTTGGCTGTTCGCAAGTTGGAATCGGGAAAGAGAACGAGGATAACGTCGCCGCGTTTACAGATTGGCTTTGGCTGCGTCGTAGTTGTCATAGATGCTCATTTCGGGACTGTCCCAGTCTTCGGCGAAGGTTGCCAGGCGCGCGCACAAATCGGCGGCTTGCGCTTCGTCAATGCCGCGCGCGCGCAAGTCAATCAGACTGGGCGTCAAGAATGTGACGATGACAGGTGTGCCTTCGCGAACATCGCGTGGCGTCTCAGGCAACTCGATCTTGCCGCCGCGGTACGTGCCTTCCAAAGTCTTGAGCATAACTTTCACTCCTCTCGTTCTGTGCGGCAAGAATTATAATGCGAACGGGGGAAAGATGCAACTGCGACGCGCGCGCGAACACGTTTCAACGTGTTTCCAGCCGCGGTAGCCGTCAGTTTCAACCGATGGTGGGTTGCAGAGAATCATTTCACATTCGACACGTAGTTGCCGTCGTGTCAAAATCAAATCTTTGACGAAAGGGGTCCTAGAATGAAAGTCGGTTCAATTAAACCCGAAGTCATCGCACTCCGCGAGTTTTTCAAGGAAGAAGCACCGCATCTGCGTGTCCCATCAATACAGAGGCAATTTGTCTGGGACGAAGAAGACATCAAAGAGTTGATTGACTCAATCATCAACGGTTACCCGATAGGTGCGGTTATCATCTGGGAACCCACTTCGAAATTCCCAAGCGCGCCTTTGGTAGGAACCGATGGACGATATGGCGTTGCCAGATACGTCCTTGATGGGCAACAAAGACTCACGGCTCTTATGCTGATAAAGAATGGATGGAGTCTAGAACGCGGCTCAAAGACAATTGCTGTTACTCCAATTTCATACGTTCCAGAAAATGGCAAGTTATACTTGAGCTCGCACAAGGGCATAGACATCTCTCTGATTGTTAATGCCACTCTTGGAGATCCAGAGCGTCTCCTGGAATTGCAGGGCAAATATCCTCGCTCATACAGGAAAGCTATGGATGCAGTGGGGGAGAAAATAGTCAATTACCGATTGCCTTTCTATGTCTTGAAGTCTGATACCTCTGCTGGTGGGGAAGTGTATGAAAAAATTGCTGAGATTTTCACGCGGGTGAATTCGGCGGGGGTGAAGATTGGCAACCTTGAAATGTTCTTGTCCTTCTTTGCTGCCGCATTTCCCAAACAAGAAAAGGATAGGATCATCGGTATTCACGAAGAGTTTAGCAGGAAGTTCGAGCTAGATTTGGAACCGCTCGTCCGCTTTGTTTTTTCCAAGATGGGTATGTCTCAAAACCAGATAACAAAGGTCGCCTCATTCAGAAAGTCCATTCAGGACTTGAAAAGCAGCTATGCAAGAGACAGGAGGAGCATTAGCAAAGTACTGGAGCGGTCATATACGGCAATCAACATCACCATAGAACTGCTCAGGAGAGAATTGGGACTCGCCACAACACAGTACATCCCCTCACAAAATGTGCTGTTGCCCATTTTTGATATAATCTACCAGAGGGATTACAGAAGTACAGAGGAAATCTCGCAATCGGAAAAGAACAAGATACTGAGATGGTTTCTTGTCGCGTCGTTCAATGGCATCTACTCGTCTTCGCCTAATCACAAAATTGAGGAAGATTTGGATATCATACGCAAGAAACCACGACGGTTCCCCATCAACGAACTGTTATCTGCAATGCGAGGACGCTCCCCGCGCGTGGATAGCATTACGAAATCGGACATTGTAGAAGCCTATACCAACGTCTTGCGAGGGCGAACAGGTAAAGAATACCTAATGTTGCTCAGCATTCTTTTACATCGAAATCGGGCAACAGATTGGGCTGGAAAAACGATTGAGTGTGAATCCGCTGCCATACACCATATTTTTCCACGGGAATTCCTAAAGGAGAGCGGGGAAGAGAAAGATGATGTGATAAACTGTCTCGGCAACCTTACCTTTATTGCCCCCTCAGTCAATTCTGAGATCGGAGATACATCACCCCAAGAGTACTTTCTGCAATATGACAAAGACGTTTTGCAACAGCACCTTATCTCACCCAACAAGAATCTGTGGAAAGTGGATAACTTCGATAGATTCTTGGACGCGCGCCTGAAATTGATATGGCAACAGACCTCGGCACTAATGGATGACTTGCATTAATGTCGCTGTCCGACAAGAATACACGTTCAAAATGAACTACGGAGGTCGCTATGCTGACAATTCAAGTTGTTCCTCGTGCTGGGCTGGACGCGTACAAACTGCTTCGTGACAAAGTGACGCATGAAGCACAAACTTGGGAATGGGCAAACAGACGATACACTCGCCTCCAACGCAAAGAGAAAACCAGAGGAATCAAACAAGGGTACATCGAAATTGGAAATGTAGATGGCGTTCTGGTCGCACAGATATACCCACGCGACGAAGATTTGTATTACTTCGTCGAGAAGTTTGTGGGGCGACTTGTAGCTTGGTTCGCAGATGACTTGGTAGCAATCAATATTCAGCTAATCGAGGATGAGCGACCCAAACGAAGAAAATGAACAGGGAAAGAAAGGAGCAACTATGACCTGCGATATTTGCGGAAAAGAAGGCGCGCGCGTCCGCCGCATCACGCGCAGTTACGGCAAAGGCAATAATCTGTTGGTGATTGAGAATGTTCCCGTCGTCAGTTGCCCGCATTGCGGAGAAAGTTATCTCACCGCCGACACCCTGCACGAGATCGAACGGATCAGACTGCATCGCAAAAGTTTCGCGTCCACGCGCGCCGTCGCTGTCGCCGCTTTTGCATAAGAGGAGCAAACTGATGAAGCAAGTTTTCGTAATTCTAATCGCGCTCACACTCGCGCTCGCCGCCTGCGCCGCCGCCCCGCGCGGCGAAGTGATCGTCTACGTCGTCGCGCCGCTCTCGGGCTGGCAGGCAAATGGCGGGCAAACCGTCGTCGGCGGCGCGCGCACGATGGCGGATCAACTCAATCGCCAGGGCGGACTGCTCGGCTACACCGTCAAGGTCGTCGCGCTCGACGATCAGGCGGACTCGGATGTCGCGGCGGAAAAGGCGCAAGAAATCGCGGACGCGATCAAGCAAAACAAAAAAGTGATCGGCGTCATCGGACACTTGAACAGCGGGCAGACGCTCGCGGCGATGCAAGTCTACAAAGACCTGCCGCTCGTCGTCGTCACACCCACCGCGTCCGAAGTGTCGCTCACCAAGCAGGGCTATCGCAATTTCTTCCGCGTCAATGCGACCGACGCCGCGCAAGGTCCCGCGCTCGCGCGCTTTATCGTCGAGCAACTTGGCGGCAAGCGCGTCG
>DYJA01000127.1 GCA_020723345.1 Candidatus Aquidulcis sp. | reverse complement strand
CCGTGCAACATTTTCATCGGAACGCTGGTGAACGCAAGTTCATGAAAAATTACCCTCTTATCCCTTCTGATTTTGCATACGCCTCTCGTCCCCGCCCGCGCGACTGCCTGGCTCGAACGTGGATGTTTCAAACCGTCAATCCAGGTGAAACACCTCTTCCAACTCGACCATGCTTTCGTCCGCGTGCGCGCCGCTGAGATTTTCAAAATAGGGCGCCATGAACGCTTGCCATTTCGCGTTGATTTCTTCTTTGCTCATTCCGGCAAGCGCGGCTTGAAAACTTTCCGGCGTTTCAAAATAGCCGAACAACAAACCGTCGTCGCGCATAAAGAGCGAATAGTTGCGCCAGCCGGTGCGGCGCAGCGCATCGAGCATTTCTTGCCAAACTTTTTTGTGGTGCGCTTTGTACTCTTCGAGTTTGTCTTGGCGCACCTTGAGTAGAAATCCAACCCGGCGCATAGGAAATCCTCCGTGTTTTTTGAGTAGGGGCGAGGCATTCGCCAGAACGTTCTTCAATGACAAGACATTTCTCCAATTAGCAATTCACCTCGCATGACAAATGTGCTTGAGCGAATGCCTCGCCCCTACCAAACTGTTACGATTGAAGATACTCTGTCAAAAGCATCAGCGTCAGGCCTTGCCCGTAACACGTCGGATAACGCGAGAGTTTGTCGTACTCTTCGATTGTCTTCATGATCGGCGTCCCGCCCGATACACTCGTCACCGCGCCCTCCACGTCGATTTTTTGCAGCACGCCGTTCAACGCTTTTTCGACAACCGGCATGTACGCTGAACCCAGGATGCCTTGATGAATCGCTTTCAAAATGCCGCACGCGATTCCCGCGCTGCCGGAAGTTTCTTGGTAAAACGCAGGACGATCCATGACGGTGTGCCACAAACCGTGGCTCGCTTGATATCTTTGCAGACCGGCGGCAAGCCGTTGATAACGTTCCGTGATCTCAGAAGGAAGAGGAATCATTTCGCCGATCTCTGCCAAGATCAGCGGCGTGCCAATGGTGATCCACGCGTTGCCGCGCGTCCAGCGCGCGCTCGATTTGTGATTCTTGGCATCGCAAAAATAACCATGGAACAGAACGCCGGTCTCGGGATCTTGAAGGTATTGCAAATGCAGCAGCAGTTGTTGTGCGGCTTCGCGCGCGCAAGTTTGATCGCCGGTCAATTTACCGAGTCGCGCGAGGAACAAGACGATCATAAAGATCGTGTCTGCCCAGATTTGTTCCGTCAGATCGCCGCCGTGTTGGAACGCGCCGGTTTGTGTGCGGATGGAATTCTTCAAAATCCAACTGCCGTACTCAATCGCGGTGTCGAGGTAATACCGGTCGCCGGTACGGCGATACAGCGCGGGGAAAATCGCGAACGGCACCATCTTGTTGACGTGCTGAAATTTGATCGCTTTGTGTTTGTTGCGCTGAATCCACGCGATCAAGTAGTCGAGCACGTCTTGCCGTTTGCAAAAATCATAGTACGCCGAAATCGCGTTGACGCCGACGCCGGGATTCCAGTCCCAGTTGTCAATGTCCATTCCCCACGATACTGGGTCAACATCGAATTCATTCAACAGTTCGGTCGGGCCCGCATGTTTAGCGATCAGGTACTGGTAAACGCGTTCGGCGATTTCGCGCAAATTTGTTTCGTCGCGTTCGATGGTCATTCTTGTCGCTCCTGAATATTCTCGACCGCATTTTACCACACGACGAACGTCAGTCCTAATTAGCGCAAGACCTGTGAGGTCTCAGAGACCTCACAGGTCTTTTCCAGTTTATCCTCCCGTCAACCCGGTCGTACTAATTCCTTGCACCAAGTATCGTTGGAAGAAAACGAAAATCGCAAAAACCGGCACGAGCGACAACGACGCCATCGCGAAGATCGCGCCCCAATCGGTGCCGGTACCTGGGTCGGCAAAGCCGCGCAGCGCGAGCGACAGCGTGTACGTTTTCGGATTGCTCAGGTAGAGGAGCGGACCCATAAAGTCTTCCCAGGTCCAATAGAAAGTAAAGATCGCGGCGGTGATCATCGCCGGTTGAATCAGCGGCAGAATGATTCGGAAAAAGATGCCGATGGTGCCGCAGCCGTCGATGCGCGCCGCCTCGTCCAATTCTTTCGGCAAGCCGCGAATGAATTGCATGATCATGAAAATGAAAAACGCGGAACCGCAGAGGCGCGGCACGAGCAGCGGCAGATAGGTGTTAATCCAACCGAGTTGCTTGAACATGATGTACTGCGGAATGATCAACACCTGCACCGGCAGCATCAGCGTGAGCAACATGCACGTGAACCAAAAATTTCTTCCGAAAAATCGAATGCGCGCGAAACCGAACGCGGCGATTGCCGACGAGACCACTTGAAACAAGGTCGCGCCGCCCGCATAGATGAACGAGTTGATGTAAAAGGTGTCGAAGCGAACGCCGCCGAATCCCGCCCAACCCTTGATATAATTATCGAGCGTCGGCTGTTTCGGAATCAACGACGAGACATCTTTCCAGATGTCCGTCGGAACTTTGAACGAACTCGCAAACATCCACAGAATCGGATAGATCATCAACAGACTCAGGATCAGGGTCGGCGCGTGGTACGCCATGCTACTGACGATGGCTTTGCGCTGACCCGCATCCTGGCGCAGTTTCGGCAACCTGCGTAAGGTTGGACCGGTGATCGCCGCCATATCATTCTCCTTCCTTCGATTCGTAAAAGACCCAGCGCGACGACGATTTGAAAAGCAGCCAGGTAACAAACGCGATGACGCCGAGCAACACCCACGCCATCGCCGCGCCATAACCCATCTGCAAATTCTGGAACGCGCGTTGATAAATGTACAAGACGTAGAGCAGCGTCGTATCGAGCGGGCGACCGTTATCGGTGACGATCAACGCTTGCGTGAACGCGATAAAGCCGTTGATCGTTTGCATGACCAGATTGAAAAAGACGACCGGCGACAACATCGGCAGGGTGATGCTGAAAAATTTCGCGACGCGCCCCGCGCCGTCGATTGCCGCCGCCTCGTACAGTTGCGCGGGAATTTGCCGGAGTCCGGCGAGGAAAATCAGCATCGGCGAACCGAATTGCCACGCCGCCAAAATGATCAGCGTCCAGATCGCGGTCGCCGGATCGCCCAGCCAAACGACGCGCGGCGCGCCGACGAGCGCGAGAAAAAAGTTGACGAGTCCTTCCGTACCGAACACTTGCCGCCACATCACCGCGACCGCGACGCTCCCGCCGACGATGGAGGGGGCATAGAACATCGCGCGATAAATGCCGACGCCACGCCGATCGGAGTTGAGCAGCATCGCGACCGCGAGCGCGAAAATCAAACGCAACGGAATCGCCGCCATCACATAGTACAAGGTCGCGCGCACCGACGACCAATAGCGCGTGTCTTCGATCATCTTTTCGAAATTTTCGGTTCCGCTCCAGACGGGCGCGGACATCGTATCGTACCTTGTAAACGCAAGATAGAACGACGCGAGAATGGGAATCAGCGTGAAAACGAAAAAGCCAATCAACCAGGGTGAAATGAAAAGATAGCCGCTGAGATGATTGCTGAGTTCGCGCCGCGAGAGCGCCACGCGGCGACGCGCCGCCGGTTGCGCGGCGCGCCTTGATCGTGATCGAGCGAGTTCGACTGAATTGTTCATGCGGGAGAAACCTAAAGTTCGTAGTGAGCGCTTCAGCGCAAGAGCGGCGATGAATCGCCCACTACGAACAAGCGCGCGCGATTACTTTTTGTTCTTCGCCAAGATCGCGTTGGCTTCTTTTCGCAGTTGCGCTACCGCGTCGTCCGCGGAAAGTTTGCCGTAGTACACCGGCTCGATGATCTTGGTGACGATCAAACTCGCGTCGGAGCCGCTGATCTCGCTCGAACCCGGCGGATCGGGCGGCGGAATCGGCGCAGCGGTCTTCTCGGCGATCGCGACAAAGTCGAACATCGTCACTTGCGCCTTGCCTAACTTGGGTTTGATGCCATCGCGCACGGCGGAGGAAATCGGCACGCCGCGCTCCGCGAGCAGGATTTCGTTCGCTTCGACCGAGTTAGTGAAAAAGTCGATGAACATCGCGGCTTCTTTGGGATGCTTGGAATTCGCGGTAACGCTGAAGAACATGGAGGGCTTCATGTAATGCGCGCCGGCCTTGGCTCCGGCGGGAACGGGCAGGGTCATGAGTTTGACGTTGCGATTCTCGCCCGCCGCGTTCAACAGCGCGACGATTTGGTTCGTCCAGTACCATGTCATCGCGGCTTGCCCCTTGACGAACAAGTTGTTCTCGACGTTCCATTTCGCGGCGATTTCTTCCGCGCGCATCGGCGCGGCTTTGGCTTGCTGCAAGCGCACCGCCATCTTCAGGAAATCTGCGAAGATCTTGTCATCGGTGTAGCCGAGTTGGGTACCGTCGGCGCTCCAGATGTTTTGTCCCATCGCCAGATAAAGTCCGCGCCAATATTCCCAGTTGTAGAGGGAATTGTCCGCGCCGTAGATGTTCCCTTTTTCGCGGAGCGCCAGCGCGGTCTTTTCGAAATCTGCCCACGTCCATTTGTCGCTCGGCAGATCGACTCCGGCTTTTTTGAACGCGTCCACATCCAGAATGTACGCCAGCGTATTGTTGCCGAGATTGATCGCATAGTTCTTGCCGTCGAGGATGCCACCTTTGATGGATGCCTCCGCGACATTCTTGAGATTGATCGTGCCGTCGGCGATGTACGGATCGAGCGCCAAGAGTTGTTTCTTGCTAACCCAGGACGCGATCTGCGCGTAATCTTGCTGCATGATGTCGGGCAGATTGTTCCCGGCGGCTTGGGTATTCATCTTGACCCAGTAATCGTCCCAGAGCGCGAAATCGTAGGCGATCTTGATGTTGGGATATTTCTTCTGGAACAGTTCGATCACTTTGATCGTGCGATCGTGCCGGTTTTGCGAGCCCCACCACGCGATCCGCAGTTCGACCGGCTGCGGGGCGGCGGTGGGCGCAGTAGTTGGCGCGGGCGCTTTCGTCGGTTCCGGCGCTTTGGTTGGCTCCGGCGCTTTGGTCGCGGGCGCCGCCGCGGCTTGCGTCGGCGGTACGGGCGTGGGCGGTACCGGCGTAGGCGCGGGCGCGCACGCGGCAATGCAAAGCGCCAACGCGATCACACAAACGACGATGAGAGCGCGGTGTTTCAAGAACACAGACATTTTTTTACTCCTCTCTTTTCGGATGAACGACTCCAGATCGCGATCTAGAGTCCGGAACAGATTGGCTGCCCCGCACGAGGGCAGCGCGCACGGAAGAAAACTGATTGGGGGTAACCTTCGCCGTTCACCTCCTTGTCGAATGGCTTGGACAGTGTGGTATAATGTAAAACGCGATTCGACGTTATTACACCACAGTACCCCCGTTTCGGCTAGATATTCTTTGCCAATCGTCTGCCAAGTTTTGCCAAATGAAAGACCAACCTGACTCGACGGCATTTCCTCCCGAACTAATCGGACTGGTGCGCGGCGCGCTCGCGCACTTGTACGATCACGCCTTTTTGCAGAATCATCCGCTCGCCGCGATGCTCGATCGCGAAAACTCGCTCGATCAGGTGACGCGCGCGCAGCGCGTCCGCCGCCTCTTGCTCGATTGCATCGAACGCTTGCGACCGCCCACCGATGCTCCGGCGGACACGGCGCGCGCGTACGCGATTCTCAACAACCATTATCTCGATGGCTTGCCAGTCCCGCTGGTTGGCGAAAAACTGGGTTTGAGTCAGCGCCAAGCGTATCGCGAACTCGAAAAGGGCATCGCGGCGATCACGAATCTGCTGTGGGAACGGATCGGACGCGGCGCCGCGCCGGACAAATCCGACAACCGGCAACAGATCGCGCAGCAAGAAGTGGAACGTCTGCGTCCCGCCGCGCACGCGGAGAGCATAGACCTGGCTGACCTCCTGGGCAAAATTTCGGTATTGCTGAATCCATTGCGCGAACAAACCGGAATGCGGATTGAACTTGCCGCGCCGGAAAATTGGTCGCCGGTCGTCGCCGATCGGACGATGCTGCGCCAAGCCCTGATCAACCTGTTGACGCACGCGCTGCGCGTCGCGCACGGCAACATCGTGATCGCCGTCGCGCGCGTGGACGCCGGTTGGCAGATCGATCTGCGCGAAGCCGCGTCCGCTATCGCGAGGACACCGGCGAATTTCGACGACATCGAGCAAACCGAAATCGGATTGACCGTCGCGCGCTCGCTGATCGCGGCTTCGGGCGGGCGACTGGAGATCGACCCGGGGGTGGGCAAATGGCGCGCGCGGATCTTCCTGCCGGGCGTGCGCCAAGCCACCGTCCTCGCGATTGACGACAATGCCGACATCGTCGCGCTCTTTCAGCGCTATTTGGGTGGGCATGCGGTCTCCGTCGTCGGCGCGAAAAGCGCGGAAGAGGCGCTGCGCCTCGCCGCGCAAATCCAACCGCAAGTCATCACGTTAGACGTCATGATCCCGGATCAAGATGGCTGGGAAATTTTGCAGAAATTGAAGACCGCGCCAGAGACAAAACACATCCCCGTGATCATTTGCTCCGTGCTGTACGAGCCACAGTTAGCGCAAGCGATGGGGGCGAGCGGCTACGTCACCAAACCGGTCAGCCAGGAAAAACTTTTGGAAACGCTGCGCCCGTGGTTGGTTTCGCTACCTGGTTGAGGACACTGATAAACCCAGACCCTGGCACTTGCATTCCCGCCAGGGCAAGTGTGAACGCGGATCACTACTAGACATTATCGGAAATAAACCCAATCCAGAATTTGGACACAGATTAACACTGAT
>DYJA01000051.1:13444-47511 GCA_020723345.1 Candidatus Aquidulcis sp. | reverse complement strand
GTTTCCGCTCCGGATTCCACCGCCGTCCCGGAATCTCTTTGAGCCGCGCCAAATCCTCCGACGAAAAGCGCGTCCGCGAAACCCACATTCTGCCATCCGATCCCGGTTCAATCTTCAGCGTCGCCATAAGTTCCCCAGAGTTCCCGAGTTCCCTCACTTCCGAGTTCCCTCATTTCCCTCAGTTCCCTTTCGCGTTTCTTTCGCGCCCTTTCGCGCCCCAAAGCAACAAGCACCTACCGCCAACGCGCGTCCTTCGCCCTTCGGCTTTGCTCAGGGTTGCTCAGGACACGCGTCAACGGCAAGTGCTTTGACGTTCGTCAAGATTTCGGACTCTCTGGGCTGCGTTCATCTTCTCCCTCACACCGGCGAGTCGAACGAGAACCAATTTCCAAGAGGCAGTCTTACGCTGGCAAGTATATCCTATCAGCTTGAATTGTCAAAACAGGTTCCAAGGGATTCGTCAACCAGTCAACCAGTCAACCAGTTGACCAACTGACCGATTGACCGATTGCCGATTGATTGACTACTCATACGACTTTTGTCATTGCCTCGTTGTACATGTCGTGCTACAATACAACTGCCGCTGGACGCGACCAGAATTTCTTTGCGTCCCTATCGTCTCAGTGGCTTGATTACTTGGAGTTGCGCACGATGGCTTTACCGAAAAATATTCGAATTCCTCTTCCGCGCGAACACGGCGCGTGGGCGATGTTGATCGTTCCGCTACTCGTTGGCGTCAGCGCGGCGGAGACGTTCCCTCCGGCGTTCTGGTTGCTCGCGTTCGTCGCATTCGGATTCTTTTTGCTGCGCTATCCGCTCGTGCTTGCGATCAAAAGCCGCCAGGCGGACGCGCGCGCCGAGGCGTTGCGCTGGAGCGCGCTGTACGGCGGACTCACCTGCGCGGGCAGCGTCGCGCTCTGGCTCGCGACGCGACTCTGGCTCTTGATTCCGCTCGGCGCGTTCGGCGCGCTTTCGCTCGCGCTGTACCTGTGGCTCGCCGCGCGGCGCGCGGAAATGACGACGGTGGGCGAATGGATCGGCGTGGCGGGACTCGCGCTCGGCGCGCCCGGCGCGTACCTCGTCGCGACGCGCGCGCTGAACGAAACGGCGGGCGCGCTCTACGCGCTGAACGTCTTGTACTTTGGCGGCACGATCGCCTATATCAAATTCAAAGTCCGCGAGCAACCGCGCGCGAGCGCGCCGCGCGATCTGGCGTCGCGACTCTGGGCAGGGCGCGTGACCGTCGGGTATCACGCGCTCGTGGTCGTCGTCGTCACGTTATCTGCGCTGATCGGCTGGGTGCCCGCGCTGATCCCGGTCGCGTTCGTGCTGCCGATGTGCAAAGTGGTCGTCGGCGTTCTGACGCGTCCGGCGCGTCTGAACGTGCCGCGCCTCGGTTACGTCGAAGTGGCTTTTGTCAGCGCGTTCGCGGCGATCGTCTTTCTGGCATACCGCTGATTGTCAGATGATTCAATCCTCTCGCGTTTCGACGAAAGTTTTGAGAAACATTTCAACCACGGCAGGATCGAAATGTTTGCCTGCCTGCGAGCGAATGTACGTGATCGCTCTCGTATCGTCCCACCGCGCGTGGTACGGTCGCTCCGACCGCAGCGCGTCCCACACATCCACCACCGCAAAGATGCGCGCCATCAACGGGATCGCTTCCTGCCGCAAGCCGCGTGGATATCCCGTACCATCCCATTTCTCATGATGGCAATATGGAATGTCCAGCGCCGCGCGTAGATAAGGAATGGGAAAGAGGAGCTCATAGGCGTAACGCGGGTGGAGTTGCATCAGCACCCATTCTTCTTCCGCGAGGGGACCCGGTTTGAGCAGAATCCCATCGGGAATTCCCATCTTGCCGATGTCGTGCAGCAACGCGCCGCGGCGAAGGTGAACCATTTCAGTCGCGCCGACGCCGAGGGCTTGCGCGAGTTCGATGGTCATTGCGGTAACGCGCTGCGTGTGCCCTTCGGTTTCGCGGTCGCGCAGATCGAGTGCGCGCGACCAACCTTCGATGGTCGCGTCGTACGCCATGGTCAGTTCGATGTTCGAGCGCTGCAAATTGTCGAATAGAGTCGCGTTGTCTATTGCGATGGCGGCTTGCATGGCGAGCGTTTCGAAAAAGTCAAACCACTCGACGTCCGGATCGAGCCGCGTGCGGTGGAAGATTTCGAGCACACCTTTGACTTGCCCTTTGGCGATGAGCGGCGCAACAAAATGCGAGATAAATCCCTCTTCCACAAAGAGCGGCGAACGCGCCAGCGCGATTTCAGAGCGCGCCATATCCAGCGAACTGATGGTGCGGCGGTCGCGCGCCGCGGCGCCGGCTTGTCCTTCGCCCAGCCGCAAATGGGTGTGTTCGATTTCGCGCGTGCGAAAGCCGCGTCCTGCCGCGTAGTTGAGAATTTGGCTTTCCGGGTTGAGCAACAGCACATCGGCGGCGTTCACGCCGAGTTGGGCGATCACGTGATCGAGCAGCACGTCGAGCGTGATCCGCAAATCTAGACTCGCGCTAATCGCCATATCGATTTCGTGCAGCGCGGTCAAGTGGCGCAACTGGCGCGCGGTTTGCTCGTGAAGCGTCGCGCGAAAAACTGCGTTGGCGGCGATGTCGGCGACTGCGGTGAGCAAACGCACTTCATTTTCCGCAATATCCTTCCGACGCATGATCCAGAGTGCGCCGATAGTTTGTTCCCGCGCGATGAGCGGGGCGCAGGCGACGGCGTTCGCGTCACCCAGCAATTCGCGCCGGACGTTATTGTTCCAATACGGTTGCCCGCTGGCAATCACCCATGCGCTGACTCCTTCGCCGGGCGCCAAGCGCACGCCGGAGAATTTCGCGCCGACCGGACCGCGTCCCAGTTCGACGACCGTCTCGGCGCTTGCCAGGTCGCGCATGGCGAGCATGGCGCCCTCCGCGTTGAACAGATCGTTCATCTGATCGAGCAGCACCGGCAGCATTTCGGCGCGCGTCGGCGCAGTCCGCAGCGCATTCGAAATCGTGATGATCGCTTCGTGTTCGATCTCGTGCTGCTTGCGTTCGCTGATGTCCTGTTTGATCGCGATAAAGTGGCTGATTTCGCCGGACGGCTGGCGTACCGGCGCAATGGTCATTTCTTCGGTATACAGTCCGCCATCTTTGCGCCGATTGACGATCTCGCCGTGCCAGACTCTGCCCGCCAGAATCGTCTCCCAGAGATTTTGGTAGAAGGTCGGGTCGTGTTTGCCTGATTTGAGCACGCGCGGATTTCGACCGATGATCTCCTCGACGGTATAACCGGTGAGTCGCGTAAAAGCCGGATTCGCCCAGAGAATGCTTCCCGCGCGGTCGGTGATCACGATCCCATTCGCCGCGGCTTGCAGCGCGGTGCTTTGCAGATGCAGACGCTCTTCGGCTTGTCGGCGCTCGGTGATGTCGCGCGCGACGCCCTCAATCGAAACAAAATTGCCGGCTTGATCGAAGATCGGGATATGTCGCTGCTCGGTCCAGACAGTCGAGCCATCCTTGTGGACCCAGCGGAGAATGGAGAGTTGTTCTAGTCCGCTCTCTCCGCGCATGACCGCATCCACCAACTGCTGATCGTCGGGATGTAGAATCTGCAAGAACAAAATCGGATTGGCGTAGAACTCTTCCGGCGCGTACCCCAGCATCTTTTCCACCGCGGGATTGACGTATTCAAAGTGGGGCTGAGGCACGAATCGGTAACGGTAGATAACGTCTTGGGCATTCTCGGCAAGGCGGCGAAAACGGTCTTCACTTTCGCGCAGGGCTTGCTCGGCGCGCCGGCGCGCGCGCCGGTTTTCGGCTTCGCTCAGCGCGCGCTTGACGGCGGGCGCAAGCCGCGACAATTTCTGCTTGAGCACGTAATCGGTTGCGCCGCGCGTCAATCCTTCGATTGCCGCGTCCTCGCCGATCGTTCCAGAGACGAAGATAAACGGAATGTCGGGACAGTGTTCCTGCGCGATCCGCAGCGCGGACACGCCGTCGAACATCGGCAGCCGAAAGTCTGCGAGAATGATGTCGTATTGGCACTGTTGCGCGGCGGCGGTGAATTCATCGCGCGTTTGGACGCAGGCGATCTGGCAATTCATCTCTGCCGCCGCGAGCGCTGCCTGCACGAGTTCTGCGTCTGCCGCGTCGTCTTCCAGGTGCAGAATGTGGATTGATTGATCCATCTTGAGTCTTTCCTTGTGCGTGTCGAACATAGAGTGTGGTGATCATTGTTTCTTTACGCTGCCCGGCGGCGGTTCGTTGATCAACGCCCAAAATACGCCCACCTGTTTGATCGCTTCGACAAATTCGGTAAAGCGAACTGGTTTGACAACGTACGCGTTCACGCCGAGTTTGTAGCACTCGTCCAGGTCGCGCGCTTCGCGCGAAGAGGTCAGAATGACGATGGGGATCAGGCGCATTGACTCATCCGCTTTGAGTTGCTGCACAACCTGGACGCCATCCAATCGCGGCATCTTGAGATCGAGCAGAATGACGATGGGGTTGCCTGCGGGGTGTTGCGCGAATGCCGCCCGCCGGTACAGATAATCGAGCGCTTCCACGCCATCGCGCGCGACGGCTATTTCGTTGGCGAGGTTGTATTCGCACAGCGTGCTGAGGATCAGCTCGACGTCGCGCGGGTCGTCTTCGACCAAGAGAATGCGTTTGATTTCTTCCACGATTATGCCTCCTCCAATTTTCGCGGCAACGAAAAGTAAAACGTCGCGCCGCGATTGAGTTCGCCTTCTGCCCACGTTCTACCGCCGTGCCGATTGATAATCCGGCGCACGCTCGCCAAGCCGATCCCCGTACCTTCAAATTCCTCTGCCCGGTGCAGGCGCTGAAAGACCCCAAAGAGTTGGTCGGCATAATTCGGATCAAACCCAACCCCGTTGTCACGAATAAAGATCGCCGTCTCCTTTTCCTGTTCGGGTAGACAGCCGATCTCGATTTCGGCTTGCTCGCGCGGACGCGTGAATTTCAAGGCGTTCGAGATCAGGTTGGTCAGGACAATTCGCAGCATGGCGCGGTCGCCGGTGACCATCGGCAGATCGGCGATGCGCCATTTGATGTTTCTCCCGGCGGCTTCCGACGCGAGTTCCCGGAGCACGTCCTGAACCAAAGCATTGAGGTCCACTTGCAGTTTGGACATTTCGAAACGGCGCATCTGGGAAAAGGAGAGCAGATCGTCGATCAACGCGCCCATGCGCTTTGCCGATTCGGCGATCGTCGCCATGTAATGCTGGCTTGGCGCGTCGAGCGAATCAGCCGTGCGTTTCTGGAGCAACTCCAGAAAGCCGTCGATATGGCGGAGGGGCGCGCGCAGGTCGTGTGAGACGGAGTAGGCGAACGCCTCGAGTTCTTTATTCGTCGCTTCGAGTTGCGCGGTGCGCTCCGCCACGCGTTGTTCGAGTTCTTGATTGAGTTTGCGGATTTCTTCCTCCGCGCGCTTGCGTTCGGTAATGTCCACTGAAAATGTCGCAAACCGATTGGCTTGCGGCGGCGTGGTGGTGACATGAAACCAACGATTTGACGGCGCGTGATAGAATTCGGTGTGCGCTACTTGTTGCATTCCCGTGTGGTTCTGCCACCAATCACGAATGTATTCGGGACTCATGTGATACAGGTCGGTTGCGTGTTTGCCCAAGACCTGCTCGCGTGTGTAATGCGAATTTTTCGTGAACGCGGGATTGACTTCCAAGATTGTATAATCCACCACATCGCCTTTTTCATCCCGGGCAATTTCATTGATGGCGACGCCTTCGTCCATGACGTTAAAGAGCATCCGATAGCGGTCTTCGCTTTCGCGCAATGCTTCCTCCGCGCGTTTGCGGTCGGTGATGTCATGACAAGTGTAGAGAACAGTGCCCTTGTGAATGGCTACGCGCTTGACCGTTACGAGAAAATCGCGTCGATCGCCATCCTTTCTAGCAATTTTACACTCGATATTTTCGATTTTTCCCCGGCGATCCAATTCCTCCGGCGAAAAGAGCGTTGCCCCGAAAAGTTTGGAGACGTTCCCCATTGCCTCGAATTCTTCCAGTGTATAACCAAGGATATGCGGAGCGTTGGGGCAGATGAAGGTGAACGCCCCCGCATCATCGGTGATGAACACAGGATCGGAGATGTTTTCCAGCGTGACCCGGAGCAGATCTTCTGATTCGCGCAGCGCCTCCTCTGCGCGCTTGCGCTCGGTGATGTCTTGCATCATGCCCAGCATATAGCGCGGGCGACCCGATTCATCCCGCCTGACGCTCGCTTCACTATGAATGAACCGCACCTCGCCGCCGGGCTTGACAATGCGATATTCCACATTGTACGGCGGACCGTCCCCCAACGCATCAACGACTGCCTGAACCAATCGCGGCCGATCTTCCGGATGGATCAATTCCAGCCAACGTTGGTGCCACTGCTCCAGGTTCAGGGGGACCTCCTGCGGCGATAGACCAAAAATGCGGCAGGCTTCATCGGAGAGAATGATGCGGCACACGTCAAAGTTCCGTTCCCAGTAACCGACATGCGCGATGCGTTGGGCTTCGGCAAGTCTGCGCTCGCTGTCTCGCAGAGCTTCTTCCGCGCGTTTGCGGTCCGTGATGTCGCGGGTAATGCTGAGCACGCTGACGACGTTTCCGGTTGCGTCTTTCTCCGGCACATGGCGAGTTTCAAAGATACGCGCGCCTGTCTCGATTTCCCAGTATGCTTCGGATTCGTTGGCGACGCCCTCGTCAACCGCGCGGCGGATCAGCGCCAAGAGCGCATCGTTCTGTTCCGGCTTGCTGCGCGGCGGTAATTCCTGCAACGTTTTGCCGATCATTGTTTCGGCTGTGAGACCGAATGCTTTTTCGACGGCAGGGTTGACGTAGGTGAATCGACCGTCGCGGTCGAATCGAACGACAAAGTCGGGAAAGTTTTCTGCCAGCATCCGAAAGCGTCGCTCATTTTCCTTGATTTCGTGAATATCGCGCCCGATGGCAAGGACAGAAGCCACCTTGCCGTCCGGATCGAATTCCGGAACAAACCGGATTTGGCCCCAGCGCATCTCACCCTGAGCAGTGCGGTATGGTATTTCCAATGTGCTTTCGGCGGCGGCCTCGATGGCCTGCCGCAGGTGATCGATGTAGATCTGCGGAGCGTAAAGCGGCGATTGATCGGCGGGCGTCTTGCCGAGCACACTTGCCGCTGGACTTGGGAACAGTTTCTGAATGGCAGGGTTGACGTAGATGCGACGAAATTGCCGGTCATAGCGGGCGATAGAGTCGGGCGAGTTCTCCACCAGGGCGCGAAAGAGTTGCTCGCTGGCGCGGAGTTGCATTTCCGCCTGCTTGCGCGCGGAGATGTCTTCAAATGTGCCTAGCACGCCGATGACGTCTCCGGCGGGATTCCGCAGGGGGACTTTGCTTGTTCGCACGGCAGTGACGCGGCCATCGGCTGTCAACTGTGTCTCTTCGTAGTTGAGTTTCGGAAGACCGGTTCCCATGACCCGCCGGTCGTCGGCGCGGTAGCTCTCTGCCTCGGCGTCTTTCCACGGCAAATCCAGATCGGTCAAGCCGACGATTTCCTGTGGGGAGCTAAATCCTGCATTTGCGGCAAAGAGACGGTTGCAGCCCAGATAGACACTGTTGCGATCTTTCCAGAATACAAACGCGGGCATGTTGTCCAGGACCAGCTTCAGCATTTGCGATGTTTCCCACAACGACGCTTCTGCCCGCTTGTGTTCGGCGCGCGTGCGGAGTGTGGTGACGCCGAACGCCAAATCGCCTGCCAATTCCTCCAAGAGCCGGATTTCGTCCGGGGTGAAAGCATTTGGCTGCGCGGAATAGATCGTGAGCGCGCCGAAGGTGTGGGCGTTTTCGTCTTTGAGCGGCAGCGCGATGTTGCACCGGTAACCGCGCTGCAAGGCGTCGGCGCGCCAGGGAGCGAATCGCGGGTCCGTCGCGAAATCCTGGGTATAGACGAGTTTGCCATTTCGAAGCGCGGTTCCGGTGGTCCCTTGCCCGCGTTCCACGTCAGCCCAGGTGATGTTTACCGTTGCGAGGTACCCGTCCTCAAAGCCCGCCCAGGCGACCGGGCGCACGGTCTTGGCGTCGTCGTGTTCCAGATAGCCGACCCACGCCATGCGGTAACCGGCTTCGTCGCAAATGATCCGGCAAATGTCTTCGAGCAGCATCTGCTCGTCGACCGCGCGCAACAGCGTTTGGTTGCAGATGCTGATGGCGCGCAATTCGCGATTCAGGTGGCGCAGTGTCTCCTCTGCCTGCTTGCGCTCGGTCAAGTCCTGCGCGAGTACCGCCACGCCGATGACGTCTCCTTGTTCACTCTTGATGGGGCTATGGGATACTCGAAAGTAGCGTCGCGAGCGTAGTTCTTCACCGGAATACCCTTCTTCCACTAACTGTTCGCCCGCTAGCGCGCGGTCGAGGTTGCCTTTTGCGATGGTACGATCTTCTGCCACGGTCATATAGTCGAGCAGACTGTGACCCAGTTCGATTTCTGCGCCGTAGAGCGCGCGCATCACGGTGGCGTGTTCCTGGTTGAAACTGGTGTACCGATATTGTCGATCTAGTGAAAAGATGAGCGCATCAATGCCATTAATGATACTACTCAGAGTGGACTGCTGTTTCCTCAACTCATCTTTAACGGCTTTACGTTCAGCGATTCGCTTTTTCATTTGATCTTCTCTCCCGGGATCATGTCCTCGTCGCCTCAAGTCGAATCTTGCCCGCGTCGAGAAAACGCCGCCAGACTGTAGCGTGCCAAGACGCCCCGCCGATGGACGCCAGAATCGCGTATCTTGGCGCGGCTATGGTTCGAGTATGGGGAAGAAATGTCTGCGGGGTGGTCGCGGGTTGATCGCGCGAATCCCAAAGCGCGATCGCGGACCCAATTGCGGCGGGAGCAGAGCGGTATCGCCTGGGGCTGCCAAAAAGCAAGCACACATCCAAGCCGAGCGGAAACCCCGTACGCGGAAACGAGGAATCCGACTTGGATCAAATAACTGATGGAAGGAGTCTCCACACTGCTTGTTTGACTCTGGTGTGCGACTGCGTGGTCTATCGGAGACATAGAGCGCGCTCCCGGTCAAGTCTGTCAGAGAACCCGTGCCGCCGTTTCGCGTCGTCGTGGACGTGGGCTTGGAATCTCTCTGCCAGACGGCTAAACCAGTCGGTGAAAAAAGTCGGTGTCTGTTGATCCTCCACTCAAGACCGTTCTCCAAGGATCGCCTACACAGTTTTGCGCGAACCTGTCAGATCCTCTGCGAGCGATCAAATTCTATCACTAAATACTTGGAGGGTCAATAGTTTTGTGGGGGGCAATTTGGAGTGATCGGCCGTTGACCGTGCGAACAGGCGCGGCAGCATTTTTTTGACACAGGGTCAGGAGTGTGTTATCATAATCTTGTAAACGCGTTCGGTGAGGTATCTCAATGCAACCCATCCTGCGAACAGCGATGCTTCAATTGCGCGTGCCGATTCGATTGTTCGACGAGTCGGCTTGACGTTGTGTTGCCAAGACCTCTTCCGCACCAGGGGGCGGAGAGGTCTTTTTATCGCGGAGCCATGATGATGAAACTGGGAATCGCGTTAGGCGGCGGCGGCGCGAAAGGGCTGGCGCACATCGGCGTATTGCGCGCGCTGGACGCCGCGCGCGCGCCGATCAGCCTCGTGACCGGCACCAGCGCGGGCGCGATCATCGGCGCGCTGTACGCGGCGGGCAAATCACCGGACGACATCGAACGATTGATGCGCCGCCTAAGTTTGCGCGACTGGCTCGCGCGCGACAAGACCGGGATGGGCTTTTTCAGCACCGACGGTTTTCGCCGCGTGATTGAATCCGAGATCGGCGCGGGCGCGCGCATCGAAAACTTGCCGCTCAAGTTCGCTGCCGTGGCGACCGACATGGATTCGCAGCAAGAAGTCGTATTCGATTCCGGCGGCGTCGCCGATGCGGTCGGCGCGAGTTGCGCGTTTCCGATTGTGCTTGCGCCAGCGCAAGTCGGCGGACACGCTTATCTCGACGGCGGCTTGCTCAACCCCGTCCCGTTCGACGTCGCGTGGCGCATGGGCGCGGATTTCGTGCTGGCGGTCGATCTCGCCGCGGACGAGCCGACCTTTACCGCGGATCCGGCGCTGCACCGTCCCGAAGCGCTCTTGTTTCGCTTTATTTTTACGGCGACGCAGCAAAAAATCTTTCGCGTCGCCGCGCGCACGATTGGCATTATGACCAAGCCCGCGCGCGCGCTCAAGGCGATGGACGCGCCGCCCGATCTGACGATCTATCCTGACGTACAAAAGATCGGCTTGCTCGATTTCGATTTGATCGACCTTTCGGTCGCGGCAGGCGAAACGGCAATGCGCGACGCGCTGCCGCAACTCGCAAAGGTTTTGCATCCGACTTTTCGCGAGCGGATTCAGAAAACCTGGCGTCGGATGCGCCGCAAAAACGGAAACTGAATGACGATGACAATCTCCGAACAACAAGCGCACGAAAAGGGTTTTGCCGCCTCGTGGTCAGTCGTGTCGGCGATCTTTCTCACCGCGCTGAAAATTGGGATCGGCATTTGGACGGGCAGTCTCGGCATTCTCGCCGAAGCCGCACATTCGGGTTTGGATCTGGCTGCCGCGCTGATCACGTTTTTCGCGGTGCGCGTCAGCGATCGCCCCGCCGACGAGACGCACTTGTACGGGCATGGCAAAGTCGAAAATTTGAGCGCGCTCGCGGAAACGATTTTGCTGCTCGTCACGTGTGTCTGGATCATTTACGAAGCGATCCAGCGGCTCTTCTTCGAGACCGTCGAAGTGGATCCGAGTATCTGGGCGTTTGTAACGATGGGCATTTCTATCGTCGTCAATTATTTCAATTCGAACTTGCTTGGACGTACGGCGAAAAAGTACAAGAGCCAGGCGCTCGAGGCGGACGCGCTCCACTTTAGCACCGACATTTGGAGTTCGATTGTCGTCTTGATCGGCTTGGGGTTTGTGTGGCTCGGCGAACAAATCGGACAAAAAGAAATGTTCGTCCGCGCGGACGCGATTGCCGCGTTCATCGTCGCGCTGATCGTGATCTGGGTCAGCGTGCAGTTAGGTAAGCGGACGATTGACGCGCTGCTCGATACTGCGCCGCACGGACTTGCCGAACAAATCACGGCGGCGGTGTCTCGGGTTAGCGATGTGCAGCGCGTCCAGCGCACGCGTGTGCGCGGTTCGGGCAGTCAGGTTTTCGTAGAATTGCGCGTCGCCGTGCCGCGCCACTTGTCGTTCGAGGAGAGCCACGAAATCACGCACCAGATTCGCGGCGCCGTACATTCCGTTTCGCCGAATGCCGATGTCGTCGTCACGCCGGTGCCAATCGCGGAGAACGAAGGTATCTTCGAGACGATTCAATCCATTGCCGCGCGCGGTCATTTTGCGATCCACAACATTTCGACGCACCTGACGAAAAAGGGAATGTGGATCGATCTCGATCTCGAAGTGGATCCGAGCATCACGTTCGACAAGGCGCACGCGATTGCGACCGATTTGGAAACGCGGCTGCACGCCGAACTCGGCGCGTCCAAAGATTCGCAGCGCATCGCCGACATCAACATTCACATCGAGCCGCGCGCGGAAGAACTGATCAAAGGAAACGAACTGGCGCCAAGCGAAGCGGCAAAGTACGTCGGGCAGATTCGCGCGTACTGCGGCGAAATTCCGCACGTCCGCGCGTGTCAGGACATCGACGTTCAGCAACTCGACGGTCAAGTGTATCTCGCGTTTCACATGCAGATGGATACCGATTTGTCGATCGCCGATGTTCACAGCGCAACCGAGGAAATGGAAAACCGTTTGCGGCGCGAATTTCCGCGCTTGGGGCGCGTCGTGATTCATGCCGAGCCGTACGCAAAACGTGATGCGCCGTCGGCAAATCCTAAATCCTAAATTGAAAACCCTAAATCGAAAATGACAGACCTTCGCTGGTACGGCTGGGGCTACGCCGACAAAACCTATTCGCTCGATCAGCGTCCCGCCGCGTGGAATTTCTTGCGCGCCGCGCTCGACCTACGCGGCGACGAAACATTGCCCGCGTGCGATTTCGATTCGATTCGGTTGCGCGCGCCGCGCTTGACCAGCGCGCAATTGGACGCGCTGCGTCAAATCGTCCCCGAAACGAAAACCGACACGCGCGCGCGCGTTTTGCACGCGTACGGCAGATCGTACCGCGATCTGATTCGTTTGCGGCGCGGCGAAATTCCGTGTCCGCCGGACGCGGTCGTTTATCCTGCGAACGAAGACGCGGTCGCGCGCGTCATCGCGTTTTGCGCGCAGAACGATGCTGCGCTCATTCCGTTCGGCGGCGGCTCGTCCGTCGTCGGCGGCGTGGAAGCGAGCGATGATGCATCATCACGAGGCATCAATGTTTCTGAATCCAACACAGTTACCCCTCGTGATGCTGCATCAGACCGCGTGACGATTGCGCTCGATCTCGCGCGGCTCAATCGCGTCGTCGCGCTTGACGAGGTTTCGCAGACCGCGACGATTGAAGCGGGCATGCGCGGTCCCGATCTCGAACGCGAGTTGAACGCGCGCGGATTCACGCTCGGACATTTTCCACAATCGTTTGAGTTTTCGACGCTCGGCGGCTGGATCGCGACGCGCGGCGCGGGCTTGATGTCGACGCGTTACGGCAAAATCGAAGCGCTGACGCAAAGCGTGCGCGTCGCGACCCCGCGCGGCATCGTCGAAACGCGCGCGGTCCCTGCAACCGCGACCGGTTCGTCGCTCTTGCAATTGCTCGTCGGCAGCGAAGGCGCGCTTGGCGTCATCACGCGCGCGACGATGCGGATTCGTCGGTTACCCAAGACGAAAGATTACCGCGCGCTGCTCTTCAAGAGTTTCGCCGATGGCGTCGCCGCGACGCGCGCGCTGCTGCAAAGCGACATCGTCCCGGCAGTCGTGCGGCTGTCCGACGAGGACGAGACGCGTAGTTTCTTTTCGCTGCGCGAAGAATCGCCTGCCTGGATGGAGGTTGTTGCGCGCGTCTATTTGCGTGTGCTGGGCGGATTCGGCTACTCGTTTGAGCGCGGCGCGTTGATGATTCTCGGTTTCGAGGATGACGCGGCGGGCGCAAAAGCCGGGCAGGCAATTTGTAAATCGCACGGCGCGTTCGATCTGGGTCGCGGCATCGCCGAAGTGTGGCTGCGCGATCGGTACGAGACGCCGTACTTGCGCGATGTGCTGATGGATCACGGCGTTCTGGTTGATACGCTCGAAACCGCGACGACGTGGAGCAACTTGGAGCAGTTACACAAGACATTAGCGGTGACGATTGCCGATGCTGCCGCGCAAACAGGCGCGCGCGCGCTCGTGATGACGCACGTTTCGCACTGCTATCGCGATGGCGCAAGTTTGTACGTGACGTTTTTGGCGCGCATGGCGCGCGGCAAAGAGATCGAGCAGTGGGAAACGATCAAACGCGCGGCGACGGAATGTATCGTCGCGAACGGCGGCGCGCTATCGCACCATCACGGCGTCGGCTACGAACACGCCGCGTGGATAGATCGCGAAAATAGCGCGGTCGGAATGGACGCGCTGCGCGCGGTGAAGCACGCGCTCGATCCGCACGACGTGATGAATCCGGGCAAATGGCTCGCGGCGCGCCCCGCGTCCGGTTCAGTCGACGCGGCGATTGAATATCAAGAACGTTTTTGGAATTTGCCAAGATGAAACAAATCGAAACTGAAATTCTGGTGATCGGCGGCGGCGCGACGGGAACAGGGATCGCGTGGGACGCCGCGCTGCGCGGTTTGCGCGTCGTGCTCGTCGAGAAACGCGATCTGACGCACGGCACGACCGGGCGCTATCACGGTTTGCTCCACAGCGGCGGACGCTACGTCGTCAAAGACCCGCACAGCGCGGCGGAATGCATCGCGGAAAATCGGATTCTCCGCAAAACACACGCGCATTGCATCGAAGATACAGGCGGCTTTTTCGTCGCAACGCCGGAAGACGACAACGATTATCCTGATCAATTCAAAGCCGCGTGCGCGCACATCGGAATCCCGTGCGAAGAAATTTCCGTCGCTGCCGCGCTCAAACGTGAGCCGCTAATGAATCCGCACGCGCGCCGCGTTTTCGTCGTGCCCGACGGCGCGGCGGACAGTTTTCAAGCGACGCACTCGACCGCGCAAGCCGCGCGGCAGGCGGGCGCGCAGATTTTGAATTATCACGAAGTTGTTCAACTCATCGTGAAAGGTGGCGAGGGTGATCGTCGCGTGGTCGGCGCGCGCGTGCGCGATGTGGCGCGCGGCGAGGATGTCGAAATTCGCGCGCGCATGACGATCAACGCGGCGGGCGCGTGGTCGGGCGTCGTCGCGCAGACCGCGGGCGTGCGCGTCGACGTCATCCCCGGCAAAGGGACGATGCTCGCGGTGAATCATCGCGTCGTCAACACGGTGTTGAATCGCTGCAAAATGCCGGACGACGGCGACATCATCGTGCCGATTCATACCGTCGCCGTGATCGGCACGACGGACGAACGCGTGCAGGACCCGGAGCATCTGACGATTGAACCCTGGGAAGTCGAACTGCTTTTGCGCGAGGGCGATAAACTGATCCCCGGCGTCAGTCGCGCGCGATTCGTGCGTGCGTGGGCGGGCGTGCGACCGCTTTATCAAGAGCATTACTCCGGCGCGAGTCGCGATGCGACGCGCGATTTGACCTTGCTCGATCACAAAACGCGCGATGGCGTCGCGGGATTCTTGACAATCCTGGGCGGCAAGTGGACGACGTTCCGGCTGATGGCGCAGGTCACGCTGGACAAGGCGTGCGAATATCTCGGCGCGTGCAAACCGTGTCTCACCGCGCAAACGGTTGTGCCCGGCGTCGAGCAGGGACATTACTGGCTCGGTCATCGCTTGCATGAAGTTGAAGAGAATCATTTGCAAAGCGAACTCGTTTGCGAATGTGAATTGGTCACGCGCGCGATGTTGGAGAACGCGGCGCGCAGCAATCCGACGCTCACGCTCGACGATTTGCGCCGCGATGTGCGTTTGGGGATGGGACCGTGTCAAGGCGGCTTTTGCACGTACCGCGCGGCGGGAATTCTCCATGAAATGCAAGTGAACAGTGAACAGTTAACAGTGAACAGTGAACAGTTGGAAGAGTGGAGTGTCGCGTATATGCAGTCACCGGCGCACAACGCCCAATCACGCAACACGCAACACGCATCACGAATTACGAATCACCAATCGCCGAATCTTTTGTTGCGCGATTTTCTCCAGGAACGCTGGAAGGGTTTGCTCCCGATTTTGTGGGGACGCCAACTGAAGCAAGAACGCTTGGATGAACTGATCTATCTCTGCTTGATGAACGCGGATCATTTGCCTGACGAAAACGCGACGAGTCCGCTGAGCGATTTTTATTCGCGTCCCGGCATCTCTGCAACTGCCGATCAAGGAGGCGCGCCATGAGTGATCTCATTGTAATCGGCGCGGGACTCTGCGGTTTGATCGCCGCGTACACCGCCGCGCGCGCAGGCAAGCAAGTCAAAATCGTGACGAAAGGTTTGGGCGCGACGCATTGGCACGCCGGCAGCATCGATGTCCTGGGTTATTATCCAGACGACGCAACACCTGTGATGCGACCGCTAGAAACGCTTCACGATTTGACGCGCGCGCGTCCGCAGCATCCATACGCGATTCTGGATGGTACACTTTCTGACGCGCTCGAAAACTTTGCGTCGTTGACGCGCGAACTCGGTTTGCCGTACGCCGGCGCGCCGAACTCCGGCGATAATCTGTGGTTGCCCTCGCCCGTCGGCGCGGCACGACCGACATTTCCCGCGCCGCGCGCGCAACTCGCCGGTGATCTGCGCCGCGCTGCGCCGATGCTGATCGTCGGCTTGCGCGGGATGCGCGATTTTTATCCAGAGTTGATTGCGGAAAACTTGAGCAAGCAAGGGCAGCGCGCGCGCGCGGCGTTTCTGCCGCTCGATCTCATTACCGACCGCCGCGACAGCAACACCGCGCAACTCGCGTCCGCGCTCGACGATCCGACGCGGCGCGCGAAACTTGCCGCCGCGTTGAAGCAACTCGCGCAGCCGGGCGAACGGATCGGCATACCCGCGATCCTGGGGATGGACGCGCACGCGGCGGCGCTCGACGATTTGCAAGCGCAGACCGGCGCGGCGATCTTTGAAATTCCCACCTTGCCGCCGAGCGTGCCGGGCGTACGCTTGACGAACGCGCTCCGCAATCACTTGCGCCAACTTGGCGTGCGCGTCGAGATCAACGCGGATGTGATTGGCTTTCACGCGGAAAAGGATCGCGTGCTGTGGATCGAAAGCGACGCGAGTGGTCGCCCGTTGAAACATCGCGCGGAAAAATTCTTGCTGGCGACCGGTGGAATCTTAGGCGGCGGCATCGACAGCGATCACACCGGCAAGGTGTGGGAGCGCGTGTTCGATTTGCCGCTCGCCGTGCCGCGCGAGCGCGAACAATGGTTCCGCGCGCGCTTTTTCGATCCGGCGGGTCATCCAATTTTCCGCGCGGGCGTGCCGGTCAATCGCGAATTTCAGCCGATTGACGCGCAAGGCGCGCGCGTCTACGCCAACGTGTGGGCGGCGGGCAATCTGCTCGCGCACGCCGATCCGATCTTGGAACGCTCGCTCGAAGGGTTAGCGATTGCGACCGGTATCGCAGCAGCGCGACGCGCCGTGAAATAGTATTCAGTGTTCAGTGTTCAGTCGGCGAGCACTGAATACTGAACACTGAACTCTGGAGTTATAATGCACACTGCCTCCTGGCATTCCGTCGGTATGACGCTGGATGAATGTATCAAATGTAATGTCTGTACAACTTATTGTCCCGTCGCGGCGGTCACCGATAAGTTTCCTGGACCCAAATATGTCGGACCGCAAGCGCAGCGATTTCGCGAATGCGGGCAACTGAAATCACCCGATATTTCGGTGGACTATTGCTCCGCGTGTCGCGTTTGCAATGAGGTGTGTCCGAGTGGCGTCAAGATCGCGGAGATCAACGCGCGCGCTAAAGCGCAAATCGTCGCGGATCGCGGCATTCCGATACGCAACTGGTTCTTTGGACGCAACGAACAACTCGGCAAGATCGGGAGCATCGCGCCGCAGATCGCGAACCTGGGATTTCACAATCCTTTCAGCCGATTCATGGCGGAAAAAATCATGGGCGTCGCGCGGCACGCGCCGATTCCGCACTGGAGCACCGCAGGAAGTTTCGGCGCGTGGTTTCGCCGCACGCCGCGTTTGAAATCGGACAAAAAAGTCGTGTACTTTCACGGCTGCTCGACGAATTATTACGAGCCGCAAGTCGGCAAAGCGGCAGTCGCGGTGCTGGAGCATCTTGGATACCAAGTGATCGTGCCGCCGCAGAATTGCTGCGGGCTGCCAATGCTGAACAACGGCGAATTTCGCGCGGCTGAAAAATTGTATCGCAGCAACATCGCCAAACTGCTGCCGTACGCTGATCAGGGTTTGCCGATTGTCGGCACGAGCGTCAGCTGTGTTTTAGTTTTGCGCGAAGAAGCATCGGAGATGCTTGACATCGAAAACGACGAGACGCGGCGATTGCGAAACGCGCTGTGGGATATGTCGGAGTGGTTGCGCGATCTGCTCGAGCGCGGCGAACTCGACACGAACTTTCGCGAATTGAAAATGATCGTGCCTTATCATGTCTCGTGTCAGGCGCGCGCGCATCGCATGGGACGCCCCTCGCTCGATGTGATGACGCTGATTCCTGGGTTGGATGTGCGCGAAGGAAACGCGAAATGTTGCGGACTCGCGGGGACGTACGGCTACAAAGCGGAAAAGTACGACATCGCGATGAAGGTCGGCGAAGAGGCGTTTCGTTTTGTCCGCGCGCAAGGCGATGACGTGCGGTTTACGACGTCCGATTCCGAAATTTGTCGCTGGCAATTGGAACACGGCACGCACAAAGATTGCCGCGCGCCCATCGAGATTTTTGCGGCAGCGTACGGCTTGTACGATTTGGACAAACGGCGATTGATCCAAAAGTAAATGCCAGAAACCCGTTTTCCGTCGAAGGCGAGAAAACGGGTTTCTGGTTTGCCCGATACAGATGACAATCGAATTTTCCGTGCGAACTCGACAATCGATTTTGCAATCGCGCGCGCCGTTCGACATCCTTGTCGTCGGCGGCGGAATCACCGGCGCGGGAATTGCGCGCGACGCCGCGCTGCGCGGTTTCAAGACCGCGCTGATCGACAAAGGCGATTTCGCTAGCGGCACGTCGTCGAAATCGTCCAAGTTGATCCACGGCGGCGTGCGCTATCTCGAATCGTTCGAGTTCGGCTTGGTGTTCGAAGCGAGCCGCGAGCGCCGCGTGTTGTGGAACATCGCGCCCGGTCTCGCGCGACCGCTCCCCTTTCTTTTCCCCGCGTATCGCGATTCGAAATTGCGCGGCTGGATGATCAATCTGGGTTTGTGGATGTACGACGCGCTCGCGCTCTTTCGTAATTATCGCAACCACGCATGGTTGTCCACCGGCGAAATCGCGCGGCGCGTGCGCGGCTTGGACACGCGGAATATCAGCGGCGGCGCGCATTATTACGATGGTCAAGTGGACGACGCGCGACTCACTCTCGAAACGATTCGCGCGGCGCACCGGCACGGCGCGGCAATTGCGAATTACGTCCAGGTCGATTCGCTGATCAAAGAGCGCGGTCGGGTTGTCGGCGTGAACGCGCACGACGCGCTACGCGGCGACAAGATCGAGATTCGCGCGCGCGTCGTCGTGAACGCGACGGGCGTGTGGACGGATACGCTGACGCAAATGGACGAACCCAGCGCGCCCGCGCGGATGCGTCCGACCAAGGGCATTCACATTCTCGTTCCATGCGAAAAAATTGGGTGCGATAGCGCGGTCGCGTTTCCCAATGTCGCCGATGGGCGTTTGATGTTCGCGCTGCCCTGGGGAAAACTCACGCTCGTCGGCACGACCGACACCGATTTCGCAGGCGATTATGATCGCGTCTATGCGGACCAAACCGACGTGGAGTACGTCATCGCCGCGGCGAATCACGCGTTCCCGACGACGCCGATCAGCAAAGCCGATGTCGTCAGCACGTACGCGGGCTTGCGACCGCTCGTCGCGCAGAGCGGCAAGAGCGCGAGCAAAACCTCGCGCGAGCACGAAATTTGGACGACGCCGTCCGGCTTGGTGACGATTGCGGGCGGCAAACTGACGACGTATCGCTCGATGGCGGAAGAATTGGTTGACGTTGTCGCGAAACAACTGCGCGAACAATTCAACATCGTCGCGCGGCGTTCGTGCTCGACCGCGCGCACGCCGCTCGGCGAAGACGCGGAAGCGCAGACGGCGCGCGTCGCGCAATTCGCGCAGAGTGATCCCAAACTCGCGGAGCGCATCGTCGACGGCTTGCCGTACATTTGGGCGCAAGTGCCGTACGCGCTGGAAAATGAAATGGCGCTGACGCTGACCGATGTACTCGAACGCCGATTGCATTTGTTCACCGAAGCGCGCGACAACGGCGTTGCGGCTGCGCCGCGTGTCGCGCAATACCTCGCGGAATTCCTAGAGTGGGACAAGGCGCGCGTCGAAAACGAGTTGCGCGCGTATCAAGACAACGTGGACGCGATGAACGCGTTCAAAGCGTAGGAGGTGCTATGCCCGCCATCGAAAATTTCGGCGAGACGCCAGACGTCGCGATCACAGTTCTCGTCGACAATCGAACAGATTTGCTCGTCGAGTCCACTGAAACGGTCAAGCGTTTCAAAGATGAGCCACTGCTTGCCGAACACGGATTCGCCGCGCGCGTTCATCTGAAAACGAGCAAGATCACGATTCTGTGGGACGCCGGACTCACGCGCGTCGCGCTCCCCGAAAATCTGCGCCGCCTGAAGATCGATCCCGCGACGTTCGATCTGATCGCGCTCAGTCACGGACACGGCGATCACACTGCGGCGGTGACCGACGTGTTGCAAATGATGAATCTCAAGCCGCTGCCGCGCAAATGGGAAGCGAACGCGACGCTGGACGAGATGGCGCGCGGGGCAGAAGGTCAGCGCGTTTCGCTCGTCGCGCATCCTGCCGCGTTCCGCGAGCGCTGGAATTTTGCGCGTGACGGTACGCGCTATGGACCCGTTCAGCCGCCGCCGCGCGGCGAATGGGAATCGCTCGGCGCGCAAGTCGTCTTGACTGATCAACCGCATCAACTTGCGCCGGGCGTTTGGACGACCGGCGCGATCCCGCGGCGTAGTTTCGAGTCCGTTGGTGTTGCGGCGACGCTCCGCTATCGCGCGGGCGGTGAATTTCTGCCCGATCAAATCGAAGACGATCAAGCCATCGTCTTCAATGTCAAAGACAAGGGCTTGATCGTCTTGTCGGGTTGCGCGCACTCGGGCATCGTCAACACGGTGAATTGCGCGCGCGAAATCAGCGGCGTGGATCAAGTGTACGCGATCATCGGTGGGTTTCACTTGGGACGCGCGAAGGATGACGAAATTCAGCGCACGATCGCCGAAATCAAAAACCTCCAGCCGAAACTGATCGCGCCGACGCATTGCACGGGTTTCGCGGCGATGGCGCAATTCGCCGCGCATATACCCGACGCGTTTTCGCAATCGCTCGTCGGCACGACGTATTTATTTTGAGGTTCAGAAAAAATACCTCCTCCAAGTGTTCCTTGGAGGAGGTACTGGTTCTTTGGCGGCTTGGCGGTCATGATCCCCACGGCGGATTTTAGACCCGTTAGCTTTGCGCCCCCGGCTTTCGCCGAGTTTGCTTTTTCTCGTCGGATGGAATCGGTAGACCTAGTTCCCAGGACTCCTGGGATTTACGGCACCTTCGCGCTGCCATGCTTGCTGGCTTTGCTTATTCCCCCTTCGCGGTAGCCCAGCCGTCTTGGTCTCCGCGTGCGAGACTTTAGACCCGTTGGCTTTGCGTCCCCGGCTTTCGCCGGGTTTGCTTTTTCAGACCACCTACAGTTTACGGAGATCTTGAGTTGCTGTCAATAGATTTTTTGTTCTTTTTTTCTAATGCAATTCTAACGCCGCGCGAACCTCCGCGCGATACGCGCCCCACATTTTTTCCGGCAATAATCTGCCGATCGCGATCATCACTTGGCGCGCGACTTGCGCGTCGCGCTCATCGCGCGGCAGATCGCGCGGCACGCGCAAATCGAATGGCGCGCCAAAGCGGAGGGTGAGCGCGCGATCATCATCCTCGAATATTCCGGCAGGCAGGATCGGAATTCTGTCGTGCGTGAGCAAGAGCAGAAACAAGCCCGCGCCCGATGGCGGTTGGCGCAAGCAAAACCCCGCGCCGGTTTGTCCTTCCGGCGCAATCCCGATCAATGCTGGGTTTTCGCCGCGCGTCAACGCGAGCGCGCCGCGGATCGCGAACGTCGCCTGTCCGCGAAATTCGCCGCTGTCGAGCGCGGGCGGCAACAAAATCATGCCGTACGTTTTGCCGATTTGCCCAAAGAACCAGCGCGTCAATGGCTGCTTGACAAGTTTGCCAAAGCCGCGTGGGTACCACCATTCGCGCGCCATCGCAAAATGAATTTCGCGCGGTTCGCGCGTCCGCCGCGCGGCAATCGTCGTCGCGATGACGGCGACTGCCCACCACGCGCCCAAGCCGGGGCGGTCGTAATGATTGACGGTCAAAATGAAAGGCGAGCCAGCCGGAATATTTTCGGGAGTCAGAACGCGCGGCGCAGGATGCGCGCCGCGCAAGAGCAGCGCCGAGTCCGCGCTCATCGACGATCGTACGCCGCCGAGCGCGCGCAGAAAGGGAATTAACAAGCGGAGTGAGTAGCGATAGGAAGGCGTCGTCATTTGGGCGCATCAGTGCGCGTCGCGCGATAGACCAGCCACATTCGCTGAACGGCTGTCACGTTCGTAAAAATCGCGAGAAAACCCAGGACGATCAGGATCGGCGCGTCGCCAAAAAACGCGGTGACGATCAAGCCGATGACGATCAGCGCGATCCGTTCAAAACGCGTCAGCATTCCTTCTTTGCACGGAACGCCGATGCCTTCCGCGCGCGCCCGCGCGTAACTGACCATCAGCGAGCCGAGCAGCGCGAAGAAAATCAGATATGCGACGAAGGTCATGTTGCGCTGCATGAACGCGTACAGCATTCCAAAAAAAATCGCGCCTTCCGCGAATCGATCTGTGGTTGAATCGAGAAACGCGCCGAACTTGGTGACGCGATTCGTCAGCCGCGCGAGCGTGCCGTCGAGCGCGTCAAAAATCCCTGCCGCGATAATCAGCGCGCCGCCGAGCGCGAAATTGCCGGTCGCCAACACCGCGCCGATCACGCACATGAATCCAAAGCCGATGAGCGTCAGCGCGTTCGGCGTCAAGCCGAGTGCGCCCAGTCCGCGCGCGATGATATTCAAGACGGCTTGCGCGCGTTGTCGAATCAAGTTGCTCAACACGAGTTCCTCACGTCCGATAGGATGTGATGCGTGATACGTGACCCGTAAATCACGCATCATCACGTTTCACGCATCACGGCTTGAACCGCGTTATCCCCAGCGCGCTCACGCTCACCGTCCGCGCTTCGCCGTCCGCGACTAGTTCACTCACGCACGCGCCAACCGCGGGCGCAATCGCAAAGCCAATGCCGCTGAATCCCGCCGCGACGAACAAGCCGGTGATGCCCGGCACGCGACCCAGGACGGTGTGACCGTCTGGGCTCATATCGTACACGCCCGCGTGTCCGCGCGTGTAACGCGCGTGCGCCATCGCCGGAATGCGCGTGGTGAGTCGTTGCTGCAAATCGGCGACGTAACTTGGCGCGATCGATTCGTCGAACGAATCAGGATTCGTCTCGCCATTTGATTGTGGCGCGTTCAATCCTGCCATCGTCAAACCGAACGTGTGCGGGCGAAAATGCGCGTCGGTCGTCCAATCTTCGAATGCGAGATGCCCGGCTTTTAATTCTGCCGGACGGTCGAAGAAGGCGACCTCCGCGCGTTGCGCGCGAATGTCGATCTCGGCTTGGAGCGGCTTGAGCAAGCGATCCGTCCAAGGTCCCGCGGCGATCACGACGTTGAGCGTCTCGATCAGTCCGATGTTTGTGTCCACGCCGACGACGCGCCCAAAGTCCACGCGAATACTTTTGACCATCGTGCCCGTTCGGAATGTCGCGCCCAATTCTTTCGCGCGCGCGGCAAGCGTTTGCGTCGCCAAAACGGGATCGGCGAAACCGGCGCCCGGCTCGTACGCCGCCAGCGCGATGTCGTCGACGCGCGTCGCGGGCTGTAGATCGCGCAATTCGCCGCGCGAGAGGACGCGCGTATTCGCGCCGAGCGTTTGCAACTGCGCGACCTGAGCGCGCAAGCGCGACGCGTCCGCTTCCGCCGCGACGACGACGAACCCGGTCTGCGTAAAGCCGCAATTGCCGCCGACGATCTCCTTCCAATTTTGGAAGAAAGGCGCGCTCGCGACGGCGAGTCGCGCTTCGGTTGGGTGGGCGTACTGCGCGCGAATCAGCGCGCCGCTGCGCTTGGTCATGCCGGATGCCAGCGGACCTTTTTCGACGACGAGGACGCGCAGTCCTTTGCGCCGCGCGAGATGAAACGCCGCGCTGCATCCGACGATGCCCGCGCCGACGATGATCACATCGGCAATGATGCGGCTCATGCACTCGCCTCGCTCGCGCGCCCAGATTTTTTCGGACGACGCGGCAAGCGCAGCATTTGCCGTACGCGCGCCATGCGGCGTTTGCCGGTGGAACGCGTTGTGGCAGGTCGCGCGCGTCGCGCAGCGATCAGTTGGTCGTAGTACGCCAGCACGCGTTGCGCGATCAAATCCCAATCGTGCTGCGCGGCTTTGCATTTGCCCGCCGCGCTCATCGTCGCGCGCCGCGCCGGGTCACGCAGTAAATCGATCACGGCGCGGGCAAGCGTCTGTTCGTCTTTCGGTGGCACCAGTAAACCCTCCACACCGTTTTCGACGACGGAACGATATCCGGCAATGTCGCTTGCGACAATCGGGACGCCGCTTGCCATCGCTTCGAGCAAAATCATGCCGAAACTTTCAAAGCCGGTGGAAGGCGCGCAGAACACGGTCGCGGTACGATAATAGCGCGGCAAGTCCTCGCGCGAAACGGGTCCGATGAAGTGCACACTCCGCAGATGAAGTGCGCGCGTGTATCGCACGAACGGCGCTTTGTCTTTGTCGTTGAACGCGCCGACGATGATCAGGCGCGCGTCGGGGACAGCGCGTTTGATGTTTGGAAACGCGCGCATCAAATAGCGAAATCCTTTGCGTTTGTCCATTCGCCCGACGTACAAGATGTTCGGGCGACCATCGTCGAATTTTTCGATGGGCGCAATGCTCGGATCGCTGAAACGCGCGCAATCGATTCCATTGGGGATCAAGGTGTACTCGCCGGGGAAATAGCGCGTGACGTATTCGCGCACCGCATCGGAAACGAAAATGCGCCCATCCAGTCGATTAAAGGCGCGCTTCAACAATTGCTTGCCCACGTCGTACAGCATATTTTTCTCGCGATACGCGTGAAACGTGCCGACGTTGATCGCGTGCGAGTGACGCAAGACGGCGAGCGACAGCATCGGCACGGCGGGTTCGTGGACGTGGACGATGTCAAAGTTTTCGCGTTTCAAAATGTCTTTGACGCGGCGATACACCGCGGGCGCGTACGCGATGCGCGCCGTCGAACCGCTGAAGGAGACGGGGACAATCGCGCCGCTCACCTTGATGACGTGATCGCACAGTCCATTTTCGTCCGCGCTCGACGCGGCGATGATGCGCGTATCGTGACCCAGCGCGCGAAAATGTTGATCGAGCGCGGTGATATGCTCATTCACGCCGCCGGAATAGGGATAATCATAAGGAGAGACGAGAGCGATTTTCATTGAATTTTCGATTGCCGATTTTCGATTGCTGATTGATGCGCTGTCCAAATCGAAAATCGAAAACTTCTATTTACGGACTGACCAGAAATGACGCCGAATGTGCTTGGCGGGCAACTTGACGAGACTTTGCCACAATTGCGCGGGACCGATGCGCGCGAGGTATTTCATTTCCTCCGCCGTCCAATAATGTCCCTCAATCGTCGTTTGTTTTTCTTTCAACGCGCGCAGCAAATCGTCGGCGGACGCGCCGGGATAAATCGTTGCCGCGCTGCCAATCGTCGGCAGGACGTGCGAATCGCTCCCGGCGGTTTCGGCGAGTTGCAGAACGCGCGCGTTCAACGCGCGCGCTTGTTGCGCGACGACGCGTCCGGCGAGCGAGGGATTGAGCGATTCAAACCCGTCAAAGTACACTTCGTCGTGTGGGTGGCGATGGATCCGCATCAAGCCATTGCGCCCAATCGAGCGAATCATCCAACTCATCGGATGCGGCGCGATGACGACGCCGCCTTGCGCGTGGACTTGCGCGATCGTTTTGTCGAGACCTTGAAGCGAACGCACCGGCTTGTCGATCCCGAGTACGAGCAGATGACCTTCAATCGTCGTCACTTCCATGCCGGTCAAAACTTGAAAACGATAGTTGCGCCGCGCGGCGAGATTGCGCGCCTCGTCCGCGCCGTCGAACATGTCGTGATCCGTGATTGCGATCAGATCGAGGTCGGTTTCATTTTCGACGAAATCGAACACTTGCTGCACGGATGCCATTCCGTCGCTGTGCGTCGTGTGAATGTGAATATCGGCTTTACCCATTTTCCAATTACCAATTGCGAATTACAAATTGCGAATGGCTTTCCGTAAGGGCGCAATTCCTAATTCGCAATTTCCAATCCGCTATTCCGAATTCCAGATCGGTTGAAACATCAGCCACTGATCCGGGTACCGGCGAATATATTTTGCCATGATGTTTGCCAGGCGTTGCACGCCCTCGCGAATGTCGCCCGCGGTGTCACCGGTCTTGGCGAATTCGAGCGGCGGCTCGATGAACACTTGGCTGCGATTGTCCGGGCAGCGCACCGAGAACGCGATGACGACCGGCGCGCCGAATTTCAGCGCGAGTTGGATGCCGCCATCCGGCATTTGCGCCGGCGCGCCGATAAAATCGACGACGGGACCGGTCTTGGTAATGTCGCGATCGAAAGCCAGCCCGGCGATTTGCCCGGCGCGCAGCGCTTTGATCAGCGCGCGCGGCGCAACGTCGAGCGGCACCATTTCGATGCCCGTGCTCGCGCGCAGATCGAGAATGTACTGGAACAGTTTTTCGGGTTCCAGGCGTTCGTTCGGGACGACGACGCGCGTATTCAAATGGATGGCGGCGAGGTGAATGAAGATATCCCACGCGCCAAAGTGCGCTGATCCGGCGATCAACCCTTTGCCCTGCTTCATCGCGTTTTCGAGATGCTCCATCCCGTGGACGCTGGCGAGTTGCGCGCGAATCTTTTCTGGCGTCAAGGCGTGCCCGCGAAAGAGATCGAAATAATTTTTCAAGAGATTCTGAAACGCGCGCCGCGCGACGGCGTTCATTTCCGCGGGCGTCGCCGAATTGCCCAAGACGCGGCGCAGGTTGGCAAAGTAGGTCGTCTGCTTTTTGGCGGTGAACAGAAACATCAAATCGCCGAAACGCGCGAACAGCCAATATCCAAAACGGACGGGCAATCGCGGACAGACCCAACCGGCAAATCGGAAAAGGTAATAGGTCATGAAAGGCTCGTTTGGGTTAGGTATTGGGTGCTTTGCTGAGACTGGGAATCTTGCGCTTGGCGCTCGCGTTCTCGCTCCACATCGGTCGAAAAATGTACCATTGTTCCGGGTGCGCGCGAATGAAATTTTCCATCCGCCGCGCGATTTCCTGCATCGTCGTTTGAATGTCGTGACGCCGGTCGCCGGAAGGTTGCACGATGATCGGCGGCGTCGCGACGAGTTCGATGTGACTGTCGGGCTGGACGTGCGTATGCCCAACAATGATCGGCGCGCCGGTCAGCAAGGCGAGTTGCGCGGGTCCCGAGGGAAAATTCGTCGCGGTCGCGAAAAAGGTGACAGGCACGGTCGCGATGTCGAAATGATGTGTGACGCCAAAATCGAGCAGGAACGCGGTCATCTCGTTGCGCCGCAGTGCCTGAATGATTTTGCGCGGCGCGCTGTCGTACGGGTAGAGAAAGATTCCTTTGTCTTGGCGGATGCGCGTCAGGAGATCCATCAATTGCGGCGGGCGCAGTGTTTCGCTGACGAGCGTGAAGGGCGCGTAGCGGTGCGCGAGGAGCGCGCTCGGCAAATCCATGTTGCCAAAATGCGCGCTGACGACGATGGCGCCTTTGCCATGCGCTAACGCTTGTTCGAAATATTCGCCGTGAAGGATCGTGATGCGTTCTTCCAAATCGCGCACGGACATGTTGGGGTAGAGCATCACGTCGCGCAAGAGGCGCGCAAAGTTGCGGAACGCGCGATGGGTGACGCGACCGACTTCGAGATCGTTGAGCGGCTTGCGGAGTACGTGGGCGAAATTCTCCCGGGCGACGCGGCGGCGGAGCGGCATCAGATAGTACGCGCCCGTGCCCATCCAATTCGCCGCCGCCAAACTTAGCCGACGCGGGGTCGCGTTCGCCAAAAACATACCGATGCGCCAGATCCAATAGAGTGCGATCACTCGCGACAAAACTCCTTGTGCGTCATTGACTCGCGATGAGCGATTGAAATTGGCGTTCGTAGTCGTGCAGGCGCGTGTGATCCAACGAACAATGCACCTCGCGTCCCGCGCGGTGCATGTGAATCAACCCTGTCTGTTTCAGGCGATGAAGATGCCACGAGACGAGCGGCTGGCTCATCCGCAAGCCGCGCGCGATTTCAGTGACGGTGAGTTCGCGCCGCGCCAACTGCCCCAGAATCCGCAAGCGCGTCGCGTCGCTCAAAGTACGATAATAGCCGCGCAGTTCTTTCAATCCTCGAATATCCATAACATCAGCGAATCAACGAATGCGCGACGCATAAACAGGATTCTCATTCGTTTATTCGTTCGACATTCGTTGGCACCAGAATATATAAACACTCGCTTATATATTACTTGAAATCGTTCGCTTGTCAAGCCGCGTCGAACGCGCTATAATGGAAAAAAGGAGGAGCCGGGTTTCAATGCAGATACCCACAACATCGCGCTGGGATGTGACCCCCGCGGAGGCAATGCAGATTCAGCGCGAGTTAGCCGCGCGCGTGAGCGAACAGGACGCGCCGGGCGATGTGCATTCGGTTGCCGGCGTCGACGTTGGCTTTGAAGGCGCGAATAATGCGACGGCGCGCGCGGCGGTCGTCGTCCTCCAATTCCCCGAACTTGTCCCCCTTGATTGCGCGATTGCGCGTTTGCCTGTGACGTTTCCGTACATCCCCGGCTTACTCGCGTTCCGCGAAATCCCTGTCGTTTTACGCGCGTTAGAACATCTCAAGACTGATCCCGATGTGCTCATCGTGGACGGACAAGGTCGCGCGCATCCGCGCCGTCTTGGCATTGCGAGCCATCTGGGCGTGTTGCTCGACCGCGCGACAATCGGATGCGCGAAATCGATCCTCTGCGGCGCGGCGAAGGAGCCAGCCAATCGCGTCGGCGCGTGGTCGCCGTTGATGGATCGCGGCGAGCAAATCGGCGCGGCGGCACGAACGCGCGTCGGCGTCGCGCCGGTGTACGTCAGCGTCGGTCATCGCGTCAGTTTGCCGCGCGCGATTGACATCGTACTGCGCTGTTGCAAGGGCTATCGTCTGCCCGAGACGACGCGGTACGCGCATCGCGTCGCGGGCGGCGAAACACTCGATCTCGATTCGTTTCAAGCGAGTTTGTTCAATCACTCTGCCTCTTGGCATTTCGAGCGGAGCGAGAAATCTCCGATGTGCGGCGACGAGATTTCTCGCGGCAAAAACCGCCGCTCGAAATGACAAGGCGACTGCGAGTTTGCTATGATCGGCAACGACAAAAAAATTTCTCAAGCGGCAGAACTCATCAAGCACGCCAAACACGCGATCGCGCTGACGGGTGCGGGGGTCTCGACGCGGTCGGGCATTCCCGATTTTCGCGGTACCGGGAATGGACTGTGGACGAAAGTTGATCCGATGGTGGTCGCGTCAATTTGGGGTTTTATCGAACATCCGCAAAGTTTCTACGAGTGGATTCGACCGCTGTCGAAGACGATGGTGAACGCGAAGCCGAATGCCGCGCATTACGCGCTTGCGGAACTCGAAATGCTGGGACATTTGTGCGCGCTCATCACGCAGAACATTGACGATCTGCATCGGCGCGCGGGGAGCCAGCGCGTACTCGAAGTACACGGGCATTTGCGCGAGGCGACATGTATTCGCTGCTATCATCTCGTCGATGCCAAGCCGTACATCGAGAAATTTATCGCGGATGGGACGATTCCGATCTGTCCGGTTTGCGGCGGCGTGCTGAAGCCGAATGTCACTTTATTTGGGGAGACGCCACCTGTGCGCGTGTTGTACGAAGCGCAGCAAGAATCAGAAAAGTGCGACGTGATGCTCGTCGCGGGTTCGTCGTTGGAGGTTGTGCCGGTTGCGGATTTGCCGGTCGTCGCGCGGCGGCACGGCGCGCAAATCATCATCGTCAACAACGCCGCGACGCCGATGGACAAACAGGCGGCGGTCGTTCTGCGCGAAGATGTCGTCGTCGCGCTGCCGAAGATTGTGGAGAGGATCAAGCAAAAGTAGTTTGGCAATTGACATTCCTCCACTGACCGAAGAGAACACGGAAAAACGAAATCAAGAATGGATGTCAGTAGTCTTTTCTGTCTGTGGGGAGCGTCTGACCGAAATGCAGAACTGATTTCGGTTCTGGAGGAACTTTTCACGCGGCGCGTTTTTTCAGCATCGCGCGCTTGACCGTTTTCAAGCGGAACAAATCCTCGCGCGCGCGTTCTTCGAGAACCATTTCGATGTACGCGCGACGTGCGTGCAGGCGCGGAATCAAAATATTATCGAGCGCGTTCACGCGGCGGCTCGTCTTGCGAATTTCCTCGGCAAGCCGGTGCAGCCGCAATTCGCTTGCCGCCAATTCGATCAGCACGTCCACTTCCGCTTCGAACCGTTCGGCGGCTTCGTCAATCCGCGCCGATGTGCCGGACAGACTGTAGCCGCGATCAATCACCGCGCGCGCCGCGCTGGCTTGTTCGATCAGCGGCACGGGCACCCCCATCACGAACGTCCCCTCGACTGACAGCGACAATTCGCCGCGCGCGGCGAACGCGGCAGAGCGGACGGCTTCGGGGCCGTCAAGCGCTTCCGCGCGGGTGAGCGCGCGGCGCGCGTCGGCGGCGGCTTGTTCCAATTCATCGCTGGTCCGCATCACCACGTCCGCGATCTTCATAAACTCTTTCATCAACGCGTTCCGCTTTTCTTCCAACAGATCGCGGCCCTGTTCCGCCAAGCCGACTTGCGCTTTGACCGCGAGCAATTCCATGCGCGTGGGGCTGACGTTTTCCATAGTCGCAAAATCCATAGTCAATCAGGCGATCAGGCAGTCGGTCAATCAGTCAACTGGTCACTGATCGCCTGATTCCCGATTCCCGATCGCCCGATTCCCGATTGCCTGATTGCCCGATTCCCGATTGCCCAATCGCCTTTCGATACCGCTCAATATGCTCTTGCCTGATGCGCTTCAATTCCGCCGCTGGAAACTCGCTCAGCAATTGCCAGCCGAGTTCCAGGGTCTCGGCGATCGCGCGATTCGTGTTGCCTTGCCCGATATATTCTTGTTCGAACTTGTCGGCGAAGGCGAGATACTTGCGATCCTCCGCGCTCAACGCGGCTTCGCCGATGATCGCGACGAGGCGGCGCAGGTCGCGCCCTTGCGCGTAAAACGCGTACAGTTGATCGGCGACGCCGCGATGATCTTCGCGCGTTTTGCCCGCGCCGATGCCGGCGTTCATCAAGCGCGACAGACACGGCAGCGCGTCAATCGGCGGATAGATGCCGCGGCGATGCAACTCGCGCGACAAGACGATCTGCCCTTCGGTGATATAGCCGGTGAGATCGGGAATCGGGTGCGTGATGTCATCGTCCGGCATGTTCAGAATCACGATTTGCGTGATCGAACCGGGCTTGCCCTTGATGCGCCCGGCGCGTTCGTAAATCGTCGCCAGGTCGGTGTACATATAACCGGGATAGCCGCGCCGCCCAGGCACTTCTTCGCGCGCGGTCGCAACTTCGCGCAATGCCTCACAGTAATTCGTCATGTCCGTGATGATGACGAGCACGTGCAGATCGTGTTGGAACGCGAGATATTCGGCAGTCGTCAACGCGGCGCGCGGCGTAATCAAGCGTTCGATCGTCGGGTCGTCGGCGAGATTGAGAAACAACACGGTGCGATCCAGCGCGCCGCTCGCTTCGAAGCGGCGGATGAAGAACGACGCTTCGCGGTGCGTGATGCCGAGCGCGGCGAACACGACGGCGAAGCGCTCGCCGGTGCCGAGCACTTGGGCTTGCGTCGCGATTTGCGCGGCGATTTCGTTCGCGGGCAAACCGTAACCGGAAAAGATCGGCAGTTTCTGTCCGCGCACGAGTGTGTTCAACCCATCAATCGCCGAGAGACCCGTCTGGATGAATTCCGACGGATGATCGCGCGCGAACGGATTGATCGGCTCGCCGTGGATGTCACGAAATGTTTCCGGGACGATTGCCGGACCGCCGTCGAGCGGTTCGCCCGCGCCGTTGAGCATCCGCCCCAGCATTTCGGTTGAGACGCCCAGCCGCGCGACCGCGCCGGTAAAGTGAACGCGCGTCGTGTCCATGTCCAATCCGCGCGTGCCGGTGAACACTTGGACGATCGCGCGGTCGCGGTTCACCTCCAGCACCTGCCCCGGTCGCGCGACGCCGTCCGCTCCGGTGATCTCGACGATTTCGCCGTACCCTACATCCTGGACGCGCTCGACAAAAATCAGGGGACCCGAAACGTAGGACAAGGTGCGATATTGTTTGGTGAGCAAGGATGAATTCGAAATTCGAAGTTCGTAATTCGAATTCTGAATTTCGAATGGTTCGTCTGCGCTCACCACGGGTTTTGAATTTTGAATTCTCATCGCAACGCTCCCAATTCGCGTTCGATCTGCTCAATCAGCGCGCGCCCGCGCGTTTCGGCTTGCGCGTGCTGCCACTCTTTCATCCGCGAAATTTCCGCGACGACCGGCAGCGCCATCGCGCGTTCCAACAGCGTGCCGCGATCCGCCAGAGCAGTTGCGCCTTCCGGTTCAACCGCGTTTTCCGATTTGCTAGGGGCGCGCTCTTTTTTCGCCGGGACGAGATTGTCTATCGGCGGAGTCACTGCCGCGCTCGTTTTGATCACGCGCTCGAGTGAGGGCGTGCGTTTGATCACGCGCGCCAGTTCGCGATAAAATGTGAGAATGACGCGCAGCATCCAGTACTGTTTCTGCGGCGGGCAAAAGCCGTCAATCGCGTGAAACGCGAATTGCTGCAAGTAATCTTCGCGCAGGATCTGCCCGATCCGAAGGAGCGCCTTTTCGGTTTCGGGCAGCGCGTCGCTGCCGACGAGTTGGACGATTTCCAACACCTCGGCTTCTTTTTGCAAGAGCGCGAGCGCCTCGCCGGTCTGGGCTTCCCAATCGGTGGCGACGTGATCCACGAACCATTGGCGCAAATCGTACAGCGAGTAACTCGTAATCCAGTTGATCGCGGGAAAGTGGCGACGCCGCGCCAAGCCGGTGTCCAAGCCCCAGAACGCGCCCGCGACGCGCAGACTGTTTTGCGTCATCGGCTCCGAAAAATCGCCGCCCGGCGGCGACACCGCGCCGACGACGGTGACGGAACCGACGCGCGCCTCCTTGCCCAACGCGACGACGCGTCCGGCGCGTTCGTAAAAATCGGCAAGACGCGTGGCGAGATACGCGGGATAACCTTCCTCGCCGGGCATTTCTTCCAGCCGCCCCGAAACTTCGCGCAGCGCTTCGCCCCAGCGCGAAGTCGAATCCGCCATCAACGCGACATCGTAGCCCATATCGCGATAATATTCCGCCAGCGTGATGCCGGTGTAAATGGACGCTTCGCGCGCGGCGACCGGCATGTTTGATGTGTTCGCGATCAAAATCGTGCGGCGCATCAGCGGCTCGTTCGTGCGCGCGTCAGTGAGGCGTGGAAATTCCGCGAGCACCTCGGTCATCTCGTTGCCGCGTTCGCCGCAGCCGACGTAGACGACAATGTCCGCGTCCGCCCACTTGGCAAGCGTCTGCTCCGCGACCGTTTTGCCCGATCCAAATCCGCCGGGGATGATCGCGGTGCCGCCTTTCGCGACCGGGAAAAACGAATCAATCACGCGTTGCCCGGTGAACAGCGGCGTATCAGGATCGAGTTTGCGCGCGTAGGGACGCCCGCGCCGCACGGGCCAGGTTTGCGCGAGTTTCAGCGCGAGCGGCGCGTTACGATCGCCGTCCGCGCGCAGCGCGCCGATCGTTTCGTCCAGCGTGAACGCGCCCGCGCGAATTTCTTCGATTCTGCCGCGCAGAGTCGGTGGAACGAGAACGCGATGAACCAGGTGCGATGTTTCGGGGACCGTGCCGAGGAGATCGCCTGGCTCGACAACTGCGCCCGCGCGCACCGCCGGAGTGAATTCCCAGGTGCGCGTCCGATCAATCGCCGACGCGGTGACGCCGCGCGCGATGAAATCGCCTGCCTGGTCGCGCAACAACGGCAACGGTCGCTGCACGCCGTCGAAGATGCTGCCCAACAATCCGGGACCGAGTTCCACTTGGAGCGGCGCGCCCGTGGCTTGAACAGGTTCGCCCACGCGCAAGCCCGACGTGTCTTCGTAAACCTGGATCGTGGCGCGGTCGCCTTCCAATCGAATCACTTCGCCGATCAGTCCGCGTTCGCCGACGCGTATCACTTCGTACATCTGCGCGCCGACGAGATTCTCGGCGACGACGACCGGACCCGCGACGCGGATGATGATGCTTGGCATTTCTGTTCCTCGCTGGTGAGTCAATTGGTCAATCAGTCAATCAGTCAATCAGCGATCAGTCAATCAGTCAATCAGCGATCAGTCAATCGGTCAATCAGGGATTGGTCAATCGGTCAATCAGGGATTGGTCAATCGGTCAATCAGGGATTGGTCAATCGGTCAATCAGGGATTGGTCAA
>DYJA01000051.1:0-13344 GCA_020723345.1 Candidatus Aquidulcis sp. | reverse complement strand
ATTACCGATTACCCGATTCCTGATTGCCTGATTACCGATTACCCGATTCCTGATTGCCTGATTACCGATTACCCGATTCCTGATTTCTGATTGCCTGGTTACCGATTACCGATTGCCCGATTGCCTGGTTACCGATTACCGATTGCCTAATCGCCAGATTGCCTTTCTTCGCGAAACGTCATCCGTACACCAATCGCGCGACGAATCAGTTCGGCGATCTGGCGGCTGCGGCGTTGTTCGGGCGGCACTTGCGCGCCGACCGGCAACGAGACGACGACCGGCTTGACGAGCGATTCGAGGCGGCGCGCGCTTGCGTAATCCAATGCGTCGAAATACGGCGCGTCCATGGCGATGATGCCCGCCTCGCCTTCATCAATCAGGCGCGCCAGCGCGTTGCGCGCGCTCGCGCCATCGTCTGCGGCGATCACCTCGACGCCTGCCAATCGAAAGCCGGGCGCGAGTGAAGGATTGGTGATGATGGTTAGTTTTGCCACAGCCGCAACTCCTTTTCGATTTGCTCGCGCTGCCAGCCCGCGGCTTTGCCGCGTCCAATCACCCGCAGATTGCGGATCTCATTGACCAGCGCGGTCAAGTACGCCGCGGCGATGGCGATGGAGAGCGGATCGCGATAGAAAAGAGCAAGATGTTTGCGCGTCAGGTGCGCCTCGATTTCATCTTCGAACGCCGTCAGCGTGTGCGTTTCGTTGTAACGCGCTTGTCCGCGCGTCAGCGCATCGCCGAAATCGGTGTCGTGCATTTCGCGCATCAGTTGATCGAGGGCAGGGATATCTTGGTACGCCAACAGTTTGTCCGTCATGCGACTGCCGCCGCGCAACAAGAGCGCGGCAGGCGCGCGCGTTCCGTACCGCTCGGCGAAGCGCGCGGCGCTGCTGCCCCATTCGCTCAAACGAATCACGGTCAGAAGATTGGTCGCATCTATTTCGCCGCGGAGCGCTTGTTTGACCACGTTCGCGTCCGAGTCTTCGACTTGGGCAAGTTCTTTGAAGGCGGCGACGTAGCGCGCGCGGTCGAGCGCCAATTCGAGGAGTGCCAGGTCGCGATGTTCGGCGTAGCGCGGCAGCGCTTCCAGCAAGGCGCGCGCGTACGGATGATTCCACGTTGCGAGCAAGTCAACGGTCGCACGCACCGAAGTTTGCTGAGTCAGTCGACGCAAGTCCGGTTCCCCCAGGTCGCCCGCGGGGATGAGGATGTCGAGGATTTCGTCGGCAGGGATCGTGAGGGCTTGGCCGCGCAAAATAGTTTTTACGTTGAATGCCTCCCAATGCCCAATCAAGATTTTCCACAAGCGCTGCGGCGCGCCCTCAAAAAAGCGCGTGATGCGCGCGAGTGTCTCCGCAAAATGGCGGCGCAAACCCAGGGAGACACATTCCCACCCCGTCGTCGTGATCAGCGCGGCTTCGATCGAGGGTTGATACGCGGTTTGGGTCAGCCGCGCGATCACGCCCTCGATGGTTGGCTCGTCCAACAAGGCGGCATAATCGCTGCGCGTGAGCAGACGACTTTTCATCGCCCGCAGGCGGGCATTGGCATAATCGTACGCGTCGTCCATTCTTGATTCGATTCCGCGTGACCCACCAAGATCGCCGCGACGGGTCCACGCAAAAGATGGCGCGCGCGCGCCAGCCGCGCGGCGAGCGTGTTCGTGATCGCGATCCGCCCATCGCGCGTCGTCACTTGCAATCCACCCAGCGGGATCGGCTGGGTTTTGATTTCCGCGTCCGCGTTCAGTTCGGCGAACATTGCGCGCGCGAGCGCGACATCGCGCGGATCAACGTACGCGATGAGCACTTGCCCTGAAGGATCGGCGTCCAATGCGGCGACGGCTTGACGCGCGAGCGCGGCAAAAATCGCGGTGTATTCCTCCGACGCGCGGATTTGCGCGAGGCGCGTTTCCGCCCGCGCAAAAGCATCCGTCAAGAGTTGTTCGCGCGCATCGGCGAGGGCGCGCAGCGCGCTCAGTTTCGCCTTGTTCTGGAGCCCCGCCGCCTGGGTCGCGAGCATCGGTTCCACGCGGGCGCGATGCCGCGCGCGAATCGCGACGGCTTGCGCTTGCGCGTCTGCGAGTAATTGGGCTGCCTCATCTTCCGCCGCGCGCGTGATCTTGGCGATCTCGCCGTCGGCTTGGACTTGCATCGCGCGCAAGATATGTTCGAGCGGCATTGGGCTACTTGACCAACAGAATGATCGCCGCGACCGCGAAACCGAGAATGATCATCGTCTCTGGAATCGCGAGGAGCACGATCATCGTGCCGAGCAATTCGGGTTTCTCGGCGATCACGCCCGCGCCCGCCGAACCGATTCGTCCTTGCGCGAGTCCGGTGCCGACTGCCGCCAAGCCAACCGCGAGTCCCGCGCCGATTGCAGCCAGACCTACTTCCATAATTTCCTCCTGTGAGAATAGGACACTGATAAACACTGATGAACACTGATCAAACCGAACAATCTGTGTGTATCTGTGTCCAATTGGCGCGTCGTTACTCTGGCGTGGTCGCGCCATGGATGCCTTCGACAAAGTGCGCTCGGGCTTCGACGGCGGCAACCTTGGTCGCGGCATACGTGGACGCTTCGATCATCAGTTGTTTGGCTTGTTCCTTGGGCAAGTTACAGATGGTTTCCCAGGTGTAACCTCTGCTGCGTAGATATTCCTCGATGTACAGTTTCCCCAACTTGGCTTCCGGATCTTCCATGCGAATTTTGAATTCCTCTTCCATCGTTCACCTCCTGGCAGTCGGACAAGCCGATTGCCGTCAAGCAATTCCTTCGCGTTTGAAAGGCGCGTATCTTTCGCCGCCGCCTTCGAAAAATTTGCTGAAGAATTCGACATAGTGCAAACGGAGCGATTGGATCGTCGGGCTGAAAATGCCCAGCGCGAGGTTGAGCGCGTGGAACAGCCCCGCGACGATAACGCCAAAGATAATGTTGCCTGTGATGCCCGCCAATTCGTTCGCCACCATCGCGAGATAAACCGACGCCAGTCCGATGGCGGCGAGCCGCAGGTAGGAAAGGATGTTGCTGACCGTTCCCAGGATTTCGATGGGCGCGAGCAGAATGCCCACCCAGCCGATCGTGCGCATCAGCAGGACCGTGCCGACGATGAGCAGCGCAAGCCCTGGCGTGAATAATTCTTTGGGCAGCGCATCGCTGGAAACGGCGACTAGCATGAAAATCGCGATGAGCGCGATCACTTTGGCGACGCGATCGAGGAGCGCGTGTCGCTGATGCAATTTGATCGCCTGATAAATGCCGAGAGCAAAACCCAGTCCGACTTGGACGATGCCGAGCGCAATCGAAAAAGCGAAAAGTGGCAGGACGGCTTCGCCGCGATTGAAAAAGGGATGCAGCCCGATGGCTTCACCCAGGGTGCCGAAAAATTCTCCGTACCAGAATCCAAACGCGATTGACCACAGCGCGCAGTACAGCATGATGATCAGCAGACTCTTGAATCCTCCCGATTTCACTTTTCGCAAAAGGTAAAGCGTTCCCAGCAAGACCAGCGCGCCGTAGCCGATGTCGCCCAAGATCATGCCGAAGAAAATCGGCAGGAAGATCGCCATGATGGGTGTCGGATCGATTGTCCCATAGCGCGGCAGCGCCATCAGTCGTACCAAAAACTCGAACGGCTGCGCGGGACGCGGATTCGCCAGCACGACGGGCGCGTGTTCGCGTTCGCGCTCGGTCAGCGGCAGTTCTTCGAGCAAGACATGGTCGCCCACTTGACGCGCCAGCGCGTCGCGCAGCGCGGCGATCTGTTTGCGCGGCATCCAGCCCACGACGACAAAAGTGTACTGGGTCGCGCCAAAGCGCCGGAGGACTTCCAGTTCTTGCAAACGATCGCGCAAGACCGCGCTCCACACGGCGAGCGAGGTTCGCCAATGATCGGCGAGCGCGTCCAATTCGCGGTGGATATTTTTCAGCGCAGGCGGAATCTGCGCCAGCCGCGTTTCAATCGTCGCGAGCGCGTCTTTGAACGGGACGTTGGTGAGTTCGTCCGGCAGGCGAACCTGGGTGATACTCTCGCGTCCGAGGAAGGTGTGAATCGCGGCGGAATGTTCGCGCGGAAACACGAGGATCGCCGCCGTGGTATCGGGATCGATATCGCGCGAGACGAGTTCGAATTGCTCGTTTGTGATCTCGGGCAACTGGACGCGCAGCATTTCGATCACCGCGCTGAATCTTCGTTCGACCAAGAGCGCGACGGTTTCATAATTCTTGAGCGGCGCGAGGTCGGCGGCAAGCGGCATCAGTTGACGCATCGTCTTGGCGTAGCGCGGCAGCGTGACCTGATCGGCTTCCAGTTCGTCGCGGCGGCGCGCCAGGTCTTGCGCCGTCGGGTCGAGTTGCGCGAGCGCGCGTTGCGCTGCGGCAATCACTTTGTTTATCCCGCGCGTCGCTTCGGCAGCGTACCGCGCGTTCAAATCTTTCGGCTGGGGATGCGCCGGCAGCAACGCGAGCAAGGCATCGAGGCGCGTGAGGAGTTGCGTTATTTCGTCACGCTGTCGCGCGGCGCGTTCGTCCAGCGCCAACGCGTCGACCAACGGCGGCTTTTCGGTGATTTGCACCACGCCTGCATTGTGGAGCGTTTGCACCGTTCGCTCCAGCACATCGTGCGTGCCGATGATTTGGACTTTGGACATTTGAACGAGCATGGGACATGCCTTCCATGATCCGAATTCCTGACGTGACTCCAATCACCTAATTCGGTACTCCGCTATTGAGACTATCACAACCACGAAGATGTCTGACGAATGAATTTTCCCACTGACCGAAGGGATCACGGACATTTCGTTTTCTTCATTGTCCGTGTTTCCTTCTATCTGTGGAGATAATCGGATTTGATTGCGGCGCGGCTGCATGATGACATTGGCTCGATGGTTCATTGCGCACGACGCGTGGTAAGACAAATCGGATGATATAATCCGCCGCCTCGGAGAGTCGCGCCTCGCCCGCTTGACGCAACCTTGCCGCGTCCGCCTCGCCTGTCGCGCGCAGCGCGTCTGCTTCGCTGCGCGCGCGCGCCATGCCATCGTGATAGAGCGTCTCTGCTTCGCGCACGCCGTCGCGTTCGGCTTGCGCTTGGAGCGCGGCGGCGGACGCGCGCGCCTCGGCAATCCGCGTGTTCGCGCGCTCTTGCGCGGCGACGATTTCTTGCGCGAGGGCGCGTTCTTGGTCGCGAATTGCGGCAAGGGGACGCGCGCTCGCGTCGCCGTGGATAGACGCGTCCAGCGCGCGCGGTACAGTACCTTCGGGTTCGTCGTGTCTAGCCATCGCGGAAGGTCTCCTATCCCGCAAATAAAAAACGTCCTTCCCGCCGGCAGCAAATTTGCGACTGCCCACGATGAGGACGTTCTGGAAAATGTTTGGAAAATTTTGGCGGGCTTTTGCCCGATGTCTTTTAGCGTGATGTCACGCGGCTAGGCGGATATCAATGTTGTCAAACATATCACGCATAGGAAAATCAAGATTCCAAACACTCTCCTTTTTAGCAAGATGAATTCTGAGTACCGTAGTCACTGCTCGGCTCGATGATATTATAACAGAAAGCACAGGTCGGGTCAACACCCCACATTTCACATTTTATTTCGTTCCATTGCTGCCGACCCAACTCCACTCGTCACACACCTTTGACTCACTTTTGACCAGAGTTGGACTCTTGCATATAATAATGACAGAGAGCGCGAAGGTGCGCTTGATTCCTGGCGAATCGCAGTTGATTCAGGTGTCGCACGCCTGTCCGATGCTTTGGCATCGGTCGGCGTGTTTTGTTTTGAGACGCAACGAAGAACCGCAGAGGACGCGGAGAACGCAGAGAAAAAAAGAAAACCTCTGCGCCCTCTGCGTCTCTGCGGTGACAAATAGGAAGTAGGAGAAGCTGATGAGTCTAAAGATTATCAACAAGCCAGACCTCATGCCGTTCGTCTCCAGCATGATGGGCGAGTACCAAGTCATCGGTCCCGTGGAGAACGACATTGGATTCAAATTTGCCACGTTGACCGACGCGTCTCAAGTGCGGCTCAATTACAACACGACGGTCATTCCGCCGCGCAAAGCGCTTTTGCCCACGCAAGAGACGCTCTTTTCGTTTCAAAAGGACACGCTCGCGCCCGCGTTCGATATGAAGTGGCGCGTCCTCCTCGGCGTACACACGTGCGATTTGCACGCGATGTGTATGCTCGACGAAGCGTTCGCGCGCGGACAGCCCGACACGCATTACATGAAACGCCGCGCGACGACGACCATCGTCAGCATGGAATGCCTCGACCCGTGCGATGAAAATTCTTTTTGCAAGAGCATGAACACGCTCACCGCGACGTCGGGTTTCGATTTGCACCTCATTCAACTCGGCGAGTTTTACGCGGTCGACGTCGGTACGACCGCGGGCGAAGCGCTGCTTGCGAACCACGCGAAATCGCACGACGCGACGCGCGAAGAAATCGCGCTGCTCGACAAAACGATGTCGCAAAAGTGGGCGAAATTCCCCGTGCGGCTCAAACTCGACGGTAAGGACTTGCCCGCGCTGATGGGTATCAGTTACAAAAGCCCGCTCTGGGAAGAAGTCGGCAAGCGTTGTTTCGGGTGCGGCTCGTGTAACATCGTTTGCCCCACGTGTTACTGCTTTGACGTGCGCGACGAAGTGGCAATGGATGGCAAATCGGGCGAGCGCTATCGCATTTGGGACTCGTGCCAGCTCGACGAATTCGCGCGCATCGGCTCCGGCGAAAATTTCCGCAAGACGCACGCGCAACGCTTGCGCCATCGGTTCATGCGCAAAGGCAAGTACATCGCCGAAGCATTCCCCGGTCAGCAAGGTTGCGTCGGCTGCGGACGTTGCGCGCGCGCGTGTCTCGTCGACATTACGCCGGTTGGCGTTTGGAATTCGCTGCACGAGGCGCACGCGTGAATCCCCACCCCAGCCCTCCCCCGTTGCAAACAGGGGAGGAGGGAGGAGCAAAAGATGTCAATACCTGCAATCGAATCCATTTACTTGCCGACTTTGGCGTGGATCGCCAAAGTTGAAACGATGACGGCGACGGAAAAGTTCTTCACCGTCGAATTGCCGCGCGGTCAATCGCTGGGACACAAGCCGGGTCAGTTCGTGCAAATCAGTCTCAACGGCATCGGCGAAGCGCCCATTTCGATTTCGTCATCGCCGAGCCGCAGCAACGGCAAGTTCGAAATGTGCGTCCGCAAAGTCGGCGACGTGACGGGCGCGCTGCACAACCTGAGCGAAGGCGCGCAAATCGGCGTGCGCGGTCCGTACGGGCGCGGTTTTCCCGTCGAGCAGTTTGAAGGGCGCGATATTCTGGTCGCGGCGGGCGGCTTGTCGCTTGCGCCGGTGCGCAGCGTCATCAATCAGATTTTCGATAATCGCAAAAAGTACGGTCGCTTTATCATTCTCTACGGCGCGAAGAATCCAGGCGAGTTGTTGTTCGCAGAAGAACGCGACGATTGGAAAAAGCGGAACGATGTCGAATATCTCGAAACGGTGGACAAGGGCACGCCTGAGTGGGCGGGCAACGTCGGTGTCATCACGACCCTGTTCCCGAAAATCTCAGTCAATCCGCGCAACACAGTCGCGATTACCGAAGGTCCGCCGATCATGTATCGTTTCGTGTTGATGGAGTTACTCGGCAAAGGCATTCCCGAAGATCAGATTTGGGTCTCGCTCGAACGGCGCATGAAGTGCGGCGTCGGCAAATGTGGTCACTGTCAACTCGATCATTTCTATTGCTGCCAGAATGGACCTTCGTTCAGTTACGCCGAGATTAAAGGTGTGATGGAGGCGCTCTAATGAAACCCAAAGTAGCATTTTTCGATTTCACGAGTTGCGAAGGTTGCCAACTCACCGTCGTGGATTCGCTCCAGACACACCTTGATTTGTTGAACGCAGTCGAAATCGTCCAGTTCCGCGAAGCGATTTCTGAACGCGGCGAAGATTACGCGGTCGCGTTCATCGAAGGTTCGATTACGCGTGAATCAGACGAAGCGCGCGTCAAGAAAATCCGCGAGCAAGCCGCGCTGCTTGTCGCGCTCGGCGCGTGCGCGCACCTCGGCGGCGTCAACGCGATGAAAAATCTCGCGCCGCTCGACGACGTGCGCCAGTACGTCTACGGCGACAAGCACACTTGGTACGCGACGTACGCCGCGCGCCCGATCAGCGCGGTCGTCAAGGTGGACGCGTTCATCCCAGGTTGCCCGATTGACCGCGAGGAATTTATTCGCGTTGTCAAAGCGGTGCTCCTCGGCAAGAAACCGCCGATTCCCGATTACCCGATGTGCGTGGAATGTAAGTTGAAAGAAAACAATTGCATGTTCCACAAGGGTGGTTTCTGTTTGGGTCCCGTCACGCGCGCGGGCTGCGGCGCGATTTGCCCAACTTTCGGCGACGGCTGTGAAGGTTGTCGCGGCGCGATTCCGAATCCGAACCAGGACTCGATGAAAGACGTGTTGAAAGAACACGGTCTCACCGTCGATCAAGTGATGGCGCGGATGACGATGTTTAACGCGTACCAGATGCAGGAGAATAAAGCGTGAAACGTGATACGTGATACGTGAGGTTTTCACGCATCACGTATCACGCATCACGAATGGGGTTCACTATGGCACAAAACATGAAAATAGACGTTCACCACGTAACGCGCGTCGAAGGACACGGCAACATCGTCGTCAACGCGAAGAACGGCGTGCTGGAAGAATGTCGGCTCGATATCGTCGAGACACCGCGCTTTTTTGAAGCGATGTTGCGCGGACGCCCGTACACCGAAGCCAGCCACATCACGTCGCGCATTTGCGGCATCTGCGCGGTCGGTCACGCGACCGCGTCGCTGCGCGCGTCGGAAAACGCGCTCGGCGTCGGGTTGTCGGAGCAGACGCAGTTGCTTCGCAAATTGATTTTCTTTGGCGAAATGCTCGACAGCCACATCCTGCACACGTACATGCTCGTCGCGCCCGACTTTTTCAACGTCGGCAGCGTGATTCCGCTCGCGGGCATCGCGCCCGACGCGGTGTTGCGCGCGCTGCGAATGAAAAAACTCGCGGGCGATCTGTGCGCGCTCGTCGGCGGTCGTCACACGCACCCGATTGCGATGAGCGTCGGCGGCTTTACACATCTGCCGACGGTTGACGAACTCAAGCAGATTCGCGCGCGCTTGATCGATTCGCGCAAGGACGTTGACGAAACGGTCGCGCTTTTCAAGACGCTGCCGTGGCCCAAGTTCGAGCGCGGCACGGAATATGTCGCGCTGAGCAAGCCCGACGAATACGCGTTCATCGACGGCACGATCACGACGACGGACGGCGGCAGGTATCACCTGAACGAGTATCGCAAAGTCACGAACGAGAAATGCGTCGAACATTCGTCGGCGAAACATACCGCGCACAAGCGCGAATCGTACATGGTCGGCGCGCTCGCGCGCGTGAATGTGAATTACGAGCAGTTAAATCCCAAAGCGAAAGAAGCGGCGGACGCGCTCGGATTGGAAACGGTTTGCACAAATCCGTACATGAACAGCGTCGCGCAAGTCGTCGAAATCGTTCACAGTACCGAAGAAGCGATCAAGATTTGTGACGAATTGATCGCGCGCGGGATCAAAAAGGAAGAGCCGTACCAATTCAAAGGCAAAGGCGGAAACGGCGTCGGTTCGTGCGAGGTGCCGCGCGGTATCTTGTTTCACAACTACGAAATCGGCGACGACGGCAAAATCGTCAACGCGAACTGCATCATCCCGACCGGGCAGAACCTCGCGAACATCGAAGCTGATATGCGCGCGCTCGTCCCGCAAATTCTCGATCAAGGTCAGGAAAAAGTGACGATGGCGTTGGAAATGCTCGTGCGCGCGTACGATCCGTGTATTTCGTGCTCGGTGCATTTTCTGGATGTCAAGTTCGTTTGATAGTCTGATAGTCGCGTAGTCGTCTAGTCCGACTAACCGACTACGCGACTAACCGACTACGCGACTATGCGACCAACGTTGATTCTCGGTCTCGGCAATCCGTTGCAAGGCGATGATGGCGTTGGGTGTCGCGTTGTGGAGGAATTGTTTGTAGTGCGCGACGAAGCGCAGTTTGCGGAGTCGCGTCCCGCGCGCGCGAAGACGGCACTCCGCAAAGAGCGCTGCGTGCCTGACTACGAACGAATGCCCGATGATGTCGAAGTGATGGACGGCGGGACGCCGGGCGTCGGCTTGCTGAATTTCTTCGAGGGGCGAACGCGTGTTATCATCATCGACGCTGCGGAGATGGGCGTCGCGCCGGGAGAATATCGGCGATTCACGCCGCAAGAGGTCACGCTAACAGGTTCGCGAGACAGATTTTCGCTCCATCGTTCCGGCGTCGCCGACGCGCTCGCGCTGGCGCGCGAACTGAAAATGCAACTGCCCGAAATCATTTTTTTCGGCGTGCAGCCCGCAAGTGTCGAGTGGAACGATCAACTCAGCCCGCAAGTTCAAGCCGCGCTGCCGCGCGTGATCGAAGCGATCCTCAATGAATTACGAAGGATAAAGTCAGAAGGATGAAGGATGAAGGAATTCTTTCATCCTGGCTGTGGCGAACTGCGCCACAGTCAATCCCTCATCCTTCATCCTTTAGGAGTTCACTATGGCAAATGAAAAAATTCTGATTATTGACGATGATGACGATCTGGTACTCGCGATGCGTTTGCCACTCGAAGCCGCGGGGTACAAAGTTTCGCGCGCGGCAAACGGCGAAGAGGGGCTGCGCAAGGTCAAAGAGGTCACGCCCGATTTGATCATTCTCGACGTGATGATGGATTCGACGACGGCGGGCTTTCAAGTGTCGCTTGCCCTCCGCAGTCCGGACCCCAAGTCCGAGTACGCGGCGTACAGCCAGATTCCGATCTTGATGCTCACCGCGATTCACCAGACCACGCCGATGCGCTTTGGTCCCGACAAAGAGTATCTGCCCGTGGACGCGTTTATCGAAAAACCAATCGAGCCGGCGAAACTGCTCGAACAGGTTCGTAAACATTTGAAACCCTAAGTGTAGGGGCGAAGCATTTGTCAGATTGTTCTGCCCAAAATACGTAGGCGCATTGGCAAATGCTTCGCCCCTACGTTGCGGTGATGAAAATGAATTCTGCCGCATTACGCGATGCTGCGCGATCCAGTCCCGCGCCGATTGAAGCGGAACTTGTCTCCAGCATGACCTGGTTGATCAACATTCGCTGGCTGGCTGGCTGTGGAGTGTTGGGCGCAACCTGGGTTGCCGATATTTTCCTCCGATTGTGTCTCCCCGCGCTTGCGCTGTATGGCATTGGCTTGCTCATTCTGATTTACAACGCGGCGTTTCATTTCGTCAGTCGTTGGCTCTTGCGTCGCGAGCGCCGCGATCTGCGCCCATTTGATTTCCTCACCAAAGCGCAAATCGGCTGCGATTGGCTCGCGATGACCGCGCTGATTCATTTTTCGGGCGGGATTGCCAGTCCGGCGATCTTTTATTTCTTTTTCCACATCATCATCGCGGCGATTCTCCTTTCGATGCGCGCGACGTACTTGTACGCGGCGATGGCGGCGCTCCTCGTCGGCGCGATCAGTTTGCTCGAATACGCGGGCGTGTTAGCGCACTACGACGTCGTGCCGAATGTCTCAGCGGCGTTGTATCGCAATTCGCTTTTCATCGTCGGCAGCATGTTCTTTTTTACCAGCACGATGTTCGTCGCGGCGTACCTCGCCTCCACGCTGAACGCGCGTTTGCGCAAGCGCGAAACACAAGTCGTCACGTTGAGCAAGAATCTGCTGAGCGCGTACACGCGTTTGGAAACCGTGTACGAATCGGCGGAGGCGGTCACTTCGACTTTGGAACTCGATCAGGTGCTGGAGCGACTCGCGCAGCGGACGGCGGACGCATTGGGCGTGCGCGCGTGTTCGATTCGCTTGCTCGACGAAACGGGCGCGCGCCTGAACGTCGCGGCGGTGTACGGCTTGAGCGACGCGTACGTCAAAAAAGGCGATTTGATTCTGGAACAGAATCCGCTCGCGCGCGAAGTGATCGCGGGCAAAACGATCATCGTCGACGACGTGACGGCAGATGCGCGATTGCAATATCCCCAGCAAGCCCTCGCGGAAGGAATTTACGCGATGCTTTCCGCGCCGTTGCATGGCAAGCAGGGTCCGCTCGGATTGATTCGCGCGTACAGCGTCGAGTGCGGACATTTCACGCCGGACGACGTCGAATTCATCAACGCGATTGCGCGGCAAGGCAGCATCGCGATTGAAAACGCGCTGGCGTACGAAGCGCTCGGCAAACTCGACCAGATGAAGTCCAGGTTTGTGATGACGGTGACGCACGAGTTGCGTTCGCCCGTCAGCGTAGTTCGCAGTTTGACGCGGACGATGCTCGCCGGATACGCCGGCACGCTGCCCGATTCCTTGCGCGAGATGTTGGCGCGCATGCAGCGGCGCGCTGATTTTCTGCAAACGCTGATCGACGATCTACTCGATCTCGCGACCGGCAAAGCGGATTTGAGCGAGACGGAAGAGTGCGTGCCCGTTCGCTTGGACGCGGCAGTCGAGCGCGTCGTCGAACGCTTCAAGGTTCCCGCGCAGGAAAAAGAAATCGCGCTGGAATGGTATTGCGATTGCGCGGACGGTCCCGTCAAGATCGCCGCGACGAATGAAGGGCTCGACCGGATTTTGAATAATCTGGTTTCCAACGCGGTCAAGTACACGCCGCCCGGCGGACGCGTCGCGATCAAGTTGTTTGCGCGCGAAAATAGCGCGACGCTCGAAGTCGCCGACAGTGGCATCGGTATTCCGGCGGACGCGCTGCCGCATCTGTTCGAAGAATTTTATCGCGCGCCGAACGCGAAAGCGCAAGTCAAAGAAGGAACCGGTCTGGGATTGGCAATCACCAAAGACCTGGTCGTGCGCTACGGTGGACACATCGGCGTGGAGAGCCAACCGGGAACGGGCACAACTTTTTGCGTGACGTTCCCGCTTTTAGTCGAATTGCCGGTGTAAGTAGACGATTGGCAGTCGAGTTCAGACGACAGACAGCCGCGCGCGCTTGCGCGTTGCAGATGTTTGTCGTCTGTTGTTTGTACACGACAACACGAAAGATTCCTTTTTCACCGCTGAAAACTCCGCGCTCTTGGCGTCTTTGCGGTTCAACTTTGCCTTCTTTTGGACCGTCTGAACACGTGCCCGGAATGTTCGTTTCGGGGAGTACTGAGTCGAATTCGCTCAAAAACAATCAATTCGCCCGCCTGAAAAGATACTTGACAAACAAAATCGTTCGATGTATACTCAAAATCAAGGTTACTACTCAGCCGGTAGCCGGTTGAGTTGAGTTCGTGGCAGGGACAAACGG
>DYJA01000126.1 GCA_020723345.1 Candidatus Aquidulcis sp. | reverse complement strand
TGTGTCCCAAGAATCTTCGCGGTCGTGATAGTTTCTGCGAAGGAATACTATAGAGGAGGATCACAATGGCGTCCCATCCTTTCGACGAGATCAAAGAAATTCAGCAGCGCGAAGCCGAACGGAAAAAAGCGCGCGCAGACCAGGCGCGACAAAAGGAACGCGCTCAGCAGGCGGCTGCCGCGAAATTTGCGGAAGAAAAAGCAAAGTATGCCGGGCTGATCAACGACGTGCTGGACGAGTTCGGGCGCGCGGCGTGGGGGAATCGAACCGAGCGCGGCGGCGGTCTTTTCGGAGTCATGTCCGAACGCGCGGTGCGGAACTATCGGTTCGAACCTTTCGAATCGCCGGAAAAGCCGGACAAGGCGCGCAAGACCGCGAGTGTGAATGATTATTACGTCGAACTGGTGCCAGACGATTCGGGAAGTGTCGTGAATCTCGCGGTCGGTTGGTCGGAATTGGTTCAGCAGTTTGATGGGTTGGTCAAACATGATCGCGTGGTGGATCAGTTGCCCGCGCCCGCAACCAAGCGGCAGTTAGAAGAAGCGCTGGTGAATTGCTACAAAGCGCATCTGGAGGCGATGCGAATACGAAATGACGATGTGTGAGCGCGGCGCGAGTCATTTGTTTCTGCGATGGATTCACGATGACTGTAGTTTGCGCGGCGGAAATCGCCGCGCCGCAGCGCGCCCTGAGTGTATATGTCGTCGTCGCGCTTGGCACGACCCCTGTGCTGCCGGGCGTCGCGACTCCGCCGCTGCCATTGTCGATCTCGGCAATCTCGGCATGGTTGACAAAACCCCAGATCAAAGTCGCCGCTTGACCGCGCGCGCTGGTTGTCGGCGATACGGTAAACGAAGAAATCTGCGGCGCGCCGACGCAAAATCCGGTCGCCGGAATTGGCGCGGGCACGTTGATCGTTACAAAGACCGGCGCGCCAAAACGTGCGCCCGCCGGAGTCCGCATTTGCCAGAAACGCGTGCGCGTACCGGCTTGCGTGGAGGCGATCCTCGGCACGCGCAGCTCGACGGTCGCGTTGGGCGCGGTGGCGAGAACGGCGATGGAGACAGACGCGCTCATTTGATCTCCGCTCACAAACGCGAATTCATAACCGGTGTCCCAGGTACGCGTTCTTGGGTTACGCCTGCGCCAAAGCTTGCGGATTTTCGCATTTCATCATCCTCTCATTGGAATTCATCCCGGTGGGCGCGTCGCGCGATCAAGGCGATCCGCGCGACGCGCCCCCGGATCAAGATCGAACAGCGCAATGGACAAACATGCCCAGGCAAGCGAAACGTGCATCTGCCTGGGCATGATTCGTGCGCAGTCGATTCGTTATGGGCAGACACTGAAAGGCGTGGCGAGAATCGTTCCATCCGGTTTGCGGAACTCGTACGCTTGAACGAACGGATCGATTTGACCGGAGGTATCCCAGAAGAACGCGCGCGCGGTGAAAGGCAGACAACCAAAGAACGTCCGCGTCTTCCAATTGGGAATGGCTTGCAACTGCGAAACGCCGGGTGGAATGGTATGCGGTATCTTTGTCGTTTCCCCAAATGAGTTCGGTTGGTCCGGCGAATAGATCTTGACGTACCACGTGTACGTTCTGGCTTGTCCCGTTGTGTTGAGGAATGTGACGGTGAACATCGGCGTCGCATCCGATTGTGCTACCGCCGGATCGACCCGCAGCGCGGTTACATAGACGCCTGGTGGAACGACAGGCGCGGCAGTTGCGCGCGGCGCTTGCGCCGGCGCGACGGGGGTTGGAGTGATGGTCGGCGGTACCGCGGTCGCGGTGGGTGACGGCGCTGTAGTTGGCGTTGGCGGTACCGCGGTCGCGGTGGGCTGAGCGTCCAATCCCGTTACCGGCACAACGGGAGGCAGAGTGGGCGTCGCAAGCAGTTCTCCGAACGCTTGGGCTGAGCTGCATCCGGTCAACGCGAGCGCGCTGAGCAGGACGATTGTGATCAGCCATGTCGCGTGAGCAATTCTACGCATAAGTATTGTCTCCTTTTGTACGTTCTGAATGTGACGCAACATCAATGAGGTGCGTCACACCGATTTGTTTTTTTCGTCAACGACGGTTTGCCGCGTTCGAGGGATATTGCCACGCGCCCGCGGCAGTCAATCCGAACAAATAGTCCGGCGTCCCCGAATCAATCACCAGCCGCGTGGTCATATAGTCCCCATTCCAAGGGGTGAGGGGAAGCCAGGAATCGCCGCCGTCCGCGCTCGAAAAAATGCCAGCGGAACACGCCCGACGCTTGCGTGCCCAGATAGAGCGTTTGCCCGTCCTTACCTGTGGCAGCGAGCGCGGTCGGCATCCCCGGTACGGGACCCACTTGACCCCAACTGAGGTCGCGCGGCGCGTCGAGCGCGCTTTCGGTCACGGCGTACAGTCGCCCACTAAAAGGGGCGACTGTGACCGCGCGTACACTCGAAGGCGCGACGCCCAAACCGGCGGCAACGTGAACGCGGATTTTTTCTCCGCATCGATCGAGGTCCTCGTTCCATACGCAACATTCTTGCTCCTTTCGAGTTTGCGTCTTCAAAGACGCGACGACCGGTCGAGCGCACAGATTGACCAGGAAAAATTGCGAATGAATCAAGAAACCGCCCCGATGGCAATTTGCTCAACAAAGAACCGCAAGCATAGAATACTTGCCAAGCAACCCAAGTGGAATCGCTGGAACGATGAACTTGCTGTAGTATTAACTTGTACACGCGTGTCGTCATAATTTCGACAAAACAAGGCGCGGGTTTGCTAGAACTTTGCAAAGGTTTCAAGGCAAGCGCAACTGATCGCAATGGAACGGGCGAGGTTCGTGTGAACCTCGCCCGTTTGCGATCTGGTTTTTTCGCAGTGTCCAATTGGCTCAACCGCGATTTTCAAGAGCGCAAGTGAACCACCAACAGCAGCCCGCGCGCAAAGCTCACCTCCGCGTGCTCCGCGATCAATTCATTACTCACGCCGCGCGCCGCGCCGAGGTGGAGCGTTTCGTTTCGCAGCGGGTAGCGCAGTCCGGTTGTGACGATCCCGTCGACGCGCGCGGTGAGTGGAATCAGCGAGACGGTCTCGCCACTCCGCCCGCGAATGATCGCGCGCTCCCACGCGAGCCACGCGTCAAAATTCGCGCCGGCGATCCGCGCGTGGACGCGCGCGCGCGCGGGCTTGACGAGCAGCAGCACGTTCGCCAACATTTGATCGACGCGTCCGCCGAGCGCGCCGAGGAGTGTGATTTCGGTCGCGCCGCGCGCCAGCGCGAGCGCGAGCGCGAGTTCCAAATCGGTCTCATTCTTTTCGCGCGGGTGTTGGAGCGTTTCGACGCGCGCCTCGGCGCACCACGCGCGCGTCGCGTCGTCGAGCGAATCGAGATCGCCGATCAGCACGTGCGGCGCGAACGCGAGGGAGCGACGCGCGTTGGACGCGCCGCCGTCCGCCGCGATGCGTAAATCGGCGGCGCGCCAGATTTCGCGCAAGCGCGCCGCGTCGTGCAGTTCGCCGTTGGCGACAATGACCACGTTCATCGCGGCAAGTCTAGCACGATTTTGCAATCGGCGCAATGTGTGATAAAATGCTGTCGCATTGGGAGATGGTGCAATGGTAGCACGACTGACTCTGGATCAGTTAATCGAGGTTCGAATCCTTGTCTCCCAGTCTGGACGCAAAGCGCGTCCCGCCTTGCCACTCACAAATTGGTAAGGTGCTATGTGGTCGGGACCGCGTTCATGTCTCTTGGCGGAGTGGAGCGCGGTCTCGTTCTCATTCAACCACAAAAAACTTCAGGGCGCAATCACGGAAACACGGTACTTTTCCGTGATATGCGTATCACGGATGTACGTGATACGCCAAATCAAGGATGATTACTCCGTGCAATTCAATGGCGCAATGCACCAATGCAATCACGGAAACCAAGTATTTTCCCGTGATCTTTGTATCACGGAAATCCGTGATATGCCCAATCCAAGGAGTAATTACTCCACACAATTCAATGAGGCACAGCACACGGTAGGGCAGGGGGGCTTGGCACTGTCATAATGGCGCGTTAGTTGGACGACAACTGGCGCGCTTATTTTTTGCCTGCCTTGATCTCCTCAATGATAGAAACCGCCCGCTTGTCGTCCGCAATCCACGCGCGCAGAAATGCGCGAATGGCAGCGGAAATTGAGACGCCATCGTTAACGCTTCGCAAGCGCACTCGCTTCTTGGTTGGGGCGTCAATTTGAATGGATGGCAACGCGGTGTCTTGTTTCATCGCGTGTAGTATACGATTATACAACACTTTTGTCAATCAGGAATTCGTGTTCGTGTGCCTGAATGGTCATTGCAAAGCAGCTGATTGATGAAGTTGTGGTATAATCTTTCCAATGCGACAAAACATCCCCGCGACGTTGGCAGCGTCCGAGGGGATGACTCCAAGATGGTGAGATCATCTCGAGCGATGGTGATGTAACATATTCGCCCGCGCTGGTCAACATCAGCGCGGGCGATTAGTTTCTATTCATTAGAAAGGGAGGAAGAAAATGTCATTTACAGACGGACCTTACGTTCAGGCGGCGTGTTTCTGCGAACAAGTGATAGAAGGGAAAGATGGAACACTTTCTCTCATTCGGATCGTTGATATTCTCTGGCACAATGAAGTCGGACCGAATCCGCCGGCGCAAATGCCCAATTTCCCTTTTCAGCTCAAGCTTGTGCTCATGTTCAAATCGGGAAGGGCGGAAGGGCGTTCAGAGGTAAAAATCGTCCCCAGCTTACCAAACGGTGAAACAGAAACGGCCGTAGTCCAGACAGTCCATTTCGAGGGCGATGAGAAAGGACAAAATCTCATTGTCCAATTCGCTTATGTGTTTCGCTACGAGGGACTTTACTGGTTCAATGTCCTGGTGGATGAAGAGAAGATTACTGCAATCCCTCTTAGGGTACGGTATCAGAGGGTTGTCGCGTCCATGCCACCTCAGTCGCCGCAAGTGTGATGACCGAGAGAGAAGTGATTCTGGACACCATCGCGGTTGTTCCAGCAAAGTCTAGCTCTGGCGTCGATACGTTCTGATTGGTTGACCCAGATGTAATATGCCCTGAACGGGGCAGAACATCAGAAGGCAACCAATCCACTGCGAATAGACGGTTGGCAATCGCACTCCAAAGCGACTTGCGAAACTCCCCTTCCGCGATGATGCCATCAGAGATTTCTGCCAAGCCGAGCTCGATGGTGGCAACAAAATCGGCATCATCGGTCGTTGGGTCGCTTGCATATAGAGGCGCCAGAGGGACAAGCCATTCCTCTAGCTGCCCAAGTTCTATTTGGCCATCAAGATACTTTTGTGTCATTAGGACCAAATCAGAGGAAAGCATGGTTACACCCCTTAGTAATTTTCATGCACCCGTCGAACGTGTTTCGGAAGATGAGATACGACAGATTTTCAATGAAGGTCAATATTATGAGCAAACTCGATCAGGGAAATTGATTGAAGTTTTGATGAAGAACAATCACCCTGATCGCCCGATTGGTGGAGAGCCCTGGTGCACGCATAGTCAAATGCTGTTCTATTACACAACGCGACGGGAACTCGTTGCGATCGTGCATCAATACCGGCGACCAGATGGCACGCTGGGACTCAGTGGGAAACCAGATCCAAAGAAATTGTTCCTCAAAGATAGAATAATCTATGTACCCACGAAACCTTCACATTGATTATACCATTTTTGTGTGAATAATTAAAATGCCACTTTAGAAAACTTGTTCTTATGGTACTCTCCGAATCCGACACCCGCGCTAAACTAATTGACCCTGCCATTCGCTCACGCGGCTGGACAGAAGACCTCATCCGCCGCGAGGAATCCGCGCGCATGGTAGACGTGATTGATGGCAAGCCGCGTCGCCGCGCGAAGGGGCGCACGGATTACACCCTGCGGGTTAAGGTGAATCCCGACACGCAACCCATCGCGCTCGCACTGATCGAAGCCAAGGCGGAACATTTGCCGCCAACGCGTGGATTGGAACAAGGCAAGGGATACGCGGAGTGCAAGCGGCTCAACGTGTCGTTTGTGTATTCGACGAATGGGCATTTGTTTGTCGAGTACGATCGCTTTACGGGGCAGACGTGCGCGCCGCGTCCGATGTCCGAATTTCCCACGCCTGCTGAATTGCGCGCGCGATATGAAGCGGGGATGGGTTTCAGTCTGTCGGACTCGGCGGCGCGTCCGTTGCTGACGCGCTATCCGCTCGGCGAATCGTCGCGACGGTACTACCAGGATGCCGCGATTCGCGCGGTGCTAGAAAAAATCGCGAAAGGCGGCAACCGCGCGCTGCTGTCGCTCGCGACGGGATCGGGCAAGACTCGGATCGCGGTCTACCTGTTGCGGCGGATGGCGGATGCAGGGCAAATGCGAAAAGCATTGTTCGTGTGTGATCGCGAAGAGTTGCGGACGCAAGCCGCGGGCGCGTTTCAAAATATCTTCGGCGCAAATGCGGCGGTCGTTTCAAGCCGCGAACCGCAAAAGAATGCGCGCATCTTGATCGCGACGTATCAAACGCTCGACGTGGATTCGGATGAAGCAACCGCGAATTTTCTCATCGAGAATTATCCCGTCAACTATTTCAGCCACATCGTCATTGATGAATGTCATCGCTCGGCGTGGGGCAAGTGGTCGGAAATCTTTAGGCGCAATCCCGATGCAGTGCAAATCGGCTTGACCGCGACGCCGCGCCAAATCTTGCTCACCGAAAAATCGAAAGAAGCGGAAGCCGATGCGAAAATCAGCGCGGACAATCTCAAACATTTCGGCGAACCCGTGTACGAATACACGATGATGCAAGGAATCGAGGATGGATATTTGGCGGCGTGCCAGATTCAAAAGGGTCGAGTGAATCTGGACGATACGGGCATCACGATTGACGATGTGCTGGCGCGGCATCCGACAAACGCGAACACAGGCGAACCGATCACGCGCGCCGAGTTGCAAGAATGGTACGACAAGACGACATTTGAAAAGCGCATCTTGCTGCCTGATCGCGTGATCGCGATGACGGAGGATTTGTTTAGGTATTTGCTGGTGACGGGCGGACCCGAACAAAAGACGGGCATGGTTCAAGTTAGATGGGTGCATCTCTGAAACTGTGAGCACACCTGTTCG
>DYJA01000125.1 GCA_020723345.1 Candidatus Aquidulcis sp. | reverse complement strand
CAAGTTCAGCCCACAAATATCTCGGACATATCACGGCGCAGGGAACCGTCCCGGAATTTTGGGGATGTCTTCGGTTTCGATCATCAGTTCCTCCTCATTTCACCATACTTGGGTTTTGCAATCATTCGCGCGCTTGCCAACGCGCCAGCACGCGAGCGATTTTGTCTTCGACTTGGGCGCGCGCGTCGTGTCGCTCATAACCACGCGCCAGGAGCGCGTCATACTCGGTCTCGGCGTGGCGGATGTGCGCGATCACCGCGAGTCGAATCGCCGCATCATCCAAACTCTTGGCGGCGGCTGAACGCCCGACACGCCCGCTGTACTTGAGGCACGCGTGCTCGGCGACGACAGTTTCTCTTCCTGGAGGACAACGCGAGAATATCTCGCGCACCCGCGCGGCAAATTGCTCCACGTACTCGCGGTCGAGTTCCGCGCGGCGCGCGGATTCGCGTTCTCGCCGTCGTTCTCTTGCCTCGCTGTCCGCGAGACATTCCTGCTCGGCTTGCGCCAAGGCTTCATCCTCGACCAGCAGACCTTGGCGTTCATAGCGCTTGCGGGCGCGACTCCACTTGAGTACCACCGCCGACAACGTCGAGTGCTTGCGCGCGCGTCGGGTGAGCGCGGCATCGCCTGAGGGGAGAAAGATGAGGTGATCGAGATCGGCGCAGGATAGGCACAGCGCGCCCTTGCCCTCGACGAGTGTGATCCACGCACCGCGTCCAAGCCGCTCGTCACATTCAGAGCAAGAGGCATCCGTTGTGGTGATAAATACCTTGAGTTCTGGAGGTTCGCTCATTCGAGTGCTTCATCCTCCGAATCGCCCCAGGCGGGATATTGTCTGATCTCTCCCTGGCTTGCCACGACGCGCGGGTACTCGCCTGGCTTGGCGCGGGGAGAAATGCCGACAACCTGGATTCTGAATTCGTGACTGTCGCCATAGTCAAAATAGTACAGGAATTTGTGCTTCAGCGTCAGCCCCAATTCGCCGAGAACCGCTTCGTCGGTCCACGGCGGGTTGTCCTCTTCGTACGAACACGCAACGCCAAAGCGGTGGTCGTATTTTTCTCCGTTCATGAAAAACGAATAGAGATGATCGCTGTCCCATTCGAGCGCGTGCTGAATCGCGCGGTGCAAATCTTCCAGCGTCTGCTCCGATTTCAGTTCGATGACGCGCGTAACGCCTTTGTGCCATTTGTGGGTGACCTTGAAGGCGTAGACGCCATCAGGGTTGTCACGCAGCACGGGGTGTTCAGCGGCGCGCAAGAGCGCGCGTGCCTGAAACCGTGGCTCGAAACTTGAATCGCGCACAACAATCTCTGACAGTTCGGCAACAATTTCGGCGGGGATGGTGCGTTCCGCATCGAGAAAAGCGCGACCGAGATAATAGAGCGCGAGCCCGCGAACATCGGCGCGCGCGTGGTGCGCGAGTTGACGCAGCGCCGTGTACGCCTCAGGCAAATCGCTGGCGATGGCAAGACGCGCGAGCGCGGCGATGGCGTAAATGCGCCGCTTGGTCGCGAACGAATCGCGGAGACGCGCGAGATTGACGATGTCCAACCAGAAGGGAATCGAGGCAGGGTCTTCGGTCGCAGCGAGAAGGTCGAGCAGATGTTCCTGGACATACGTGTTGCCCTCACCGCCCATTGCCACAACGCGACGGTACAAGTCTTGCGCACGCGCGACTTGATCACGCGGCAGTCCCAACGCCTCGGGAAGTAAGCCGATGCGCACGTCCCACAAGTTGCGGCGCGGCGGGGGACTATCGAGCAATTCCTGCAACTGATCGAGCGTCGTCCGCGCTTCCGCATCCAATTGGGCGCGCCTCTGCGGTGAAATGGCGCGCTTGAGTTCTGGGTCAATGTCCCATTTCTCGAAAGGATCGTCACGACTCATCGGTCGCCTCCATGCTTATCCATCGTTTCCCAATGCCGCACTGCCGCGCTCTGGCACAGATGACGAAGGTCATCGGTTGGATTCTTGATCGTCCAATAACGCTTCACGATGCGGTTCTTTTCCCAGGGGGACTTGCCCTAGATCTCTTGCGCGATGAGAGTGCCGCCCACCGCGCCTCCAGGGCTTTGAGTTGCGCGCGAAAAGCCGCTGGCGATTCGTCGTCAGTGGATTCGTCACCGTAGGTGACCGCCGCGCGAATCATCTCCTCGCGGTCTTCTTTCAGAATGCGTAGGATCCCTGCCGCGACATCCGCCGACATATATCCGTGCTCTGCCATGAATTGAACGTACTTTTTGATCGAAGCCAGGTATCCCTTGATCCGACGCTCCGAGTCTACCCAGCTCTTACGCGGCAGCCAATCTGTAATGAACTCGTACACGTCGCCCGCGGTGATCAGATCTGCCGAGCGTAGTTCGGCGGTGGCGCGGCAGTAATTCAGAAATCCGCCAGTCAAATGTTGAATGTTGAGGACGTGCTGGTAGAGTGTGTCATCCGCCATGCGCCCATGCCAGGTATGGACAAAGTGTCCCAGGATCAAATCGTTGTGTTCTTGAATTCGCTTCAAGCGAGCAGCATAATCATCACCCATGCTAATTTCCTTTTGGACATGACCCTTTTCTCCAGCAAACTTCATGTAGGTTTCCGCCTTGGTTTCCTGAATTTCAATCGGAAGGCAGATTCGCCAAAGCAGTCGTATTCCTCGACTGTGATGGCACATGGCTTTCCCAATAGTGTCCAGGTCATTACTCCTCGAGATTTGTTTGCGAGTCGCGCCCGGTCGATAATCAGCCCGATGATTTCACTTGCCAGCACTCGATCATCGAGCACATAACCAAGCCCTCTGCCTCCAAACATTATGCTGACTTCAAGTCCTTCAGCCACGTATTCGAATTCGATGGTATCTGCCCGGTCATTTATTGCCGCCTCAAGAATTTGGTGCAACTTTTCAGATGCCCTGTCCTTCCGATCAGCGTTGTTGCGCGTGGTAATGCCCTCCTCGTTGTCTCCCCTGTTCTATTCACGCACGCGTCATCCACGGGTGCGCTACGCTCACATTCTCAGAGCCGTTGCCAGCGCATGCCCAGAATGGCAAGCCCCGGTTGGAGCGCGGATCGTATGTGGCAGACTAGCGCGCGGTTGAGTGTTCATCGCGGTTGCGCGGATTATACGCTATTCTGCGCCATTCACAAACTTATCGGGAGAAACATTGATAGCATGTTGGATTACCCAACGGAAGGCGAACATGCGCCAAGCATTTGACAGTTTTTCCTCATGGGTGTCTTTGCCCTGATTGACCATTTGACAATTCGTCCTGCGCGATTACTTTCTCCGGCACGTACGGGCTGATGCGATGGACTGCACCCCGGACGAATTCTCACCCACAGGAGGAAGTAAAATGAAAGCCGTAGGGTACGTTCGTGTCTCATCCGAGATGCAGGTCAAGCAGGGACATAGTCTCGACATGCAGCGCAAGCTGATCACCGACTATGTCCACAGCAAGGGCTGGGCGCTGTCCGACCTCTTCTGCGAAACCGCGCAATCGGGTAAGTTGATTGATCGCCCGTCTCTGCAAATGCTACTCGCCCGCGCTAGGCGCGGCGAGTTCGACGTGATTGTGGTCACCTCGTTCGACCGTTTTTACCGCAACCTCATGCGCCTCTTGATCGCCCTCGACCAACTCCATCAGTGGAACGTCTCCTTCGTTTCGATTACAGAGAATATTGACTTCACTACACCTTGGGGCAAGGTCGCACTGGCTGTCCTGGGTTCGCTTGGCGAAATCTACTGCGACAAGTTGAGTCTTGAGACCAAGCGCGGGAAACAAGGACGCGTCCTGAAAGGGCTGTGGAATGGAACCATTCCCTTCGGGTACTGCAATGGACTCTGTTCCATGTGTACCGATGTCAATGGATTGAACTACTGCCCGCAGTATGGTCAACCGAATCAGGGTGATGGAAAAACTCTGATCTTTCACCCGATCGAAAGCATCGACGTTCGCCTCTCTTTCGATTGGTATCACACCGCAAAGCACAGCGACGGCATGATTGCCGAAAAACTCAATGGCTACGTCGTGAGTCTGCAAGATGGCACGACGCGCCACTTTCGGACCAAACGCCTGCAGGCGCGCGGCGGGCCACAACCATTTACCCGCGACAGCGTACGCGAACTCCTGATGCGCGTCTTCTACACAGGGCGCGTGCCGTACTTCGGCACGACCGCACGAGGTACTAAACTGAGGCGACACGACCCTGCGCTCTTACAGCGTGGTCAGCATCCCGCGTTGATTGGAGTTGACGTTTTTGACCGTTGCCAGGAAATCCGAAGAATGCTGCGTCGCTCATCGCGTGTCGCAAGCAAGAACTCTCACGCCCCTTTTCCACTGACGGGCATTCTGTTCTGTGGCGAATGTGGTGGTCACATGATCGGGGCTCATTCTCATGGGGAAAGACGCTACCTCTGCAACGCGCGGATTCAACATCGTGTTCATTGCACTCAACCCAGCGTCAGCACTGAATCTATCGAAGCACCAATCGTCAGCATACTTTCGCGTCTCAAATGGTCTGATGACTGGCGCGAACAATGGAAGCAAGCACTCGAGTCAGCGTGGGATGAGGTACCATTCCTCTCCGATGATACCAGAAGGTGGTTTGCAAGAGAAAAGCGACACTCTACATCGGCAAGGTTTGAGCCCGAGGAATTAGCTGCACTCACACCCGAACAAATCGCACGTCAACGGTGTTTTGAAATTGATCGGTTGATCGAGACGATGGAACCGTTGAGCGCGTTCAGAGCGCACTGGGAGATTGCGGTCAGCTCGCAGGACGTTCTTAAGCAGAGGCAGTTGTTGCGACTCGCACTTTCACGCGTGGTCGTCCGGGGGAATCACATCCTACAAGTGGAAGGATCGCGTGCGTTTGCCCACCTCTTGCGGAACACTCACATCACGAGCCGCGTCAATCAAATCGAAGATGAAGAGACACGACTGATGGCGCAGTTGATTTCACGATCAGCGACCTAGGTTTTGTGTCGCGGATAATTGCGCCGCCAAGACAGCAGTTGAACAAACAAATAAGCCAGGTGCGGAGGGCTGAGCATTCCCACACCTGGCTATTTCGATTTTAGAATCGCGACGGCAATGTCTCGAATAGATGCAATTTTCGTCGGACACGCAGGCAATTTTGTGTGCGTGTCCGAAGGTATGGCTAGATTCAAAAATTTTTGCGTCGCATAACAAAAATTTGAACGCAATCCGCAATTCATGCACCAAAAACCGGCATTTTTACTCTACTTGCCGCTACGGGAGCGACGGGCATCCATCCCTCATAACCATCTGGAAACTACTCGTCACCCCAACGTCATTAGTTGCCGTACCTTTCCAAGGCTACGTCGCGGATTATAGCATGTCTGTGAACTGATGGCAAATACAAGACCAACCTGTCCGGAAACGCGCGCGTGCGATTAGGAATCGCACGCGCGCGTTTATTTGCATCATCCGCGCGATTTTTCAGCAGATTCGTAGTACGTGCCTCGTCCGCAGCCTACTTGCTTCAGCAGTCCACGCTCGAACATCCCCTTGAGCAGGCGGAATGCTTGTGATTCAGATAGATGACATAGTTCCGCCGCCTCGGCGCGGGTGATCTTGCCATGTGCCTGGACGAACTGATTCACCATCGCTTCAACTTGGATTGGCTCAAAGCCGCGCGTGCGAACATATGCTGACGACAGACCCAATGCACGATAGACCGCTGGTGAGAAGTGATAGACGCGCCCCTTCTTCTCTCCCCGCGCTTCAATCAATCCAAGCTCCACTAGGTGCTCCAAACTCGCGCGCACTGGGGTAGTCGGCTTTTGCGTAAGTTCCATCGCTCGCGATAAATCAATCCGCCGCTCGCGCTGAATCTCGTTCAAGATCAGCAAGTCGTCTAACCCTAAACGTCTGCCGGCTTGCTCTTGTTCGATCACAAAACGCGCGAACCCTAAACTTGCTGCACCACCGGGCAATGCAATGATTACTCCGGTATCGTTGGAACGGCTATAATCCGGTGCGGGACGCCCTGTCCGCAATTGCCCTTCGAAGATCGTGTCAATGCCGCGTCCAGTCCGCTCGACCAAGCCGATCCGCTTGAATGCATCTGCCAAGCGCGGATTGCGTGCGGTAGGTGGAACCGTCAAGAGATTATCGAGCCGTACACCTTCGACAAAACCACCTGGGTTGCTGATTTCGATATAATCTTCGTACCACTGGATATGCACCGTGCCCAAGCGCGAGTAATCGCGATGGATTAGCGCGTTGTGGACGGCTTCGCGAAACGAAGGGTGAGCGTAGTCTGGAATACCCACCCGAAGCATACCCAGCATGAGTTCCTGTTCTTGAACGCGCGCGCGAAACCGTTCGTAGACCATCTCACTGATCTTGACGAGCGGCGCGCGAAAGAAATCGTTGACCTCGACTTTGCCTTGGCGAATCATTTGAAACGCAACTTCGTGGGTCGGCAGATATTGGCGGAGCGATTCTTCTTTTCCCAGCAAAAGCAACCCCGCCACGGTAAGATGTCGCGCTTCGCCGTTCGCTTCGACCAAGCCCAGGGCTTTGGCGATTTCCAACTCGCTCAGCTCAAGCAGAGTTTCGTCGCCACGCCGATCACGGATCATCTGCTTCAACCGATGAAACTCAAGTGGATCCAAATCATCCCAGGTTGCGCCCGAGACCGGCAATGCGGTATAATCGAGCCGACCGAACGATGCCTCGCGGCTAATCATCTCGTGATGGAAGAACGGCAAGCAAGTCGGCTTGCCATCCGCGCCCATCGCGCGTCGCACGAACTTACCCGCTGATGTGCCGACTGGACGATCGGAGCGCGGCACTTCGATCAGCAACACAGGTTTGTCGTCGTGTTCTTCAAGGCGAACTCGGGGACTCAATCCAGGAACGGTGCGGTTCTGAATCAGCGCGTGGACACGCAGCGGATCGGTTGTCGTCCCGTGACGGGGACGCGCGCCAGTCACGCGTCCATCATCCTCGACGCCGACGAGCAAGTAGCCGCCCTGTCCATTTGCGAGGCAGACGACGGCTTCGACCAAGTCGGAATCGGAAAGAGGAGCGCGTTCTTCGCCTTTGTACTCGACGGCGAAGGTCTCTCCACCTGCGATCAATTTTCCTAATTCGACAGGTAACATTTCAGTTTACCTCTGCAGTTCGTGGCTGGAACAGCCAATTGCGCATTTCCTCGCTGGTTGGGATTATCTAGTTCTTGTCGGAAAATTCAAAACTGACCTTGATTTGCACTGGGACGCCAAGGG
>DYJA01000050.1 GCA_020723345.1 Candidatus Aquidulcis sp. | reverse complement strand
CCGGCGAGTTTCGACGCGCCGTACGGATTGATCGCGCGCGGCGCGTCCCATTCCAGGTACGGCGACGTTTTCGTCCCGTCGAACACTTCGTTCGTACTGATGTACAGCAGCGCGGCATTCGCGCGCTGACAAGCGACGGCGACGTTGTGCGTGCCGAGCGCGTTCGCGCGATACGCCGCGAGCGGATCGCGCGCGCAGCCGTCCACGTCGGTCATCGCCGCGCAGTGCAGCACCAAATCAGGTAGATGGCTGGCGATGCAATCAATCTCCGCGCGTTGCGTGATGTCGCACTCGGGCAGATCGAGTGAAAGAATGTCGTGCTTGGCGGACAACACGTGCGCGAGTTCGCGCCCCAGTTGTCCGCGTCCACCGGTAATGACGATCCGCATCCATATCCTCGGTATGTCGAATTGGCAATCCTGCGCCCTGATTATATCCGGTTTTGTCGAAATTGGGTAATCGTTTTTGCTTGACGCTTACAAGCGCGTGATGTATAATCGTCGCAAATCAACTGGTCAATTTGGCAATCGATCAATCCGGTAGTACGGGAGAAAATTATGACAGAAGAGAAAAAGCCATCGCTCATCGCGCGCGTGCGCGGCGTCTTGCGCGGTCCGGTGCTGATCGGCGTAATCGCGGCGTTGATCGCGATTGGGTTGTCCGTCTTTGGCATGGTGCGTAATCCCGAAGGCACGCCGCTGAATGTGCGTTCGCTGTTGCTCGTCATCGTTCTCGCAGGCGGCAGTTGGGGTTTGATCGCGTGGGCGATTGCGACGGCGGCGGTCGAAGCAGGGAAAGATGAGTGAGCCAACCCGACAGCCAAGTAACTAGCGGATCGTTTGCGGAAGGAGTCTGAAATGGACCCGGATTCCAATCAGCCAACCGAAGCGGCACTCCTGAAAATGCTTGAGGTGCAGTGGCCGGATCACATCCAGACGCGCGCCCAGACCTGGAAGACTTTGGAGATTGTTGGCGCGCTGATCGTCGGGGTGGTGGCTTTGGGTTGGCAACGCGACACGCTGCCTGTCGCGATCGTCGCGGCAATGCTCTTGGCATGCGTCGCGGTATTTGGGATGGCGATTACACTCAAGCACCGCGAGGTCGAGCGGCAAAAATTCGAAATCATCGGCGGCATTGAGAATTTGCTGCACCTCGATACCCTGATCACGCGACGACAGATGCCAAAGCCGATTTCCTTTTGGTCGATTTTCTCGATTCGCCAGTCCAACAATCCGTTGTTTATCCTGCGAATGCATTTTATCGTATTCCTTTTTGCAGTGGCGTATCTTGTAATCCGTATCACTGAATTGCTCAAGCCGTAGCCGCCATGTCATCTCCCCTGCGCGTTCTCTTTCTCGCGGCAGAAGCCAGTCCGCTCGTTAAGGTTGGCGGTCTGGCAGATGTCGCCGGTTCTCTGCCTGCCGTCTTGCGCGAGTTGGGCAACGACGTCCGCGTAGTGCTGCCGTTACATCCGTCGTTGCGCGAGTTGACGCACGGCGCAACGCCCATCGCGCGTTTTCCCATCCCCACTCAATTCGGCGCGGAAGAGGCGTGCGCGTTTCAATTGACCTCGAAACGATTCGCGGCGCCGCTGTATCTGATTGACGGTCCGCCTCTGCGCGGATCAGATACGGTCTATCATTCCTACGTCGAGCAGGATTTTTCCAAATACATTTTTTTCTCGCGCGCGGCGTTGGAACTGACGCGCGCGATCGATTGGCAACCGGCGCTAGTCCACGCGAACGATTGGCATACCGCCGCGGCGATCTACTGGTTGCAAACCGCCGGACGCAGCGATCCGTTCTTCGCGCAAGTTGCCACATTGATCGCCATACACAATTTGCCTTATCTCGGCGACGGCGCCGCGAACGCGCTTGCGCAGTACGGATTCGCGCTCTCCGATCATCCTCGCCTGCCTGATTGGGCGCGCGACGCGTTGCTGCCGCTCGCGCTGGCGCACGCCGACATGATCACCACCGTCAGTCCAACCTACGCCGCCGAAATTCAGACGCCGGAATTTGGGTGCGGCATTGAGGAATTGCTTCGTTCGCGCGCCGATCACGTGCGCGGTATTCTCAACGGGCTGTACCCCGCCGCTTGGGATCCTTCGCGCGACAAGTCGCTCGTCGCGCGTTTCGACGCGACCACGCTGAATCGACGCGCGCGCAACAAACGCGCGCTCCAGCAACAATTTGGGCTAGTCGATTCACCCGCGCCGCTCCTCGGAATCGTTTCGCGGCTGGATCGGCAAAAGGGATTGGATATCGCGCTGCCCGCGCTCGCGCAGTGGACGGAGCATGGCGGACAAACCATTGTGTTGGGGACCGGAAATCCGGATTTGGAGCAACAGTATCGCGAACTCGCCGCGCGCGATCCGGCGCGGGTCGCGGTTGCGCTCAAGTTCGACGCGCAACTCGCCAATCGGATTTATGGCAGCGCCGATCTGTTGCTGATGTCCTCGCGCTACGAACCGTGCGGCTTGAGTCAGATGATCGCCATGCGCTACGGATGTATCCCGGTCGTGCGCGCGGTCGGCGGTTTGCGCGATAGTGTCCGCGATGTCGCGCGCGGTCGCGGCACCGGCTTTGTTTTTTCCGAGGCGACGCCGGAAGCAATTTTCGAAGCGTTGCGTCGGGCGCAGGCACTCTTTACTCAGACGCGGCGATGGCAGGCGTTGCAGCGGCGCGCAATGCGTCAAGATTTTAGTTGGCGCAAATCGGCGCGCGCGTACGTGGCGGCTTATCGTGAGGCGATTGCGTTTCACAATTCAATTCACGACTAGATTTCAAATTCTGAATGTCTCAATGAGGAGGCGTCTATGAAAGTACGGGCAGTCATTTTGGCGGGCGGCGAAGGATCGCGGCTGGGCGTTCTCACCGTCAAACGCACTAAACCAGCCGTCCCGTTTGCCGGCAAATATCGGATCATCGATTTTACGCTTTCGAATTGCGTCAATTCGCATATTTTCGACGTGATGATCCTCGCCCAGTACCGACCGCATTCGCTGATCGAACACATCGGCAGCGGCGGTCCCTGGGATCTGAATCGCGGTTTCACCGGCGGCGTGAAAATTTATTCGCCCTTTCGCGCGCGCCGCTCCGGCGACTGGTACAGTGGAACTGCCGATGCCGTGTGGCAGAATCTCAACTTTGTCAAGAGCACGCGCCCCGATCTTGTCCTCGTACTTTCCGGCGATCACATCTACGCGATGGATTATGATCCGCTGATCGCGTTCCACCTGGATCATCAAGCCGATGCGACGTTGTGTACGATCTCCGTGCCGCTGGAAAGCGCGTCCCGGTTCGGCAATATCACGACCGAGCAGGATTACCGCGTGGTGCGCTTTGAAGAGAAACCGCGTCATCCGCAGAGCAATCTCGCCAACATGGGCGTGTACCTTTTCAACAGCACCGTGCTGGAGCAACTTTTGCGCGGCGACAGCCATCGCCGCGACTCGAACCATGATTTCGGCAAAGACATTCTGCCGCGCATGGTCGCCGACAACGCGCGCTTGTTCGCATTTCCGTACTCCGGTTATTGGGTCGACGTCGGTACGCTCGAATCGTATTGGCAGGCGCACCTGGACTTGCTCGCTTCGCCGCCCTCGATTGATTTGAATGATCGGCGCTGGGTCATTCACACGTTGTCGGAAGAGCGTCCGCCCGCGCTGATCCGCGCCGACGCCGTCGTGTGCGATAGTCTGCTCGCCAACGGCACCATCGTGAACGACGGCGCGCGGGTCGAACGCAGTGTGCTTTCGCCCGGCGTGCGCGTGGGAAAAGGCGCCATCGTGCGCGAGTCGATTATTCTCACCGATACCTGGATCGAAGAAGGCGCGGTGGTCGAGCGCGCCATTTTGGACAAACGCGTCACGATTGGCGCGCGCGCACATGTCGGCGAAACCTTGACCGATTTGAAAGATAGTCTCGTGACGATTGGCAAGAACAGCCAGATTCCGCCCGAGGCGATCTTGCCCGCCGGAGTTGTGATTGGCACTGAAGTGCCTGCCGCGAAAATCCCAGCGAAACTGCGGCGGCAGCAGGCAATCGTGCTCGAAAACGAAGAGGACTAGTGCCGGCGACGCTTGATCTGATCTTTTTCGATTTGCCAACATACAGCGCGCTCGTTTGGCTCGGCGCGGCGATGGGCTTGGGGATCGCGTATCTCTATTTGCGAAAACGCGCGCGGCGCGCCGTCTCGCTGACGATCTTTCTCGACGGCGCGCTGTTTGTTTGCGCGGCGGGGTGGCTCGGCGCGCGCGCGTATCACGTCGCGTTGAACTGGGATTACTACGCGGCGCGCCCTGACGAGATCGCGCAGATCGGACTCGGCGGCTTGGCGCTCCGCGGCGCATTCATCGCGGGGTTGCTCGCGCTCGCGCTCTACGCGCGCGCGCGCGGTTTGCGCTTTGCCAAACTTGCCGACGCGTCCGCGCTCGGCTTGGCGATGGGGCAGGCGCTTGGCTGGCTCGGCGCATTGGCGCGCGGCGCGAATTACGGCGTCGTCAGCGACAGCCAGATCGCGGTCGAATTGCCGGACGTGTACGGCTTGATCGCGCCGCGATTTCCGTTGCAGCATTTCGAGATCGGTTTGTTTGCTGGATTGTTTGTCGGTTTGTTGATCCTTGCGCTGCGAAGACCGCGCGCGGGGACGCTTTTTCTCGCGTACCTGCTCGTCGCGGCGGCGGCAAACTTCGCGCTCGGGTTTGGGCGCGGCGATGAAACGGTGTACGTCGGCGCGCTGCGCGTCGATCAGCTTGTGGATTTGGTTTTCGTCGCGCTCGCGCTGGGCGCGCGGGTGTGGCGGATTGCCACCACCGCAAAAAATAATGAAACCCTTGGATGATGTCTAATTTGAATGACCGTGTAACTCCGATAGTGCATGCGCAAACGCCGTCCGCGCTGGACGCGTTGCGCGCGACGCTGATCGCGCAATCGGCGATTGCGGTGGATACCGAGGCGGACAGTTTGTTCTCGTACTTTGAAAAAGTCTGCCTCTTGCAATTCTCCACGCGCGACGCGGATTTCATCGTCGATCCGCTCGCGTTCTCCCCGGACGCGCTCGCGTCGCTCGCGCCGATCTTTGCGGACGCGCGCATCGAGAAAATTTTTCACGCAGCGGAATATGACATCTTGTGCCTGAAACGCGATTACCAGTTCGTGTTCGCGAATATTTTCGACACGATGATCGCCGCGCGCATTCTGGGCTGGAAGAATTATGGCTTGGGCAACACGCTGCAAGAACGCTTTGGCGTGACGCTAAATAAAAAAATGCAACGCGCCGATTGGGGACGCCGCCCGCTGAGCGCGGAGCAAATCGCGTACGCGCGCGAGGACACGCACTATCTTTTGCGCTTGCGCGACGTGCAGATGGACGAATTGCAAAACCAGGGACGCGTCGAAGAAGCGCGCGAGGAATTCGAGCGATTGACGCGCGTCGAACCCTCGCCGCGCCGGTTCGATCCCGACGCGTATTGGAACATCACCGGCGCGCGCGATCTCAACCCGGCGCAATTGGGCGCGCTGCGCGAGTTGTATCGCTGGCGCGACGCGCAGGCGCGCAAGGAAGATCGTCCGCCATTCAAGATTCTTCCCGACGCGACGTTGCTGCGAATCGCGCAAGCGCGCCCTGCCTCGACGCGCGCGCTCGCGCATTTGGGCGGCATCTCGGACTATGTGCTGCGGCGGTACAGCCACGCGCTTGCCGATGCGGTTGCGCGCGGCGCGGCATCGCCGCAAACGGCGCGCCCACACCCGCATGCGCGCGGCGACAACTTTCTCGACAACCCGGCGCGCGAGCGGCTGGGCAAGTTGAAAGAGTGGCGCAAGCAACGCGCGGAAGCGCGCGGCGTCGAGAATGATGTGATCGTCTCGAACGACGTCCTGTTCGCGCTCGCGCGCAAAAATCCGCGCACGCTCGACGCGCTCGTCGCGGCAACCGACCTGGGTCCGTGGAAGACGCGCGAGTACGGGGAGGCGATGCTCGCGGTACTCAGGGGGAAGAAGGGATAAGAAGGCAATAGAGGGCGCAGAAGGCGCGAGACGGTAGAGAAGACGAAGAAGGCGGAAAGGGCACCCAGCCCTCTCCGCCTTCTCTGCCTTCTTATGCCCTCTTATTCCCTCTCTGTCATCTCATTTGCCGATGTGCATCGGCATAATGACGTGCGTGAAATCATCGCGCCCGACGGCTTTGAACACGCCGGGGCTCGCGCTGCTCGACGTTTCAATCGCGACCTGGGGCGAACGCAGCACGCTCAACACATCGGTGAGGTAGCGCGCGTTGAACGCGATCTCCACCGCGTCGCCGTCCACCGTCGCGTCGATGTCGCCGACGTTGTCGCCGGATTCCGCGCTCGTCGCGGTAATCGTCACTTTGCCGCCGCCCATTTCGTTCGCGGGCGCGATTTGCAGGCGCACGGTGTTCATCGCTTCGCGCGCGAACACCGACGACGCCTTGACCGCGTTCTGCAATTCCGAAGTCGTCACGGTCGTGCGCGTGGAATGTGAGTCGGGAATGATGCGCGTGAAATCTGGAAACTGACCGTCGATCAATTGCGAAACAATTTCGGCGTTCGTCAATTTGAACAGAACTTGCGATTTATTTTCGGTTACTGCGATGACAATGGGGTCTTCCTGATCGCCGCTGACGCGCGCGACTTCTTGCAGTGCTTTCGCGGGAATGATCACGCTGATCGGCTGCTCGACCGGCGCGCTCAACGGCGCGTGCCGCACCGACAAGCGAAAACCATCGGCTGCCGCGAAGGTCACTTTGTCCTTTTCGAATTTCGCGACGACGCCCGTCAACACGGGGCGTGATTCATCGGTCGCCGCGGCAAAGGTCGTCTGCTCGATCATCTCGCGCAGCGTGTCGGGTTCCAACGAAATCTTTTTGCCGTCGCCGATGGTTGGGATGATCGGAAATTCCTGCGCGTCGATCCCTTTGATGTTCGCGTCGTTGCGCGCGCACTTCAAGTGCATCGTTTGCGTCTTGACGTTCAGATCCATTTCGATGCGGTCAGGCGGCATCGAGTTGACGAAATCGCCGAGGATGCGCGCGGGCAGCGTCGTCGCGCCGTCTTCGTCCACCTTCGCGCCGATCCAGCAGGTGACCGCGAGTTCGAGATTCGTCGCCGCGAGTTTCAAACGCCCCTGATCGGTCGCGATCAAAATGTTGCCGAGGACCGGCAAAGTCGAGCGCGACGCAACCGCGCGGCTAACTGTGGCGAGACCTTTGGCGAGATTTTCTTGCAAGCATGAGACCTTCATGGTCATTCCTCCAGAGTAAATGCGACGATAGTATACTACAAATCTTTGAAATCAACAATCCCGTCTACAATCGAATACACGCGCGAACACGCGCGGCATGACAGCGCGTCGCGCGATTCCGCGATGTCGGTGGAGTGGCACGCGGGGCAGCGCCAGAGCGATTCGTTGAGCGCGGACGCGCCGGGCTTGCGCGATTCGGCGCGCAGGAAAATACTCGGGGACAAATCGAGACTGGCGGTTGGCGATTGGAGAATGCCATCGAGCGCGGCGAGGACGCGCGCGGGGACGATGCGTTTGAGCGGCGCGACGCGAAACGTCGAAACCGCGCGTTTGTCTTGCACGGTGAAATTCACCGCGCGCAAATGTTCGACGATGTAGCGCGGATGAAAATCGAAATTGAGTTTGACGAACTCGTACGGTTCGCGCGCGAACGGATCCGGCGCGCGGCGCGTAATGAGGTAACGCAAAATCGCTTTGAGGTGACGCTTGTTCGCGTGCTCCAGAACATACGTTCCATTCGGTCGCGTCACGCGCGCGATCTCCGCGAACGCGCGCGGAATATCGGCGACGTGATGCAGGACGCGCACCGTCACCGCGGTGTCGAGCGCGTTGTCGGCAAGCGGGAGATTGTAGAGATCGGCGGCGGCGAAGGTGAAACGTGATGCGTGAAGCGTGGAGCGTGAAGTGATCTGTTCGCGCGCGTCGCGGAGCATCGAGCGCGAATAGTCGAGCAGGATCACGCGCTCGTAGCCGCGGTAAAAATCCGCGAGGCGTCCAAACCCCGCGCCGATCTCGCACAGCCGCGCGCCGCGCGGCGGCAGCATCTGCGCGAGCGCGATGCGCTCCGCGCGGTCCTCGTAATCGCGCCCGCGCCAGAAGTCCGTGCGCCAGGGGGAGTTTTCGTAATCGCAAATGTCAGGTGGCATGTTGCAGTATTACAACGGACTGAATGGGATTGAACGGACAAACCAAATGGAGCGCGTCCGTTCAATCCGATCAAGTCCGTTGTCATCCTCCGCGCCCGCGCCAGAATTCCGTGCGCCAGGGGGAGTTTTCGTAGTCGCAGATGTCAGGTGGCATGTGGTTGACGCTCGTCTCAGAATGAGATATACTTGACGGCGAAGGAGCACATGATGACGATAGATCGAATCGAAATCAATCCCGATGTGATGCTGGGCAAGCCAGTGATTCGTGGCACGCGCGTTCCCGTCGAACTGATTATTCGCAAACTCGCGGAAGGCGCGACGGAAGCAGACTTGCTAGACGCCTACCCGCGCTTGACGCGCGATGATATTCACGCCGCGCTCGCGTATGCCGCCGATTCACTCGCGCACGAAACGATTGTCCTTCAGCCCGCGTAATGGATACCTCTGCCTTGCGCTTTCTCGCCGACGAGAGTTGTGATTTCGCGGTCGTGCGCGCTTTGCGCGCGGCGGGCTACGATGTCCTTGCAATGAGCGAAGTAACGCAACGTTCTGTTGACGGCGTTCTCATCGAACAGTCCGCGCGAGAACAGCGCATTCTCCTCACCGAAGACAAAGATTTCGGTTGGCTCGTCTTTGTCAGTCGCGCCGATTCCGCTGGTGTGATTCTCATTCGCTTTCCTGGCAACGCGCGTGAGTCGCTCGCGCGAACAGTGACGCAAGTTGTTCAGGAACACGGGAAAACGCTGATGGGTTGCTTCACGGTCGCGCAACCTGGGCATGTCCGCATCAGTCGCAAGCCGAATCCCCAAACGTAAACTGAATCACGCCGCGTCGCGGTGATGATTACAACGGACAAGAGCGAAAGCGAACGGACAGTCTCTTTGCCGACAAGATTCGTCTGTTTGTTTTCGGGGTTGTCCGTTGTTATTCACACACCTGCGATTTATGTCAATGTTTCACGTGCAACACTCACCACAATTGTAGCCATTCCATCAAGCACTCGCGCACACAAGAAACTATCCACATCCATCCACACATTTTCACGTGGTTTTCCACATCCGTGACAACGAATTGCTTCGCGCAACGAATAAACGAATGCACTGGCATGCGACATTCGTTTATTCGTTTCACTATTCGTTGGCACGCGCCACTCCCCCAAATCCGCGCATCTCCTCCCGCACCCGCGCGTACAACTCCTCCGCGCGCAACTGCTTGAGCGTGTAGCACGGACCACCCAGGTTGTCCGCGAGTTCTTGCGCGAGTCCGCGATCAAACGCCTCGTGCTCCGTGTTGATGACGACCGTCCGCAAATCCGCTTTCTTGATCATCGTCGCGACGCGCAGCGCTTCTTCTTGCGGCGGCATCTCGCTCATCGAAACATTCCCCGCGCCGTCGGTGACAATGATCATCAGCGGCATCACTTCGCGATCCTTGATGCGCTCGCGAATCAAAACCTGGTGCGCGAGCAGCAACCCCGCGCTCAACGGTGTCTTGCCGCCGACGGGGATTTCCTTGAGCGCGCCTTCCGCGAGATCGACCGACGATGTGGGCGGCAAAACGACGCGCGCTTCTTCTTTTTGGAAAACGACCAAGCCGACGCGGTCGCGCTTTTGGTACGCGTCGATCAGCAGCGACATGATCGCGCCTTTCGTCGCGATCATCCGCTCGGCGGCTGCCATTGACCACGACGCGTCCACGACGAACAAGATCAAATTCGCGGCGCGGCGCATGCGTACTTTTTGGCGCAGGTCTTGTGATTCGATCGCAAGCGCGACGTCTTTGCGCGCGCGGCGGATCTGATGCGGCGCGGCTTGGCGCAGTGTCGCATCGAACGCGAGATCGGAGGGCTTGCCGCGCATCTCGCGCGAGGAAACATAACGACCGCGCTTGCGCTCAGTGCGCGTGCGCGACCGTTTGCCCGCGACCTTGCGCGGCAATTTATCGAGGGGAGTTTGCAGTCGTTGAGGGCGAAATGTTTTGCCGACGCCGACGAGGTGATCGGCAGGGCGCGGCGTCGGCTTGCCTGGCTCGTGCCCCGAACCTTGCGCGGTCTGCTCGCTCGGTTCGGGCGGCTGGTCGGCGGCTTCGTCAGCCGCTACGCCCGCTTTTTTTTTACGTCGTGCGGCGCGTCGCTCTTTTGCGTTTGTGTCGCCGTGCCTTGCTTCGACGCTTCGAGCCGCTTTTCGAGATGCTCGAATTGCAATTCGACTTCGTGGATCGCCTTGCGTTTCAAGCGATGCGGCAGCGCGAGTTCCGCCGCGAGCAAAATATCTTCTTCGGTGATCGCGGCGCGCCCGATGAACGCGGCGTGCGCGCGCGCCGATTTGAGGATGACGAGATCGGAACGATGTCCGTCCACTTCCAAGCCCGCCGACAATTCCGCGATCGCGTACAAATCGGCTTGCGAGTGCGTGACCGCGCGCAGCATCTTGCGCGCCGCTTCGATCTCTTTCGATAATTTTTCTTCCGCGCCGCACCACTCATCGCAAAAGCCGACCGGATCGGTTTCGAACGCGAGGCGGCGCTCGACAATCTCGACGCGCGCGTCCGCGTCCGCGATTCCTTTGATGTCAACCGACAAGCCGAACCGATCAAGGAGTTGCGGGCGCAGTTCGCCTTCTTCGGGGTTCATCGTACCGACCAGAACGAATTGCGCGGGGTGCTGAAACGAAATTCCTTCGCGCTCGACGACGTTCACGCCCATCGCCGCGCTATCAAGCAAAAGATCGACGACGTGATCGTCGAGCAGGTTCACTTCGTCCACGTACAAGATGCCGCGATTCGCCGCGGCGAGCACGCCCGGCTCGAATTTCTTTTCGCCTTTCTTGATCGCTTGCTCGATGTCGAGCGTCCCGACGACGCGATCTTCGGTCGCGCTGACCGGCAGATCGACGAGTCGCACTTTGCGGCGCGCGACGGGAAGTTCCTCGCCGCGCGCGACGCGCGCGCGGCAATTGTCGCACAAGCGATCTTTTTCGTACGGGCTGCAACTGAACGGGCAATCCGCGACGATGTTGATCTCCGGGAGCAGCGCCGCCAGCGCGCGCACTGCCGTCGATTTCGCAGTGCCGCGTTCGCCGCGCACGAGCACGCCGCCGATGAGCGGGTTGATCGCGTTCAGCACAAGCGCGCGTTTCATTTTGTCTTGGTTGACGATTGCAGTGAAGGGAAAAATCGGTCCAGCCATTTGTTTATCCTGAATTGTTTTTTGTCTACGCAAATTCTGCAACTGCCACCGGTCGTGTGGAAGCGAAACTTTGGCGATGCAGTTTGATCCGTTCGATCTCGTGAAGGGTTTCGGCGGTCAAATAACTCTCGCCGCAATGTGGACAACTGATCACGGGCGCCTTCTCGATCACGAGCAAGTTTTTTCCCTTGCCGTAGCTGCGCGTCACGTGGCGAACTTGCGCGCCTTCTTTTTCGCAAATATCACAGATCATAATCACATTACACGCTCCAAGATGGCGAATGGTTACTGACTATTCGCATTATACGCCAATCGACGCGCGATGCAAACGCGCGCGTCGAAAGCTGACGCGCGCGTTTCACCGTGGGAAAATGATTCGCGATCACGCTGTCGCCCAGCGCGATGAAAAACCGAGTCAGGGGAAATCGATAGAAGAAAGCGCGGAAACGGTACTCGCGCAGAAAAAAACGCGGCGAGCAATTTGGCTCAGCCCAGAACAATAGTTCTATTGGTTCGGGCGCGGTGGATCGTCTTGAATGAGTGCATCACAGACTATCAAAGTGTGGACTGTTTGTCTACAGCGGCACGAATCACTTCATTAACGTCAAAACCCACGCGCCACAACAATTCTGTCGTGCCCTCTCGGAGTTGGTTATTCTCTGTTCACGACTCACCCTGCAACGTTACAGCGCGCGCCGCCCACTAAAGACCATCTACTGTTGACGGGCGACTGATTACATTTGCCCTTTCGCCCACTCTGATATATAATGCGCGTCGCTAAATAATCACGCTCCTCGATTCAACAACGCGTGCCGCGCGGTCGTCCGTCGGCGGTCGGCGGTCGTTGTTGGAAATGAGAGAAGCGGAAGCCATCGTCTACCCGCGCGGGTAAATTCAAGCGATGGTAACGCAGCGTCACGGACGAAAATAATTCTGTTGCGAAATGCAACCGTGTCACGTGACGATGCGTTAGAAAACACAAGGAGTACTGTGGCTGTTCTACCAATGAAGTCGTTACTGGAAGCCGGCGTCCACTTTGGACACCGCACGCGGCGCTGGAATCCCAAAATGCGCCCGTTCATCTTCACCGAACGCAACGGCATTCACATCATCGACCTCCAGCAAACGATGGGCAAACTGGAAGAGGCGTACAACTTTGCGCGCGATACCGTCGCGCAAGGCGGAATGATCCTCTTCGTCGGCACGAAACGCCAAGCGCAAGAAACGGTGCAAGCCGAAGCGCTGCGCTGCGGCATGCCGTACGTCACGCAACGCTGGCTCGGCGGCACGCTGACGAACTTTCGCACGATCCGCTCGCGCATCGATTACATGCTCAAACTCGAAGAGCGGCAGGCGACCGGCGATCTCGACAAGTTGATCAAGAAGGAAGCGCTTCTCCTCACGCGCGAGATGACGAAACTGCAAACGCGCCTCGGCGGCTTGCGCGAAATGAAACGCCTGCCCAAGGCGATCTTCATCGTCGACACGCACCACGAAGCGAACGCGATCGCCGAAGCGACGACGCTGCAAATCCCGATCGTCGCGATGTGCGATACCAACTCCAATCCCGATCCCATCGCCTATCCGATTCCCTCGAACGACGACGCGATCCGCGCGATCAAACTCCTCGCCGGAAAACTCGCGGACGCGGTGATCGAAGGCAAGAACATTCGCGGCGTGCTCGTCGCCGAAGCGGAAGAAGCCGGCGCAGTCGTCGCGCCCGCCGCCGAATTACCGGCGGACCTACCCGACGTTCCCATCGAAGAAGGCGAGTTTGAAGAAGCAGTACCTGAAGAAGAAAACAAGGAAGCCGTACAATGACGATCTCTGCCGAACAAATCAAAAAACTGCGCGAACTAACCGGCGCGGGCATCCTCGACGCCAAGCGCACGCTGGAACAATACAACGGCGATTTTGACAAAGCGCTCGCGGTGTTGCGCGAAAAAGGATTGAAAGCCGCGGAGAAAAAAGCGGAACGCGTCGCCAAACAAGGGTTGATCGAAACGTATTCGCACGGCGGCGGCAAAATCGGCGTGATGGTCGAAGTCAACTGCGAAACCGATTTCGTCGCGGCGACGAACGAATTTCGCGAACTCGCGCACAACCTCGCGCTGCAAATCGCCGCGTTCAAACCGCGCTACGTTTCGCTGAACGACGTCCCGGCGGACGTTTTGGAAGCGCAGAAAAAGATTTTCGCCGATGCCGCGGTCGCGGAAGGCAAGCCCGCGAACATCGTCGAAAAAATCGTGCAGGGCAAGACCGACGCGTTCCTCAAAGAGGTCGTCCTGCTGCGTCAGCCGTTCGTCCGCGACGATACGCAGACGATCCACGATCTCATCCAATCTGTCATCGCCAAGTTGGGCGAGAATATCGTCGTGAAACGCTTTGCGCGTTTTGAATTGGGAGAATAGGCATTGAGGAATCGGGCAATCAGTCAACTGGTTGCCTGATATGCTAATTGCCGGATTTTGGGGAGCCATGCCAGAACTCAAATACAAACGCATCATGCTCAAACTCGGCGGCGAATCGTTGTGCGGCAAGGGTCAAGTCGGCATCGATCCCAACTCTGTGGCGTACCTCGCCGACGAAATTCAAGCCGTCAAAGCGCACCACGTCGAAGTGGGGATTGTGATCGGCGGCGGCAATTTTTGGCGCGGGAACGATCCGTACGCGCAAGGGATGGACCGCGCGAGCGCGGACTATATGGGGATGCTCGCGACGGTGATCAACTCACTCGCGCTGCAAGACGCGTTGGAAAAGCGCGGCATGTACACGCGCGTGCAAACCGCGATCGAGATGCGCGCCGTCGCCGAACCGTACATTCGCCGCCGCGCGATCCGCCATCTGGAAAAGGGGCGCATCGTCATCTTTGCCGCCGGTACCGGCAATCCGTACTTTACGACGGATACCGCCGCCGCGCTGCGCGCGAAGGAAGTTGACGCCGACGTGCTGATCAAAGCGACGAAGGTCGACGGCGTCTACGACAAAGATCCGATGAAGTACCGCGACGCGAAAAAATTCGAGCGACTTTCGTACAACGACGCGATCGTGATGGAACAAGTCCAGGTGATGGACAACACCGCGCTGTCGCTCTGCATGGACAACGATCTGCCCATCATCGTCTTCGATCTCTCCAAGCCGCGTTCGGTGGAACGCGCGGTGCTGGGCGAACCGATTGGGACGATCATTACAAAGTAATCAGGCGATCAGGCAATCGGGCGATCAGGCGACTGGTTGACCAATTGCCCGATTGACCGATTGACCGATCACTCGGAGAATCTATGATTGACGATGTCAAAGCCGACGCCGAAAATCGCATGAAGAAAACGATTGACGCGTTCAAGCGCGAACTCGTGGGGATTCGGACGGGGCGCGCGTCGCCCGCGCTCGTCGAACCGCTGAAGGTGGATTACTACGGCACCGCGACGCCGCTGCAACAAATCGCGTCCGTCTCCGCGCCCGAAGCGCGCCTGCTCGTCATCAAACCGTTCGATCAATCGGCGTTATCCGCGATTGAGAAAGCCATTCTAAAATCCGACCTGGGTCTGACGCCGATGAACGACGGCAAATTGATCCGCCTGCCGATTCCGCAATTGACCGAGGAGCGTCGCCGCGACCTGACCAAAGTCGTCCGCAAGCACGCGGAAGAAGCGCACGTCGCCATCCGCAACGTGCGCCGCGACGCGCTCAAAGATCTCGAAGAGATGGAAAAGGAAAAAATGATCTCCGAGGATCAGCATTTCAAGGGCAAGGACTTGCTGCAAGAAGTGACGGACAAGTACATCGCGCAAGTCGATCAGATCGCCAAGCAAAAAGAAGCGGAGATCATGGAGGTATAGGCGATCAGGCGATCAGGCAACCAGTCAATCGGTCAACGGATACTGATTGACCGATTACTGATTGACCGATTACTGATTGACCGATTGACTATGCCCGAAACATGCGATAAGAGCGTACTCACCAAAATCCCGACCCACATCGCGATCATCATGGACGGCAACGGGCGTTGGGCAAAGCAGCGCGGCTTGCCGCGCAACGAAGGACATCGCGCGGGCGTCGAAAACATGCGCCGCGTGTTGGAAGGCGCGGTCGAATTCGGCGTCAAGGTGATGACGATTTACGCGTTCTCGACGGAAAACTGGGGCCGCCCGGAAGACGAAGTGCGCGGCTTGCTCGGCATCTTTGAAGAGGTGATCGCGCGCGAGGTGACCGAACTGCACAAGAACGGCGTCAAGTTGCGCCATCTCGGCACACTCGCGGGCATCAGCGATAAATTCAAAGAGGCAGTCAAGAACGCGATCGAATTGACGAAGAACAATGACCGCATCACGCTCAACATCGCGTTCAATTACGGCGGGCGCGCCGAAATTCTGAACGCCATCGCGCGGATGATCGAAGACCGCGTCGCGCCCGAACGGCTCGACGAAAAACTTTTCGAGAGTTATCTATACACGGCGGGCATCCCCGATCCGGATTTGATCGTTCGCACCGCGGGCGAAATGCGCCTATCGAACTTTTTGATCTGGCAAGCCGCCTACGCCGAATACTACAGTACGCCGACGTACTGGCCCGATTTCGACAAACAGGAATTGTACAAGGCGCTCGTCGCGTTCAGCCAACGCCAGCGCCGCTTTGGAAAACTCGAGAACGTTTAGCCGAGCCGCCGCCGTGCTGAAAATTCGCCTGATCACCGCCTCCTTGCTCATACCGCTCATTCTCGGGTCCGTGTACTTTGGCGGACTCGTATTTTTCGCGCTGGTGACGTTGGCGCTCTTGCTGGCGGGTGACGAGTTTTTCAAGATGGCGCAGAATGTCGGGCATCGCACGATGCCCACGTTGGGATGGGTTCTGATCGCGCTCTTCGCGTGGAACGCCTTCGACCCGGTCGATTACTTCCGTCCGATCTTGGCAGGTGTGATCATCCTGACGCTCGTCCTGGGAGTTTTCCAACACGCGGAAGGATGGCTGGCGGGCTGGGCGATTACGCTCGCAGGCGCGCTGTACGTCGGCGGACTCGGCGCGTATTTCCTGCTCGTCCGCAATCTGCCGAACGGAATGATTTGGACGGCGGCGGCGCTCGTGACCGCGTGGATGACCGACACCGGCGCGTACCTCGCGGGCACGCGTTTAGGCAAGCACAAATTTTTCCCGCTGATCAGTCCGAAGAAAACCTGGGAAGGCGCGATCGGTGGATGGATCGCCGCGCCGGTGGCGCTCGTCGCGCTCGGCTGGCTGTTCGACTTGCCGCTCGTTCACTGCGCGCTGCTCGGCTTGCTCATCGGCATCGCCGCGACGTTTGGCGATCTCGCGGAATCGTTGCTGAAACGCCAAACCGGCGTCAAAGATTCGAGCAACATCGTCCCCGGTCACGGTGGGATGCTTGATCGATTGGATAGTTTGTTGTTTACGGCAGTTGTGACGTATTACTATTTGGTGTGGGTGCTCCGCGTATAGGGGATGAGTCAATCGGTCAATCAGGCAACTGGTTGACCGATTGACTGATCACTGATTGACCCTTTGACTATGAGTGTCCTTATTTCTGTTCTCTCCCTCGGCAACATTATCTTTTCTTCCGCGATCATCATCGTCGCGTTCTCACTCTTTCTTTATCTCTTCGCGCATAACATTCGCAATTCCGTGGCGCGCTCATTTTCGGGCTTGCTCGCGTTCCTGACGATCATCTACATCGGCGACGTGTTCTTGCAGCGCGTCGAAACATTTCCCGACGCGGTGATCTGGCTCAAGTTCAAATGGATCGGGCTTGCCTTCATCCCCGCGTCCTACTGGCACTTTTCCGATGCGCTGCTCCGTTCGACGAACGCGTACTCGCACCGCCGCCGCGTCGCGGTCGCGCTCTCCTATCTCACCAGCGCGGTGTTTCTGCTGCTCGTCGCGCTGACCGATTTTGTCGTTCAGGATGGTTTTTTTTCGCCGCCGACCACGCAATTTGAAGCCGGACCGCTCTTCCCACTCTTTGCGATTTTCTTTTTCGCGCTCACGGGCTGGGGCTTTTACAACACGCGGCGCGCGCGCGCGCGCTGTCTGACGCCAACCACGCGCCGCCGCATGACCTATCTCGAAATCGCGTTCTTTGCGCCCGCGCTCGGCGTCTTTCCGTACCTCATCATCGCGAGTTTTCCCGCGACGTTCTCGCCGCCGCTGCTGCTGCTGATCGCGCTGCTCACGAAAGTTGGCATCGCGGTGATGATCACGGTGATGGCGTACACCGTCGCGTACCAAGGCGCGCTGTCGCCCGACCGCGTGATCAAGCACAACTTGATCCATTATCTTTTGCGCGGTCCGCTCGTCGCGACGGCGGTCGTCGGCTTGATGTTTTTCGTGCCGACGGTCGAACGCTGGTTCGGTTTGACGCGCGAAACGATTTGGTACGCGATCATCATCGGCGCGATTGTGGTGCTCGAACTCGCGATCAATCTCGCGAAACCCTGGATCGACAAGGTCGTTTTCTGGGGCGACCGCGAAGACCTGGAACGCATTCAGGAAATCGACAAACGCTTGCTGACGACGAGCGATCTGCGCCAACTGCTCGAAAACATTTTGTCGGCGGCGTGCGATTTGCTGCAAGTGCAAACGGGTTTCGTCGTCGCGCCGCGCGGCGGCGATTGGAAGATCGAAACGTTCGCGGGCTCGCGCGAGCGCGTGCGTCAATTCATCGCGCAAACGAATCTCGCGCAGTTGATCACCGGCAATGGACCCGGTTTCGTCGCGCGCGATGGTTTTTGGCTGTGGCACTTGCGCGCGCAATCGCGCGACGAAATTATCGGCGTGCTTGGCGTCGCCGCGCGCGCGCCCGAACCCGATCTATCGGAGCGCGAGCAAAAGTTGATCGCCGCGCTCGTGCGCCAAGCCGAACTCGCGCTCGAAGATCGGCAGTTGCAGCAAGGGGTCTTCGCCGCGTTCGAACAACTGACGAGCGAAATCGAATTGCTCCAACGCGCGCGCGGCAAACCGCGCTACGTCGGTACGATGGCGACCGAGCGCGTCGAAGACGAACAGATCGCCTCACCCGATTTTCATCGCGCGGTCAAGGACGCGCTCGATCATTATTGGGGCGGTCCCAAGTTGACCGAAAGTCCGCTCTTGCAACTTCACATCGTCCAGAATTCGCTCGACGAGTACGAAGGCAATCCGGTGCGCGCGCTGCGCGGACAAATCGCGCACGCGATTGAAACGCTCAAACCCGACGGCGAACGCTCGCTCACCGCGCCCGAATGGTTGCTCTACAACATCTTGGAATTCAAAGTGATCCAGGGAATGAAGGTGCGCGAGATCGCGCTGAAACTCGCGATGAGCGAGAGCGATCTGTACCGCAAGCAGCGCATCGCGATCCAAGAAGTGGCGAAGACGCTCGCGACGATGGAAGAGCAGAGTCAGGAAAAAGAAAACGGGACGCGGACGGACGCGAGTTAAGGAAATAGGATTCCAACACAACGCAAAACGCTCGCGTTTGCCGACGCGAGCGTTTTGCGTTTCCCCGCTGTTCACCGTTTACTGTTCACTGGCGACTGACGACTGTCTACTATAAACTCGGTTTCCGCGTGTGCCACTCCGTCGCCTGCTCGTACGCGTACGCCACGCGCAACATTCGCTCCTCGTCGAACGCGCGCGCGATAATCTGCAATCCGACCGGCAATCCCTGATCGAATCCGCACGGAATCGAAATCGTCGGGATGCCGGCAAGCGCCTGCGACAACGTGAAAACGTCCGCGAGGTACATTTGCAACGGGTCGTCGACGCGCTCGCCGATCTTGAACGCGACGCTCGGCGACGTGGGTCCCACGATCACGTCCACGCCTGCGGCAAACACGCGATCAAAATCCTGCTTGATCAGCGTGCGGACCTTTTGCGCTTTCAAATAGTACGCGTCGTAATAGCCGGTGCTCAACGCGTACGTGCCGAGCATGATGCGCCGCTTGACCTCCGCGCCGAAACCGTCGCCGCGCGTCGCGCGCATCACTTCCCACATCTCATTGCTCTCTTCCAAGCGATAGCCGTACTTGACGCCGTCGTAGCGCGCGAGATTCGCCGACGCTTCGGCGGGCGCGAGCAAATAGTACGTCGGTAGCGCGTAATCAGTGTGCGGCAGCGTCACTTCTTGCGTTGTCGCGCCGAGTGATTCCAAAACGCGGATCGCGTCGCGCACCGCGCGCTCAACGCCGGGCTGTAACCCCGCCGCGAAATATTCGCGCGGGACGCCGACGCGCACGCCTTGTAGGGGCGCAATTAATTGCGCCCCTGCCAATGCCGATTCGTAATCCGGTACCGGCAAATTCGCCGCGGTCGCTTCGCGCGGATCGTGTCCGGCGATGACGCCGAGAATCGTCGCCGCGTCGCGCACGTCTTTTGTGATCGGTCCAACTTGATCGAGCGACGACGCGAACGCGACGACGCCATAGCGCGAGACGCGTCCGTACGTCGGGCGCAAGCCGACGGTGTTGGTGAACGACGCGGGCTGGCGCACGCTGCCGCCGGTATCGGTGCCGAGCGCGCAGAGCGCTTCGTCCGCCGCCATCGCCGCCGCGCTGCCGCCGGATGATCCGCCCGGCACGCGTTCCAAATCCCAGGGATTGCGCGTCACAAAGTAACGCGAGTTTTCCGTGGACGAGCCCATCGCGAATTCATCCTGGTTCGTCTTGCCAATGAGGATGCCGCCCGCCGCGTTCAATTTTTCCATTACCGTCGCGTCGTACGGCGGCACGAAATTATTCAGAATTTTCGATCCGGCGGTCGTGCGGACGCCGCGCGTGCAAACTTCGTCCTTGATCGCCATCGGGATGCCAAGCAGCGCCGGCGCGCGCGTTCCATTTTTGCGATGCTCCGCCCATTGCGCGTCGGCGTCGCGCGCCTGATCGAGCGCGCGGTCGGCGACAATCGTCAAGTACGCTTTCACGCGCGCGTCCACCGCGTCGATGCGGTCGAGCACCGCGCGCGTCAATTCGGTCGTGCTGATTTCACCTTTTTCCAACAGCGCGCGCGCTTGGTGAACGGTCAGGCGGTACAGTTCCACTATTTTCCCTCCAGCAAAGTTGGCAGCAAATTTTCAACGGCGGTTACAAGTTCTTCGGCAATCGCGAGCGCGCGTTCGGCGTCTTCTTGGGCAAAGCGTTTTTGGAAAGTGTACGTGGCGTCCAACCGATCGTCCTCCAATTTCTTGAACGGCGGCGCGAATTTCTTGGGTAGCGCGCCCGTCTTGATGAAATGCTCGCCAAAGAGTGATTGCGTGCCGCCGTGTGATTTCGGTACAACACCTTTGGCGATCAGCGCGGCGCGCGCCGCGCCTTCGAAACCAAAGTACGCTAGCGCAATTGGGCGGCGAATATCACCGTCGGCGAGAGCCATTCGCGCGGTGCGCAAAGTTCGCTTGGCGTCTTCGATATAGAGAAACGCCCAATGACGACGATCCATTTCAGCGGGCATGACGCGTTCTCCTTCCAAAACGATTCCTTCGCGTGCGATGTTGTGCAAAAGTGGCAAACCCAATTCCACTTCTTCTCTCAATTCTGTCTCGGTGCGGATTAGTGTTTCCAGATCAAAAAGCGCGCGCGGGTTGCGTTCGAAGAAATTCGTCTCGATCTCGGCGGCGGTATCCAAAATAGCGTCTTTCTTTTCTCCGTGTACGCCGTCATACACGATCAGCAAATCTATATCTGATCCCGGATGCGCGTCGCCGCGCGCTTTCGAGCCGTACAAGATCAAGCTTTTCAATTCGTCGTTCGGAAGGATTTCTTTCAGCCGCGCACGAAATTCTGCGAGCGCGCGCGCCTCGGTGCGCGTCAATTTCGGTCGCGCGACTGTTTTGTACGCCGCGTGCCTCTCCCGCGCCCCGCGCGTCTGGCTTGTTGCGCGTTTGGCTTTATTCATTTTGTGTGCGCGCAATTTTTCATTTGTCATTCGTCAGTTCTTTATACAACTCCGCCACGCGGTCGATGTTCGTTTCGAGCGAATACTCGCACACCGCGCGTTCACGCGCGCGCGCCTGCAGATTCCGCCGAAAATCGGGATACTCGATCAACACGCGCAGCGCGAGCGGCAGTTGCGCTTCCATCGCCGCGAGATCGACCACGATGCCCGCGCCGCGCAGCGCCTCCGCGTCCGCGCCCACGTCGGTCGCGATCACGGCGGTGCCGGATGCCATCGCTTCGAGCATCGCCAGCGACAATCCTTCGATGGACGAGGGCAAAACGAAAATGTCCGCCGCGCGTAAAATGCGAATGCGTTCGCGCAATTCGCCGACGTAGCCCTTGAAGATGATTCGATGATCGTCGCGATATTTGCGGCGCAGACTCGCCAAGTCCATCCCGTTCCCGACGATGACCGCTTTGTGATCGCCCGGCAGATCCAAGGCGTGGAACGCTTTCAAAAAGTCGCGGACATTCTTCTCCGGATCGACGCGCCCGATGTACGTCGCGAGCACGGACGCGCCGATGCTCTCTTTGTAATCGCTCGGTCCCGGCGCGTACGTCGCCACGTCGATCCCGTTCGGGATCACGCGCACGCGCTCGGGCGAGACGCCGTAATCGACGAGCATCGCGCGCTGCGTTTCGGAAAAGACGATGACCGCGTCGTAATTCTTGAGCGACCCGGAATACAGCCGATACAACACGCGCACCGCGCTGCCCCAAAATGTTTGCGGCGGTCCGTACGGAAAATGCAACGTCGCGACGCACGGCACACCGCACTCGTGACAGATGTCGGGCAGACTGAAATCGAGTTGCGAAAAGGACAACGAAATGTGCGCGAGATCGATCTGCTCGCGCTCGAGTGTCTCTTCGATGATCTCTTGCGCGCGCGGCGACGAAAGCATCGCGCGGTTCAAAATGTCGAACGAGCCAAGTCGAATGTCGCGCGGATCGCGCTGCCCCAAACCGCGTTCGCGCGTGATGTGATAGAAAAAGGTGACGTGCTGCCCGCGCTGGCGCAAGCCGCGCACCATCTCGCGCGAATACGAGACGATGCCGTTGCCGCGCGCGGACGCGACGTGTCCGAACCAAGCAACTTTCATAATTCGAATTGCAAATTGCAAATTGCGAATTGCGAAAACTCCAATTCGCAATTCCTAATTCGCAATTTGTTACTCCTTCAGAATCGCTTTCACTCGGAAAAACTCGCCATCCTCGCTCTTGTCCGGCGCGTTGGCGAGAACCTGATCGCGCGGCAGCGACGGGACGACGCGATCTGCGCGCATCACGTTTTGCAGCGGGACGACGCTCGCGGTCGGCGGGATTTGCTCCGTGTCCAATTCTTGCAGACGCGCGGCATAATCGAGAATCGCGGAGAGTTGCGACGTCATCCGATCGATTTCGTCGTCGTTCAATTTCAATTTGGCAAGTTCGGCAATGTGTTGCACTTGCACGCGGGTAAGCGCCATTTCTTCCTCCGTGCGCCATTATAACACGGGGCGCGTTAAGCAACAAACGCGCTGCGCGGACAGGGTAAGGGCGAAGCATTTTTCGCAGTTCAGAAAAATGCTTCGCCCCTACTCCTTGTTGCCAAACTCGATTGATGGTAAAATCAAAGCGTGGATCTTGCGGCGACAATTCATTATCTCGGCGAATTACTGGGTCAAGTCATCGGCGAACAGGAATCGGCTGCGCTATTCGAGATCGAAGAGCGGATCCGCGCCGACGCGAAAGCGTACCGCGCCGGCGACGCGAACGCGGCGACGCGCCTGAGCGCAGAAATCGCCGCGCTCTCCGTCGATCAGGCGCGCGTCATCGCGTCCGCGTTCACGCTCTATTTCGATTTGGTGAATCTCGCGGAAGAAGCGCAGCGCGTTCAAGCGTTGCGCGAGCGCGAACGCGCGAAATATCCAGAGCCGATCGACGAATCGGTCACGGCGGCAATCGCGACATTGAAGCAGCGCGGATGGTCGCGCGATCTAGTCGCGCAAGTGCTGCGCGATTTGAAAATCGAACTTGTGCTCACCGCGCATCCGACCGAAGCGAAGCGCCGCACGATTCTTTCCAAACTCGAACGCCTTTCGCAAATCGTCCACGCACTTTACAACGCCGAGCCGTTTCCGCACGAGCGCGCCGCGTACGAAGCGGAATTGATCGCGGAGATTACTGCGCTCTGGCTCACGCAGCGCGCGCGCACGACCAAGCCAACCGTCACCGACGAAGTCCGCACGGGACTTTATTTTGTCGAGCGAATTTTTTGGGATTCGCTCCCCGGCATTTACGCGGAACTCGACGCCGCGCTGCAGAAATATTATCCCGACGTTGCCGCGCCCGAACGCTGGTTCACGCTCGCGTCGTGGACCGGCGGCGACCGCGACGGCAATCCGAACGTCACGACGCCGATCACCGCGGAAACGTTGCGCCTGCATCGCGGCTTGGCGGTCGAACGACATCGCGCGGCGATTCAAGATTTATCGCGACGATTGAGCATGGACGCGCGTCTCGTTCCGCTGCCGCGCGAATTGCAAGATTGGATCGCGGCGCGCCGACCATTTCCCGCGCGCGCCGCGTTTCTCGAAACGCGGTACGGTAGCGAACCGTATCGGCTGATTCTCGCGCTCCTCGCGTCCGATCTCGAAAGCGCGTCGCAAGACGACATGACCGCGCGCTTGCTCGAAGAGACGCCGCACGCCGCGCGCATCGCGCCCGCCGATTTGCGCGCGCCGCTCGATCTCGTCGCGCGCGCGCTGCCGCCGCGCATCGCGGACGCCGATCTGAAAACCGTGCGGCGACAACTCGACATCTTTGGCTTGCACGCGGCGCGGCTCGACTTGCGCGAAGATGCGTGGCGGCTCGCGCGCGCGCTCGGCGAAATTTTGCGCGGGTTGAACATCGCCTCCGATTTTGAAAACGAAAGCGATCAGACGCGCGTCCAGATTCTGCTCCGCCTCTTGCGCGAACATCCGGTGCGTCCTGCGTCGCTCGCGCAAAATCCCGGCGTTACGTCCGAGGTCGCCGAGACGTGGGCGCTGTTTCGTCTGCTCGCGCGGGCGCGGCAAATTTACGGACGCGAGTTGTTCGGTGCGTTCATTATTTCGATGACGCGTGGTCCCGCGGATGTGCTGACGGTGCTTGTACTCGCGCGGTGGTCGGGCTGCGACGACGGATTGCCCATCGTTCCGCTTTTTGAAACGCTCGACGATCTTAACGCCGCGCCGCGCATCCTCGCCGATTTGTTCGCGCTCGATGTTTATCGCGCGCATTTGGCGACGTGCGACCAACAGCAGATCGTGATGATCGGTTACTCCGACAGCAACAAGGACGCGGGGTATCTCGCGGCGAATTGGGCGCTGTATCAGGCGCAGGAAAAATGCGCGCAGGTGTGCTGCGAGCGCGGCGTCAAACTGATGCTCTTTCACGGACGCGGCGGCACGATTGCGCGCGGCGGCGGTCCCGCGAATCGCGCGATCCGCGCGCAGCCGCCCGGTACGGTGGACGCGCGCTTTCGCTTGACGGAACAAGGCGAGATGCTCGCGACGCGTTATTCCAATCCCGATCTCGCGCATCGGCATCTCGAGCAAATCGTCAACGCCGTGATCCTCGCGTCGGTTCCCGATCCCGCGGCACCGGATGTGCGCGCGGGGTGGCGCGACGCGATGGCGGCGATGTCGGAAATCGCGCACGACGCGTACCGTTCGCTCGTTTTCAGCACGCCGGGCTTTGTCGAATTTTGGCGCGCGGTCACGCCGTTCGACGAAATTCGCGCGCTGATGATCGGCTCGCGTCCGGTGTTGCGCGGCGGCAAAGAGGTGCAGGTCGCGCGCGTGCGCGCGATCCCCTGGGTCTTTTCGTGGATGCAAGCGCGGTTCAATCTGCCGGGCTGGTACGGTCTTGGCGCGGCGCTGCGCGGACAAATCGCCAAACCGAATGGACTCGCACTGCTGCAAGAAATGTACCACGAATGGTCGTTCTTCCGCACGCTGCTCGACAATACCGAAATGTCGCTGCTGAAAGCCGACATGGCGATCGCCGCGCGCTACGTTGATCTCGCGTCCGATCGCGAACTCGCCGACCGAATTTTCGCGCGCATTCGCGACGAGTACGCGCGCACGCGCGACGCGATTCTCGCGATTTCGAACCATCGCGAACTGATGGACGTCGATCCGATCATTCAAAAGTCGGTGCATCTGCGAAATCCGTACATCGATCCGCTGAGTTATCTCCAAGTCGAGATGATCCGCCGTTTGCGCGCGTTGCCTGATCAAGAAAGCGCGCAAGCGGATGCGTTGCGCGAAGTGATTAACATCACGATCAATGGAATTGCGGCAGGGTTGAGGAATACGGGATAGTGAACAGAATTCAGTTTTCAGTATTCAGTATGCGGTCTTCGATTGCCGAGAGAAAATCATGATCCAAATTACCCAATCAATCGCGCTCGACGAAACCGAACTCCACGAAACCTTCATCCGCGCCTCGGGACCCGGCGGGCAGAACGTCAACAAGGTCGCGACGGCGGTGCAATTGCGCTTCGACGCGCGTCACTCGCCTTCGTTGCCCGACGACGTTCGCGCGCGCTTGATTCGCCTCGCAGGCAAGCGCGTGAACGCGGAAGGCGTCCTCCTCATCGAAGCGGCGCGCTTTCGCACGCAGGAACAGAATCGCGCGGATGCGCGCGCGCGCCTGATCGCGCTCATTCAGCAAGCCGCGCGTCCACCCAAGCCGCGCCGCAAGACCAAGCCATCGCGCGCGGCGAAGGAGCGACGGCTCGCGGGGAAGAAACAGCGCGGCGGCGTAAAGGCGTTGCGCGGGCGAGTATCGCGCGATGAGTAACCGGTCAATCGGTCAATCAGTCAACCAGGTAACCGGTTGCCTGATCGCCTGATTGCCTGATTGACCGACCACAGGAGCAATAATGGGAGACAACCCCCCAATCGTACACGCCGCCGTCGTCCAAGCCGCGCCGGTGCTGTTCGACCGCGAGGCGACAATCGAAAAAACGTGTCGGCTCACGCACGAAGCCGCCGCGCAAGGCGCGCGCCTGATTCTTTTTCCCGAAGCATTCATCCCCGCGTATCCGCGCGGATTTTCGTTCGGCGTCATCGTCGGCAATCGCACGCCCGAGGGTCGGCGTTTGTGGCAGCGCTATTGGGAGAACGCGGTCGACGTGCCAAGCCGCGCGACGGAACAACTGGGCGAAGCCGCGCAGCAAGCGAACGCGTACCTCGTCGTCGGCGCGATCGAGCGCGATGAAAACAGTCGCGGCACGCTCTATTGCACGTTGTTGTACTTCGCGCCCGACGGACGACTCGTCGGCAAGCATCGCAAACTCAAGCCGACGGCGGCGGAGCGGCTCATCTGGGGCGAAGGCGATGGCTCGACGCTCACCGTGATCGAAACCGAGTTCGGTAAAGTCGGCGGATTGATTTGCTGGGAAAATTACATGCCGCTCGCGCGCGCGGCGATGTACCAAAAAGGCGTCGAAATTTATTTCGCGCCGACCGCCGACGCGCGCGACGCGTGGCAAGCGACGCTCGTTCACATCGCGCTTGAGGGACGCTGCTTTGTCCTGGGTTGCAATCAGTTCGTCACGAAGGCAATGTATCCGACCGACTTGCCGTGTTACGCCGAACTCGCAAATCAACCCGACGTGATGTGTCGCGGCGGCAGCGCGATCGTCTCGCCGCTCGGTCGCGTGCTCACGGGACCGTTGTTCGATCAGGAAGGAATTCTGTACGCCGAACTCGACCTTGCGCTCGTCGCACAAAGCAAGTTCGATTTCGATGTGGTCGGGCATTACGCGCGGCGCGATGTGTTTCAGCTGATCGTGAACGAAAATCCAGGACGCAGAGACGCGGCGACACGGTGATGCGGGGCAAGTTCTCCGCGTCGCCGCGTCGCCTTGTCACCGCGTCCGCTTTGATGTAGAATACAGGCGATGACAACAATTATCGAACTCGCTGAAGATCGACATTGGTGGTTTGCGACGCGCACCTGGTCGCTTTTGAATTTGCTCGACGCGCACGTGCCGCGCCGCGATGGCGACGTGCTCGACATCGGCTGCGGCGCGGGAAATATGATCCATCACTTGTCGCGCTATGGACGCGTCAAGGGCGTTGAAGTGGACGCGCGCCCGGTCGCGATGGCGCAAGCGCGCGGCTACGACGTGCGGCAAGGCGACGCGACGCGCGCGATCCCGTTTCCCGACGCGTCGTTCGATCTCGTCACCGCGCTCGACGTGATCGAGCACACGGACGACGACGCAGCGATTTTGCGCGAAGCGTACCGCGTCGCGCGTCCGCGCGGCATTCTCACGATTTCCGTGCCCGCGCTGCAATCGCTGTGGAGTTACAACGACGAGATCAACGGGCACCGGCATCGCTATTCGTCGCGCGAACTGCGCGAGCGCGTCGAGCGCGCGGGTTTTCGCGTGCGGCGCGTCACGTTCGGATTCTTTCTCGTCTTCCCGATGTCCGCGCCGCTGATTTTGCTGCGCAATCGGCTGGGCGCGAAAAAAGAATTGCGCTCGCATCACTTGTCGCAGGACGAATACCAAGTCGAAATGGAACCCGTGTCGCCGTGGCTCAACGCGATCCTGCGCGGCGTCGGTCGCGTCGAAGCCGCGCTGGTGTCGCGTGTGGACTTGCCGATTGGCACGTCGCTGATGTGCGTGGCTGAAAAAGTGTAGCGCGTTTGTGAGGTGACTATGATCGAATCTACTCCAACCCAAGTTGTTCCATTGACTTACCTGGATGGCGTCCTGCGCGTCGGCGGTACACGCGTGACGCTGGATACTGTCGTGTCCGCGTTCGAGCAAGGCGCGACCGCGGAGGAGATCGCGCAACAGTATTCGTCACTGAACCTGGCTGACGTGTACGCGGTCATCGGCTATTACTTGCAAAATCGGGTTGAGGTCGAGCAATATTTACGCGAACGGCGACGGCAAGCGAATGACGTCCGCAAACAGAACGAAGCTAAATTCAATCCTGAAGGTGTACGCGCGCGGCTCTTGGCGCGGCGCACAGAAATGCCATAAGCCATGCTGCATCTTGTCGCGGATGAAAACTTCAGCGGAGACATCGTGCGCGGCTTGCGACGTCGCGAGCCAACCCTCGATGTGGTTCGCGTCCAGGATGTCGGATTATCTGGCGCGGACGATCCCACGATCTTGGAATGGGCAGCGCACGCAGGTCGCGTCATTCTTACGCACGACGTTACAACTTTCACGCGTTACGCGTACGAACGCGTTCGCGCAAGCATGCCAATGCCTGGCGTGTTCGAAGTCAGCCGCGCGGTTTCGATTGGACATGCGATCGAAGATATTTTGTTGTTAGCCGAATGTAGTTTGGAAAACGAATGGGAAGGGCAGGTACGGTACCTGCCGTTACGCTGAGAGAAAATTATGGCACTCATCCCGCCCTTCTTCACTGATTGCGTCGTCGCGATCGGAACCGACGATGCCGAAGGCGAACGTCGCTGGATCGCATCGGGATTTTTGTACGGGCATCCATTGTTCGACGCGGCGCGGCGCGTGACAGATTATCGCGTTTACCTTGTGACAAATCGCCACGTTCTCGCCGGTTTGAACAAGGCGTACCTGCGCTGCAATCCGCAAGCCGACAAGCACGCGCGCGAATTCGATCTCAGTCTCTTTGACGAAAACAAGCCGCTCTGGTTCACGCACCCCGACGCCGAAGTGGACGTCGCGGTGATGCCGATCAATTTTGATTTGCTGCAAGAAAGCGGAATGCAAGTCGCGTACTTTCAAGGCGATCAGCACAGCGCGACGATTGACGCGCTGAACGCGCTGGGCGTGACCGAAGGCGATTTTGCGTACGTGCTTGGTTTTCCGATGGGACTCGTCGGACAGCATCGCAACGCGGTGATCGTCCGCAGCGGCGCGCTCGCGCGCGTGCGCGATCTGTTGGCGCGGTCGAGCAAGATTTTTCTCGTCGACGCGTTCGTATTTCCCGGCAACAGCGGCGGTCCCGTCGTCTTGAAACCCGAAGCGATCGCGCTTGAAGGAACCAAGCCGCAAATCGCGCCGTATTTGATCGGCGTCGTGCAAGCATACGTGCCGTATCAAGATGTCGCGGTCAGCGCGCAGACGGGACGACCGCGCGTGATCTTTGAAGAGAACGCGGGACTCGCCGCCGTGCATCCGGTCGATTTCATCGAAGAGACGATTGCCGCGCGCGTCGCGCCGCGCGTGGAACGACGCGTTCCACCGCGCGCCGAAAAACGCGACGCGCCGGTGGAGGATTGAGGACTGGAGGAAAAAATGGCAAAGCCGGACGAAGAAAAAGAAGAAAAAGAAAAAACCTGGGAAGATCATCTCGCCGCTGCGATCAAAGCATTCCGCAAAGAGATGAAAGAGGGGCGCGGCGAATTGTTCCCCGAAGAATTCCGCACGCATCGCCGCGCCGCACAGCGCGAAATGTTGCTGGCGTGGCGCTCGCTGATCGACGCGCGCATCGAGAAACTCGAAAAGGCGGAAAAGGACAAAACCGCGGCGAAAGCGACGCGCATCAAGGTGGAATGACGACGTCTCTCGTCGACGGCGCGCGCGCGCTCGGCGTCGAACTCACGCCCGCGCAGTGCGACGCGTTCGAGATGTACTATCGCGAACTCGTCGCGTGGAACGCGCGCGTCAACCTCACGGCGATCACCGCGCGCGACGACGTGATCGTCAAACACTTTCTCGATTCGTTGTCGGTGGCTCCGGCCATTGCGAGCGAAGCGAAGCAATCTCCGAGCGGCGCGGGGATTGCTTCGTCGCGATCCTTCGACTCCGCAACAAAAAACGTTGCTCCGCTCAGGACGCTCCTCGCAATCACAGTGCGACTGATTGACATTGGCGCGGGCGCGGGTTTTCCGGGCATCCCGCTCAAAATCGCGCTGCCGGATTTGCGTGTGACCCTCCTCGAAGCGACCGGCAAAAAAGTCGCGTTCCTCAAGCACGTCATTGAGCAACTCGATCTCCACGCCACGGTCGCGATCCACGCGCGCGCCGAAGACCTCGCGCGCGACGCGGCGCATCGCGCGCAGTACGACGTCGCAGTCGCGCGCGCGGTCGCGAATTTGGCGACGTTGTTCGAGTACGCGTTGCCGTTCGTGCGGCAAGGCGGCGTCTTCATCGCGCAAAAGGGCGTGGAGGTTGACGACGAACTCCACGCGGCAGCGCGCGCGCTCGAACTCCTCGGCGGACGCATGCACGAGATTGTGCCGGTGCAGCTGCCGGGGCTGGAGCCGCGCCACCTCGTCGTCGTCGAAAAAGTCGCGGCGACGCCGGACAAGTATCCGCGCCGCGCCGGAGTGCCGGAGCGCAAGCCGCTCTGAACCGCCGAATCAATTCGGCGTCTTACGCAGGTAGAAATCCGATAAATCGGATTGGTTGGTCGCGTCCAACACGTTTCAGCGTGTTTTCACCTCGTTGAGCCGTCGTTTTGAAACGATGGCGGACAAACTTGACAAATTGATTTTCTGTGGTATAATATAGACATATTGAAATTCGTCAATATGTTCACGGCGCGCCCGCGCCGCGTCTGGATCGAAGGTGACTGTGGCTGGAATTGATTGCGTCGCGTTCTGCCGCGCGTTGGGCGACGCGACGCGGCAAGATATACTGCAAATGCTTCAGAAGAAAGGCGAGCTGCGCGTCAACGACATCGTCGCCGCGTTCGAACGTTCTTCCCAACCGACGATCTCGCACCATCTCAAGATTCTCAAGCACGAAGGGCTGGTCAACAGTCGGCGCGAGGGCAAGGAGATTTTGTACTCGCTCAACGCCGAAAACGTGGACGAGTGCTGCGGAATGTTGTGGGCAAAATTCGCGCCCGGCAAGTTGCTTAGCATTCGGCTTCCCAAGTCAGCGCGCAAGGCGCGCGCCTAGCGTTCGCGCAGTTCGCTCAAGTGCGGTTCGGAGTACCGCTTTGGCGGTCGTGCGCTCGAAGCGCACACTACGAACGCGAGCCGCTCGCAGGCGGCTTTTTCTTCAACCGACATATAGACAAACTTAAATACGTCAATATCTCTTTGCAAGGAGGCGGCAGATGACGGGAGCAACCGACCATCGAGTTGTCCGACCGACGACCAGCGCGATCATGTTGGGCAATCGGTGGGACCATTTTCTGGCGCGCTGGGCGATCAATCGCAGCGGACATCGCGTCGCGCCGGGGCTGTACGCGTTGGGCAAGCCCACAGCGGACTCGCCCGTGTTCGTCAGCGCGAACTATACGCTCAGTTTCGACGCGCTGCGCGAGGCGCTGGCAGGCAGGGACAGTTACATTTTGGTGCTCGACACGGACGGGATCAACGTCTGGTGCGCGGCGGGCAAAGGAACGTTTGGCACGGACGAATTGGTGCAGCGCATTGAAGCAACCGGGTTGAAGGATGTCGTACATCATCGCACGTTGATTCTGCCGCAACTCGGCGCGCCGGGCGTGGCGGCGCATTTAGTCACGAAACGGACGCAGTTCAAAATCGAATACGGTCCGGTGCGCGCGACGGATTTGCCGGAGTACCTCAAGACGCATCAAGCCACGCCGGAAATGCGGCGCGTTCATTTCCCGTTGCGTGATCGCATCGTTCTGATTCCGGTCGAACTGGTCGCGGTGCTGCCGGTGTTGATCGTGGTTATCGTGCTGGACTTGATTGGAGGATTCGTATCATCGCCAGCCATCATCGCGGCAATCTTGGCAGGCACAGTTCTTTTTCCGATTCTGTTGCCCTGGCTGCCGACGCACGCGTTCAGCACCAAGGGCTTGATTCTCGGCGGAATCGTCGCGTTGCCGTTCGCGCTGATCGCGTTTCTGTCGAATCCGAACGCGGCGATGTGGCTCCGCGCGACTGGCGCGCTGACCTGGCTGTTGACACTCCCGCCGATTACCGCGTTCATCACGCTGAATTTCACCGGCTCGACGACGTTCACCTCGCGGACGGGCGTCCGGCGCGAAATATTCGCGTACATTCCCGTTATGGCTTGGCTGTTCGGCGCGGGCATCGCGTTGACGATTGTGCGCGCGGCGATCAAAATTCTGGGAGGCGCATGATGGTCGGCGTGTCTGCACTCAACACTCTCAAGTTCGATGCGGAAGCGTGTACCGGTTGCGGGATCTGCGTGGACGTTTGTCCGCACGGCGTGTTCGCGCAAAACAGCCGCACGATTTACGTCGTCCACGGCGACGCGTGTATGGAATGTGGCGCGTGTCAGGTCAATTGTCCGTTCGGCGCGATCCAAGTGGACAGCGGCGTCGGTTGCGCTGCCGCGATGATCGCCGCGGCGTTGACGCGCAAGCAACAAGCCACCTGCGGTTGATGACAAATATACATTCATTGGACACGGATGAACACAGATTTCAGTTTGTTTATCAGTGTCCCTTTGGAGGTTTGTAATGGACGATACTCAAATCAAGGAGCAAGTGCGCGAGCGATACGCGGACATCGCGCGGCAGAAACTCGCGGGCAAGCCGAGTAGTTGTTGCGCGCCGAGCAGTGCGGAGACAAGTTGCTGCGCGCCGTCGGATGTGATTCCGGCGGATTTGCTCACGACGAAAGACGCGCTGCCGGACGACATCGTCAACACGTCGCTGGGCTGCGGCACGCCGCTCGAAATCGCGCAGGTGCAGCCGGGCGAAACCGTGCTCGATCTCGGCAGTGGCGGCGGACTCGATTGTCTGTACGCATCGAAACGCGTCGGCGCGCGCGGACGCGTGATCGGCGTGGACATGACGACGGACATGCTGACGCTCGCGCGCGCGAACGCGCAAAAGGTCGGCGCGACGAACGTCGAATTTCGGCACGGCGAATTGGAAAATTTGCCGGTCGATGATAATTCAGTCGACGTGATCATTTCGAATTGTGTGGTGAATCTCGCGCCGGACAAGGATCGCGTTTTTCGCGAAGCGTTTCGCGTGCTCAAGCCGGGTGGACGCGTCGCGATCTCGGACATGGTGACGCGCCTACCGATGCCGGAGATCATGCGCGCGAATATAGCATCGTGGGCGGCGTGCGTCAGTGGCGCGATCACCGAGAAAGAGTACATCGAAAAAATGCGCGCCGCCGGTTTTGTCGGCGTCGATAAAGTTGCGGGCGGCGAAAACCCGCTGGAGCCGGTGTACAGCGCGAAATTCGTCGCGCGCAAGCCGTGAGCGTAATCTATGAACGGCAATCCATTTGCGTTCGAGACGATCCACGAAACGTTTCGACCAAAGGTGCAGCGTTATCTGACGCGTCTGGTCGGCGCAGGCGAAGCGGAAGATCTGACCCAGGAAGTTTTCGTCAAAGTCAGTCAGGGGTTGCCGAATTTCAGAGGCGACGCGCAACTCTCGACGTGGATTTATCGCATCGCCACGAACGCCGCGATCGATAAAATGCGCGCGCCCGCGTTTCGCCAAGACGCGCAGAGTTGCTCGTTGAACGACGAGTGGCATGGTCTTCGGGCTATCAGCGAGCCACTCTCGCTCGAACAACGCACCATGCGAAAGGAACGATACGCGTGCTTTCGGAATTTCGTCGATAAACTTCCGGCGAATTATCGCACGGTCGTCGCGCTCAGCGAGTTGGGAGAGTTGACCAACGGCGAGATCGCCGCGATTCTCGGCGTGAGTTTGGAGACGGTCAAGATCCGATTGCACCGGGGACGCGCGATGCTGTTGGAAAAATTGAAGAGTCATTGCAAAGCGGAGGATTGGCTGTGAGAGTTTTAGAAACCCGTTTTCTCGCCTTTGGCGGAAAACGGGTTTCTGGTTTGAAGGTGTATCCTTTTCTGATTGATTCTCGTCTATAAGATCGGAAAGGAGACATTTGATTATGAAACTGGATGATCGAACACGGGCATTGATCGCGGTCGGCGCGGCAATCTCCGCCAACTGTCAGCCGTGTTTGCAGTCGACGACGGCAATGGCGCGGGAAACCGGCGCGGATCCACAGGAGATCGCCGAAGCAATCGAAACGGGGAGAATGGTGCGGAAAGGCGCGGCATCGAAGATGGACAAGTTCATCGCGACGCTGAATGGTTCCGTTCCTGCGACGGCGAGCGAAAACACTGGTGGGTGCGGATGCACGTAGGACAAATTTCCATGGATTCGCTTCGCTCACCACGAGATTTGTCCAACTATTTGGAGGCAACAAAATGAACGACACACAAAAATTGAATCGCATTTTCGAAACGGCGGCATGGGGCGCGATCTTTCTCTGGTGGGGCGTCACCGAGTTGGTGCGATTCCCCAACGGCGTGGACGCGATCGGCTTCGGGCTGGTTTTTCTCGGCGCGAACGCGGCGCGCGCGCTGAACGGAATGTCCCTCAATGGTTTTTCGATCACGCTCGGCATTCTCGCGCTCGTGTGGGGCGGACTCGATCTCGCGCCGGTGATGTTGCATTTGCCGTTCAAACTGCCGGTTTTTGCGATCTTGCTGATCGTGCTGGGGATGATTTTCCTGGCAGGCGTGCTGGTGCGCGTTCGCAAGTCAAATCTTGGAAATGCGTAACGCGTAGGTCGAGGCAAAGCGCATCGGACACTTTGCCTCGCTCTCTTTATTCCTGAAAGGAGTTTTTCGATGGCTCTCGAAAATGGAAGAAACATCGTCCGGGGAGTTTTGCTTTTGAGCTTCGCGGCGATTGGCTATTGGATCGATCTCACTGCCGGGCTTGCGCTCGTCGCGATGATGGGCGGAATGATTTTGCAGAGCGCGTTCACCGATTGGTGTCCCGCCGATTTGTTCTTGCGTCCACTGGGGTTGAAGAAAGCAAAGTAGAGACATTCAGTTTCGCCACAGAAACACACAGAACTTCACAGAAAATTTCTGCGTGCTTCCGTGTAGTTCTGTGGCTAGCCAACGGCGCCGCGTTAATATACCAAATAATCCGGCGTGCAATAGCGTTCCATCCACGCAAACGGATTGTGCCATTTCAATCCTTTGTGACTCGGACCCAACGGACCGCCGTAGATGAGTCCGCCAAGCAAGCGCACGCCCCACGTGCCGGGAAACGCGAGCCACTTGCGATGCTGCCCCGCCGGATCATTTGGATCGTCCGGCGCGACCGGATCCGGCAAGAGTTCGACGCGCGGCGCAAGTGGTGGACATTCGCGCGCAGCCGGCACGCGATCGACGCGCGTCGTGGCGACATCCACTTTGAGGCGCAGACCCAGGATCGGAATGATCAAGCCGGGAATCGTCGTCACGTATCCGCCTGGGACAAACTGAAAGTACGACGCGTGCGATCCGGCGGCGACGAAAACGCGCGGATGATCGCCCTCCGCTTTTTCCACTTCCGCCCAGTGCCGACGCTTGCCGGTCTCGTGTGCGTAATAACTCGCGCCGACCGGCGCATAGTCCGCGCCGTCGCGTCGCGCGAAAACGCAGATGCCTTCCCAATCGCCTTCGTGCTGATTCGCCCAATCGTCGTAGAAATAGCAAAACCAATATTGAATCGAAATGTCGTCGTCCGCCGCGCGTTCTGATTTGAAAAACGGGCGACCGACTTCGTCGGGAAACAGCGGCGCGGCTTTGCCGATTGCGTTTGCGTCGCGCGATGCCGCGTTCGCTTCGCCGCGCGTTTGGACGCGCGCGTACGTCGTCAGCGGAAAGCGCGCGCGGTCGAGCAGATCAAAGTACGCTTGCCACGCGTAATCGGGATTGGGAAGCGGCTTGCCGAGCAGGATCAACTCGTCGTCATCGCGCGTACACGCGGCAAGCGCGTCGAGCGTCGCGGGTTGGCGCGGCTTGAACGCGCCGGTCGAAATGACGCCGCGCGTCAACAACAGTTCGACGCCGCGCGGGTGATAGTCGCCGATCGTTTCCGTGATTTTGCCGGGACGCGCGCACGATTGATCTTCGGGAAACAGAACGAGGCGCGGGGAAAAGCGGCGCGCGAGATCAAGGCGTTGTTCCCAGGTGAGAGGTGGCATCGCTCTCCTAAGTTTACGCGAAAGAGCGCGAAAGATTGTGTGGCATCACGTTCCGTTCGTTGCGCCAATATTCTAGCACAAACGCGGCGCGGGCGCAACCGTGTCAACGTGTCAACGAATCGCTTCGCGAAACGAATAAACGAATGGCGCGCGCGGGTGCATCGTCATTCGTTTATTCGTTTGACATTCGTTGACACCGATACCACCGAAAAAATCCTCACACCCTCCTCCGCGTACACCAACGCGTACCGCTCCGGCGCGTCCGCAAAATCGCGCGCGCGCAAAACTCCGGCGCGGCGTCCCAGGTAAATGTACGTGATCTTTTGCGCGTCGATCCAACGCGCGCGCGCGTCCGGCGCGAGCGTATTGTCCGCAAAAACAATCGCGCGGTTTGCCGTGTACGGAATCCAACCGCCGCCGTCGGAGGGAACGAAGATCGTGGGATACCACGCGAACGAATTGACGAGAAACCGCGCGTCGCCGGGCGTGTGTGTCTGAATCCACGCGATCGCGCGCGCGTCCGCGCGCGTGAACAAGATCGTCGTCGGGTTGACGATGGCGAGCATTTCGCGTGCGCCGAGCAAACTCACTACCAACCCAACCAACAAACCGACCGGCTTCATTTTCGAAAACAAAATCTGCGCCAATTCCCCAATCAGCAACGCGGCGGGGAAAAATCCCATCAAGACGACGAACGGCGGAAGCAGAATTTCGGCATTGACGATGTAGGGTTGCAGCGCGGCAATCGCCAGCAGCGCGCTGAACCACGCGCCGACGATCCGCGCGCCGCGCGTCCGGCGCGCGAACGCGACGATGCCGCCGATCAACGCAATCGCGCCGACGATGCCGCCGTAATGCGATTGCAGCACCGCGAGCGCGGTCGGTAAATCGATTGCCGACACCATCGCGACGCGCGCGCCGATTTCCTGCGTGACGTCGTGCTGGCTCGCCAGCGCGCCAAGCCAAGCGATGCCGATCAGCGCGCCAGCGAGCGCCAGCAGCGCGACGCGTCCAATCGACGCGCCGGGTCGACACGCGCGCCAATTGTGCCACGCAAGATAGATCGCGACGAAGACGACGTAGAACGCGAGCAGTCGAATGTGCGCGAACGCCAATCCGGCGAGCGTAACGACTGCAAGTAAGTACGCGCGCGCATCGAAACGCGGCGGCTCGAGCCAATCCAGCGCGGCGACGAGCGCAATCGGCAAGATTACCGCGCCGAGCAGCAAAGGATAACGTCCCCATGTGATAAAGTACAGCGGCGTCGGCGTGAGAAACCAGACGCAGATCGCGCTAGCGAGACCGACGACCGCGCTGCCGGTCAATCGTTTGCCGAACGCGAAAAAGGACAAACCGATCTGCATGACGATCAATTGCCCGACGAGGATCATCGCCTGCGGAATGGACACGCCCGAAAGTTGGATCAGCAGCGCGACGATGCTGTGATAACCAAAGTGATAAATCTGGGCGAGCGGCAGGCGACCTTGCTCCAAGAACTCTTTGATATACGCCGCGTGTACGTACGAATCGACCCACAGCGGCGCGGGCAATTCTGCGAATTGGATAAAGCCGATGATGATCGAGAGTGCCGCAAGTACGCCGAGCAGCAACGCCTCGCGGGAGTTCCAGCCGACGCAGGTCGGCTTGGCGCTTTTGTCGCCGCGATTTCCAATCGCCAGAGCCGCGCCGGCGAGCAGCGCGATCACGCCAATCATCCAAATCACCGGCAGTCGCAGCCACAACAACACGAGTGACGCGGCGGATAATGCTGCAAAACTCAAGCCGCCGCTCTGCGCGAATGTCTCTGCCGAGATTTCTCGCGGAGTTGACCCTGAGCGGAGTCGAAGGGCTCGAAATGACAGAGCAAGCGCGAAACCTGGGACAAGAAAAAGCAAAAGTGCAATCGGGATTCCGGATGATTCGCGCGCAAGGGCTTTGCCGAATGCGGCGAGCGCGCAGAAAAAATCGGGAGACGAAAACGCGCGAAAGGCAAGGTCGTAGTTCGTCGCGTTCCCGGCAAAATACATTTGCCCGTCCGGCAGCGCGTCGTCGTCGCTTGCCCAGATGCTTAGCCAGCCGCGTGTGATTTCGGCTTGCGACGCGTCGAGAAAAAAATAGTACGCCTTGTCCTGCGAATCGGCAAGCGGGGAAAATCGAAACGTCGAAAATTGGTTGTGGCGAATTTCGGTGAGCGGAACCGAGGCGGCGGCAAGATCGGCGGAATCGTCAACGCGCTGCCGGAGATGCAGCGTCACGCGGCTGTTCGGCGCAAACGAAAAATCGTCCGAAACGATCCAACGCACTTGGATCGCGCTCAGGCGCGGCGCGCGCGCGACGAAGGTTTGCCCAAGCGTCGTCGCGCCGATCAAATTGCCCGCCGGATGCGCGGCATCGTCCCGAATGTTCGATGGATCGACGACATCGCCGCTGCCGGTGAACGCGAGCAGGATGATCAACGCGATTCCGCAAATGAGCCACAAGAGGTTGAGTGCGCGCATGGATCAATGCGATTACGGATACGGTCGCGAAGTTGGAGGCGGCGGAGGAACCGGCTGCGGTGGAGGGTACGGCTGCACCGGCGGCTGCACCGGTGGTTGAACTGGCGGCGCGGTGGGACGCGCGCCCGATTGTCCGGGTTCCACAACCGGCACCGCGTCGAGCGCGCCGTTCACTTGCGCGAACGGCGCGGAAATCCAGCCGGGCGTGTCGGGGTTTTGCGCGCGCAAAATTTGCAGCCAATCATTCGCCGCGGTTCGTCCGACGACTTGGACGGTTGCGCCTTTGCTCAAGCGATCCAGGATCGCCGCGCCGGTGTTCGGCGCAGCGCGGACGCGCAAATTATCTTCCGTGATTGTCGCGGTGACTGGCTGCGGTGGCTCGGTCGGCGGCGGAGTCGGAGGTTCGGTGGGCGACGCGATCACTTGCGCGATCAACTCCGTCGCCGTCGCGCGCGGACGCGCGGTGGGTGTGGGAGTGGCGGTGGGCGACCGCGCGGTCACGAGGTTGGTGATCTGACATCCCAACCCCAAACCGATTGCGAGAAACAGAATCACACTTGGAGATCGCTTCATCGCATGCGCCTCGCTAGAAACCCATTTTCTCCGGGAAAATGGGTTTCTGATTACGCGCGTTTTTGCGCTTGCTCCGCGAATGTTCGTGGATCCATCGGCGCGAGGTACAGCCGCTCACCGTCGAACAGCGCGCCGTCAACATCCACGACGTTGCCGTCGGCGTCGCGGACAATCGCGTGATGTGTTTTGACGCGCCGGGTCGCGCGCGCGCCGATGGCGTTTTTCACGCGCAATCCCAAAAACAACTCTTTCGGCTTGTCATTCACGTACACCGTGATCTTTTCGTTTTTCACGTTTCATTTTCCTGCTTCGACGATGCGTCCCTCCACCTTCGGATTGACCGGCGAATTTTTCGTCACGTAGGCGGCAACCACGTCAATCACCGGCTCGCCGTAGATCAAATGCTTGCCTTCTTTGAACGGCGCCTGTCCGTCGCCGCCGGTGGAGAGGTAATCAATCGTCTGCACGCGGTACACCTTGTCCGGTTCCATCGGTTTGCCCTGAATCAATATTTTCGAGATGCGTTGACCGCTCGGCTTGCTGCAATCGTACGTGAACGACATTCCCGCAACCAGGGTGTTGACGCGCGGACAAGACGCCGCGATTTCCAGAATCGCTTTGATGTTCGCGCCGCTGAGATCCATCGCCGTCAGCACGTTATCGAACGGCAGCATTTCGTACAATTTGCCGTACGTGATCGGACCCTTTGGAATGTCGGCGCGAATGCCGGCGTTGTTGTGAATCGCCAAGTCGGCGGGCTTGTCTCCGGCTTGATTCGCCCACAGCATCGCGTCCACAACCAGATTGCCGGAAGGATATTCGCCCGTGCTGCGTCCGTCCGACGTGTACGCGCGCGTCAGATCGATCAGCGTCTCGCCGATAACCTTGGTCGTCGCCGCGCGCCCATCCGCGATCACTTTGGCGAACATCTCGGTGACCTCTTTCGGAGTGGCGGCTTTGTTGCTGACGGCGGAGACGAGTTCGTTATTCTTGGTGTAGTCCACGATTTTTTTCGTCGCCGGATCGATTTTCAATTCGAGCCGACCGACGTGTTGCGCTTTGGAACCGGCTTGCACGATGACGGTGGTACCGACAACTTTGGGCTGGCGCAGTTCGGTGTGCGAGTGACCGCCGACGATCACGTCGATCCCCGAAACCGCGCTGGCGATCAGTTGATCGCGATCGTACCCGGCGTGCGACACGATGACGATCACGTCCGATTTACTCTTGACTTCGGGCAGGATTTGTTTCACCGCCTCCATTTCGTCCACGAACTTGAACACTTGGAGTTCTTTGACTTTGCTGCTGATCGCGGGCGTGCCGGTGTAACCCAATCCGATAATCCCGAAACGAATGCCGCCCACTTCTTTGACGATGTACGCTTTTGCCCACGCCGGCACTTTGCCGCTCGCGGCTTCGACAATGTTCGCGATCAGGATCGGGAACTTGGCTTCGGCGGCGCGCGCCTTGACGACTTCGACCCCCTGATCGAAATCGTGATTGCCGAGCGCGAGCGCGTCGTAGCCGATCAGATTCATCGCCGCGATGGTCGTCTTGCCCTGATCGCGATTAGACGCAAACGTGCCGACCCACAAATCGCCAACGTCGAAAACCATCACCGGTCCCGGCGCTTCTTGCTTGAGCCGCACAATCGTCCCCAGCGCATTGGGAACGCCGCCAAATTCGAACGGAGTGCCGTCGCCCCCTTTCATCTTTTCGCCTTCGAGGTAGCCGTGCATGTCGTTGGTATGCAAAAGCGTGACCGTGAGCGGTCCGGCAACTGTCGGCGTGAGTGGAGTTGGTGTGGGCGTCGCGCACGCAGATAGGATCAAAACTAAGAGCGCAATCAGCGCGGTGATCTTCTTTGACATTTTCTCCTCCACGAAATCCAGGATCAGTGTGAACTCGGCGCGTCACACAGCGTCCGTACTATACTGCGTTTCACGAATTCGTCAAATGGTTGTATAATCGAAATCCTAAACCTGTGTTCCCGTAGAAGATGGGTTTCTAGAATCGGAGACGACATGCCCGGTTTCGTTGGACATACAATCGCAAATACGGCAGTGTTGGCGGGCACGACGTTTGTGATGCGCTCGCAAGGTTGGTCGTGGCAAGATGTGATCGCCGTCGACGCCGGGATCGCGATTGCTTCGCTCGTCCTGTCGCCGGACATGGATTTGTTCAACAGCAAGTCGATGAAGGGCTGGGGTTGGCTGCGCGTTTTTTGGTGGCCCTATTCCAAACTCGCCAAACACCGCGACCGCTTGCACATTCCGATTCTCGGCACCGCGGTGCGCTGGTTGTACGTCGCGACGCTTTTGTTCCTGCTCCTCGTGCTGTTTCGATTTTGGTTCCGGCGAATTGGCTTGAGCGTCGATTTCGATTTCGCCGGAGATACGGACGACATCATTTACAACGCGCTCTACCTGGTCGATGTGTTTTTGGGCGCGGTGCTTGCCGATACGACGCATTACGTTCTCGACATCATCTCCACCAAACTCAAACGACTCGTGCCGCGTCGTTTGCGCGACCGCTACGACCGCTACGCGCAAAATCATTACGACCGCGAACATCGACCGCCGCGCGGGCGCGCGTGGATCTCCGAAGAGGGACAACGATGAGGGAAAAACTAGACGAACTGAAAAAACGCTTTGCGCTCGTCGACGATTTGGGACGGGCAGCGGCGGTGCTGAGTTGGGATCAGCAAACGTACATGCCGCCGCGCGGCGCGTCCGCGCGCGCCGAACAACTCGCGACGCTGGAGAAATTGGCGCACGAACATTTCATCGCGGACGAAAACGGCGCGCTATTGAACGATCTGGCGGAGTACGCCGCGCAACTGCCGTACGATTCCGACGACGCCGGCATGATCCGCGTGACCAAGCGCGAGTACGCTAAAGCCAAACGCGTGCCGCCCGCGCTCGTCGAAGAGATGGCGCGCGCCGCGGCGCTCGCGTTCGAAGCGTGGCACAACGCGCGCGCGGAATCGAATTTCAAATTGTTCCAGCCGTACCTCGCAAAGAACGTCGAATTGCGGATTCAACTCGCGGATCATCTTGGCTATTCGGATCGCATTTACGACGCGCTGCTCGATCAGTACGAGCCGGAAATGACGACCGCGCAGGTCGAGGCGATTTTCACGCCGCTGCGAAAAGAGATCGTCGCGCTCGTCCAGCAAATCGCGCGCAAGGCGGATGCGGTGGACGCCGCGGTGTTGCATCGCGAGTACGACGAGCAAAAGCAGTGGGATTTCGGCGTCGAGGTGATCAAGCGCATCGGGTTCGATTTTGCGCGCGGGCGACAGGACAAAGCGCCGCATCCGTTCACGACCGGCTTTGGGCTGGACGACGTACGGATCACGACGCGCGTCGCCAAGAATTTCTTGCCGACGATGCTCTTTGGCACGATTCACGAAACCGGGCACGCGCTGTACGACATGGGCTATCGCGCGGAGTTGGAACGCACGCCCCTCGGCGGCGCGGCGTCGCTCGGCGTCCACGAATCGCAATCGCGCATGTGGGAAAACGTCGTCGGGCGCAGCCGCGGCTTTTGGCAGTTTTGGTTTCCGCGCTTGCGCGAGATCTTTCCCGCGCAACTCGCCGATCAAAACGTCGAATCGTTCTATCGCGCGATCAACAAAGTTGCGCCGTCGCTGATCCGCGTCGAAGCGGACGAGGTGACGTACGGCTTGCACATCATGCTACGCTTTGAAATCGAGAACGCGCTCGTCGAACGCAAATTGAGAGCGGCTGACGTGCCGGACGCGTGGAACGCCAAGATAAAAGAGTACCTCGGCGTCGTTCCGCCGAACGACGCGCAAGGTTGTTTGCAGGATGTCCACTGGTCGTACGGCGACCTGGGATACTTTGCGACGTACTTGCTCGGCTCGATGTTCGCGGCGCAGTTGTACGACAAAGTGGTGCGCGACCTTCCGGCGCTCCCGGAACAGATCGCGCGCGGCGAGTACGGCGAGTTGTTAAACTGGCTACGGGCGAATATTCACACACACGGTCGCAAGTTCACGCTCGACGAACTCGCGCGGCGCGTGACCGGCGAGCCGCTGCATGCGCGTTCGTACGTCGCGTACTTGAAGAAAAAATTCGGGGAAATTTATGGCGTGTGATTTTGTCGGGGCGTTCAACACCTGCCCTTGCGGGCGATGCAAGGGTTGAACGCTCCGACGCGCTGGCTCGCGCTCGGCGCGGGCATCGTCGTGATCGCGCTCGCCGTCAGCGTGCTGTACGTTTCGCACCAGGAACAGGCGAACGAATTCTGCGTGTCGTGTCACACCGAACCGGAGATGACGTATCTCGCGCGGTATCTGCGCGCGGTCGAGCAGCAATCGGCGGAAGACTTGGCAGCATTCCACTTTCGTAAGCAAGGCGTTCAGTGCATTGCTTGTCACGTCGGCGAAGGTGTGATTGGACGGACGGCGGTTTTGGCGTTTGGCGCGCGCAACGCGTTCAAGCATTTCACCGGATTCGCGCAGCAACCCGCCGTGATTATTCTGCCTTTGCAGAATGAAGCGTGCTTGAAATGCCACGCGCAACACATTCGCCAGCCGGGGTTTGAAAATCACATGCACAACAAGCCGTACTATAATCCCGAACCTGTGCCATTCATTCGTTGCACCGATTGTCATCCCGCGCATCGTTCCGGCGACGAGCGCGCCGCGTTTCTTTTCCGCGCGACGATCTTGCCGCGCTGCGAGTTTTGCCACGCGACGGTCGGGCGCGGTCCGCGCGGCTTGACGCCGTGATGGACAAAACAATTGGACACAGATTCGCACAGATAGCGGAGAAAAACTATTTGCTATTGGCGAAGCCGGCAACCAGTTCCGCGGAAGGATTGTTTTTGATTTCCGGCTGCATCACTATGCGCCTATTGCCAAACCCCACTTTGCATTTCCTGCGATTTGTGATAGAATAGCGTCAGTGGAGTTCAACATGTTCGCGCATCCAGGTTTTACATTCGCGATGTATATGCCGAGCGGCGCACCGTAACGTGCGGCGCGGTTTTTGCCGCGTCATCACGGTGCGCCACGCCGCTGTTGGACGACCACGGGTCGCCCGGATGCAAGCGGCGTTTTTATTTGAAGGCAAAAGTCAGAAGGATGAAGGATGAAGAAAAACTCTCCTGACGTTTTTCACCCTTCATCCCTCATCCTGGCTGTGGCGAACTGCGCCACAGTCAATCCTTTGTCTCACATCCTTTGGAGTTCACAATGAACAAAAAAATTCTCGTCTCGGTCGCGTGGCCCTACGCCAACGGTCCCGTCCATCTCGGACACATCGCGGGCGCATACCTCACCGCGGATATTTTCGCGCGCTATAATCGTTTGATCGGCAACGACGTGTTGATGGTTTCCGGCTCCGACACGCACGGCACGCCCGTCACCGTCACCGCCGACGAAGAAGGCAAAACGCCGCGCCAGGTCTTTGAAGAATCGCACGCGCTTTTTCTCGAAGCGTGGCAGAAACTCGGCATCTCGTTCGATTTGTTCACGCACACCGACACCGAAAATCACTGGGCGATTTCGCAGGATTTCTTCACGCGCCTTTTGCAAAAAGGATTGCTCTACAAAGAAACCTCGCAGCAAGTCTACTGCGAAAACGACGCGCGCTTTTTGCCCGACCGCTACATCAACGGCGAATGTCCGATCTGCCACTTTGCGCGCGCGCGCGGCGATCAGTGCGACAACTGCGGCAACGTGCTCGACGCGGCGGATTTGATCAACCCGCGCTGCAAACTGGCAAAGTCGAACGAAACGCATCGGCTCATCGTGAAAGAGACCGAACACTTTTATCTCGATCTGCCAAAGTTCGAAGCGCGCCTGCTTGATTATCTCAAAGATAAGGACGCGTATTGGAAGTCGAACGTGCTTGCGTTCGTCCGCAACTGGCTGCAAAGCGGTTTGCACGGACGCGCGATCACGCGCGATCTCGACTGGGGCATTCCGATTCCGTTGGATGGTTTCGCGGGCAAGTGCATCTACGTCTGGTTCGAAGCGGTCATCGGCTACTACTCCGCGTCGGTTGAATGGGCGCGGAATCGCGGCACGCCCGACAAGTGGAAAGAGTGGTGGACCGCTTCGCGATCGGACGACGCGCGCACGTACTATTTCGTCGGCAAAGACAATATACCATTCCACACGATCATCTGGCCCGCGCTGTTGCTCGGTTACGATGAAAATCTGCCGCTGCCGTACGACGTGCCCGCGAACGAATTTCTGAATCTCGAAGGGCGCAAGTTCAGCAAGTCCGAACACTGGGCGGTGTGGATCAACGATTACTTGAAATCGTACGATCCGGATCCGCTGCGCTTTTTGCTCTCGGTCAACATGCCCGAATTTGCGGACACGGAATTTACGTGGAAGGAATTCGTCCGCCGCAACAACGACGAACTGATCGCGAACTGGGGCAATCTCGCCAACCGTGTCCTTACGTTCACGTACCGAAATTTCGACGCACGCGTGCCGGCGCCCGGCGAACTGACGGACGCGGATCGCGCGCTCATCGCGAAATCGGAAGCCGCGCTCACGGCAGTCGGCGACGCGCTCGGGCGCGTGCGCTTCAAAGAAGCCATCGGCTATGCGGTCGATCTCGCGCGCGAAGCGAACGTCTATTTGCAAGTAACCGAGCCGTGGAAGACGATCAAGGTGGATCGCGCGCGCGCGGCAACGTCGCTTTTCGTCGCGCTGCGCGTCATCGACAACTTGAAAGTGATGTTCTATCCGTTTCTGCCCTTCTCGTCGAACGAGTTGCATCGCCAACTCGGCTACGACGGCGATCTGATCGGCGCGGTCAAGATCGAAACGTTCAAGGAATCGTCGCGCGCGCATCAAGCCGCCGTGTACGAGCCGGGCAAGCATTCTCAGAAATGGGCGCCGTCGCAGTTGCCGCCGAACCAGCCGCTGCGCGAGCCGAAAGCGTTGTTCAAGAAATTGGATGAGAAGGTGGCGGAAGAAGAGAGAGCGAAGCTGGGGAAAGCGTGAGTAGTATTCAGTGTCAAGTATCCAGTATTCAGTAGACATTATCGGAAATAAACCCAATCCAGAATTCGGACACAGATTAACACTGATTAACACTGATCTCTAGGTTTTCAATCTGTGTGCGTCTGTGTTTATCAGTGTCCAAAACTATTTCCGATAAAGTCTAGTTGTATACTGAGACTGAATACTGAACACCGAATACTGAAGACTAGGGGTACAATGAGCACCCAACCACCACCAGAGTACGACCTCGCGCAAGAACTGCGCGAACTGGGCGAGCAATTGAAGCGCGCGTTTCAAGTCGCGCGCGAGCATCCGCAAACGAAAGAATTCGAGCGCCAAGTCACGCAAGCGGTGAAAGACTTGAGCGCGGAAATTGATCGCGCCGTTAAAACCGCGCGCGAGGACGAACGCGTCCAGCAAGCCGAAACGCACGCGCGCGCAGCCGTGCAATCGGTCAAAGAAGGCAGCGCGAAAGAGGACATCGAGCACGGCTTTGCCAAAGGCGTCCGCGCGCTGAACGAACAAATTCGCAAGGCAATCGAAGAAGCGGAGAAGGGCGCGCACAAGTGAGTTCCCTTATTTCCCTCATTTCTCGCTCAAAGGGAACTAAGGGAACTGAAGGAACTCGGGGAAATTTCGTTTTGACAATTTTTACAAGCGCGTATATAATCCGACGCGCTTTGATGCTGGTGTAGCTCAGTCGGCAGAGCATCTCACTTGTAATGAGACGGTCGTCGGTTCGATTCCGACCACCAGCTCTGTCAAACGAATATGGGGAGGCGGCGAAGGTGGTGAGTCGCGTCGGTCTGTAAAATCGATGCCGTACGGCTATGTGAGTCCGAATCTCACCCTCCCCACAAACGAATTTCAGCTTGCGGATCGAAGGATCGCGTGATGGTTCTTTTCCAACGCGGACAGGCAATCGACAAAAAACGCTTGGAACACCTATATCTCCGTGAGCGACTTTCAATGGCGGAGATCGCGGAAAAGTTAGGTTGCTCTGTAAACAAAGTGGTTTACTGGATGGATCGTCACGGAATTCCGCGGCGGCAACGAGGCGAAGCAGGTTACCTCAAGCACAATCCGCGTGGCGATCCTTTCAAAATCAAAGACCGTGGGTCTGACGAAGAACGTGAACTGTTCCAATTAGGCATAGGATTATATATTGGCGAAGGGCGAAAAAGCCAACACAGAGTTAGTCTATCAAATACCGATCCGCGCGTGATTCGCGCATTCTTGCGATTTTTGCGCGAGATATGCGGTGTCAAGGAAAAGAAAATCTTCGCTTGGATCAATATCTTCGACGATACAGCTCTTGGGGAAGCCCAAATGTATTGGTGTCAAGTCACGGGACTGCCGAAATCACAGTTCTACCAGGCAACCGTCCGTCCTAGGCGCGACGGCAATTACAAAAACAAAAGTCGCTTCGGAACAATCACTGTTGGGCTAAGTAATGCAAAGTTAGCTGGCATACTTGGCGAATGGTACAAATCTGCATTGAACAAATTTGGTTCGTGAATGTGCCCTCGTGGCTCAGGTGGTAGAGCACTTCTTTGGTAAAGAAGAGGTCATGAGTTCAAGTCTCATCGAGGGCTCCACTCTTTAGGAGGAATAGTATGGCAAAGCAGAAATTTGATCGCACCAAACCACATGTCAACGTCGGCACCATCGGTCACGTCGACCACGGCAAGACCACCCTGACCGCCGCCATCACCAAAGTCGCCGCGCTCAAAGGTCAGGCGAATTTCGTCTCCTACGACGATGTGGCGAAGGCGTCCGAAAAACAAGGGCGCCGCGACGAAACCAAAATTCTCACGATCGCGATCTCGCATGTCGAATACGAAACCGACAAGCGCCATTACGCGCATATCGATTGCCCCGGGCACGCCGACTACATCAAGAACATGATCACCGGCGCCGCGCAGATGGACGGCGCGATCCTCGTCGTCTCCGCGCCCGATGGTCCGATGCCGCAGACGCGCGAGCACATTCTCCTCGCGCGCCAGGTCGAAGTCCCCGCCATCGTCGTCTACCTCAACAAAGTGGATGTGATGGAAGACCCGGAACTCCTCGACTTGGTCGAACTCGAACTGCGCGATTTGTTGACCGCCTACAACTTTCCCGGCGACAAGACGCCCATCGTGCGCGGCAGCGCGCTCAAGGCGCTCGCCA
>DYJA01000049.1 GCA_020723345.1 Candidatus Aquidulcis sp. | reverse complement strand
AAGCATCATACGCGTTCGTCGAACGCAACATCAACATCGTCAAACGCTACTGGGCCTGGGAAGTCGTCTGGCTGTTCTACTCGATCACGAATTCGCTCTCGGTCGCGTACATCGCGCCAGGCGTCGGCGCGATGAGCAGCGCGGTAGTGGACAGTCACTTTCTCGTGCTCTATCTCATCATCGGCACGATTGTCTGGCGGTACTTGTCGGTGATCTTTTACTGGCTCACCGACATCATCGGGATGGAACGCTGGGAAGGGACAATCGAATACACGCTGATGGCGCCGATCACGCGCCTGACGCATCTCGCGGGTCACACCGCGTTCGCCGTCGTCTATTCGATGTTTCATACCGCGGTCATCCTGAGCATCACCGCGCTCTTCTTCGACATTGATTTGTCGAAGGCGAATCTGATCGGCGGCACAATCGTCTTGCTCGTCGGCAGCGTATCGTTCATCGGCTTTGGCGTGATCGCCGCGATTCTGCCGCTGCTCTTTCCCGAAAAGGGACAACAGATGACGCACGTGATCATCTCGCTGCTCTTGCTCGTTTCGGGCGTGTACTATCCCGTGAGCGTCCTGCCGACCTGGCTGCAAGTGTTCGCGCAGTACTCGCCCGCGACGTATGTGCTCGAAGGGACGCGCGCCGCGCTGCTCGACGGCGCGCCAACCATCGCGCTGTGGCAGTACATCGCACCGCTGATCGTGATGGGCGTCGTGATGGTTCCCGTCGGCTTGTACCTTTTCCGATTGGCGGAGCAGTACGCCAAGCGCGCGGGCAAGTTGAAACGGAATGGATAGGCAATTAGGCGATCAGGCGATCAGGCAACTGGTCAACTGGTTGCCTGATTGCCTGATTACCGATTGACTATGAAACAACTCACCGCCTACACAACGTACCTAACAATGATCGGCGCGGACAGCGCGCTCGCGTGGTTCATCTTCACCGTCAGCGCGATCTATCAAGTCACCGTCGTCGGACTCGATCCGCTGCAACTCGTTCTCGTCGGCACGACGCTCGAAGCGACCGCGTTCTTCTTCGAAGTGCCCACCGGCGTCGTCGCCGATGTGTACAGCCGCAAACTTTCGATCGTCATCGGCTACGTGATGATCGGAATCGGATTCATCGTCGAAGGCGCGTTTCCGTTTTTCGCGACGGTCTTGCTCGCGCAAGTGATCTGGGGCGCGGGCTGGACGTTCACGAGCGGCGCGACCGAAGCGTGGCTCACCGACGAAATTGGCGAGGCGCGCGCGGGACGCGCGTTTTTGCGCGGCGCGCAGATCGCGCAGTTCACGATGCTCGGCGGCGTCGCCGCAAGCGCGCTACTTGGCAACATCAGCATCAACCTGCCGATCATCGCGGGCGGCGTCGGTTTTATCGCGCTCGGAATTTTTCTCGCGCTCGCGCTGCGCGAAACGAATTTTCATCCAACGCCGCGCGCGGATCGCAATTCGTTCCAGCACATGTGGATGACGTTTCGCGATGGACTCGCGATGATCCGCAAACGCCCCGCGCTGAAAACGATCCTGGGTATCAGTCTTTTTTGGGGCTTGCACAGCGAGGGCGTGGATCGGCTCTGGACGCCGTTTCTGTTGACCTTCGCGTTTCCGATCTTCGACGGTCTCACGACCGTCACGTGGTTTGGGATCATCCGCATCGCTTCCGCGCTGATCGGCATCGCGGTCAACGAGATCGTGCATCGGCGCGTCAAGATGGACGACGAAAGTTCGATTCGCCGCGCGCTCTTCGCGCTCAACGGACTTGTGTTCGCGTCGCTCGTCCTCTTGGCGTTGTCGCTCGATTTTCCGATGGCGGTTGCGGCGTATCTGGGTTGGTCGCTCATGCGGCAGACGGGCGGACCGTTGCACGCCGCCTGGGTCAATCAACGTCTCGATTCGCAAACGCGCGCGACGGTGAATTCGTTGAGCGCGCAAGTCGATTCGTTCGGACAAATGATCGGCGGACCGATCGTCGGCGCGATCGGCGCGGCGGTTTCACTGCGCGCCGCGCTCTTATCGTCCGCGACAATTTTATCGCCCGTGCTCGCGTTGTTTGCGCGGGTGCGTCGGACAAATTTATAAATTTGTCCTACAGAAAAGGAGGAGTTTTATGAATGCCGAAGAACAAGTCTCAACCACCAATCGAATGTCAAAACAATTTTGGCACGGTGGTGCTTGCTGTGTCATTTCGAGCGAAGCGAGAAATCTCGGTTCCGCAATGTGAGAGATTTCTCGGCGCAACCCTTCGACTTGGCAGCGAAAGACGCTGCTTCGCTCAGGGCGCGCCTCGAAATGACAAATGCCCCGCGCCGCCGTGCTGACGGGGCTTTCCCACAATGAATCTTACAACTGAATATCTCGACGAACTCGACGACGAACTCGACGCGCACCAACTCCGTCGCAAAGGCAAGCGCTTTAAGAAAAAACTCGTGCAGTCGCAAACAGATGCGCCGCTCGGCAAGGTCGCGCGGTTCGATCCCGTCACGCAACTCGGCGTCGAAACCGAATTCCGTCCGACCTTCTCGGCGTCCAAACTCGAGCGCGCGTGGATTCTGGAGTACCTGGGTCCGTTCTTCGAAGACCACCTCATCGCCGATGTGCTGCGCCAAGTGAAAGGCGGCAAAGAGGCGACGGTGTATTGCTGTCAAGCCGACGAACACTTGGGCGTCGAACTCGTCGCCGCGAAGGTGTATCGCCCGAAAATTTTTCGCACGCTGAAAAACGACGCCGACTATCGGCAAGGGCGCGTGATGCTCGACGAAGAAAACCAGGTGCTGCGCGGACGCCGCGAAAAACTCGCGATCAAAAAGAAATCGGAGTACGGTCAGGGCTTGATGCACAATGCGTGGCTCGCGAACGAATATCAATTTCTGCTCGCGCTGCACGCGGCGGGCGCGGACGTGCCCAAACCGATCGCGCAAGGCAACAACACGATCTTGATGGAGTACCTCGGCGATGCAACGATGCCCGCGCCATCGCTGAACACAATCGATCTGCCGCGCGATGAGGCGCGCGCGTTGTTCGACCGCGTGATGCGTAACGCCGAACTGATGCTGCGCCACAACTGCGTCCACGCCGACTTGTCTGCGTTCAACATTCTGTACTGGGACGGCGACATTCGGATCATTGACTTGCCGCAAGCGGTCAATCCGTACGTCAATCCGAAAGCGTTCCCGATGTTCGAGCGCGACATCACGCGCGTCTGTCAGTACTTTCAGCGCTACGGTGTTGACGTGAACCCGCGCCAACTCGCGCGCGATCTGTGGCGACAGAATGTGAAACGCGATTCGTCGGAGGTGTTTTTGGCGTGATGCGTGAAACGTGATTCGTGAAACGTGGTGCGTGTTGCGTGTTGCGTGACCCTTCGACTTCGCTCAAGGGAAACGGAATACGCAACACGCAGCACGAAACTGTGAGAACCGATCATGCAACTTCATTCACGACAATTTCAAGGCGATGTCGATTTCCAAAAACTGCGCGCGTTTCTGATCGACGCGCGACGCGCGACGGGACACTACGCGGGCTACTGGCACATCGGCGGCGGACTGACGTGGTGTACGTTTCTGATGTCGTTCCGCGTCGATCTGCACGCGAATATTCGCCTGTGGGAAAACAACACCGGTGCGCTCGTCGGCTTTGCGGTCTTCGGCGATGACTTTTCGATGGATCTGCAAGTTCGCCCCGACGCGCGCTGGCGCGGCATTGAAGATGAAATGTTCGCGTGGGCGGAAACGCGCTGGTGCGAATCAATGGACGATCCGGCGATTCCGCGCGAACACAAACGCGATTTGTTCACGGGCGTGCTCGCGGACGACGCGCCGCGCATCGCGTTTCTCGAACGACACGGCTTTGCGCGCGGCGACAAGCCGTACTTGCGTTTCGCGCGTTCGCTGAGTGAACCGATTCCCGATCCCCGATTGCCCAACGGCTTTTCTGTGCGCGGCGTCGCGGGCGAGCACGAGATCACAAACCGCGCGAGCGCACATCGCGAAGCGTTTCATCCGTCGCGTGTGACCGACGAGGGCTATGCGCGCTTGATGCGAATGTCGGAGTACGATCGCGATCTCGACGTCGTCGCGGTCTCGCCCGATGGCGTGATCGCCGCGTACGCGATGTGCTGGATCGATCGCGCGAACAAGGTCGGCGAATTCGAGCCGGTCGGCACGCGTCCCGCGTTTCAACGGCAAGGTCTCGCGCGCGCCGCGCTGCTGGAGGGAATGGCGCGCATGAAGGCGCGTGGCGCGGAAACCGCGCTCGTCGCGACGGGCGGATCAAACGCGAGCGCGGTGCGATTGTATGAATCGGTTGGATTTCGCGTTGTGAATCAAGAATTAACTTTCACCAAAAATGAAAAACGTGATGCGTGACCCTTCGACTCCACTGCGTTCCGCTCAGGACGCAAAACGGAACACGCATCACGCATCACAACAAAAGGAATGACGCCAATGGAGTTCATGTCCGGCATCCAACTGAACGAAATGTTCTATCACGAGATCGTCCAGCCGATTCTGGCGCAAAACTTTCCTGGGTTGGCGCATTCCGCCGCGCTGATCGGCAATGGTTCCGAGGTGCTGGGCTTTGACACCGCGCGGTCGATGGATCACGGTTGGGGTCCGCGTCTGCAATTGTTTCTCGCGTCACCCGACCTGGATCGTTATCGCGAAGAACTGCGCGAGTGCTTGCGCCAAAAACTGCCGCGCACGTTTCGCGGCTTCTCGGTCAACTTTAGCGAACCCGATCTCAGCGATGGCGGGACACAACGGATGAAACCCAGCGAATCAGGTCCCGTCAATCACCTCATCGAAGTACGAACGATCCAGGGATTCTTTCGCCGCGCGCTCGGCATCGATCCGCACGCGGAAATCGCGCCAATCGATTGGCTAACGTTTCCTGAGCAGGCGCTCTTGGAACTGACGCGCGGCAAAATTTTTCACGATGGTTTGAACGAGTTGGAAACGATGCGCGCCAAATTCGCGTACTATCCGCGCGACGTTTGGCTGTACCGCCTGGCGTCGCAGTGGCAGCGCATATCACAGGAAGAGCCGTTCGTCGGACGCTGCGGCGACGTGGGCGACGACATCGGCTCCCGCATTATCGCGGCGCGTTTGGTGCGCGATTTGATGCGGCTGGGTTTTCTGATTGAAAAAACGTACGCGCCGTACAGCAAATGGTTTGGCACGGCGTTCGCGCGGCTCGATTGCGCGCAACAGTTGACGCCGATCTTGGGGTGTGCGTTGGCGGCGGACGAATGGCAGGAGCGCGAAGCGGCGTTGTGCGAGGCGTACGTCATTCTCGCGGAGAAATCCAACGCGCTCGGCATCACCGCGCGCGTCGAGCCGACGATCACGAACTTTTTCACGCGACCGTACCGCGTGATCTTTGCGGCGCGCTTCGCGCAGGCGATTCACAAGGAGATCGCCGACGAAACGATCAAAAGGATCGACGAATGGATGGGCGGAGTCGATCAGTTTTCGGATTCCGTCGATCTTATCGACAATCCACGTTTCGCGCATCGCACGAAAATTCTCTACACATTGGAGCAACCAACATGAGTCTCAAATCACCAACACTGAAACAACAAATCGAATTGATGCAATTCGCGCTACCGCGCGATCTTGGCGACGGGCTGGTCATGCGCGTCGCGACGCCTGACGACGCCGAGCCGCTCGCGCAATTCAACGGGCACACGTTCGGGCGCGAACGCTTTGACGAGTTGCTCGCCGCGTATACGCGTCATTACGCGAGCGACGCGCATCCGATCATCGGCGCGGCGAACACGTTGATCGTCGAGGACACGCGCGCGCAAAAAATCGTTTCGACGATGTGCTTGATTCCGCAAACGTGGACGTACGCGGGCATTCCATTTCCCGTTGGGCGTCCCGAAGTTGTCGCGACCGATCCCGAATATCGCAAGCGCGGTTTGGTGCGCGAGCAGTTCAAAACGCTGCACGCGCTCAGCGATGCGATGGGTCATCTCGTTCAAGGCATCACGGGAATTCCGTGGTACTATCGCCAGTTCGAGTACGAGTTCGCGCTCGATCTCAGCGGCGGGCGACTGTGCTATTTTTCAAACGTGCCCGCGCTCAAAGAAAACGAAACCGAATCGTATCGCTTGCGCGCGATGACATCGGACGACATTCCGTTCGCCGCGCCGCTGTACGATCGCGCGAGCGCGCGTTCGCTTGTCGCGTGTCCGCGCCCGGCATCGCTGTGGCGATACTTCCTGGATGATTCGCCGCTCGCGCGCGCGTATCGTCTGCCGTTCCAAATCATCGAGACGCTGGATGGGCGCGCGGTCGGCTACGTCGATTGTGGTCACGATATTTGGCAGGACGCGGTTGTCGTCGGCGAAATCGCGGCGGCGGAAGGACAATCGCTGCGCGCGCTGATGCCGACAGTTTTGCGCTGGATGAAAGCGCACGGCGAGGCGGAAAGCGCGCGGCAAAACAAACCCGCGAACGCGATCTACTTTGCGCTGGGGCGCGAGCATCCCGTTTTCGACGCGATTCCTGACTTGCTGCCGAAAACGCGTTTGCCGTACGGCTGGTACATTCGCGTGCCCGATGTGCCGCGTTTCATTCGTCACATCGCGCCCGCGCTCGACGCGCGCCTCGCGCGCTCGACGATGACAGGATACACCGGCGAACTGAAAATCAGCGAATATCGGCGCGGGTTCAAGATCGTTTTTGAAAATGGCAAGATCACAAACGCGGAAGCGTGGCAACCGACCGTGGACGAGCGCGGCGATTGCGGCTTTCCGCCGCTCGTGTTTTTGCAATTGCTCTTTGGACGCGCGGCGATTATGGAACTGCGGACGTTCTATCCCGATGTCTGGGCGAATGATGAACCGACTGTTCTGCTCGACGCGTTGTTTCCGAAGCACGCGTCGTGTGTGTGCGCGGTCGGGTAATTGTAGGGGCGCAATTCAATTGCGCCCCTACCTTGATGGAACATGCTCCAACTCTCTCACGTCACCAAATCCTTCGCCGCGCAAACGATTCTCGCCGACGTGTCGTTCGTCGTGAACGCAGGCGAGCGCGTCGGGTTGATCGGCGCGAACGGCTGCGGCAAGACGACACTGCTGCGAATCATCGCAGGCGACGAACAACCCGATCGCGGCGTCGTCAGCGTGCGCGCGTCGGTTGGCTATCTGCCGCAAGGGATCGCGCTCGACGACGCGCGGACGATCGGCGCGTACATTCGCGCGGGGATCGCGGAGTACGACGACGCGCGCCAACGCGTCGAAGCGCTTGCCGCGCGGATGGCGCAATCGTCGTCCGAAAAATTGCTCGCGGAGTACGGCGACGCGTTCGCGCGCTTTGACGCGCTCGGCGGTTACGCGGTCGAACACCGGATCGAAGCGATTCTCGCGGGGCTGCAACTTGTCGCCGCGCGTGACACGCCGATCGCGCAATTGAGCGGCGGGCAGCGCACGCGCGTCGGTCTCGCGCGCCTGCTGATCGCCGATCCCGATTTGCTCTTGCTCGATGAGCCGACGAATCATCTCGACATCGCCGCACTCGAATGGCTGGAGAAATTCTTGCGCGAGTATCGCGGCGCGGCGATCATCGTCTCGCACGACTGGGCGTTTCTCGATGCGACGGTCGCGCGCATCTTGGAGTTGGACGACCAGACGCATCGCGTCGCGGAGTACGCGGGCAACTATAGCGCGTACGTCGAAGCAAAAGCGCGCGAGCGCGAGAAACAATTTGCGACGTGGCAAGATCAGCAAGACGAAATCGCGCGCCTGTCGAACGCGGCGCGGCATTTGCGCGGCATTGCCAAGTTTCGCAAGGGCGGCAAAGCGGACACGGGCGATGGATTCGCGCGCGGCTTTTTCGCAAATCGCGGAATGGAAACGATCCGCCGCGCGAAACAGATCGAACGACGCATCGAACACCTGCTCACCGACGGGCGCGTGGACAAGCCCGCGCGGTCGTGGCAAATGAAATTGGAATTTGGCGCGATGCCGCGCGGCGGGCAAATCGTCGTCGCGTTGGAGGATGTGGGGTTTGCGTTCGGTAGCGACGACCTGCCAGGTCGTCCCGCGCGCGACCTGGCAGGTCGCGCTACATGGCTGTTCCGCCACGTCAACCTCACGCTGCAACACGGCGAACGGATCGCGCTCGTCGGTCCGAACGGTTCGGGCAAGACGACGCTGCTGCGCGTGATCGCGGGTGAACTCGCGCCGACGGAGGGAAACGCGCGCATTGGCGCGAATGTGCGGATCGGCTATATGCCGCAGGAACAAGAGACGCTCGACGCGAACGCGACGCCGCTCGCGCTCATTCGCGCGCTCGCGCCGCTGGATGAAACGCAGGCGCGGCATTTCCTGCATTTCTTTTTGTTTGAAGGCGACGCGGTCTTTACGCGCGTCGGCGCGCTCAGTTACGGCGAACGCGCGCGCTTGCTGCTCGCGCGCTTGGTCGTGAGCGGCGCGAATTGTCTTTTGCTCGACGAGCCAATCAATCATCTCGACATTCCGTCGCACGCGCGTTTCATGTCCGCGCTCGACGCGTTTCCGGGGACGATTCTGATCGCGACGCACGACCGCGCGTTCATCGATCAATTCGCGACGGGGATTTGGTCGCCGGTCGAGGGGACGATCAAGCGGTTTGTGGATCGCGGAGAGTTGGGGCGGTAGGGGCGAAGCATTTTTCTGATCCTTCGACTTCACTACGTTCCGCTCAGGACGAAAAATGCTTCGCCCTTACTCACGGCGGCAGACGAAGATCGTGGAGGTACGGTTCCCACGCCGCCAAGTCCGGATACGGCGGCGGTTGCTTGAGCGCAAAGAAATAATCGCGGACGATGTCGCCTTGTTGTTCGCGGTTGAAATCGGAAAACTTTTTGTTCTCGCTCCAAAGACGTTTGAGCGCGGCATCGTGCGACTCGTTTTCGTTGGCGTAAACGTACGTCGTCGCGCGCAGCGCCTCAAAGAGATAGCGAATGCCGAAATGCTGATACTGCCACTGATGCGTGAGTTCGTGGATCAGCCACGCGAGATCGGTAACGCTCGATGTTAGCGCGCGCGGAAAGTACGACGTGTTACCGACAGTAATCGCGTTTTCCTTCGGCGGCGGTTGCCCTTTCAGCGCCGCGCCGATTCTGCCGACCCAGTTGGGCAGCGCGTCGCCTTCGCTGATGACGACGCGCGCGGTGTCTAGTCCAGTGCGAAAGACGTTTTGGACTTCAAAGAGTTCGTGTGGGTGGAGGGAGCGGGTGGGCATCGTCCGCCTCGTTCGCCCGTCGTCAACGACTGGGCGAAGCAGAACAAGGACGCTTGAGCGTCCTTCGGCTGTTCAGCCCGAAGGCTTGCCCTGAGCGAAGTCGAAGGGTTGATCTTCGGGCGTTCAAACGAACGACCAGGGACGAACCAAAACTTACACCGCAATTATATCGCGAAATCGCGGAAAGGCAAACCGCGTCTACCTCAACCACGTACTCCAATGCTGCAACCAGCGGCGTTCCAGCGCTTCAAGTTCTTCCCGCGCAACCAACGTCGCCGCCTCGCCGAACGACAATTCATTTCCCAGGATCGGTTTGTCGTAATTCTCCCCTTCATAATCGGCGATACATTCATTCGAAACCAAATGAAAAGGTTTTTGCTCCAGGAATAGCGTCGTGTGCCTGCCGCCTTCCTCAACCCGAATATCGTTCCCGACTGATTTGAACGCGATCCCATTCGGTCCGGCGAAGACAAAATTGTCGGCGGCGCAGAACAACGCGCTCCCGCCGTCCGGCATCCGCAATCGTTTGTGCCGCCCGCCGATCACGACGCCGTCGCGCATGATCGTCTCCGGATCGGTGATGATCGTATCGAGCAAAACTGAATTGCGAATATTCGCTCCCGCCGGAATCGAACTGTCCAAAACGATGTTGCCGTTCTGATCGCGGTCGTGCGAAATGCCGAACAGTTCGCGCGCGGCGATCCCTTCCGGCGAATCCTGGGTTAGCGACGCGAGCGTTCGCCGCAAACTCGTTTGCAAACCCCAATCGACCCAGAACGGACTCCCGTAATCCAGCACGCCGATTCGCAGCGGTCTGCCGAGTTTCTTTTCGAGCGCGGTTCGGACTGCGCAAATCCTGTCGAAAAAGTTTGGGCACCGCGCGAGGATCGTTTTGATTCCGCTTCTGCCGATTCGCGCTTCGTGATCGATTTCCGCCTGCCACTGCTGTTCGTTCAAACAGAAAAGCGCGATCCAGACATACGGATCCCAATCCAACCATTTTTCCGCAGAGAGAATATCATCGCGCATCACTTCGCACGCCGCGCTGAGAAACGAGTAACTGATCGCGAGACTGCCGAGATTGACGCCCGTGTAATATCGCGGCGCGTTCCAGCCGGACATGCGTGATCGCAGCGCGTCCAAATCTTGCCGCGCAAGTTGGAATTCCATTTGTCCGGTCTGCGAATCGACAACCACCCACTCTTTTTCGCGCGCGAGTTGCTCGGTTGGTTCCGTCTTCCAGACAAAACGGATCGCGTCGACGTTCGCATATTTGCCCGGAGCATTTTGCCACGGCGCGCTGGGAATGAGCGCTTCGTCGCCCCACTTGATCAGGAATCCGCGAAATCCGCCCGCGTTCAAATCGCGCATCAATCCGGCGGACGACAAGTTCGCGATGTCGGCAGTCGTCAAGTAGACCTTCCGCGCGGAACCTGTGCGCGGCGTCGGAAAAGCCGGTTTGCGATTTCCCAGCGCTTGGGTAAATGGACTGAGCCGCTTGCCCTGTCCGAAGACCATGCACATCAATCCGATCTCAGGCAACTCGCGATGCTGTTCTTCCAACACGCGTCGCGTCTTGAGCCACGCGTAAAGACTGCCCAAAAAATTTCCTTTGCGCGTTTCTTCGTGCGTGGAAACGACCAACGTTGATCCGTCTTTAGCCAAAACATCGTGGCGGGTGTCCTGAAACCACTTTTGCCAAAACGCTTTGTCGGACGCGCTGCCCGAGACGATTGTGGCAACTCCGGCTCCCTGGTTCCGCTGAATGGCATCCAAGTTGGCTTGAATATTTTTTCGCCAAATTTCGATCATGTCTCCATCCATCATTGATTATCGTTAGATTTTATCTGGGACACTGATTCAAAAACAATCTGCGTTCATCTGTGTTTATCTGTGTCCAAAATTATTTCCTGCGACTTGTGGGCGAAAAGTATAAAACGCATCATTCAAAAAGTCAATTTACTTTGACGATTCACGCGCGCAAACAAATTTACGCGAGCGACTGCCCGCACACGTCGCGGTACCCGCACGCGCGACAGCGGCGCGGCTCCGCATGGCTGCGCGCCACATCGCGCGCGTCGAGATCGCGGCGCAGCGCGGCAAGCGTGGCGAGCAGACGCGCGCGCAGTTCGTCCGTGAGTTCCACTTGGAAAATCGCGTCGCGATATTTCAGCAAGCCGTACGCCGGCGTCGCGCCGAAATGCTCTTCGACCAGGAGCGCGTACGCGGCAAGTTGCAGCGTGTCCGATTCGCGCGGCGCGGGTGCGACGCGATTCGGCTTCACTTCGACGGGAATCATCGCGCCGCGCTCTTCCATGACGTAATCGGGTTTGCCGGTCAAGCCGTACCGCCGCGAGAAAAGCGGTCGCTCGACTTTTTTCCACGCGCCGGTATCGGCGTAGACGATGCGCGCGCCGTACGGCAAGCCCGTTTGCGCGCGCTGTTTTCGCGCGGACAAAAACAGCGCGAGCGCGATCATCAACGCGACCAGAAACAGAATTGCGAACAAGCCAGCCATTTGTGAGTTCCACATAGGCGACTCAAGTCGCGGCAACAAGCGCACGAAGACTGCCTTCGCAGTCTAATCAGCCGACGAAGGTCGGCTTTGCGCAGTCGTTGCCGCGATTTCTAATCGCCCATGTCGCGTCACACCGCAGACAAAATCATCGCCAGCACGAACATCAGCGCGAAAAAGAGCGCGACCGCGCAGAGAATGATCGCCGCGCGCGTCAGCGAATCCGCGCGTTGCACCGCGCGACCGTGCTGAACGTGGCGCGCCGCGCCCGCGTCCATCTGCGCGCGGTTCGCGGATTCCAAACCCTGGACGCGATGCAGCCACCACGCGCGCTGACAAAAGACGTACTCGCCGATTTCACTCGCGCGAATGATCGAATTATCAGAAAATTTAGTTGACACGTGTGTACTCGTGTGTTAGAATCGAATCAAGCAAGAGAACGTGGAGGTGACAAATGGTCTTGTCAACTGACGTCATCGCAAAGATCGAAACATCGGTGTCCGCCTTGCCGTTTGAAGAGCGGGAAAAACTGGCGCGCTATGGTGCGCTTGTGCTTGCCCGCGAGATGGAAGGGCGTTTGGAATTGGCAAAGCGAAAACTCGGCGAATTTGAGCGCAAGTACGGAATGAATTTGGAACGCCTCAATCAAGTGGGTCTGCCCGAAAACGCCGGACGCGAAGAACACGAAGACTGGGTCGAATGGTCGTCTTGGCAAGGCACCCAGGAGGAAACACGCGAAGTCCTGAACCATCTCCGCGCGATTTTAGAGGCGACCGATGCTGGACATCTTCCCCAATAGAGTCGCACTCATCCGCGAGTGGCTTGGAAATCTGGCAACCGATATTGTCATTGTCTCGGTCGAATTCAATTCATTTCGAGTTCAAGTCACTCTGGCTGATCACAGCGCATTGCGCGTACGAGAACAGTACAAGCATGGTGTGCTAGGTGGATACTCGTATTATTGGCTTGACGCAGGCGATCGCTTGATCATCGGTTGGGACAACGCGCCGCATCACATGCGTTTGCCCAACTTCCCCCACCACAAACACGTCGGTCAGCAAGATCGGCGCGAACCCTCCGACGAAACCTCGCTCGAACAAGTGTTGAGCGTCATCCGCGCTAGATTGCGCGCGGCGCGCTGATTTCCCCGATCAGCCGGACGCGCTCCGCCGCGCTTCAAACTCCCGCAACGTCTGCTCCAACTTTTCCTGTCGCACCGCGACCGTCAAATCACCGCGCGTCCGCTCCAAAACGCCGCGCACCATGTCGGTTGTGCGGCGCAAGCCGCCGGTCAGCGCGTCGGGAAAATCCATCGTCACGAGCAACGAATAAATGTCGTCCATCGCGCTCAACATTTTCTCGCAGCGCGCGCTGTCGCCATGCCGGATGATGTCGAGCGTGTAGCGGCGCAGCTCGCCCGCCGCTTCGCCCAAGCCGTTGAGGTACGCCGCGTAATCTACGCCGAGCGCGTCCGGGTCCGGCAACGGCGCGTCGGTGACGAGCGCGTGGACGATGTGCGCCTCCGCGAGTTCCTTGAGCGCGTCCTGCACGTAACCGGTAAAATACAAATCGGGATACGCGGCGACCGTCGCCTTCATCTGCGCGGCGATTTCGCGCGTGCGCGCGAGCAGTTGCGCGGCGTCGGCGTACTCCGCGCGGTGCGTCGCGCGAATCGACAGCGAACAATGGCGAATCAATTCGCGCGACGCGCCGAGCGCGGTGTCGCGCGCCGCGTTCTTCGCCACGAAATCTTTTCGTATCTTTTCGCCGATGATGTCCAATTCCTGCATCTCGCCCCCTCGGTCAGAATTCAGTGTTCAGTATGCAGTTTTCAGTTTGCTCACACCGAATACTGAAAACTGAAAACTGTTCACTGACAGTATACCACGCGCCGCGAACAGGTCAAACTTGCGGAATCGGTTGGATTTCGGTATCATACGCTTGGAGACCGAGAGGCGGTTACGCTGCGCTATGAAACTGAACCGGCTTGTCCGCACATTGTTCGACCGCGTAGAAAATATGCGGATTCGAACCCGCCTGATGGCGTTGATGCTGCTCTTTGGCATGGCAGTCGCCATCAACATTCTCGCGCTCCTTTTTCTCGCCCGCTCGATTGCGGCTTCGCTCGCCGACATCGACCGCGTGCGTGTGCGCCAATTGGTCGCGGTCGAAATGGACGAAAAACTTCGCAACGCCGAAGCCGCGCTCTATCGCTATTACCTCGAGGGCGAGTCCGGTTTTGCCACGCAGTTCGACGAGCAGATCGCGAGTTTCGGCGCGAGCGTCGCCGAGTACCGTTCGCTCGCGTCCACCCCCAATGATCTGCGTTGGGCAAACGCGCTTGAGCAAACACAGCAATCAGCAGCCGGGCTAGGCAAAGACCTGATCCGATTGCGCGACAAGCAAAACGACGATTTGAAAGCGCTGATCGCCGCGCACGCCCAGCTGTCCAATTTGCTGTCCGGACAATTCAAGCCACTGCGCGCCTCCGACTCGATCTATCAGCGCGCGATTGACGGTATGGACGAAAACGCGCGTGGGATGTTGCTCGCGGTGACCGCGTATCTCGCCGCGCCGGACGAGAGCACGCGCGGGCAGTTCACCAACGCGACGATTCAATTTCAGCAAAACCTCACGCAATTCCGCCGCCTCGCGACGAGCGACGCCGAAGTGCGCGGCATTCAGCGCATCGACGCGGCGTTTCTCATTTTGCAAAACCTCGGCTCGCAATTGATCAGCGACCGCGACCGGCAGCAGGCGCTCTTTGCGCGCTTTTTCGCCGAAATTTTCCAAGCCAGTCAAAACGTGATCGTCGAGCAAATCCAGCCGCTCGAAGCGCAAAAACTCGCGCAGGCGCAGCAAGATTTGGCGACGGCGGCTGGCTCGGCGATCTTCGTCAGTCTCGTGATCCCGATCGCGATGACCGCGCTCGCCGCATTGATCGCGACGCGTCTCGCGCGCGGGATGAACCAAAATATTCTGGCGCTCTTGCGCGGCGCGGATCGCGTGGCGGCGGGCAACCTCGAACAACCGGTCTCGATTCGCACGACCGACGAACTCAAACGACTCGCGGAAGCGTTCAACAACATGATGACGGATCTCGCGACGCGCGAGCGCCGTCTGAAAGCGCGCCTGGCGGAACTCGAAACGCTGCGCCAGGTCATGCTGCAGATCACGAGCACGCTCGATCTCGATCAAGTGCTCAAGACGATTGCGACGAGCGTCCTGGGTTTGGTCGAACCGTCCAGCGTTCACATCTTTACGCGCGACGATACCGGAACTTTGCGGCTTGCCGTTAGCGCCGGGCAGAGCGGCATCGTGGAACCGGCGACCGCGCGCCCGGACAGTCTCATGGCAGTCGTCGCGTCGACCGGTCAGCCGCACGTTCTCAACGGCGCGATCCAGGAGCCGCTGTACGAAGCCAGCGACACGTTCAACTGGCACGCGCCTTCGACCGCCGCATTCCCGATGAAACTGGGCGACCAAGTTCTAGGCGTGCTGCGCATTTCGTCGCTCGCGCGGCGAACTTTTACGCGCGAAGACGTTCGCATCTTGAATCTCCTCACCGATCAAGCCGCGGTCGCGCTGGGCAACGCGCACCTGTACAAGAGTTTGTCGGAGCGCGAGGAACATGTGCGGACGCTGATGCAAAAGTTGGCGCAGATTCAAGACGAAGAACGCCGCTTGATCGGCTTGGATTTGCACGATGGCTTGACGCAGTTGGTCATCAGCGCGAATATGCACTTGAACACGTTGAACGCGATGATCGCCCAATCGGTGGACGCGCCCGCGCAGCGCGAGTTGGAGGCAAGTCGCGCGCTGATTCAACGCGCGATTGACGAGGCGCGCCGCTTTATCGCCGAACTCCGTCCGACGGTGATCGAAGACCTGGGATTGGCGGATGGGTTGCGCCGTTTCGTCATCGAGGCGTGCGCGGCGGAGGGCTGGCGCTGCGAAACGCAGATCAACCTGGATGGCGTGCGTTTGAGTCCACCCGCCGAGACCGCGATCTTTCGCATCGCCCAAGAAGCGCTCACGAACGCGCGCAAGCACTCGGCGACGGACTGGCTCTGTGTCCGCTTGCAGCCCGACCGCGGCGATCTGCTGCTGAGTGTGCAAGATGCGGGACGCGGTTTCGATCTTGCCGCGTTAGCGGAAGCGACGGATCGCGTCGGGCTGATCAGTATGCGCGAGCGCGCCAGGATGCTCGGCGGCGTTTGCGAGATCACAAGTCAGCCGGGGCAGGGCACGACAGTCGCTGTGCGCGTGCCGCTTGCGTCGTTAATAAGCTCGTAGTAGGCGATTCATCGCCGCAGCACGCGCTCAAGCGCACACTACGAACAGAGGAGTACGGATGAGCAGTGAATTGAATTCGGAGATTACCCTTCTCATCGCCGACGATCATCCAATGGTGCGCGCGGGGTTGCGGAGCATGTTGAACGCGCCGCGCGTCCGAATCGTCGGCGAAGCGAACAACGGCGACGAAGCGGTACGATTGACGCTCGCGCTCAACCCTGCCATCGTCCTGATGGATATTCGAATGCCGGGGATGGACGGGATCCAGGCGTTGGAAGCGCTCAAGACCGCGAAATCGTCCGCGCGCGTGATTATGCTCACGACGTATCGCAGTACGACGTACTTGTTGCGCTCGTTGTCGGCGGGCGCGGTTGGATTCGTGCTCAAGGATATCGCGCGCGAAGATTTGCTCGCCGCGATTTACGCCGTGGCAAGCGGCGTCTCGATGGTCGACAGTCAGTTCTTGCAGAGCGTCTTGCGAAATTTGGAGAATGAACCGGAAGGCAAAGACATTCCGCTCGAGACATCCGAGCCGCTGACCGCGCGCGAAAAAGACATCCTCCGGCTGATGGTCGAGGGCTTGACGAATCAAGCGATCGCGCAAGTGTTGAGTTTGAGCCCCGGCACCGTCAAAGGGTACACCCACACGATCCTGCAAAAACTCGGCACGAATGATCGCACGCAAGCCGCCGTCAAGGCGATTCGGCTCGGATTGGTCAAGTAGCGTAGGACAAACTTGCAAATTTGTCCAACATTCATTCTACCAGATGGGGGGTGAAAAACCCCCCGTCTGGTAGTTTTTTTTGCCCGCCCTCTGTGCTAATCTCGAATTCAGTATGCTGGCATATTGTTCTCCAAAGGTGGAGTCGCATCGTTGCCCGAATCAGCCACTCCTCACTTGCCCCTGAATCACATCCTCCTTTGGAATCCATTCTCTTCTCGGGACGCGTCATTCGTTTATTCGTTGAACATTCGTTGACACCCTATTCGCGCTGAAATGTTGTGGAAGGGAGGTGGTCGTCCGCAGTACCGAATCGGTTGTTTTCCACTCAGCCCAAAATCCTAAAGGAGGAAGGAAATGTTCGACAAGAAAGTGGTTCTGTTCGCATTGTTCGCGCTCATCGTGATTGTGGCGGCATGCGCGCCCGCGCCCACGGCTACGCCGGTTCCAACCGTCGCGCCGAAACCAACGGAAGCCTCCAAGCCAACTGTTGCGCCGACAGCCGCGGCGGCAAAACCGACCGACGCTCCGAAACCAACCGAAGCGCCTAAACCCACAACCGCGCCCACTGTCGCGACCGGTCTCGTTCCGGCAACCAAGGGCGGCTATCCCAACAAAGCGCTCGAAATTGTCGCGCCGGCAGGCGCGGGCGGCGGATGGGATACACTTGCACGCACCGTTCAACGCTCGCTCGAAACGGAAAAATTGTATCCGCAGCCGACGACGGTCGTCAACAAAGTTGGCGGCGGTGGCGGTGTCGGTCTCGCCTACATCTTCACCAAAAAAGCCGACGATTATGAATTGGTCGTATACTCGCCGCCGCTGATCATCAACACGCTCAACAAGACGTTCGAGAACGACTATAAAGAATTGACCCCGCTCGCCAAACTCATCACCGACTACCAAGTAATTTTGGTCAAGGCGGACTCGCCATACAAGACAATGGGCGATTTGATGGCGGCGCTGAAAAAGGACCCCGGCGCGGTCAAATTCGCCGGCGCGTCTTCGCCGGGCAGCATGGATCACCTCGCCATCGCCAAGTTGGCGAAAAACGCGGGAATCGATCCGGGCAAGATGTCGTACATCGCGTTCAACGATGTCGGTTCCGGCTTGACCGCGCTCTTGGGCGGCAACGTCGGCTTCATGTCGACCGGCGTCGGCGAAGCGATTCCGCAGGTCGAAGCCAAGACCGTGCGCGCGCTCGGCGTCTCTTCAGCGGAACGCCGCGGCGGCGTGATGAAAGACGTACCGACCTGGAAGGAATCCGGCTGGAACGTCACGTACGAAGTGTGGCGCGGCATCTTTGGCGCGCCCGGAATGTCCGCCGACGCGAAGGCATGGTGGGGTGAAACGCTCAAGCGCATGAGCGCCACCAAGACCTGGAAAGACTCGCTCGACAAATTACAATGGGTGGACGCGTACGCCGACGGCGATTCCTTCGCCAAGTTCCTCGACGAAGAATTCCAATCCTACAAAGTGTTGATGACCGATACCGGGTTCATCAAATAGTTCGCAGGTACAAGTCCAAGCGCACTCGTGTCATTGCGAGGAGCGCGAAGCGAGTGCGACGAAGCAATCCAAGTTGCTCGGAGATTGCTTCGTCGCAAGAAACGCTTCTCGCAATGACAAAACCCTATCTGCGCTTGGCAATGCGTTGAGTTGGAGGGATGAAATGAGTAATGACGTCAAGGAAAATCGCATCGCGAGCGTGGTCCTCCTTCTTTTTTCCGCCACGTATTTCGCGATGGCTTTTTTCACCATCGGTCAACCCGCGTCCAAGCAGATCCTCGGTCCCGACGCGTTCCCCAAAGCGATCGGGATTTTGATGATCGTCTTATCCGCGGCGTACGTTGCCCAATCGTTTCGCGGAATGAGCAAGGAAGACGAAGCGCGCGCCGCCCTCATCGGGGCTGATGAAAAATTGAGCAGTTACGTGGATGTCAAGACCGTCGGAATCATGTTGGGACTGATGCTGATTTACGCTTTCATCTTCGAGCGGCTGGGCTATCCCATCTCCACGTTCCTGATGTTCATGGCGGGCGTTCTCGTCCTTGATCGCCGGCACCTTGTCCGCGACGCGATCATTGGCTTGGTCATCAGTTTTGGACTGCACTTTGCGTTCACTTTTCTATTGCGCGTGCAGTTGCCCGCCGGACCCCTTTCCTGGTTTGGACTGTAGGACAAATTTCTAAAATTTGTCCAACGTTGGAGGCATCATGAATTTCTTCGATAACTTGGCGCTCGGATTCGGCGTCGCCGTCACGCCGATGAACCTGGTGCTCGCTTTTATCGGCGTGTTCCTCGGCACGATTATCGGCGTGCTGCCCGGCATCGGACCGATGACCGGCATCGCGCTGCTGATTCCGATTACGTTCGGACTTGAACCCACTTCCGCGATCATTTTGATGGCGGGTATTTATTACGGCGCGATGTACGGCGGCTCGACCACGTCGATCCTCGTCAACGCGCCGGGCGAATCGTCGTCGGTCGTGACTTGTTTCGACGGCTATCAGATGGCGAAGAAAGGACGCGCCGGTCCCGCGCTCGCCGCGGCGGCAATCGGTTCGTTTATCGCCGGGACGTTTGCGACGTTGGTGCTGATGCTCGTCGGTCCCGCGGTCGCCGCGTTCGCGCTGAACTTTGGTCCGCCCGAATATTTTTCGTTGATGTTCGCCGGTCTCACCGTCGTCACGAGTCTCGCCGGACGTTCGCTCGTCAAGGCGCTGCTCTCGACCACGATCGGTCTCGCGATCGCCACGATCGGCATTGATTTGCAGAGCGGCGTGCCGCGTTACACGTTCCGCAATCCTGAACTTTTGGACGGGCTCGAATTTTTGGTCGTGGCGATCGGTCTGTTCGCGCTGTCCGAAGTCATCGTCAATCTGTGCAACATGAACCAAGCCGTGCAAGAGCGTCTGGAGATCAAGGGCGGCTTGTGGATGAGCAAAGAAGACTGGAAGCGCTCGATTCCGGCGTTCACGCGCGGCACGCTCTCCGGCTTTTTTGTCGGCGGCATCGCGGGCGCGGGCGCCGCCGTCGCGAGTTTCGTTTCGTACGGCTTGGAAAAGAAAATGTGCAAGTACAAAGACGAACTGGGGCAAGGCGCGATTGAAGGCGTCGCCGCGCCCGAAGCTGCGAACAACGCGGCGGCGGGCGGCGCGATGATCCACTTGCTGTGCCTCGGCATTCCGGGCAGCGGCACGACGGCGATCATGCTCGGCGCGTTGTTGATGATCGGCTTGCAGCCGGGTCCCTTGCTGTTCGTGCAAAATCCGCAGTTCGTCTGGGGTTTGATCGCGAGTATGTACATCGGCAACGTGATGCTGCTCGTGCTCAACTTGCCCTTGGTCGGAATGTGGGTCAAGATTCTCGACATTCCGCTGTACTTGCTGATGGTGTTCATCATTTTGTTCTCGTTCCTCGGCGTTTACACGATGAACAACAGCGTGCAGGATTTGTTCTTGATGGTCGGCTTTGGCGTGATCGGCTACTTTTTGCGGCGACTCGACATTCCTGCCGCGCCGATCATTCTCGGCATGGTCTTGGGCGATTTGATGGAACAAGCGATGCGGCAGTCGCTCATGATCTCGGACGGCAGTCTGGCGATCTTCGTCACGCGCCCGATCTCGCTCTTCCTGTTGCTCCTCGCGGTCATCTCGATTACAAATCCGTACTGGAAATACATCGGAATCGGATGGCGAAAACTGTTTGGGCGCAGCGCGGCGGCGTGAAGCATTCAGACTTCCGAAGTCTGCGAGACTTCGGAAGTCTGATTTTGGTGACACGATGAGCGACAACATCTCGCGTTTATTTGCCGATTACGTCGCGGCGGTTGATTACGCCGATCTCGCGCCGGAGGTCGCGCGCGAAGTCAAACGTCGCGTTCTCGATTCGTTCGGCGTCGCGCTCGCCGCGTTCGACAGCGACACCGCGCGCGCCGCGCGCGCGCTCGCGTTCGACGCGCCGATTCCAAACGGCGCGACCATTCTCGGCACGCCGCAGCGCACGACGCCTGATCTTGCCGCGTTCGCGAACGGCGCGCTCGTGCGCTATCTCGACTACAACGACACGTACCTCTCGCTCGAACCGCTGCATCCTTCCGACGTGATCCCCGCGCTGCTCGCGCTGGCGGAAACGCGCCACGCGTCCGGGCGCGCGCTCATCACCGCGATCGCGCTCGCGTACGAAATCGGCGTGAATCTGTGCGACGCGGCGAGTCTGCGCGCGCACAAATGGGATCACGTCAACTATATCGCGATTATGGTCGCGGCGGGCGCGGCAAAATTGTTGAATCTGAATCGCGCGCAAACCGAGCACGCGCTCTCGATCGCGACCGTGCCGCACGCGGCGATGCGCCAAACGCGCGCGGGTGAACTCTCGATGTGGAAAGGCGCGGCGGCGGCAAACTCCAGCCGCAACGCGATCTTCGCCGCGCTCCTCGCGGAAAAGGGAATGGCGGGACCCTTTCAGCCGTTTGAAGGCGAAATGGGTTTCTGCGAATTGCTCACGCACGCGCCGTTCGACCGCGCCAAACTCGCGTCGCTCGAAAACAAAGACGCGCCGCGCCGCATCCTCGACACGTACATCAAAAAATATCCGGTCGAGTATCACGCGCAGAGCGCGGTCGACGCCGCGCTTGAAATTCATTCGCAACTGCGCGGCGCGGAAATCGCGTCGGTTCACATTGACACGTTCAAAGCAAGTTACGAAATCATCGCCAAAGATCCGGAAAAGTGGCAGCCCAAAACGCGCGAGACCGCCGATCATTCGATTCAGTACATCACCCTCGTCGCGCTACAAGACGGCGAAATCACCGACAAGTCGTTCGATCTCGCGCGCATCCGCTCGCCGCGCACGCAAGAGTTTTTGGCGAAACACACGACGCTCGCGGAAAAAGCGGACCTGACCGCCGGTTACCCGGACGGAATTCCGAACACGATCACGGTGACGCTGAACGATGGTCGCACGCTGTCGCAAACGGTGCGCTATCCGCGCGGACACGCGCGCAATCCGATGACGGACGATGAAGTGATCGCCAAGTTTGCAACGAACGTCGCGGGACGCCTGTCGCCAGAAAAATCGCGCGCGCTGCGCGACGCGGTCTGGTCGCTCGACGCGTGCGCGGACGCGGCGACGCTAACAGAGTTGTGGATGGTATAGAAACCTGGCGGTTGGAAACCGCGTCAACGATGGCACAAAGCCGACCTGCGTCGGCTCGCTCTGTGTCAGACCGCGTAGGCGGTCTTCGTGATCTTGTTGCCGCGATTTCAATCGCCTGATAAATTAGAACTATGAGCAAAGCGGTTGCGACAGAACTTGAAAATTGCGCGTGGCATACCGCCATCACGTCATCGGACGACGAGAACGTCTGGCTCCGTGGCTATGCGGTCACGGATTTGATGACGCACTGTTCGTTCGCGGAGGTCGTGCTTTTGTTGCACCAAGGCGAACTGCCGTCGCCCGGCGTGCAGCGACTCGTCAACGCGATTCTCATCGCGGGCGCCGGAAGCAGCGCGGACGCGCCATCCGCGCTCGCCGCGCGCGCGGTCGCCAGCGGCAATCGTCGCGGGATGGAAGCCGCCATCGCCGCCGGAGTGCTCGCCATCGGCGACGCGCACGGCGGCGCGGGCGCGCAGTGTTTGGAAATGATCGCGCATGGCATCGCGTTGGCGCAGCGCGAAGCGATTTCGATTGAAGACGCGGTGGCGCGCATCATCGCCGAAGTGAAACAATCCGGGCAGCGACTGCCGGGGCTGGGCTTGCGCGCGCAAAAGACCGAGCCGCGCGTCGCGACGCTGTTCCGCATGGCAACCGAAGCGCGCGTCGCCGCCGATGGCGTCGCGTTCATGCGCGCGCTCGAACGCCAAGCCCGCGAACAAATCGCGTACCTGCCGATCAACGTCGACGGCGCGATTGCCGCGATTCTGTACGATCTCGGCTTTTCGCCCGCGTTTGCTAAAGCGATTTTCATTATGGCGCACGTTGCCGGACTGAGCGCGCAAGTGATGGAGGAATATACGCGCGAACAACCGCTTCGGATCAAATTCCCCGTGGAGTACGATGGCCCAAAACCGCGCGCGGTTTCGCGCTAGGGGAAATGCGAATTCTTGTTTTTTCTCTTTTGGATACTCGTAGTCGACCATCCAATGGACGCCGAACTTGTCCTGGAAACTGCCGTAGTAATCGCCCCAGGGCGCATCGGCGATGGGCATTTCGATCACGCTGTCCGCGGAAAGGGCGTTGAATATCCGGCCCGCTTCCGCTTTGCGGTCCGGGTGGATCGAAATGGAGACATTGTTTCCCTGGCTCCGTTTTTGTCCGAACGATTCAAGCGTGTCCGACGCTATCAAGACATCCTGTTTGCCGATGGGCAAGCCGATGGGCATGATCTTATTTTGATCCGCTTTGCGAATTTCCATACCTTCCATCGGCATATCCTTGAAGCGGATGACCGATGTGAACTCGCCGCCGAAGACGGATTTGTAAAAGTTGAATGCTTCTTCCGTGTTGCCCGCAAAGTTGAGATACGGGTTCAGTTTGGTCATTTCGTCTTTCTCCTCTTGTTTATTCATGTTCCGAACGAACCTGTCGTTACTTCTCCCGCGCGTTCGTACGAAGCGACGATGACTCCGTTCGGCGAATTCTTGCTTTCGGATAACTTGAAAGCAGCAGGCATAGCGCCTTCGCCAAACAAGCGTTTGCCCGTACCGAGTACGATGGGGAATATCTTCAGCCAGAATTCATCAACCAGATCGTGCTGCAGAAGCGTTTGGATCAGGTTAGCGCTGCCATGCACTTGGATGTCGGGACCATCTTGTTGCTTGATCTTTTTTACTTGATCCGCAACGTTCCCTTTGAGAAAGACCGTATTTTGCCACGCGTGCTTCGAGAGCGTATTCGAAGCGACATACTTGGTGGCTTGATTAATCCCTGGCCATTCGTTCTCATGATCTGGCCAATAGGATGCAAATATCTCGAATGTCTTTCTCCCCAGCAAAAGGGCAAAGGGCTTGCTCATTTGCACAGTCATTACCTTGCCCAGTAAATCGTCAAAGTAAGGCACCGTCCACCCGCCCTGTTTGAAGCCGCCCGTAGTATCTTCCTGGGGACCGCCGGGGGCTTGCATCACGCCATCCAGCGTCACAAACGCTAGGACGATAATTTTTCGCATGGTCACTCTCCTTCACTGTTTGTTTGCAACAATAAGATGCTCTACGGAATGTGTCAATAGGTTTGAGACAACTCATACGAAAAATTAGTGTGCTGTACCGATTTGCCAGTGACGCGCTTTTGGGATAGTATGGAGTGGAGTGCTCACATGGAAACCCAATCCACGCGTTCGATCACGGCGATTGCGCCAAGCGTATTCCGGCTGGCTGCTCTCTGTGTATTGCTTGCTATGCCGGGCTGCGCGATGACTCCCCCCAAACAGTCGACCGCACGCGCCGCTCCATCCGCCACGCGTGCAGGTCCACAGGTTATCCCGTTTTTCACGACCGAATCCGATCCCCAGCAACTCGCGCTTTTGCAAAAACTCATCGTGGAATATCAACGCCTCAATCCGAACGTCGAAGTGGATATTGTGATGGCTTCGCCGGCGTCGCGCGGGCGGCGACTACTGACCGCGCTCGCCTCCGGCGCTGACCTCGGCATTTTCGAAATCGAACCGACACTGATGCCGAACTGGGTCAGCGCGGGCTATCTTCTGCCGCTCGACGACATCGTCCGCGACATTGGCGCGAGCGATTTTGCCGACGGCAGTTTGTTTCAGTACGACGGTCGCGTGTACGCGCTGCCCTACGCAGTGAGCGTGTACGGTTTGTGGGTACGGACTGATCTGCTCAAAGAAGCCGGACTGGGCGTGCCGCAAAATTACGCCGACGTGTTGGCTGCCGCGCAAGCGCTGACGCGCGGCGGCGTTTATGGAATCGCGCTGCCGGGCGGACAAAACATCGCGACGCTCAATTATTTTTCCACTTTTCTCTGGCAGAATGGCGGCGACTATTTCAGTTGCGACGGCAAAGTGACGTTCGGCGAACCGGCGGCATTGGAAGCGATCCGCCGGTGGCAGGCGTTGAGTCAATACGCGCCGCCGGGATTTACGACCTGGGATTATCGCGAGCAAATCGACGCGTACCTCAAAGGGCAAGCCGCGATGGCGATGTACGCGGGACGCTTGGGCGTCCAACTCGAAGAAACGAGTCCCCAACTCGCAGATCGCACGACGGTGATTTTTCCGCCGTGGGGTCAAACGCAAGTGACGCTGGGCGTGTGGAGTCGCTTTGCGATTGCCGCCGGGACGCGCTATCAAAAAGAAGCGAAAGATTTTCTGCGCTGGCTGTTGACCGGCGACCGGTTGTACCGGTACGATATGGTTTTGCCGGGGCACATGATTCCGCCGCTGCGCTCGGTACGCGCGATGCCGCTGAACGACGCGTCGCCGTACGTGCGGCGACATCGCGATTGGATTCAATCGTTTTACGATTGGTCGCCGTACGTCAACCACCCGGCGATGAATATGGGCTCGATTCGCGCCGGGCGTTTCGAACGCTCCGCGACCGTTCCGCCGTGGGTGCAAGAGGTTTTTGGCGCGCCGGGCATCATCGACACGATGCTTCAAGAGATCGCATTGCGCGGCAAATCGCCCGAAATCGCATGGCAAGACGCCGTCCGCAAACTTGAGCAAGCCACCAGCGCGTGGAGAGCAAGTCATCCCAATTGGATTCCACCAAAGTGTGGGACGCCTTGATCGCACGTAGGACAATTTTCCAAATTGTCCCACACCGCGAATTTTGATTCTGCCCCGCCTTGTGTTATACTCTCGCCTCGAAATTCCTTTGCGAGAGTGAAACCCAATGCGACAATTGATCTTTCTCCTGATTGCCCTCAGCACGCTAGCCAGTATCTCCGCGTGCGCGGACGCCGAGCCAACTCCTCTGCCCACACCCACGCGCGCCGCGCCCACCCAAGTTCGCGCGACGACCGCGAATCCCGGCAGCGCGCCCCCTTCGACTGCCGCTCAGGGCGCGCCGCCGACCGAACGCGCGGCAACGCCAACATCCGCAGCAACGGCGACGCGCACGACGACGCCCACCCCCACGCCGACGAGCACGATCACGCCCACGCCAACCGTGACGCCGACGCCGCTGCAAACGTTCGCCGTGAATCAGTGCGCCGAAATTTGGCAGCCGGGCGTTTACAAATTGACGAACGACATCGTCGCGTCCGGCACGCGCGATTGCCTCATCGTCCAAAGTCACGATGTTACCCTCGATTGTGACAATCGCACTATTGAAGGTAATACAAAGATCGTCAAGGAAAAACAGTACGTCTACGCCGCGATTACCGTTCGCAAATTCAACTTTCCGCTGCTCGAGTCGCCGACGAATGTCGAGATCAAAAACTGCAAGGCGCGCTATCACAAATTCGGCGTCAACGTCACCAGCGCGAAAAATATTTTTATTCACGATAATGTCTTTTCCGACAACCTAAACACAATCGATCACACCGGCTTTGGCATCTTTCTCGGCTTGACCGATGGCGGCGGCATTCGTCTGGAAGACGTGCGCGGCGCGCGCATCGAGAACAACACGACCGAGAGCCAAGCCATCGGCATCGACGTTCGCAACAGCGACAGCATCGTCATTCGCAACAACACCTCATCCAAAAATTCGGCGTGGGGGATCAATTTGCTGAACACGTCGAACAGCGAAGTCTCCAACAACACGACGCGCGAAAATGTGCGCTACTGCAAGTGGGGTAACGGCACCGTGGGGCGCGGATGCGACGCGGCGGGGATCATTCTGCAAGACGGTTCCAGCAACAACGTCGTCAAAGACAACCAAGTGCTGGGCGATAACGCGAACGGAATTTTTATCAAAGCGCACGGCGTTCGCTGCGGCGACAACAATACGATCCAAAACAACAAGATCATCGGCGCGCTGTACAACGCGATTGAATTGTCGTTCTGCAAAGGCAACAAGATCATCGGCAACGAAATGGCGGGTTCGTACGACGCAGTGTACTTTGGCTTTACGACGAACACCGAAGTCCGCGATAATATGATTCGCGACATGCGGAATCACGGCATTATCACCTGGAACAGCCGGGGCAGCGTCATCGCGAACAACGAAATCATCAACAGTCGGATGGGCGTTTACATGTATTGGGACGAGTGGGATCCCAAACAATACGCGTTTCTGCCGACCAGCCCGGACAAGTACGCGACGCGCGACAATCTGATCGACGGCAATTTCATTCACGACAACGCCGTCGCCGGGATTCGTCTCTCCAACGCGATCTTCAACAAAATCGTCAACAACAAATTCGCCGGAAACGCCAAAAACATCATCGCGGATGGGAAGACGGACGGCAACTCGATTCAAGGACAATAGCGACGAAAAAACCAGGTTTCCCCGAAGGGGAGAAACCTGGTTTTTTCATCGTTCCAGCAAATAGGGGACGAGAACCACCGCGACGTTCGGATGCCTTTCGAACGCGCTCCGCAAACGCGCCGCCGTCCGATTGTGCAGAAAACTTTCCCACCAGTGCGCGGTGATAAACTCCGGCAAAACGATTGTGACGAACGCGTTCGGGTGTTGGCTGTGCACCGCGTCGACGTACGCCAGCAGCGGGCGCACAAACGCGCGCAGCGGCGAATCCACGACGATCATTTTCAAATCCGGCGCGTACGCGCGCATCTTTTCTTTCGCTTTCTCCGTCCGCTCGACATTCGTCGAAATGTGCAAGACGACGACGTCGGAAGAGATCGTGCGCGCGAACGCCATCGCGCGCAGCGACGCGTAATTCACGTCGTCAATCGGCACGACCACCAGTTGATCGATCTTCTTCGGCGGGAGTTGCGTCGGCACGATGCGAAGTTGCTCGGCAACGCGCGAATAATGCGTGTGGACGAAGAGGAAAAGTGACGTGATGATCGGAATCAAGACGATGACGATCCACGCGCCGAGCGCAAACTTGGTCACTGCAACAATCGCAAGTGTAATCACAGACAAACTCGCGCCGACGCCGTTGATCACCAGACTCGTCTGCCAGTTGGGTCCGCGCAGTTTCCACCAATGGACGACCATTCCGGAATTCGACAGCGTGAACGCGAGAAACACGCCGACAGCGTACAGGTGAATCAGACTATCAACGCTCCCCTCGAACGCGATGACGAGGAGCGCGGCGATGCCGCCGAGCGCGAAAATTCCGGTCGAGAATGCCAGCCGATCGCCGCGAAACAAAAACTGATGCGGCATAAAATTATCGCGCGCCAATACGGACGACAAACGCGGAAAATCGACGAACGCCGTGTTCGCCGCGATCACGAGAATGCCGGTCGTCGCGATTTGGAAAATATAGTACGGCAGCGACGCGCCAAACACCGCCAGCGCGACTTGGGAAATGATCGTCTCTTGACCCGGCACCAAGCCCATCCGCGTCGCGAGGAACGACACGCCGAGGAAGAACGCGCCGAGCAGCGTTGCCATCACCGTCAGCGTCGTCGCCGCGTTGTGCGATTCCGGTTTCTGAAACGCCGGCACGCCATTGGAAATCGCTTCGGTGCCGCTCATCGCCACCGCGCCCGCGGAGAACGCGCGCAGAATCAGCCACGCGCCCAACGGCTCGACGATCGGCAACAGCGGCGGCGGCGTGACCGGGTGCAGCGTCCCGGTGAACGCTTTGAACAAGCCGCCGAGCAACATCACGCTGAGACTGACGATGAACAAGTACGTCGGGATCGCAAAAATCGTTCCCGATTCGCGAATGCCGCGCAAATTGCCCAACGTGATCAAGCCGATGAAGAACAAACTCAGGACGACGTTCAGATTGAGAAACGCCGGCATCGCGGCTTCGAGCGCTTCGATCTGTTCAGCATAGCCCGACGCGAGCAGCGCGGAAATCACGGCGGCGGAGCCCGCGACGATGGAAACCGCCACGGTCAGCACGTAATCGATCAGCAGCGCGGACGCGGCGATCAAGCCCGGCAGCGTGCCCAAATTTTCGCGGCTGACGTTGTACGAGCCGCCGCCGTGCGGATAAGCGTACACCGTTTGCCGGTACGAGAATGCGATGATCGAAAGCATGACCGCGATGGCAATCGAAGTGTAAAACACGATGCCGAGCGCGCCGTTGCCCGCCGCCACCAGAACGATGAGCGCGGCTTCGGTCGCGTACGCGCTCGACGAAATCGCGTCCGAACCAAACACCGCGAGCGATTTGACTTTATTAAGTCGTTGGTGAATTTCTTCGGCTGTCTCCAGCGGACGCCCAACCAAGATTTTCTTGAGCAGGCGATAGCCGCGCTCCCACGAACTCGTCGGCACATCCGACGCGGGCGTCGCGACAAAATGTCCGGGACCGACTTTGCGAAAAATGTGGCTGTGCGGCTGGCGCATCCGGACGTAGACATCGCCGGGGCGAACACCGTGCTTGATTTCAGCGATCGTTAAATCGGGATTGATTTTGCGCGCGGGCGCGCCCGCGCCGTCAGAACTATACGGTTTTTCATCGCCTCCCGGCGCGCCTGGCGCATTGCTCTTTTTCATTACTGGTACCTTTTTCTCGCGTATAAAAAATACCCTTGACCTCCAAGATCATGGTCAGGGCACCACCCATGCGTAGTCAAATTGACTGGCTGAATTGTATGCCTGTTTGGTTGCAGTGTCAACTGAGCATCCAGTCACAGATCAATTGAACCAGGGAAGAACCCGCATAGCCCGGACACTCTTTTGACATTCGGTTATCGCTCTGCTAGAATGGCGTTGGTGCTTTCCTTTCCAGAGCTCATTCAATTTTTCAACGCAAACATTCTCGTCGGCTTGATCGTCGCTGCCGCGTTCATCGTGCTGATCGCCGATTGGCGCGTCGCGCTGTTCGCGCTGCTCGCGCAGTACTTGCTCGCGGCGGCGCTGCTGGCGGGCTTGGTGCCGCTGCCGATGGCATTGGTACGCGTGGTTTCGGGCGCGTTCGCCGCGGCGATTTTGTATTTCACGTTTCGCCGCGCGGAGGACAACTATCGCCGCGCGCTCCAGGACGCGGAAGACGCCGCCGCGCGTCTCGTGATCCGGCAGTTGTATCGGTTGCAAGTGTTCGTCGTCGGCTTGCCGTTCCGCGTGTTCGCGCTCGCCCTCGTCGCGGTCGGCATCATCGGGATTGCGTCGTCGATGACGTTCCTGGGTTTATCCGCCGACATTTTGTTCGGCGGGTTGTGGCTGATCGCGGCGGGCGTGCTCGTCGCGATCCTTTCGCGCGAGGTCTTGCGACTGGGATTCGGTATTTTGATGTTCACGAACGGTTTTGTGATCCTCGAAACCGCGACGCAAAGCAGCTTGCTGTTGTACGGCCTGATCAACATTTCCGATTTGCTGCTCGCGCTCGTGATCGCCAACCTCGCCGCCCTAGCTCCAGAACTCCGTGATTTGCGACAACGCCGCGGAGAAATCCGATGAGCATCGCCCTGATTGTGCTGGCGTGCGTCGTCACCGGCGGCGTGATTCGGCTGCTGCGCCGCGTGCCGCGCCTCGCTTTTTTCGCGACGCTATTCGGCGCAGGCGTGATCGCCGCATTGCTCGCCGCCGCGCCGAGCGCGCCGGTTTATTTTCTCGGACGAACGCTCACACTCGATCCGGGCGCGCGCGCGTTTCTGTGGCTCGCGCTGACCGCGACGAGCGCGCTCGCGCTCTTTGCGCCGCTGACATTCGAACAGCCGAGCAATGCGCCGGCGCGCGTCGTCGCGAATTCGCAGGGCGCGTTTTTCTTTTGGGCGCTCGCTCCGCTCGTCGTCGCGAGTGTGATCGATAGTTTTCCGCTCGCGGTCTTTTGCTGGGCGATTGGTTTGATCGCGCTGATGCTGTCGGCGCAGCCGCAGAGCGAAAGTCGCGTCGGCGGCGCGGCGCAATTTTTGCTGCTCATCGTCATCGCCAGCGCGAATCTCTTGCTCGCGAGTCGCTTTTTCGATCTGTATCCGCTGACGCCGGAGAATTTGGATCTGATTCGCAACGCGGCGGTCTTTCTCGCGCTCGGATTTGGTTTGTTGCTCTCAGTCGCGCCGCTGCACATCTGGCTGGGTCCGCTCGCCGATGAAGCATCGCCTTTGGGGATCGCGTTCCTCGTCGGCGTCGCGCAGTCCGTCGGACTATGGCTGCTGCTGCAACAAATGAACGACGTGACCTGGCTTGTCACGCGGTCGCCCTGGCTGAACGTGTTGCTGTTCGGCGGCGCGCTGACCGCGGCGCTGGGCGCGCTGCTCGCGCTTTCCGAACGCCGCGACGCGCGCTTGCTCGCGTACCTTTCGCTGATTCCACTCGGACACGCGTTGATCGGATTGGGTTTGGGAACGCGGCTCGCGTTGGCGGGCGCGCTGCTGGCGATCATCAATCGCGCGTGGGGCGTCGCGCTCGTCGCGGGCGGCATGAGTTTCGCGGAACATCATCACGAACGACGCTGGCAAATCGTCGGCGCGGGCGCGCTGTTGCTGGGCGGCTTGGCATTGATCGGAGTTCCGCCGCTCCTCGGCTTTGCGGGGAACTATGCGATCTATCGCGATTTGAGCGGCGCGAATCCGACGCTCTTCGCGGTCTTGGTCGGATCGAACGCGCTCGCGGGCGCGACAATTTTGCGCGCGATGTGGCGCGTCATCGGTGAACGCGTAGAGGAATCGAATGGAGAAATCAAAATCATTCCGTACTTGGGCGTGATCGTCGCGGTACTTGTATTCCTCGTGTTGATCGGCGCGGGAATCTTTCCGCAACTCATCGCCGAGCCACTGCTTGAAACGTTGGGCAAGGCGAGCTACCTCAAATAGTATTCAGTATCCAGTATTCAGTTTTCGGATCACTGAATACTGGATACTGAATACTGTGCCCCGACCTAGTTTCCCCAAAAGAACTTGAGCATCTCCCCAACGTGCGCGCGCCAGAATCCCCACTGGTGTCCTTCCGGATATTCCGCGCTCTCGACCGCGTAACCTTTGGCGCGCAGCAAATCGCCAAAGCGTCGCTGCGCGGCGACGAGATCATCATCAGATTTGCCATTGCCGCGCAAATCCGTTTCAAATGCGCCGACCGTCAGGTGGAAACGCATTCCCAGATTTTGCGCGGCGGCGTAATCGCGCAGCAGCGCGTCGTTGTGATAACTGTAAAATCCCGACTGCCCGCCGACCAAGCCGAATACATTCGGGCGGCGGCGCGCGGCGTGCGCGGCGATCAATCCGCCGAACGACGCGCCGATGATCGCGCGCGCCGACGCGTCCGCGCGCGTCGGATAGTTGTCGTCCATCCACGGGACAAGTTCGTTCGTCAAAAAACGCACGTAGGAATTGTTGCGCGCGTATTCTTTCTCGCGGTCGTCCGGTTTGATCAAGACCGCGATGAACGGCTTGACCGCGCCGCACTCGATCAAATAATCCATCACGCGCGGCAATTCCGCATAGTGCAAATAGCCGTCGCCGTCGTTAAAATACGCGACCGGATATTCTTGTTGCGCCGCATAGCGCGGCGGCAAGCAGATCCAAAACGTCCGCCGATCTTTCAGCGCGCTGCTGATCATCCAGTGCTGTTCGACCACGCCGCGCGTCGACGGCGGCGCGTCCGTCAGTTCGCGCGGCGCGCGATAGTCCGGCATGACGATTTCGGAATTGGGTCCGAAGCCCGGCGGCGCGGTGTACGGATTGCGCGGATCGACGCGCGCGTGCCCGTTGACGACGACGCGGTACTCCAAGCGCGCCGCGCGCGGAAATCGCTCGACCCGATACCAGAGGGGGGTATCCGGGAGATATTCCAGCGGCGCGGTCGGCTGCCAGTGCGTCCAATCGCCGACGAGTTCGACGCTTTCGGCGTCTTCGCTGATGTAAAAGAACGTGACGCGGGTGTCTTCGATCAGCGGCGACGGGTGCGCGTTCGCAAATTCGCGCACCAAGCGCGTCTTGGCGGCGACGGATTTCGCGTTGTCGAGTTGGAAGAGCAGTTCGTCGAAAGACATGATGGGATGTTCACGCATCACGCATCACGATTCACGTGATGCGTAATGCGTGATGCGTGATCAGATTACTTGCGCGTCTTGCATCACTTTGCGTAACGCCGCGCGGTCTTCGTCGCCGAGCGGGCGGAGCGGCAAGCGCGGCGCGCCGCCGTAATAACCCTGGTTCAATTCTTCGAGCGCGGCTTTAAGCCCAGGCACGTTCCAGCGCGACGTGACCGCCGCGTTGAGTTGCGTGAAACGCAGTTGCAGCGCGCGCGCCTCGTCGTGCCGACCGGCGCGGAATGCGTCGTACATCGCAACACATTCGCGCGGCGCGACGTTCGCAAGCGCGGCGACCGCGCCGCGCGCGCCGACGCACAGCGCGGGATACAAATAGCCGCCCGACCCCGCGAGCACCGCGAAATCGGGACGCACCGCGCGCACAAGGTCGGCGTACTTTGCGACGTTGCCGCCGCTGTCCTTGATGCCGATGATGTTGGGATGCTGCGCGAGTTGAGTCACCGTGTTCGCGTCCACGTCAATGCCGGTGGCGGCAGGCATGTTGTAAATAATCGTCGGAAGCGGCGACGCGTCGGCGATGACGCGATAGTGATTGACGAGCGTCGCGGGTTTCATTTCGGCTTTGTAGTAACTCGGCGTGACGAACATCGCCGCGTCCGCGCCGACTTGCGCGGCGCGTTTCGCCAGCGCGATGCTCGCGCGCGTGGACTCCATGCCCGCGCCGACGAGGAAAAGTTTATCGCGCGGAATCGCGTCGCGCGCGGCTTGCCACAGCGCGATTTTTTCGTCCTCGGTCAGCATCACCGCTTCGCCATTCGAGCCGAGGACGACGTAGCCGTTCAAGCCAGTTTTGTTCCACAGCGCGATGTTCGCTTTGAGTTTGTCTGGCGCGATTTCCCCATTCGCGTCGAATGGAGTTGGGACGGGTGGAAAGACCCCTTCAATTTTTAGTGACATCAAGTTCCTCTCGTAACTAAAGTCAGAAGTATAAAGTATGAATTCATACTTCTGACTTCATCCTTCCGTTTGGATTACCCCGCCGCAATAAACACATTCCGCGCTCTGCGCGTCGATCCATTCCACTTCGTCGCTGCGCGCGGGACCCGCGCAATGCGGACACTTGCTCGGCAGTCGTCCGCGCGGCGCGGCGCCAACTCCTTGTGCGCCAAGCGTTTTGATCTGATCGCCGAACTCGCGCGTCAACGCGTCCGCCGCGTTCGTCATGCCGTTCTCGCGCAATTTCTGGACGATGTTGTTGTAAAACGTCGGCGCGCGCTGCGCCATACCGAGTTGCGCAAACTGGGTCAGCGCGGTGCGCGCGTGCGTGAGCGCGGTGTTCTCGTTCTTCGCCTGCGCGTACGCGAGCGCGGCTTGCGCGTGCGCGTTCGCGGCAGGTTTCGCCAAACCGCGCGCGTCGCCTTCTTGCGCGAGCCGCTCGAAAATTTGCGCGGCGTCGTTCGGCTTGCCCTGCGCGAGCAAATTGTTCGCGCGCGCGACGGCTTGCAGTACGATTTGATTCGGGCGCATGACCCCGCGCATTGCCGCGCGGCGGAGCGGGCGCATCGGTCGTCGGAACATGGTTCACCTCCGAGCAGGATCGAACGTGATGATACAACACAATGCCTGGGATGACAAATGGGGCAATCATGAAAATCATTGGGACACCGATAAACACTGATGACACTGATTTTCTAATCTGTGTTTATCTGCGTTAATCTGTGTCCAATAATTCGCGTTACGTATTCTCGTCCCACGCTTTCACGCGCGGAATCCAGCGCGGCACGTTTTGCTGGTAAACGCGATATTCTTCGCCAAATCGTTTTTCCAAACCGCGCTCTTCGACGAGCGGAATGTAAATCGCGTTGATCAGCGCGAATACGCCGAACCAAACGAACAGCGCGAGCGCGCCAAACAAAATCGCTTCGCCGAGCAGAACAAATATCACACCGCTAATCATCGGATTGCGAACGTGGCGATAGACGCCGCGCACGACGAGATGCTTGGGCGGATCCCACGGCGCGAGCGTTCCCTTGCCGACTGTCGCGAACAGCGCAATCGTCATCACCATCAGCGCGAGTCCGAACGCGATCACGCCCGCGCCGACGATGGGCGGCAGCAAATTCAGCGGCGCGCCCAATCCCCACCCAACTGCGATGCGATTGCTCGCGGACAGGATGACGGCTGGGATGATGATGGTGACGGTGACGGGGAGGTAGAGGATGGAGAAGAGGTGGTTCATGGTATCGGTTCGTTGCCTTGATTTGAACCTGCCAGTCGGCTTGTCTTGTAATCCAACTCATAGAGAAAGTTCAGCAGATCTTCGCAAATCTCAATCGCCAATCGCAAATCGTCGCGGTCGGGAGTCACCAGTTCATGCAAGGCCGTGTTCCCAATAAAGCGAAACCGATGAAGATTGGCTACAATATTCTGAGGGAGGACAGCGGACAAACCATTGATTTTTTCTTCGAGATTTTTCCCCTTGATGTGTTTGTCTTCGCAGATACCCTCAATCAGAGTACGCACCCCAGCAGAACAAAGAACGGGCATATTGTGATTGAAAGCGTGTAATGTTTCTCGGTATAACGCGTCCAGTTTCTCTGGAAGTTGTAGGAATCGTTTGCTTTCAACATGAAATTCAGTACGCTCCGGGTAGTACTCTACATCATAATACTGCTCGCCAAAATCACCTGTACCATCTTCCATTGTTTCATCTGTATAATAGCGTTCGAGCGTACAACTCTCGCATCCCGCACACATCCAGAGACGATAGCCAACCTCTTGCCAAAAGCCGCCAAGAAATCTCTCGGCTTCCGTCACGTACTGCCGAGAATAGTCTGCCTTGCAAATGTGATTGGTTTCTCCTTTACAAGTATTGCAGAAAATATATTTGTCCGACGGTATTTCGTTCGGGGTTTGTGAAGATTTCGCGACTGCATCGAGTTTTGACTGCAAGACTTGTTTGTGGAGCGATTCAATTGGATCAGATGTCATTTGAATATCTCCTTCCAGATGTCGTTCGTTGCAAACGAACGGCTACCAATCACGAAACCGCCTCAACGAATCTCCAACGAATAAACGAATGAGCGCGCGGGCAACATTCGTTTATTCGTTTTGATTCGTTGACTCCAGCCGCAACGAAATCGCCTGCGACACGCCGTCCTCGCTCATCGTGATCCCGTAAACCGCGTCCGCGCTTTCCATCGTCGTGCGGTTGTGCGTGATGACGATGAACTGTGTGCCGGCGGTCAGCGTCCGCAGCGCGTCGCGGAACCGCGCGACGTTCGCTTCGTCGAGCGCGGCGTCCACCTCGTCCAACACGCAGAACGGCGTCGGCGACACTTTGAGGATCGCGAAGAGCAGCGCGGTTGCAGTCAGCGCGCGCTCGCCGCCCGACAACATCGCGAGATGCGCGGAGCGTTTGCCCGGCGGACGCGCGACCACGTCAATGCCAGTCTGCGTAATGTCTTCGGGATTCGTCAGTTCGAGGCGCGCGGTGCCGCCGTTGAACAGAATCGTAAAAAATTTCGTGAACTCGACGTTGACTGCTTTGAACGTCTCTTGAAATTTCTCGCGCATGATCTGGTCGAGTTCGGCGACAGCGAGATTTAATTTTTCAATCGCGTGCTGCGCGTCGGTTGTTTGTTCCGTGAGAAACGCGTGGCGCGTTTTCAACTCGTCGTACTCTTGCGGCGCGTTCGGATTCACCGCGCCCATATATTTCAACTGATTTCGCAAACGCCGAATCTCTTTTTCGAGTCCTTCGGGTACCTCGGTGACAACGGGCAGCGCGACGACTTCTTCGCCCATCTGCAAACGCAACTGCGATGGCAAGTCCGCGTTGAAGACGATGGCGGTATCGCGCGCCGCGCCGTTCGTCTCGTCCGCGATTTTGATCTCGGAGACGATTCTGCCAGACGCGAGGTCGTCTTCGATTTCCGCCTCAAGCCGCGCGATTTCCGCGCGCGCGCGCTCCGCGTCGAGCACCGCGCGATTGTGCGCGTCCTCAAACTCCGCGAGCCGCGCGCGTTCCAGCGATTCCTGCTCTTCCAATTCGACTTGCGCTTTTTCGGTTTCGGCGAGCCGCGCTTCAACTGGCGCGACCGTCTGGTCGTTCTCCGCGAGCGCGCGCGCGGCTTTATCGCTTTGCGCTTTGTACTCGTCGCGCTTGGTCGTCGCGGTTTGCACTTCGCGCGCGAACGCGTCGACGCGGCGCGTCTTTGCCGCGATCTGCGCGTCGTACTGCGCCAGTCCGCCGCGCGCCGCTTCTTCGACCGCGCGCGCGTTCGCGACTTCACGCTCGGCAATCGTTAACGCGGCGCGCAGTTCCGCGATTTGCGCGCGCGCCGCCTCGAGCGCGCGATCCGCTTCCGCGCGTTTGAATTCGAGCGAGGTGAGCAGATCGGCTTGGACGCTCAACGCCGCCGCCGCGCGCAAACCGTCTTCGTAGACACCCAGCCGTTCTTTGAGCGCGGCAAGTTTTTTCGCGAGCGCGCGGATTTCGGGCTGGCTTTCTTCGAGCAAGGTCTCGGCGTGCGACGCGCGATACTCCAAATCGCGCAGTTCCTTTTCTTTTGCGGCGACGCGCTGCGCGGCGTGATCGCGTTCCTGCTCTTTCGCTTGGCGTTCGGCTGCCGCGAGTTCGATCCGTTTTTCTTGCGCGCGTTTCGATTCTTGCAACGATTCGGTTTCCGCGCTGGCTTCGTCACGCTGCTGCGTCGTGAAACGCAAACGCTCTTCGAGGACGGCGAGTTCGCGCAAGTACGTCGCGTGCGTTTGCTCCAATTGCATCCGCGCGCGCCGCGCGTCGGCGAGTTGCGCGCGCAGTTCTTGCCCTTGACGGCGCAAGTGCGCCATGCGCGCGGTCAGGTCTTGCACGCCCGTACGTCGCGCGGTCAAGATTTCGCGCGCGCTCTTTTCGCGCGTCGCCGCTTCTTGCGCGTGTTGCTGCGCGTGCACCCAATGAAACGCGTACCACAAACGCAATTTGTCGTCGAGCGATTGCACGACTCCATCGTAATTTTTGGCGCGCTCCGCTTGGCGCGCGAGCGAAGGCAGGCGCGGCGAAATTTCGTTGATGATGTCGTTGACGCGGACGAGGTTCTGCTGCGTCTCGGCAAGTTTGTCGAGCGCGTTCTGGCGTTTCGATTGATACAGCCCGATGCCCGCGGCTTCTTCAAACAGCGCGCGGCGTTCTTCGGGACGCAGCGACAATGCTTGATCAACTAAACCTTGTCCGATCACCGCGTAGGTGTTGCGCGCGAGTCCCCAGCGCGCGAGGAGTTCCATCACGTCGCGCAATCGCACGCGCGAGCCGTTGAGATAATATTCGTTGCCGCCGTCGCGGTACGCGCGGCGACCAATCGTCACTTCGGAGGGATTCGAGCGGAGCAATTCAGTCACAGGATCAACTTTGGTTTTTTCCCCTGTGTCCTGGCTGTGGCGCACTTCTGCCACAGTCATGTCCCCTGTGGCTGAATCGCGCGTCCACGGCTCGGGATTCTCCAGCGTCATCGAAACTTCCGCCATGCCCATCCGCGGACGCGTCGCGCTGCCTGTGAAGATCACGTCCTCGGTTTTCTTGACGCGCAATTCCAAATGCGACTGCTCGCCCATCACCCAACGCACGGCGTCGGCAATGTTGGACTTGCCGCTGCCATTCGGTCCGACAATCGCAGTAACGCCGAGGTCGTACACAAAATGCGTACGGTTGGCAAACGTCTTAAAGCCGTGAAGTTCGAGATGTTTGAGATACATGGAGATTAGAGATCAGAGATTAGAGATTCGAAGATTCGAGCGGTAGTATACAACAAGAGGGACGGATAAACAAATAACCCGAAGGTTTACTGTCGCAAACACTTCGGGCTGATCATTCTTGGCGTTGCGCGCAAACCTGGTTGCGCCCGGCTTGCTTGGCGGCATACATCGCGGCGTCGGCGCGCTGGATCAACGCGTCGATCGTTACATCGTTCGCCGCGTGGAGTGTCGCGATGCCGATGCTCGCCGTGAAACTGATTCCGCCATGGGCAGTTTCGACCTTGATCGCGCGAATGCTCGCGCAGAGACGTTCCGCCGTTTGCCGCGCGGTCTCCCCATCGGTCTCTGGCATCAGCACGACAAATTCCTCGCCGCCGTAGCGTCCCAGAATATCCACCGCGCGCAAATTGCTCACCAGCCGTTCCGCCAGTTTTTTCAACGCTTGATCGCCGACGGCGTGTCCGTAGCGATCGTTGATCTGTTTGAAATGATCCAGGTCGATCATCAACGCGGCAAGCGGATGCCGATAGCGCTGCGCTTGCTGGAACGCCTGCTCGCCCAACACGAACAAATGGCGGCGATTGAACACTTCCGTCAACGGATCGGTAATGGCGAGGCGCTGCAGTTCGGCGGTGCGCTCTTTGACCAATTCTTCCAGGTGATCGCGATGCTGCCGCAATTCCTCTTCGACTTTGATGCGCTCGGCGATTTCTTGCTGGGCTTGCTGATACAGCCGCGCGTTTTCGATTGCCGTGGCGGCGTGCGCGGCGAACGCCTGCAAGCGTTCCGCGTCCGTCTGATCGTACGCGTTCAGCGTCGCGCTGTTCGCGTTCAAGAATCCCGCGACCTGATCGTGAATGATGATCGGCGCGCCGACGTACGACTTGATCCACGCGTGTTCGGGACGCGAATGAACCCAGGTCGGGTCTTGCGAAACGTCGGGAATGACGATGGGCTTGCCGGTCGCGCGCATTTGGCGCAAGCCCGCCGCGTCCGCGATGTTCAACGTGATCGAATCCAGTTTCTCCGCGGTGCCAAAGCGCGCGTACCCGTGTCCGCGAAAAACGCGCGCGATGTCGCCCGCTTCGATCATCATCACGTTGCTGGTGTCGTTGGGAATAACCTGGCTGACCTGTTCGAGAATGCGGTCGATGACTTGCGCGTAATCGAGCGTGCTGCTCAACGCGACGCTGGCTTGGCGCAACGCGTCCGCCATTTGATGTTCGGTCTGTTCGGTTTGCAGCAGCCGCGCGTACTGATCGAGCAAGCGCGCGTTCTCAATCGCGATCGTCGTTTGCGCGGCGAGCAGGGCGAGGGTTTCCGCATCCGCGGCGTCGAAGAGCAGACCCTGCTTTTTGTTTTTGGCTTCCAACACGCCGATCTTGCGGTCGCGAAATTGCAGCGGCACGGCGACGAGCGATTGCGTGGAGAGACCGAGCACTTGATCCACTTTGGGATAGTAGCGGGGATCGCGTCGGGCGTCGTTCGCGATGATCGGCTGCGCGCTGGTGAATGCCGCGCCGGCGATGGACACGTCGAGGGGAACGGGAATATCGAGGAGGCGATCCTTGAACAGCGTCGCCGCGACAAAGCGTAAAATGTTCGCCGATTCGTCCAATAGCAAAATGCCGACGGTCTCACAATCGACAAGTTCTGCCGCGACTTGAACAATCCGGTGCAGAATATCGTCGAGTGACGCGGTCGAGATCATTTCGTAGCTGATCGCGAGGATGCGTTCCAGCCGCAGGCGCGTGTCTTGATCCATTATCCATTACTCCGCGCGCTTGTCTGCGCCAACACTGCATCCACACTTTGCAAGCGCGTTTTCAAAATCTGCTGCGCGCGCGTGATGTCGAGCGCGCAATCGCGCGGACGCGGCGTGGGACTCGACGCGCTGAGCGCGGGCTGAAAGCGCGACGCGACGCCGAACGCGCGCGCGAGTTTGACGCCGAATTCATAGCGACTTAATCGCTGCGGTCCCGCGATGTTGAGGACAGAGAGCGCATTCGTAGTGTGCGCTTCAGCGCGAGGGTCGGCGATGAATCGCCTACTACCAGCAAGTTCGATCAGCGCGTCCGCGAGATCGTCAGCGAAAATTGGGCAGCGATACTCGTCGGTGAAGAGACGCGGCATCGCGCCGTCGAGCGTTTGGCGCGTGCGCGGATCCATCGGCGCGAAACCGTACACGAGCGACGTGCGGACGATAATCGGATTCGCGTGTTCTGCGGTTACGCCTTGTTCCGCGCGCGCTTTCGATTCGCCGTACGGCGTGAGCGGCGCGGGCGCGGCGTCTTCGTCGTACGGCGCGTGCTCGCCGTCGAAGATCACATCGCTCGACAGGTGAATCAAACGCGTCCTGAGCGGAGCGCCAGCAGAGTCGAAGGATCGCATCGCCGCGCGCGCGACGTGACGCGAGCCGTCCACGTTCGTCGCCATCATTTCATCGCCCGCCATCAGCGCGGCAGTGTGAATGACGACATCGGGACGAAATTCGGTAAACAGCCGATTAACCGCGTCTGTGTCGCGGATGTCAACGCGAAACGCGGCAACGCCTGACGGTTCAAGCGGATGAGCGAAATACGTCGCCGCGATTTTCCATTCTTGCGGCGCGCGGCGCAAAATTCCCGCGCCGACATAACCGCTGCCGCCGGTGATTAATAGTCGCATAATCGAATGGTCAGGCAATCGGGTAATTAGGCAACTGGTTGACTGACCCACTGACTCACTGACTCACTGATGGACTGATGGACTGGTCGCCTGATTGACTTGGCTCAGTCACCTGCCCCTTGAGCGCGATGAGTACCGCGTGATCCTCGCGCGAAATCTCGGCTTGCAGATTTTCGAGCGCGACGCGCGCGGCTTCTTGTTCCGCGATCTGCTTGCTCCGCCCCACCCCGCGTCCGTACTCCTGTTCATTGAGAAACACCGCAATCGTAAAATCCTTCGCGTGATCGGGGCCGCGCGTTTCGACCAGCCGATACTGCGGCGTGATCTGCAATTTGCCTTGACTCAATTCTTGCAGCATACTTTTTGCGTCGCGGTCGAGCCGGAGCGCGTGCACGCGTTCCGATTCGGCAGGCAGAAAGCGCAAGACGAACGCGCGCGCCGCGCCGAGTCCCTGATCGAGGTACAGCGCGCCGATCAACGCTTCGAACGCGCCGGCGAGGAGCGGCGCGCGTTCGCGTCCGCGCGCGGCTTCTTCGCCGCGCGACATCAACAAGTGCTGCGGCAAACCCAGGTCAATCGCAAAGCGCGCGAGCGTATCGCCCTTGACGAGCGCGGCGCGCAGCGACGTGAGATCGCCTTCGCTCATTTCGGGAAAACGCTGATACAAAAATTCCGCCGCGACAAAATCCAAGACGGCGTCGCCGAGAAATTCCAGCCGCTCGTTGTCGAGGTACGGCAGATCGGGATTCTCGTTGAGATACGAGCGGTGTGTGAGCGCGCGCGTCAACAGCGATTTGTCTTTGAATGCGACGCCGAGCGCGGTTTGCAATTCATCTAATTCCATACTTTTTGAAAATAATAATCGCGTTGTGTCCGCCAAAACCAAACGAGTTCGACATCGCGACGCGAACATTGTGCTGGCGCGCTTGGTTCGGGACGTAGTCGAGATCGCACACGGGATCAGGATACTCGTAATTGATCGTCGGATGAATCCAGCCAGTCTCGATCGTTTTGATCGTCGCGACCGCTTCGACCGCGCCCGCCGCGCCGAGCAAATGCCCGACCATCGATTTCGTCGAACTGATCGGAATTTTGTACGCGCGCTCGCCGAAAACGGTTTTGATCGCCTGGGTTTCCGCCGCGTCGTTCAAGATCGTCGACGTGCCGTGCGCGTTGATGTAATCCACATCGGCGGGTTTCAGCCCGGCTTTGTGCAGCGCGCGCGCCATCGCTTTGGCCGCGCCCGCGCCACCTTCCGCGGGCGCGCTGATGTGAAACGCGTCGTCGTTCGCGGCATACCCCGCGACCTCGCACAGAATTTGCGCGCCGCGTTTTTGCGCGAAACCGAGTTCCTCGAAAATCATCGCGGCGCAACCTTCGCCGAAAATAAAGCCGTCGCGTTTCGAGTCGAACGGACGCGACGCGTGCTGGGGATCGTCGTTGCGCGATGTCGACATCGCGGTCGTGCGATGAAACGCGGACAAACCAAATTCGGTGATCTGCGATTCGACGCCGCCCGTAATCATCGCGTCCGCGTCGCCGCGCTTGATAATTTCGTACGCTTCGCCGATCGCGTTCGTGCCCGTCGCGCACGCGGACGCAATGGTAAAGTTGGGTCCCATCATGCCGAACGTGATCGCAACCTGACCACTCGCCATGTTCGGAATCATGTACGGACCGGTGAACGGGCTCACGCGCATCGGACCTTTTTCGAGCAGCGTCCGCATACTCTCCTGCATCGTCACCAAGCCACCGATGCCGGAGCCGATCAGCACGCCGACCCAATCGCGGTTCGCATCGTCAATCTTCAAGCCCGATTGCTTCATCGCCTGCGCGGTTGCGGCGATGGAAAGTTGGATGAACCAATCCATCCGCCGCGCTTCTTTATAGTCGATGTATTCGGCGTACTCGGCGACATTGAAATCTTTGACTTGCGCGGCAATTTGCACCGCAAAGCGCGACGGATCGAAACGCGTGATGCGATCGATCCCGCACGTGCCCGCGAGTATCTCGCGCCAAAATGTTTCAACCGAATTGCCAAGCGGCGAAATGATCCCCAAGCCCGTGACGACGACGCGTCGTGAATGGTCCGCCATTGGACATTCCTCCTAAATGCAGTGAACAGTGAACGGTGAACAGTGAACAGTGAACAGTCGAAACCGTTGACTGTTTACTGGACGATGATTCCTTTTCCTGCGACAACTTCGCCGACGATCCACTGATCGACGTTCCGCAATTTCAGCGCGCGCACAAGCGCGTCCAGTCTGGTTTCCGCGACGGCGATCAGCAAACCGCCCGACGTTTGCGGATCGAAAAAAATTTCGAACAGGTCGTCGTCAAGCGCGCGCGTAAATTCCACCTTGTCTTCGAGATACAATTTGTTGCGCCCCGCGCCGCCGGGGATTTGTTGTTGGCGCGCGTATTCGCGCGCGCCGTCGAGCAGCGGCAGCGCATCCGCGCGCAAGCGGAGCGCGACGCGCGACGCTTGCGCGATTTCGTACGCGTGACCGAGCAAACCGTAGCCGGTGATGTCGGTCGCGCATTTCACGCCGATTTCCTGGATTGCGTGCGCCGCGCCGCGATTCAAACGCGCCATCCACGCAATCGCGTTCTGCAGATGCGCGTCGGACGCGACGCTGTTTTTGCCGGCCGTCGTGATCAAGCCGCTGCCGAGCGGTTTCGTCAGCACCAACACGTCGCCGCCGCGCGCGCCGCCTTTCGTCGCGATGCGGTCGGGATGCACGATGCCGGTGACCGACAGACCGTACTTGGGTTCCTGATCGGTGATCGTGTGACCGCCGGCAATCGCCGCGCCGGCTTCCGCGACTTTGTCCGCGCCGCCGCGCAGAATTTCGCTGAGCAGTTCGAGCGGCAGGTCGTCGCGCCACGCGGCGAGATTGAGCGCGAGGATCACTTGTCCGCCCATCGCGTACACGTCGCTCATCGCGTTCGCCGCGGTGATCGCGCCGAAAGAGTACGCGTCGTCCACGACCGGCGGAAAGAAATCGAGCGTTTGGATCAGCGCGGTCGTGGCGTTGACGCGATAAACCGCCGCGTCGTCCGGATCGCCGAGTCCGACGAGGAGCGCGGGGAAATCTCGCGGATTGAATTTATCGCTGAGGGGGCGCACAACTTGCGCCAATTCGGCTGCGCCGAGTTTGGACGCTCAGCCCGCGCACGCGGCGTAGGAAGTTAATCGGATTTGTTTTGCGGTGGTCATCAAACTTGCTCTGCTAGCCACTTGGATCGCGCACGCGGCAAAAAGAGCGCGAGCGTGATCGCAAGATTGATCGTTCCGAGGACCAGCCAATAGCCATTGCGGAAATCCGCCAGGATGGCTGTCGTCAACTCGCGTTGCGCGTAATTGAAATAGAGGACAATCGCCGCCAATCCGGCGAAAATCGAAAACGCGAACACCCAAAAAGTCTTGCGCGCCGCCAGTCGCGCCAGGTACGCGCGGTTTCGGCTAAACCAATCGAGCGCAAACGCGATGACCCACGGAAAAATCAGAAACGTCGGACGAATCTCGCGCGCTCTGCCCAGCGCGACGCTCGTCCCCAGGATCAACACGAGAATGATCGGTCCTGTCGTGATCAAGACGCGCCACGGAAAGTTAAGCGCGTCGTTATACTGTCGCCGCTCGCGCATCCCGATCAGGTAAGGCGCCCACAGCGCGCCAAACGCGCAGAATAGAAACGCGATCAATTCCCACGGAAAAAGGAAGTTGAGCAGCGACGCTTCGAGCTGGTTCACTGGTACCGGCGCTTGCGTGACCAGGCGAATTCCAAAGAACGCCAAGACGGGCGGAATGAAAACGAGCACGCGCTGCCGCAGCGATTCGCCCGACGCCAGAAAATACGCGAGCGGAAGAATCAACGTCGTCTCGCGCGTCAATGCCGCCGCCGTTGCGATCACCGTAAAAAGGATCGGTCTCGATTTGAAAAGCGCGACGAGTCCCAAGACGATCAGGAAATACGCCAGCGGATCTTCGCGCGTGGCAACAGGGTATTTGTACGCCAACAGCACCGGCGCGCAAGCAAGGAACAACAGACAGCCGCCAAAACTCATCCGGCGAGAAAAATCCAACAGTCGCAAGAAAAAGTACAGCGCGACCAGCGTGCCGTAAAATAGCGCGAAACTCCAAGCGATGAAAATAATGTAAAATCCCCACGCGTCATCGGGCGCGCAGAAAAGCGTCCAAGTGCCCTGGATGATCCAGCGAAACAGCACGCGGTTGATCGCCGCGGGCCAATATTGAATACCCCAGTACTGCGGCGGGTAGGGCCACGAAGCCGAATCAATCGCGAGTTGCTTGACGCTCGAGATCGTACCGCCTGCGACGAACGCGTTGAACGCAAAGACGGCTGCCAACAGGACCAACAAGATCGCGAAATAAACAACTTCAATCCGCTGAATCGGCAAGCGCGCGCGGTCTTCCGCCGTTGCCAGATTGCGATTAATCATGCGCGTTTGTTCTCGACGCAACCGATAGTGGTTTTCCCTGGCTCATGGAACCCAGGTTTATTTTCGTCACGCCGACCGCGGCAAGCAAGGCGATCAACGGTTCGGCGGGAATGCGGAAACGCAAACCGCCGCCGGAGCCCGGCGCGACGACAAGATAGAGAATCGTAATCACGCCCAGCAAGACAAGCGCAAGCGCCTGGCGATTCGACGACCGGCGGAATATTTTCCACGCGCCCCATGCCGCCAACAAGTACTCGGCGATGGTGTAGCTCAAATTCAAAATGGGTAGAGCTAGCCAAAACCAGCCCGACGCCGTCGTTTCAGATAAACTGGCGCTTGCTCCTCTCAAATCGAGCGACATTAGTTTGGCAAGAAATCCGGACGCGGTGTATTCACTCCCCACGAGTGGCAGCCATTGTTTGTACGCTGGTTCGAAGAGGGTGGCAAAGACTCCTTTGATATGCGCCTTGGCATAACCGAGCGGATGCTGCAAGATAATTTGGATCGCGTAATCGGCGGCGAGAAAGAGTTGGCGCGGTTCAACCGTGTTCAGAGATTGAAATCGAAACGGCGCGTCGACCTGCGCGCGCGCGTCGAGCAAGGGTATCTTGGCGTCTTCCGCCAACGCGGCGGGCGCAAAACAGCAGTAGAGATTCATCGCCTCTGCCGCCGAAAACATCGCGCGACCGGTCACCGCATAGTTTCGCAGAATCCACGGCGCAACCAAGACCGCGCAGAGCAAGCCCACGACGAGTGGCTGACGGTACCATCGTTTGATCGAATCTCTCCATTGCTTGATTGCGAAAAAGACAATCCAAATCACCGCGAGATACAGACCGATGGGACGAACCAGCGGCAGCAAGCCGAGAATGACTCCCAGCGAAATCAGCCAGCGGCGCTCCGGCGCGCGCCAGTATCGGCTCAGCAAAAAGAACGCGCCGACCAAGAGAAACGTAAACAGCGTATCCGATAGAAGGTACAGCGCGCCCACGGTCGCGTTCAAACTGATCGCGTAGATGAACGCGCCGATCACGCCGACTGTTTCGGAAAAATATTCCCGCGCGATTCGCCAGATCAGCAAAGCCGTCAGCGCATCCAAAATCAGTTGGACGAAAATCACCCAACCCGGAATTCGTCCAGCGAGCGCATAGATGCCGGCGATGAATACCGGATAACCGGGCGTCCGCACCAAGCCAACCATGGGTTCGCCTGGAACGTCGAAACTGGCGCGCTGCAAAAGATTGACCGCCAGGTCTTCATAGCCAAACGAGTCTGGAAGGAAAGCATTCCCCGGCTGTCGAAAAACGAACAGCGCGAGCGCTTGTTTCACGCCAAGAAATACCAACAAGATCGCAAACCAAAACCCAGGTGCTGTGAACCATCGGCGCATGGCTTCCCCTTTATTCCAACACGATCTCGCCGGACTTGCCTCCCCGTTTTAAGACCAGCCGCACATTCTCGATTCGCATCGCGCGGTCGACCGCTTTTGCCATATCGTAAATCGTCAGCGCGGCGGTCGTCACCGCGACGAGCGCTTCCATTTCGACGCCGGTCTTGCCGACATTCTTCGCCGTGCCGATGATGCCGACGCGCGCGCGTTCGTTCGCGTTCCCTTCGGCAAGAATTTCAAAGTCCACCGCGATATCGGTGACGAGGAGCGGATGGCACATCGGGATCAATTCGTGCGTGCGTTTCGCCGCCATAATTCCGGCGACGCGCGCGACCGCGAACACTTCGCCCTTTTCGATCTTGCCGGCGCGAATCAGCGCGAGCGTCGCGGCTTGCATCGTGATTTCACCTTTGGCAATCGCGACGCGTTCGGTATCGGCTTTCGCGCTAACGTCCACCATCTGCGCGCGCCCGTGTTCATCGAGATGAGAAAGAGTCACGAAAATTTCCTTGCAAAAAAGGCGACTTCGTCGCTGAAATCGCCTGGGAGGTGTGGGCGAAACAGGACTCGAACCCGTGACATCTTGCGTGTAAAGCAAGCGCTCTACCAACTGAGCTATTCGCCCGAAATCAAGCGCATTATAGGTTCATGTGGCGCGTTTGTCAAACAAGAATCGCGGCGATATAATCGGACGCGATGGAAAACGAAAACGACATTCTGTGGACGAGCGGCTTTATCAACGAACGACTGCCCGCGCCGATCTCGCCGCTCGGTTGGTCGCATATCGGTCCGTTCATCGAGGAACTCGCGCTGCGCGATCCGCTGCGCTGCCTGGGTTACCCGCAGGCCGAAACGATTCCGTTGACGCGCCTGTGGCACGGCCATCCATACGCGAACGCGCAGGCCTTCCAGATTTTCTACAAGGGTTTTCCCGATTTCCTGCTGCCCGAAGACGCGTACCGTTATTTTCCCGACGGCGCGGTTGCGCTCCGCCGGCGCGCGCCGTACCCGCGCTGGTTCGACGCGCCGCGCTTTGTATTTTCGTTCCTCCGCACGTTTTTCTCCGACCCGTTCAACGTCTCGCCGTTGAACAACTATCGGCATTGGGCGCATTACACGCGCGAGCACGACGCGCGCCTTGCCGCGCTGCGCGCGCGGTTGGAGGCGCGGGTTCACGCGGAGCCGCACGACATCTTCGCCGCGCTGCGCGAGGTGGAACGTTTGCATCGCGGGGTTCTGCGAATCCATCGCTGGAGTTTGACGCAGGCCGATCTCACCTTCGGCCTGCTCCAGCGACTAGTGGCTGCGTGGGTGGACCGCGAACGCGCGGACGAAATCACCGCGCGCCTCATCGCCGACGTGCCGAACAAGACGAGGGAGGTGGACGCGGCGTTGCGGGAAATTGCAAATTCGAAATTCGAAATTCAAAATTCA
>DYJA01000048.1 GCA_020723345.1 Candidatus Aquidulcis sp. | reverse complement strand
CAATCTGTGTGCATCTGTGTTTATCAGCGTCCAAAATTATTGCCGATAAAGTCTACTATCTGTGTTTATCAGTGTTCATCTGTGTCCCTAATCCGGGCGTCGCTGTCGCCAGCGTCGCTTGCAGCGTCCGCAAAATTTGCGTCAACGAAAAACCGGCTTGCCGCGCCAGCCGCACATCGCCCGCGAGCGGAACATCGTCCTCTCCCAAACCGGTCGCGGAGATGATGACGACGTTCGTGTCTTTGGTCGCCGGATCGTTTGCCATTTGCTCCAAGAATCCGTAGCCGTCCATGTCCGGCATCACCAGATCCAAAAGCGCCAGGTCGGGATGTTCCGCGCGCAAAATTTCCAAACCTTGTTTCCCGCCGAACGCTTCCAGCACGCGCAGCGATGGATGATCCGCTTGCAACATTCGTTCGATCAAGCGCACCAAATCCGGCTCGTCGTCCACGACTATGATCGTCTTCGGCGGTGGGTCAAACCGCGCGAGCACGCGCGACAAATCCGCGCGGCTCACCGGCTTGACGATGTAATCGACCGCGCCGACGAGCGCGCCCAACCGGCGCGCGCTCGGCAGCGGACATTCGATCAGCGCGAGTTCCGGCGGTAGAGCCAGTTCCGCGACGTGGTCACCCGAACGCGCCGCCCAAGTCGCATCCATAATCACGGCGATGGGTAACGCTTGCCGGATCAGCGCGCGCGCTTGCGCGGCGGTTTCGGCTAGTTGGAATTGATAACCCGGCACATAGCGGCGCAAGAGCGGCAGGACGCGCAAATCATCGTGCAACACGAGTACGCTTGGCTCGCCGGAAATTCGCAACGCATAGCCGAGCGTCCAGCGCGGCGGCGCAACGGATTGCAATTCGCCGGGCAGCGGCAGCGAAAAATAAACCGTCGTCCCGCGCCCCACTTCGCTTTCGATCCGCATCGCGCCGCCGTGCAGTTCGACAAAGCGTTTGCTCACTGCGAGTCCCAAGCCGCTGCCCTGACGCGCTTGATCATTCTCCAGTTGACTGAACGCCTCGAACGCCTGCGCCAATCGCGCCGGTTCGATCCCGCGTCCGCTGTCTTCGACCGCGACAATCACCTCCGCATTTTCCATGCGCGTTCGCACACAAATTTCTCCCGCGTCGGTAAAGCGCGTCGCATTCGTGAGCAGATTCAAAAGCACCTGCCGAATGCGCGTGCGATCAATTTGCAAAACGGGCAATCCGTCCGTCAGTTCCAATTCCAAATTCAACCCGCGCGCTTCGACCAAGCCGCGTACCATCTCCGCCGCTTCGCGAATCACTTCGTCCAGATTCACCGCCTCTGTGTTGAGCGGCATACTCCCCGCTTCGATGCGCGAGAGATCGAGCACGTCGTCGATCAGCGCGCGCAGGTGCCGCGCGTTGCGGTACGTCGCCATCATATCGCCGCGATACGCGGCGGGCAGTGGGACATCGCCGTAACTCTCCGGCGCGGCGGTCATCATTTCGGTGAAACCGATGATGAGGTTGAGCGGCGTCCGCAGTTCGTGGCTCACGTTCGCGACGAATTCGGCTTTGAAGCGCCGCGCTTGCTCCGCGACGCGGTGCGCTTCGATCAGCGCGTAGTTCATTTTTTCGATGCGGACGTACGCGTCTTCGAGCGATTTGAGCGTGCGCGCCAATTTCATCCGCTCGTCGCGTCGTTGCTCCAACAGATCGCGCGCGCGCACGTAGCCGGTTTCCATGCTGTCGAGCGCGACGTTGACGTGCCGCGCGTTGAGCCAACCGGCGAGCGCGGTCAAATAGATCAGCGTGATCGGGGTGACGATTTCCTGGGGCTCGAACCAACTCGCGCCGTGGGCGCGCGCGATGGTCGCGCAAACGATGCTCGTGAAAGTCGCGACCGCGAACACGCCGACGCGCGACACCATCAAACTGGAGACGACGATGACGACTGGGAAAAAGTACTGCGCCGGATCATTGGGCAGCAACCACTTGACGCTCGCGATCGCGCCGAGCAAAACCGCGATCAACCAATACAGCGCGGCGCGATAGTTGTGCGGACGCAGCCACAAGCCGAGCACCGAACCGGCGAGCAACATGAAGCCGGCTGGCAGATACTCTGGGCGTCCATCAAAACCAAGCGCGGATAATGTCAGGAGCCAACCAAGACCCAAGACGACGACGCTGACGATCGCGATCAGATCGCGGCGCACATCGTCCAGGTCGGCTGATTCCGTCGCGCTGACGAAGCGCTTGCGAAAAAAGCTGTCGCGCATGGGTGTCCTCAATCCTGTCCGTCATGCCGAGCGAGGCGAAGCATCGTGTCGTCGCGCCAACGAGCCACTTTGCGGATGGATTCGCTCCGCTCACCACATGGTTTATCCTGAGCGAGTAACGAGATTCTTCGCTTCGCTCCGAATGACCGCGAAGGGCTTAGAGTGACAGAGGCGCAACCCCGGTGGACTCGCGCACAATCAAGGGGCATTCCAAGAGCGTGCAATTATTTCCGAGGGGCATTTTGCCTTCGCGCATTTGACGCACCATTTGCACCGCCAACTTGCCCATCCGATATTTCGGCTGACCGATTGTGGTGAGCGGCGGATAAACGTGCGCCGCGATCGAAATGTCGTCCACGCCGATGATCGAAATGTCCTGCGGCACGCGCAACCCGCACGCGCGCACCGCGTGCAGCGCGCCGACCGCGATGATGTCGTTGAACGCGAGCACCGCGGTGGGGCGATTGTCGGCGGGCAGATCGAGCAGCACGCGCATCGTCTGATAACCGCCTTCGACTTCCGCGCCGGGCGAAACCGCCGGACACCACTCGGGGCGGAGAATCAAACCGGCTTCCTTCAGCGCCGACTCGATGCCCCGCTGCCGGCTTTGCGCGATCTCACCCGTGACGGGCGATGCCAGGTGTCCGATGCGCGTGTGACCCAGACTCAACAGGTGCTGCGTGGCGCGATACATCGCATTCTCGAAATCGACTTTGATGCAATGGACGCCCTCGCGCGCGACTTGGCGGTTGATGACGACCATCGGCGCCTGATGCCGGTCGCGCCATTCCAACAATTCGGGAAAGGGCGACGAGCCGGTGACGATGATGCCTTCGACCGATTGCTTGCCCAGCTTTTGGAGGAGTTGATGGGGGCGTTGGGGGTGATCGGTCAAAGTGTACAGCGTGAGAATCGTTCCGTAATTGTCGGCTTCCTCTTGAACCCCGCGAATGATTTCCGGGAAATAGGGATTGAGCAAATCTTCGACGAGGAGCGCGATCGTGCCCTGACTGCGCGGTTTGGAGGCGCGGTGCGGCTTGTAACCTAACGTGGAAACCGACGATTCGATTTTTTTGCGGAGTTCTTGGCTGACGGGTCCCGTGTGGTGCAGCACGCGTGAAGCCGTCGCGGTCGAAACGCGCGCGTGGCGGGCAACATCGGCAAGCGTGGCTGGTTTTCTTGTTTTCATTGCGCCACTCCTTTCATGTAAATTATATTGGAACTTACACAAAAAGTCAAGAATCGATATTGACAAAAACCCAGAAAGATAGTAAGATAATGGTGTAATTTACTGTGAAAATTACAGTGATCTGAGCGCCGATCCATTTTCATTGAGGAGGGTTCTGCCGAGTAAATTTCGAGATCGGTAGGCATCGCCCCGGGCTGGCGACCCGCGGCTGCGCGACAGCCGATGCCTGATCGAAGCGCGTTCAAGATTTTCGATGATGAAACTGAAAGGAGACACAGCCATGTCTACGGTTCGAATGATCCAGCGAGCCGTGTTCGTGCTCGCCATTCTGCTGGTGATCGTCGGTTGCGCCGCGCCCGCGCCAACGGTCACTCCAACCAAGGTACCCGAGCCGACGAAAGCGGTCGCGCCAGCCCCCACTACCGCGCCCGCCTCCAAGTACTCGGAAGCGCCGACGCTCGCGGAGCAAGTCAAAGCCGGTAAACTTCCGCCGGTCGATCAACGCCTGCCGCAAAATCCATTGGTCGTCAAAGCCGAAAAGATCGGAACGTACGGCGGCACCTGGCGGATGGGCATGACCGCTGGGACGGACGATCCTTCGTTCTACAAAATCTTTACGTACGAACCTCTCGTGCGATGGAACGTCGAGTGGTCCGACATTGTGCCGAACCTCGCCGAAAAGTGGGAGGTGAGCAAGGCCGCGACCGAGTACACTTTCTCCCTCCGCAAAGGCGTCAAATGGTCGGACGGCAAACCCTTTACCGCCGACGACATTGTGTTCTGGTGGGAAGACGTCGAACTGAACAAAGACCTCACGACCGCGCCGCCGTCTTTCATGTTGATCGGCGGCAAGCCCGGTTCCGTGACCAAGGTTGACGACACCACCGTCAAATTCACCTTCCCCGCGCCGAACGGACTCTTTTTGCACAACGTCGCCAGCGCGAACGGGCGCTCGATGCTCAACTTTCCCAAGCACTTTGCCCAGCAGTATCACGCCAAGTACGTCGAGAAAGCGAAACTGGACGCGGACGTCAAAGCCGCGGGGTTCAACAGTTGGCGCGAGTACTTTATCGCGCGCGTCGGTCAACCCGACGGCGGCGGCTTTGGACAATACAGCGTCGTCGGTCGTCCGATGCTCTACGCGTGGATGACCGAACAACCGATGTCCGGCACCGCAACCCAGGTCACGTTCGTCCGCAATCCGTACTACTTCAAAGTCGATCAGAACGGGCAGCAGTATCCGTACATCGATCGCTTGACGTACGGCGTGTACGCGGACGCCGCGGCGATGTTGCTCAAAGCCACCAACGGCGAAATCGATTTGCAAATGCGCCACTTTAACACGCTGCCGAATAAAGCGGTGCTCTTCGACAATCAAAAGAAGGGCGATTACAGTTTCATTGACCTCGTGCAGGTGACCAGCAACGCGGTGGTCGTCCATTTGAACTTGACGCACAAGGACAAGGCGCTGCGCGAAATTTTCCAGAACAAGGATTTCCGCATCGGCTTGTCGTACGCGATCAATCGCAAAGCGATCATCGACACGGTTTACGTCAGTCAGGGCACCCCGGCGCAACCCGCGCCGCTGGCGGACACGCCGTTCTACCACAAACAACTCGCGACGCAGTACCTCGAGTACGACGTGAAAAAAGCGAACGAGTATCTCGACAAAGTGCTGCCGAAGAAAGACGCGAACGGGATGCGCTTGCGCGCCGACGGCAAACCCTTGACCTTTGTCATCGAGATAGCCAACTCCCTCCAAGATCAAGTGGATGCCGGCAACATGATCGCCAAATACTTCCAAGCCGTCGGCGTGAACGCGCAGGCGAAACCGGAGGATCGCTCGTTGATGTATCAGCGCAAAGACGCCAACGATCTGGACGCGATGATCTGGAACGGCGAAGGCGGCTTGGGCCCGATGTTCGATCCGCGCAATTTCTTCCCGTACAGCACCGAGTCGGGATTCGCGGTTGCCTGGGCGTACTGGTATAATGGCGTGCGCGATGCCACCGCCGAAGAACCGCCCGCCGATGTCAAAAAGATCATGGATGGCTTCAACAAAGCCGTGACCCAATCCACGTTCGAGGGTCAGGTCAAGGCGATGAACGAAATGCTGCAAATGTCGGCGGATTATTTCTTCTGCATCGGCGTGACGACGCCGCCGCTCGTGTACGGCATCGTCAAGAACAACATGGCAAACGTGCCGAAGAAAATGATCAACGGTTGGCAGTATCCGACGCCCGCGCCGACCAACACCTTCGCTTACTTTTTCGCCAAATAGGCGCGCGAAATCGAGACCTGACAGGTTTTTCCCAAACCTGTCAGGTCTAATCTGAAAGAGAGAAGACGTATGCTCCAGTACATCCTCCGTCGCGCGCTGTTGATGATCCCCACGCTGATTGTCACATCTCTGGTCGCCTACATCATCATCGAACTGCCGCCGGGCGATTTTGCGACGTCGTACGTGGCGAACCTCGCCGCGCAAGGCGACATGGCGAGCCAGGAAACCGCCCGGGTTATTCGCGAGCAGTACGGTTTGGATCAACCGGCGACGGTGCGCTATCTGAAATGGATGCAGGGCATTCTGACGCAGGGCAACTTTGGCATCGCGTTTGAATTACGCCAACCGGTCTCGTCATTCATCTGGGAACGCGTTTGGTTGACGCTGGCGCTTTCGTTGGGCAGCATTCTCATTACTTGGGCACTCGCCTTTCCGATTGGGATTTATTCCGCGGTCAAGCAATATTCCATCGGCGATTATTTTTTCACATTCCTGGGTTTTATCGGCATCGCCGTGCCGGGTTTTCTATTGGCTTTGGTGTTGATGTACGTTCAATTCAAATACCTGGGTCAAACCTCGGGCGGATTATTTTCCTCCGAATTTTTGACTGCGCCGTGGAGTTGGGACAAAGTGCTCGATCTGTTGCAACATATTTGGCTCCCGGTAATCATTCTCGCGGTCGGCGGCACGGCGGAACTGATTCGCATCATGCGCGCGAATTTGCTCGACGAACTCCGCAAGCCGTACGTGATCACCGCGCGCGCCAAGGGCTTGCCGGAATGGCGCGTGCTCCTCAAATATCCGGTGCGCCTCGCGCTCAATCCCTTCGTCAGCACGATTGGCTGGACGCTGCCCTTTCTGGTGTCCGGCTCGATCATCTTGTCGGTCGTGATGAATCTGCCGACGACGGGGCCGATGCTCTTGCGCGCGCTCCAAGTGCAAGACATGTACCTCGCGGGCGCGTTGATTCTGATTCTCAGCGTCCTGACGATCATCGGCACGCTGCTCTCTGATATTTTGTTGGCGTGGTTGGATCCGCGGATTAGGTATCAATGAATACTGAAAAAGAAACCCCGGTCTACGTCGCGCCGCAATGGAAATTGGTCTGGTGGAAATTCCGCAAGCACAAACTCGCGCTGGTTAGCGGAATCGTCATCCTTTTGATTTATCTGGTCGCGCTGTTTGTTGAAATTCTCGCACCCTTTCTGCCCGACCAAACCAATTCCAAATATCTGTACGCTCCGCCGCAGTCCCTTCATTTCGTCGACGAGCAGGGCAATTGGGGCTTGTACGTTTACGGTTATACCTCCAAGATCGATCCGGTCGCGCTGCGTCGCACGTTTGAAATAGATTCGAGCGTCAAGATCCCAGTCGGCTTGCTCGTCGAAGGCGTACCCTACAAATTGTTCAACTTGATTCCGGGCAATCGGCATTTGCTCGCGCCGCTCGATCCGGATCAGCCGATGTACTTGCTCGGCGCGGACCGGCTCGGGCGCGATGTGCTCAGCCGTCTGATCGTCGGTACGCGCGTTTCGATGTCGATTGGCTTGGTCGGCGTTTTGCTAAGTCTCGTGCTTGGTATTTTGCTGGGCGGGTTGTCCGGTTATTACGGCGGCAACATCGACAATTTGATTCAGCGCGTCATCGAATTTTTGCGTTCGATCCCATCCATTCCGTTGTGGATGGGCTTGTCCGCCGCGCTGCCGCTCGACTGGGATCCGCTCCGCGTCTATTTTGCGATCACGGTGATTCTTTCGCTCATCGGTTGGACGGGCTTGGCGCGCGTCGTGCGCGGACGCTTTCTCTCGCTGCGCGAAGAAGATTTCGTGATGGCGGCGCGCTTGGACGGCGCGAGCGAAATGCGGATCATCCTGGGTCACATGCTGCCTGCGTTCACCAGCCACATCATCGCCGCGATCACACTCGCGATTCCGGGCATGATTCTTTCCGAGACCGCGCTCAGTTTTCTCGGCTTGGGGCTGCGCGAGCCGGTCGTCAGTTGGGGCGTGCTGTTGCAAAACGCGCAAGACATTCGCTCGATTGCGACCGCGCCGTGGCTGCTGATTCCCGCGCTCGCCGTCGTCGTCTCCGTGCTCGCGCTGAATTTTCTCGGCGATGGGTTGAGAGATGCGGCGGATCCGTACGCGCGGTAAAGGATGAAGGCGGAAGGATGAAGGATGAAAGCACGTTGCTTGAAGTGAAAAATCTCAAGACCCACTTCTTCCTCGACGAAGGCACAGTCAAAGCGGTCGAAGGCGCGGATTTGACGATCCGGCGCGGCGGCACGCTCGGCGTCGTCGGCGAGAGCGGGTGCGGCAAGAGCGTGATGTCGTACTCGATTCTACAACTCGTCGAATCGCCGGGGCGGATCGTCGCGGGGCAGATTCTTTTCCATCGGCAGTTGAAATGCAACGGGCAATCGCAGATGATGGACGTGATCGATCTGGCTGCGCTCGCGCCGAACAGCCGCGCGATGCGCGACATTCGCGGCGAAGAAATCGCGATGATCTTTCAAGAGCCGATGACTTCGCTCAGTCCGGTGCATACGATCGGCAATCAGATTGAAGAAGTGATTACGCTGCACCGCCGCGTCGATCACGCGACCGCGCGCCGACAAGCCGTCGACATGCTGCGCCGGGTCGGCATTCCCAAGCCGGAAGAACGCGTCGACGCCTACCCTTTTCAATTGAGCGGCGGAATGCGGCAGCGCGCGATGATCGCGATGGCGCTCGCGTGTCATCCCAGTTTGCTGATCGCGGATGAACCGACGACCGCGCTCGACGTGACGACGCAGGCGCAGATTCTCGAACTGATTCAAGAATTGCAGCGCGACTTGGGTATGGCGGTGATGCTCATCACGCACAACCTGGGCATGGTCGCCGAAATCTGCGAAGAGATCGTCGTGATGTACCTGGGCGAGGTCGTCGAGCGCGCCGACGTCTTTTCGCTCTTTCGCGAGCCACTGCATCCGTACACCCGCGCGCTCTTGCGCTCGATTCCGCGCCTGGGGCAGATCAAGCAAGGTCGTCTCGATCCGATTCAAGGCGCGGTACCGGATCCGTACAATCGTCCAGTAGGTTGTCCGTTCCATCCGCGTTGCGCGCAAATGATGCCGGGCACATGCGATCGAATTCATCCAGAGTTGATCGAACGGCGCGACAATCGCGCGGTGCGGTGTTTGTTGTGTGAGCCGTGATGCGTGTTGCGTAAAAACGAAACGGAACACGCAACACGCAACACGTCTGATCACGTGTCCCTTGTCCTTTGGCATTTTGCTCGGAGAAATGATGCAAACTTTGACCCCAGAGGTCATGCTTGAAGTAAATAACTTGAAAATGCACTTTCCGATCCGCAAAGGATTTCGGCAGCGCGTCGTCGGTCACGTCAAAGCGGTGGACGATGTGAGTTTCGCGGTGCGCCGCGGCGAGACGCTGGGTCTCGTCGGCGAAAGCGGCTGCGGCAAGACAACGATCGGGCGCTGCATTATGCGCGCGTACGATCCGACCGCAGGCGCGATTTTGTATTGCAACGCCAAGAATGAGCAGGTCGATCTTGCCGCGCTCAAGTCCAGCGACCTCAAACCGTACCGCCGCGAGTTGCGGATGATTTTCCAAGACCCGTACTCATCGCTCAACCCGCGCATGACGGTGCTCGATATTGTCGGCGAACCGCTCAAGGTGCACGGGGTCGCGCGCGGCGCGGAGTTGGAAGACCGCGTCGCGAATCTGCTCAAGCGCGTCGGTTTGCGTCCCGAATACATGCGCCGGTATCCGCACGCGTTCAGCGGCGGGCAGCGGCAACGCATCGGTATCGCGCGCGCGCTCGCGCTCGACCCGCGCATCGTCGTCGCGGACGAAGCCGTCTCCGCGCTCGACGTGTCGGTGCAGGCGCAGATTCTGAACTTGCTCGAAGATTTGCAAGCCGAACTGAATTTGACGTACCTGTTCATCTCGCACGATCTGAGCGTCGTCGAGTACGTCGCCGATCGCGTCGCGGTGATGTACGTCGGCAAGATCGTCGAACTGGCGGAGACGACCGCGCTGTTCGCACAGCCCAAGCATCCGTACACCGAAGCGCTCCTCTCCGCCGTTCCCAAGCCGGATCCGACGATGCGCTCCAAACGCATCGTCCTGGAAGGCGATGTCGCCGATCCGGCGAATCCGCCGCGTGGCTGCTATTTTCATCCGCGTTGTCGTTACGCGGAGGATCGTTGCAAGACCGAGACGCCGGCGCTGCGCGCGGTAGGACAAGTTGGCAACTTGTCCCACTTTGCGGCGTGTCATCGCGCGGAGGAATTGAATTTGCGCGGCGTGGTGTCGTAGGACAAGTTTCCAGAACTTGGCCAACAGGACAAATTCGCAAATTTGTCCAACATCTTTGGAGGCACTGTTGCTATATCCTCAATCCAATCCATTTCGCCAGTGTGTTGACTTGTCCGGTATCTGGGATTTGCGTTTTGATCCAGAGGGCGACGGAATCAAATCGAATTGGTTTGCCGGTTTTACAGGCGGGCGCCCGGCAGCCGTTCCCGCGAGTTGGAACGATCAGTTCGAGGATCGGCGCGATTACTTGGGCAATACCTGGTATCAGACGCGTTTTGATTTGCCGTGGGGCTGGGATGCGTCGCGGCAGCAGTTGCGCGTGCGCTTTAACTCGGTCAACTATTTCGCCGAAGTGTGGTTGAACGGCGCGCGCCTGGGTCAGCACGAAGGCGGACATTTGCCGTTCGAGTTCGACGTCACGTCGCACGTCCGGCGCGAAGGTAACGTGCTCGTCGCGCGCGTCGAAGGCGAACTCGCGCCCGACCGCGTGCCGCCCGGGAATGTGCCATCCGATCCTCAGCACATGTTCCTCACGCAAAAAGAAAACAATCCGCCGTCTTCGTTCGACTTTTTTCCGTTCTGCGGCATTCAGCGCCCGGTGCTGCTGTACGCGACGCCGCGCGACGCGCTCGGCGATCTGACCGTGATCACCGACATCGCGGGCACGACCGGACGCGTGCGCGTGAGTGTAGGGGACGCTGGCGCTAGCGTTCCCCACACCGCGCGATTCGCGCTGCGCGGTCACGGCGCGAACATCCTCGCCGAAACAACCGCAGACGAAGTTGAGATGCGTGTGCCCGACGCCGCGCTCTGGTCGCCGGAAGCGCCGAACCTGTACGATCTCACGATCGAGTTGACGCGCGACGGCGCGCCGTACGATCGCTACACCTTGTCGATCGGCATTCGCACGATCGCAATCGAGGGCGACGCGCTGCTGCTCAACGGCAAGCCGATTTACTTGAAGGGCTTTGGTCGCCACGAGGATTTTCCGATCGTCGGGCGCGGGCTTGCTCCGGCAGTCATCGTCAAAGACTATGCGCTGATGAAATGGGTGGGCGCAAATTCATTTCGGACGACGCATTATCCGTACTCGGAACAAATGATGGATCTGGCGGATCGATTGGGTTTCTTGATCATCGACGAAACTCCGGCGGTCGGTTTGTTCTTTGCCGCAGAAGGATTGGCGCGTCGCCTGGAATTGTGCCGGCAGTACACGCGCGACCTGATCGCGCGCGATAAAAATCATCCGAGCGTGATCGCGTGGAGCATCGCGAACGAACCGCATTCCTGGCTGCCCTCCGCCAAACCCTTCTTCAAGAATCTGTCCGATCTGTGCCGCGCGCTCGATCCCACGCGACCGATCACACTCGCGACCTACCTGGGCGCGGCGGAAGAATCGTTCGAGTTTTGCGATTTGATGTGCCTCAATCGGTACGCGGGTTGGTACTCGCAATCCGGAAAAATCGAGGAAGGCGCGGCGTGTCTCGCGGCGGAACTCGACGCGCTGTATCAGAAATTTCGCAAGCCGGTGATTCTGACTGAGTTTGGCGCGGATACGATTGCCGGTTTTCACGCGCAACCGCCGGAAATGTTCGCCGAAGAATACCAAGCCGAGATGCTGACGGCGTACATCAACGTGTTGCGGAGCAAATCCTTCGTCGTCGGCGAGCACGTCTGGAATTTGTGCGATTTCAAAACGTCGCAAGCCGTTCAACGCATGGGCGGGATGAATCTCAAAGGCGTGTTTACGCGCGACCGTCGCCCCAAACTCGCGGCGCATCGCCTGCGCGAACTCTGGCGTTCGTAGTACGCGCTTGGCGCATGAGACGGCGATGAATCGCCAACTCCGAACGCGGAGTCATTCCAATTTGCGAAGATGCCAATCCATCCTGAAACTTTTCCGCCGTTTGTCCAAGACGCGCTCGCGTACTGCATCGTCCTGACGCGCCGCAACCTTGCGACCCTGACAAGTTTTCCCGAGTTCGCAAAATGCGGCGCGTGGTTTTGCGCGGACGACGGCGGCTGGGTTGGCGGACATTGGACCGGCTTGCTCTGGCTCGCGTACGCGCACACGCGCGATCACACGTTCGAGCGCGCGGCGCGCGCATGGACGGCGCGGCTCGCGCCGCGTCAGCACGACACGACGACGCACGACCTGGGATTTCTTTTCGAGTTGTCGCACATCCTGGGTTGGAAATTGACCGGCGACGCGGCGTTCAAAGCGCCGGCGCTGCAAGCCGCGCGAACGCTTTCGCGACGCTTCAACGCGCAAGGCAAGTTCTTTCAAGCGTGGGGACCGCTGGAGGGAACACCGCGCGAACGCGGGCGCGCGATCATTGACACACTGATGAATCTCGACTTGCTCTTTTGGGCGAGCAAGGAAACCGGGGAACCCCGCTTCGCCGACAGCGCGATCGCGCACGCGCGCACCGCGCTCCAGCGGCACGCGCGCGCGGATTGGTCTACGTCGCACGTCGCCGATTTCGATCCGGAGACCGGCGCGTTCATCCGACAGGATACCGCGCAGGGATTGAGCGCGACGTCGTGTTGGTCGCGCGGGCAAGCGTGGGCGGTCTACGGCTTTGCCGAATGTTATCGCGAGACCGGCGATGCAACATTCCTCGATGCCGCGCGCAATCTTGCGAAATATTGTTTGCGCCGATTGCCGCCGGATCGCGTGCCGTACTGGGATTACGACAGCCCGCTAATTCCGAACGACGTGCGCGATAGTTCAGCCGCCGCGATTCTCGCGTCCGGATTGTTACTGTTGGCGAAACTCGAAGCCGACTCGGCGCGAGCCGCGCGTTGGCGCGCGGAAGCGATCGCGACATTGGAATCGTTGTGGAATAACTATAGCAGTCGCGGCACACCTGAACCGTGCGTCCTCTTGCGCGGCACACGCTCCAAGCCGGAGGGTTCGCTGGATCACGGGTTGATTTACGGCGACTATAATTTCGTGGAAGCGCTGACGCGGCTGACCAAGCCGGAGATTGAATTGTAGTCGCCGCTTCAACGAATCGGAACGAATAAACGAATTTGGCTGGGCTTGCGCACTCATTCGTTTATTCGTTCGACATTCGTTGACACCCAACTTGCCCGTACAAACCCCACGGATAAACGACGTACTCCGGCGTAAACGTTTCGTCGGTGCAGCGGAACGAGCGCCACTCCGTCCACGGCTCGCGTCCGGGCGCGAGATGCAGCGGTCCCAGCATGTTGCGCGGACTGCTCACCACTTCGAGGTCGACCGCGTTGATGCCCAGCGCGAGAAGACGCGTGATGTCCACGCCGTTCGCCGCTTGCCAGGGAATGTGTCCCGCGAGTTTTCCGTTGACGAACACCGCGACATGCACCGCGCGATATTCACCCAAGCGCACGCACACTGTTTGCCCTGCGCGATATTCTACTTTCCCGTGATAGATCATGCTGCCCGCGTAATGCAGATAACCCTGTTTCGTCCAATCGCCGAAATGCAGCAATCTGGGTTCGGCGACGATGACGCGTTCCGGCGTAACGGCAAAATCGCCGAGGATGAAACAATCTTCGATTTCCGTATGGTTGGTGTACGCGCAACTCAAGATCAATTCGTTTTCGCCGGGCTTGAGCGCGGGCAACGCGACCTTATGAAACGCGCGATCGAGATACCAGCCGACCGGCGCGTTGGAAACGCGTTCACCGTTGAGCGCGATTTCAAATTGCGTTGCGCCTTCGACGAGAAGATAAACTGGGTTCTGCGGTACATCGCGCACGTCGAAGCGAAAACGCATCGAGACCGGCGCGCCGTCTTTCGGATGCGGCGCGGTTGCCCATTTGTAGCGCTGCGGCAAACGATTGCGATAATTCTCGCGCATCCCCAGCGTCTTGCGAACCGCGTCCTGCGCGCGCCAGACCTCCAGCGTCTCCGACCACGCCGCGTCGCCCCGCTGCGCGCGATACTCGCATAAGTCGAGCGTCAGCACGTTCGGATCGGTGCGCGTGAACGCGCACGCGGGACCGATGAAACTCGCGGGACGCGTGTCGCCGTGCAGATTCCATAATTTCGTTTGCGGGCGAATTGACTCCGGCGTTCCGTCAGGATCGACGACGTAGAGCCGCGAACCAGCAGGTGCAAACTCGGCGGAGAAATGGAGCGCGCCGTCGCGTTCCGTGGCGAACACACCGCGCGTCTCGCCGGTCAGCGGATCCCATTCTTCCAAACGACCGCGCCCTTCCAAAGCCAATTCGATTTCGTAACCGTTGTTGCGGTCGTTATTCACGATGAAATAAATCTGCCGATCGCCGGCGCGGCGCTGCATGTACAGCAAGCGCGCGGCTTGTTGACCTTGCGGCGTGACGAGCGAAACGCGGCGCGGCAGAATCGTTTCCAAAGTGTGGTTGAGCGCGGACGCATCGCGCAAAATCGTCACGCCGGAATGTTGCCACAGCGCGCCGAGTCGTTCGTTCGGCATCGCGTCCATCATCGTCGGCAGCAGATCGACCGCGATCACCTTGCCGCCTGCCGCGACGAATCGCTCCAGCAGCGCGACGGTCGACGCGAAGAGCGTGCGCGTGTCCGGCGGAATCACGACGACCTGATACGGCGCGCGTCCGACGACCACGCTTTGCCGCTCGACGCGCGCGTCGGTCGCCATAATTTGTTCGTCGCCGAAATCGAAATCGTAATGCGTCGCGAGCAACGCCTGGACGAAATCGTTCAATCGTTCGCCGTACGCGTTGACGGTTTCCAGATCGACTTGCACATCGCCGAGCATCGTCCAGCCGGTCGCGATCGGATGTAGCAGCAAAACATCGCGCACCGCATCGCCTTCGGTCAGCGCGCGCCCGATGCGCGCAAAATAATCTTCGACGACCTGGTTGTATTTCCACCACGTCGTGTTGTAATTGAACGCGGGCGGATAATCGCGCTTGCGGCAGCCGCGCAGCGTGTAGAGCGCGAGATGTTGGCAGCGCAAATTCACGCCGAGGACGTACTGCCAATCGCCGACCCATTTTTGTCCTTCGAAAGTAAATTCCCAACCGGTGCAGCCGTACAATTCCGAAAGCACTTGCTTGCGCCCGAATTGATTCGCGACGCTCGTGCATTGCTTGATCGTCAAGAACTCGTGATTCTGTTCGGTGAGCATGTCAATGCCGGGGACGTGTTGGTAACGATAATGCGGCATCAGCGCGCCGCCGTTCAAAATTCCCTTGCCCATTTCTTGTTCGCAATTGTAATGCCCGGTGAACGCGAGTCCGTTGCGCTCGCACCACTCGCCGAGTTGTTTCGAGTACGCTTCGGTGAAACGCTGACTGATCGTGTACCAAAAATCGTGACGCGCGCGCGCCGCGCCTTCGCCGTCGTACAGCAGCCAGGGGAGCACGTCGAGCAGATCGTAGCCGCGCCGCGCGCGAAAGAAATCGGGCAAGCCATCCGTCCAGGGAACCGCGCGTCGTCCGGAGCCGATTGTCGACGCGGCGAAATTCGGTTCGTCGGTGAAAATGCCCGGCACAGTTTTGCCAAACTCGTGTCCGATCTCTTTACGATACGCTTCGTACGTAATGTCGATGAACGCGGCGACCGCGTCGGGGTTGAGATTGTCGGCGTACGTGTCGTCGTTGAACCATTCGCTCGGAGCGGAAATCTCGCGCCGGAAAACGAGATACGTTTCGTCGGGTTGCGACGCGGATTGATCGCGCAAGCGCCGGAGCGCGGTGAGGTGTCTGTCGCGCAGCGTGGCCGCGAAAAGCGCGAGCACATCCGACGTGTCTTGCGGCGGCGCAACACGTTCTTCGACGGTCAGCACCTTGACGCGAAACGCGTCGCCGCCGCGCGCCGGCACGAGTCCGCCCGCCGCGCCGGAGGGCCAGCGGTCTTCGTCGTACAGCCACGCGCTCATGCCAGTTTCTTTCGCGACGCGCACGGTCTCGCGAATACATTCGAGCCATTCGGGTCCCATGTATACCGTTTCGAGTCCGTCGCGCGAGTGCATGAAAAAACCGCCCATGCCGTGTGCTTGCATATCGCGCACTTGCCGCGCGAGTTCATCCACTTGCAATTTGTCGTTCCACGACCAGAACGGCGCGCCGCGCAGCGCGAGCGGGGGTTGTTGGAATTCGTGCAGCAGGTTGTCCATGGGAAATTCTCCTTGTGGCGTTCAACATCATCGAAAATAATTTGGGACACAGATTAACACAGATGTACACAGATCAAAAAATCAGTGCGAATCAGTGTTCATCAGTGTCCCAATGATCAGTTGCGTGTCGAAATATATTCCCGACGATGGTTTGTGTCAAGCATTTCGTTTTGACGAGCGCGCGGCTTTTCGTACAATCAGGTAGACCTGTCAGGTTTTTGGAAACCTGACAGGTCTCAGCTCCAAATCATTTTCCAAGTCTCAACCAAAGGAATTCTAATCATGTCTCACTCTTCATCCATTCTTCCCCTGCTCTATCTCGCCGGAGAAAAAACCTGGGAGATGCCGCAACTCCCCGCGCTCAACACGCTGCCGCCGCGCGCGACGCTGATCCCGTTTCCGACTGCGCGCGCCGCGCTGACGCTCGATCGTGATCGCTCGCCGTGGTTTGCGAATCTCAGCGGACAGTGGCAATTCAAAATCAAGCGCACGCCTGACGAGGCAACCGCCGACGCGTTGAACGCAGGCGATTGGTCGCGCATTGCCGTTCCCGGCAACTGGACGATGCAGGGATTCGGCAAGCCGCAGTACACGAATGTCGTCATGCCGTTTCCGCAAGAACCGCCGCACACGCCGGACGAAAACCCAACCGGCATTTATCGCCGCGAGTTTGGCGTACCGGAAGATTGGCGCGGACACCGCGTCGTTTTGCATTTCGGCGGGTGCGAAGGCGCGCTGTACGTCTTCGTCAACCGCCAGCCCATCGGCATCAGCAAAGACGCGCGCACGCCCGCCGAGTTCGACGTGACGCGCGTCGTGCGCGTTGGCGAAACGAACGAACTTGTCGCGGTCGTCGTGCAGTGGTCGGACGCGAGTTTCATCGAAGATCAGGATCATTGGTGGCAAGCCGGATTGCAACGCGAGGTATATTTGTACGCGACGAACGCGCCGCACATTCAAGACGTTTTTGCGCGCGGCGATTTGGCGGATAATCTACGCGATGGCATTTTGCGCGTGACGTGTACGATCGGTTTCGCTGGAGAAGCGCACGCCGATTGCTCAGTCAAGGCGCAGTTGTTCGATTCCAAAGAGCGCGCGATTTTCAAACAACCCTTGACCGCCGCGTGTGGCGACCCGACACAGCCGCGCACCCAGGTCGCGTTCGAGCAGCCGGTGCGCGCACCAAAGCTCTGGTCGGCGGAGACGCCGGAGTTGTACACGCTCGTCGTGACGCTCAAGACGCCGCGCGGTGAAGAAAGTACCGCGTGCCAGATCGGTTTTCGCAAGATCGAAATTCGCGATCGGCAGATACTCGTCAACGGCAAGCGCGTGATGATCAAAGGTGTGAATCGTCACGATCACGACGACACGACCGGCAAAGCGGTGAGCCGCGCGACGATGGAAGCGGACATGCGTTTGATGAAGCAGTTCAACGTGAACGCGGTTCGCACGTCGCATTATCCGAACGATCCGGACTGGCTCGATCTGTGTGATCGGTACGGTCTCTACGTCGTGGACGAAGCGAACATTGAGGCACACGCGTTTTATTACGATCTCTGCCGCGATCCGCGCTATACGCACGCGTTCGTCGCGCGCGTCCGCGCGATGGTCGAGCGCGACAAGAATCATCCGAGCATCATCTTTTGGTCGCTCGGCAACGAGAGCGGCTACGGACCGAATCACGACGCGGTGGCGGGCTGGGTGCGCGGCGCGGATCCATCGCGTCCGCTGCATTACGAAGGCGCGATTTGTCATTGGGCGGGCGGCAGTTGGGAGCGCGGACATCGCGTCACCGATGTCGTGAATCCGATGTATCCGCCGATTCAGAAAATTATTGAGTGGGCGCAAACAACCCAGGATTGGCGACCGATGATCTTGTGCGAGTATTCGCACGCGATGGGGAACAGCAATGGCTCGCTCGCGGATTACTGGGCGGCGTTTGAAAAATATCCGGGCTTGCAGGGCGGTTTCATTTGGGAATGGATCGATCACGGCATCAAGCAAACCGCCCCCGGTGTCATTGCGAGCGGAGCGATGACAGAGGAAAAAACGTACTGGGCTTATGGCGGCGATTTTGGCGACGAGCCGAATGACGCGAACTTTTGCACGGATGGCATCGTGTGGCCTAATCGCGAGCCGCATCCGGCGCTGTACGAATTCAAGCATCTCGTTCAGCCGGTGCGCGTCGTAGGGGCGCAATTGAATTGCGCCCCTACCGCGCGCGGACGCGTTCGCATCGTCAACAAACGCGATTTCACATCGCTCGATGATTTGCGCGGTGAGTGGGAATTGACGGTGGATGGCAAGCGCGTGCAATCCGGCAAACTGCCGCGCCTAAATATCGCGCCGGGCAAATCGCTGGACGTGACACTTGATCTCGAACACGATCAAATCGGCGAACGCTTTTTGAATTTTCGTTTTTATCAGCGCAAAGAGACGTGGTGGGCAAAAGCGGGGCACGAGGTCGCGTGGCAGCAGATCGCGTTGCCGTCCTTCGACTCCGCTACGCTCCGCTCAGGACGCGCGTGCGCGAACACAAAGGTGATCGCAGAAGAAAACGATCGCGCGATCACGCTGCGCGTGCGCGCGGGCGCGGCGCGCGCGGTGTTCGACAAGACGACCGGGACGCTCACCGAGTTCGGCGCGGAGGCGAACGTGATCGTGCGGGGACCGCTGCTGAACGTTTGGCGCGCGGCAACTGACAACGACGGCATCAAGTTGCTGCTGGGAAAACAAGGTAGCGGTCCTCTCGCGCGCTGGCTCGAACTTGGATTAGATCGCGTCCAACATTCCTTGCAGTACATTCGACTAACGCGCGTAAAAGGCGCGCCAGTCGTCGAGATCGCACATCGCGCGTCGGGGCGCGGACAGTGGAGCGATTGCGCGCACGTCCAGCGTTACACGCTCGAATCGTCCGGCGCGTTGCGCGTCGAAAATATTGTGCGTCTGGGGAAAGAGATCCGCGACATTCCGCGCGTCGGGGTGAACTTGATTCTAGCGCCGGGCTTGGAACAATTGGAATGGTTCGGGCGTGGACCATGGGAGAATTATCCGGATCGCAAAGCGTCCGCGATGATTGGACGCTACACGAGCACGGTGACGGAACAGTACGTACCGTACATCATGCCGCAAGAACACGGACACAAAACTGACGTGCGCTGGCTAACGCTCTCGGACGAAACCGGACGCGGTTTGCGCGTCGTCGGCGAACCGACTATCGAATTCTCAGCGAGTCATTTCGCCGACGCCGATTTGTTCGCGGCGAAGCACACGATTGATCTCGCGCCGCGCGCGGAGGTGATGCTCAATCTCGACGGCGCGATGCGCGGGCTGGGTACCGCGAGTTGCGGACCGGACACGTTGGAACAGTATCGCTTGCGCGCGCCGGTTTATCGGTTTGCGTACCGGATCAGCGCGCGGTAGGGACGTTCCATCGAACATCCCTACGCGGGGCACGTTCGCGCACACGCGGCAGCGTAAACCGGATCGTCGTGCCGCGACCCGGCGCGCTCTCGACAGGCGCGATGCTGCCGCCGTGTCCCTCCACAATCGCCTTGACGATCGCGAGCCCCAACCCGCTGCCGCCTCCTGAGCGATAGTCGAAGGATGCGCGCGCGCGCGCCTTGTCCATGCGATAAAATCGTTCAAAGATATGCGGCTGCGCCTGCTCTGGAATTCCCGTTCCGTTATCCGACACCGCGACGCGGACAGCGTGATCTTGTCCTTGGACGTGCAGCGCAATCGAACCTTGTTCCGCGTCGGTTGATTGAATCGCGTTCCCCAGCAGATTGTAAAACACCTGCTTCAACTGATCCGCGTCGCCCTCGCATTTTGTGTTTCCCTCTGTTTCGAGAATCATCGCGCGATTTCCCGCCAGCGGCTTGATGTTATCCGCGACTTCGCGCGCGAGCGTCGCCAGATCAATCGGCTGCAAATTCGGCGTGCGGCGCGCGTCGAGACGCGTCAGCGTGAGCAAATCGGTCACGAGACGCGTGAGACGCTGTACTTCGCGGCGCATGCCGTGCAAGACGCGGCGCATTGCATCCGGATCCCCTTCGGGCGCGAGCAGCAACACTTCGAGCGAGCCGCTGATCGCGGTGAGCGGCGTGCGAAGTTCGTGCGACGCGTCGGCGACAAATTGGCGCTGCGTGGTGAACGCGTCGTCCAACCGCGCGACCATATCGTCGAACGCAGTCGCGAGTTGTCCGGCTTCGTCCTTGCGATGCGGCAAATCGACGCGCTGGCTTAGATCGCCTGCCGCGATCCGGCGGCACGTGGCGATCATCAATCGCAGCGGCGTGAGCGCGGATTGCGTCAGCCACAAACCGCCGAACGTCGCGAGGAGCAACACCAGACCGGTTCCTAAAACAATCATCCAACGTTGTCGTTGCAACACTGCTTCGGCAACATCCAGCGGCGCGCTCATTTGCACGACGCCGATGATCGCGGAATCGGGGCGGGGAAAGTGAATCGGCGCGAGGATCGACAATACTTCGTGTCCGGCAATCGTCGTGATGTACGTGACCTGCTCACCGTTCAACGCGCGCGCTAACGCACGCGCACTGGGAATAGGTACCACCGGTTGATCGGAAAATTCGCTGCCGTCGGCGATGCGCGCGCCGGTGCGATCAAACACGGCGGCGGTTGTGTCCTGCCATGTCAGATCGCGCGCGAGATTTCGCGCGATGATCGGAAACGGCGGAGTATTTTGCGGAATGGTTTCGCGCGCGCCAGGCGAGGAGGGCAGCACGCGCGGCTCGGGCGGAGTCGAATGACTGATCGAAGTGTTCGCCAATGCCTGCAAGCGCGACGCGGTCGCCGAAATCAAAAAATCGCGCGTGCTAAAGTAGAGAAACGAACCGAGCGCGACGAGCAAAAGCAAAAGCAAGCCGACGTACAAAAACGTGAGGCGGAGGCGAAGCGGCAAATCGTTCCAACGCGCGGTCATCGTCACTCCTCCCGCCACACGTAACCGACGCCGCGTACGGTGTGCAACAGTCGCGCTGGACGGTCGCCCAGTTTGTCGCGCAAATGACCGATGTGTACGTCAACTAGATTGGTGTCGCCCGCAAAGTCATAGCCCCAGACGCGATCCAAGATCACGTCGCGCCGAAAAACTTGGCGCGGATGCGACATGAAAAACTCGAGCAACTCGAATTCTTTGGCAGTCAGCACGATGGACCGCCCCGCGCGTTCGACGGTGTGCGCGTCGCGATCGAGCGTGATGTCCGCCGAGCGCAAGACCGCGCGCGCCATGATCGCGCCGCGCCGCCGCAAGATTGCGCGCACACGCGCCAGCAGTTCGGCGAAACTGAACGGCTTGGTCAAGTAATCGTCCGCGCCGAGATCGAGTCCTTGCACGCGGTCGGAAATTTCGTCGCGCGCGGTTAGCATCAGAATCGGTACGTCGCTATTCGCGCGGATGCGCTTGCAAATTTCAAAACCGTCCACGCCCGGCAGCATCACATCCAGAATCACCAGATCGAAAGTTTCTTCGCGCAGCCGATCAATCGCGGCGCGTCCGTCCATCGCCACGTCGACGTGATAACCTTCGTATCCCAGTCCAACGCGCAGAAATTCGACGATATTCGGTTCGTCATCCACCGCGAGAACGCGCGGTGGATTTGTTTTTTCTCTCTCCTCGAACGAGTTCGTCATCGAGTGCCCGGCGTTATTATAGCATGGTTTTCCTGAGAATAAACTAAAGATGAGCTGAAGGAATGTTGAGAACGGCGGCGCATTTTCTCAGCATAACTTCAATTTCGGTTTGGAAAATTCTAATCCGCTCCATCTACAATCTAGCCAGAAATCGCTTCATCGGGAGAGACATTTATGAAACGCAAAACTATTCTTATCGGAATTATCCTCGTTCTCGCACTCATCGCCGGCGGAGTGTACGTCTGGCAGACGCAGCAAGCGAAGACGACCGCCGCCGCTAGCGTCCAAACGACGACAGTTAAACGCGGCTCGCTCGCGGCGACAGTGAGCGCGGCAGGCAATGTGTCCGCGCCGAACTCAGTCGCCGCCGCGTTCGAAAGCAGCACACTCGAAGTCAGCGCGCGCGTGGCTAAAGTGAACGTCAAAGTTGGCGACACGGTGAAAAAGGGCGACGTGCTGATGGAAGTCGACACGACTAATCTCAATCTCGCGCTCAAGACCGCGCAATCGAATCTCGCGAGCGCGCAAGTCAGTTATGACCAGACCAAAAACGATTTGAACTTTGCGCTCCGCACCGCGCAAGCCAGTTTCGACAGCGCCAAGACCGCGCTCGCGGCAGCACAAGCGAACAACGCGCAGAATCCGAATAACCTGATCGTCGCCAAAGCCAATTTGGATACCACGGAGATTGCGCTGAAAAAAGCGCAAGCCGATTACAACACGGTGGCGTGGCGCGGCGATGTCGGCATGACGACGCAAGCGGCGACGCTGCAAACCGCGACCATCTCGTACCAATCCGCGCTCGCGAGTTACAAAATCGCGGCAGCCAAGATCAACGATTCCGATCTCAAAGCGGCGCAGGCAACGTACACGAACGCGCAAGTCGCGCTGGAACAAGCGCAAAAAAATCTGGAGACGAAACTCGCGACCGCGCAAGCCACGCTCGACAACGCGAAACTCAACGTCGAACAAGCCCAGCGCGCGCTCGACAATGCGAAACTTGTCGCGCCGTACGATGGCGTTGTCTCAGCGGTGAACTACGGCATCGGCGATAACGCGAACGGAACCGCCGTGACGATCGTCGATCTATCGACTTTGCAAGTTAAAGTGACCGTCGCAGAGGTGGACATCGCCAAGATCAACATCGGACAGACCGCGACGATGACGCTGGATGCGTTGACCGGCAAAACGTACAACGCGCAAGTGATCGCGATCAGTCCGGTCGGCTCAGTCACGTCAGGCGTCGTCAACTATGCGGTGACCCTGGAAATCACCAATGCCGATGGCTCGATCAAGCCCGGCATGACTGCGAACCTGACGCTCGAAGTCGAACGCCGCGACAATGTTCTGTTGATCCCGCCGCGCGCCGTGACGACCAAGGGCAATCAAAAAGTCGTGACGGTGAAGCAGAAAGATCAAACCGCGACGAAAGTTGTCACTGTCGGCTTGTCGAATGATTCGTACGTCGAAATTATGGACGGCTTGCAAGAAGGCGACGTGGTCGTCGTCAACACAACGACGACGAAGAGCACTTCGACCGGTGGCATGGGAATTCCGGGCATCAGCGGCGGCGGACCGCCCCCGTGATCGTGGTGAACAGTGAACAGTAAACAGTATCCAGTGTTCAGTATTCAGAAACTTACACTGAAAACTGAATACCGAACACTGAATACTGGGCGAAAGAGGATACAATGAATTTCCAAGAAATCTTACGCGTGGCGCTGCGGAGTCTCAGCGCAAATAAAATGCGGTCGGGCTTGACGATGCTCGGCATCATCATCGGCGTGATGGCGGTGATCGCAATGCTTTCAATTGGGCGCGGGACGCAAGCGAGCATCACCGATCAGATCAACAGTATGGGCACGAACTTGCTCTACGTTCGCCCCGGCTCGACTTCGAGCAGCGGCGTTCGCTCCGCCGAAGGATCGGCGGCGACGTTGACGAAAGAAGACGCGACCGCGCTGGAGGACTTGCCAAACGTCGTCGCGGTTGCGCCGCAGGTGGAAAGTTTCGGACAGTTTGCCTATCTCGGCAACAACACCAACGGACGCGTGCTGGGTGTGACGCCGGAATATCTCGACGCGATGAACGTCAAACTCGCGAGCGGCGATTTCGTCACCGCGCAGAACGTCACCGCAAATTCGGCTGTCGTCGTCCTCGGCTCATCGATCGCGACGACGTTGTTCGACACGGCGGATCCAATTGGACAATCCATTCGCATCAGCGGGCAGACCTTTCGCGTGATCGGCGTGATGGAATCGAAAGGCGGCACCGGCTTTATGAACAGCGACACCCAGGTGTACGTGCCGCTGACGACGGCGATGACGCGGCTGAGTCGCACGGGACAATATCGCGGCGGCAACTCGGTCTCGGTCATCAACGTCAAGATCGCCGATTCGTCGGTGCAGGATTCGGTGATCCAATCGATCAGCGAAGTATTGCGCGACCGGCATCGCATTCAATTCGAGGACGACTTTAACATCACGAGTCAGCAAGATATTCTGAACACGGCAAGCCAGGTGAGCGGCACGCTGACGATCTTCCTCGGCGGACTCGCGGCGATCTCGTTGATCGTCGGCGGCATCGGGATTATGAATATTATGCTCGTCTCGGTGACGGAGCGGACGCGCGAGATCGGCTTGCGGAAAGCCATCGGCGCGCGGCGACGCGATATTCTGATCCAATTTCTGACGGAAGCGATGATCCTGAGTCTTGCGGGCGGCTTGATCGGAATTTTGCTCGGCGCGCTGATCGCCGGACTAATCTCCGGCGTGTCGGTCGGCTCAACGTCGTTACGCACCGTCGTCGATCTCGATTCGGTCGTGCTGGCAATCGTGTTCTCCGCGTGCGTCGGATTATTCTTCGGCAGTTATCCCGCGAATCGCGCGGCGCGGCTTCGCCCGATCGAAGCGCTGCGGTTTGAATAAGCAGTAAACAGTCAGCGGTGAACAGTGAACAGTCACCACACTCGATACTGAACACTGAATACTGTTCACTGTTCACTGTTCACTGTTGCTGGAAAGGGGGTGATGCCCTATCGAATAATACCGACTATGTGTTGAGCCCACTGGGACCCCCATCTCACGCGTACACTCGGTGGGCTCCACTTTACGTGCCATGCTCCGCGAAAACTTTGCTCCGCGAAAAAAAACACTGGAGGATAAATGTCAAACAAAACCAAATTCATCGTGGCAGGCGCGCTGGTCTTTGTCCTGCTTGCCGCTGGGATCGGCGGAACGATTGCGTTCGCGCAAGGTCCGACGACCAGCGCCACGACATGGGCGGATCTGTACTGGCAGACGCTCGCGCAGAAACTCGGCACGACCGTCGAGAAACTGCAACAAGCGATGACCGATGCGCGCAAGGACGCCGCCGCGCAAGGCGTCAAGCAAGGTCTGTTGACGCAGCAAGAAGCCGATCGCATCCTGGGTTCGACAGCGGGCGGCACCATTGCGAGCGCAGGACTCGACGCGGCGGCAAAGACGCTGGGCATGACGAGTGCTGACTTGACGACCGCGCTGCGAACCAAGACGCTGCTCGCGTTGGCGCAGGAAAAGAACGTCGACGTGACTAAACTTCGCACCGCGATTGCGGACGCGGAGAAAGCCGCGATCGATCAAGCGGTGAAAGACGGCAAACTCACGCAAGCGCAAGCCGACACGATGAAGGCGAACCTCAAGCCAGAGAACATCGATCTGACGCGCCCCTTCGGCATCGGAGGACGCGGCGGGGTCGGCGGCTTTGGTCAGGACGGAGTCCGCGGAATGGGTGTCCCATTCGATGGCGCGGGTGCGCCGGGCGGCGGTCGCGGAGGCAGACGCTAGAAATGTAACCAGACCTTCGAGGTCCACAAGACCTCGAAGGTCTGACCCGGAAAAGTCTATGTTGTCCAACGAAGATACTAACAATCGCGTCATCCGCGCACTGCCCGATCTGCAAGTCTGTCGCGCGGCGGATTTGACCGGCACGTTCGCCGAATGTCTGGTCGCGAAACCACACGGATGTCAGTACGCGATGCCATTCGGGTACAGTTATTTGTGTGGACACCCAGACCGCAACGCAATCATCGAAAACACCAAGCGGTCACAACCAAAAAGGTAGGGCGCGGTCTATGGTTCACGATCTCCGATCTATCTCGCGCTTTCTAATCGTCGGGATGCTGGGAACACTCATCGACATCTCGCTTTTTGCCGCGCTGCACACCTGGGTCGGCGCGCCGACGCTCGCGGCGAATACGCTTTCGTACAGCGCGGGCATCGTCAACAATTTTGTGTGGCATCGCAATTGGACGTTTACGGATCGACCGCGCAAAACAACCGGCGCGCAGTTCTCGCAATTCGCGATCGTCAGTCTGAGCGCGCTGATGTTGAACAATTTGATCGTGCTGCTGCTCGCGCCATCTTTCGGTGCGCTCGTCGCCAAGATTTGCGCGACCGGCGTGGGGCTGGGCTGGAATTTTCTCATCAACAATTTTTGGACGTTCAACACGGGCAGACCTGTCAGGTTTCCCAAAACCTGACAGGTCTGGAAGATGGAGTTTGCACGAATGAATACTTTCGTTTCCGAAACAGTTACGCCAAACATCGCGCGAACGCGCGCGTGGCGCATTTCGCGTGAACGCGCGCTCGAATTGATCGCGCTTGCGGCGATTGTCGCGCTCGCGGCGGGCTTGCGCTTCGCCAATCTCGACGCGCTCGGCGACGCGAATCACTATTACACCGCGGCGGTCAAAGCGATGCTGCAATCGTGGCACAACTTTTTCTTCGCCGCCGCCGAGCCGGGCGGATCAGTCAGCGTGGACAAGCCACCGGTCGGTTTGTGGTTTCAGGTGCTCTCGGCGTACTTTTTCGGCGTAAATGGTTTCGGCGTACTGCTGCCGCAGATCGTCGCCGGGATCTTGTCGGTGATCGTCGTCTATCATCTCGTCCGCAAATCGTTCGGCGCGATTGCCGGATTGCTCGCGGGACTCGCGTTGGCGATCACGCCGATCGTCGTCGCGACGGATCGCAACAACACGATGGACAGCACACTGATCTTGACGCTGCTCCTCGCGGCGTGGGCGTTCATCGCCGCAACCGAGCGCGGCAAATTGCGCTATTTATTTCTGGGCGCGATTTTGGTCGGCGTCGGTTTCAATATCAAAATGCTCCAAGCGTACCTGCCGGTGCCGGCGTTTTACGCGCTGTACTTCCTGGGTTCGCCGGAGCGATTGTGGCGCAAAGCGATTAATCTCGCGTTGATGACGATCGTGCTGCTCGCCGTTTCGCTTTCGTGGGCGATCGTCGTCGATCTGACGCCGGAGGATCAACGCCCGTACGTCGGCAGCAGCAGCGACAATTCCGAATTGAATCTCATCACCGGCTACAACGGATTGAACCGGTTGATCGGAATGGGACCGATGGGGCGCGGTAATTTTTTGAGCGCGCTCTTCGGCGGCAATCAGAGCACCGTCGCGCGCGCTGGCGCGCCCGGACAAATGCCGGGCGGCACATTCCAACCTCCGCAAAGTCAAATCCGCGACGACGCGCTTCCACAACGTCAAGCGCCGCCGCAAGGATTTCAACCGCCGCAAGGTAGACCGGCGGGTGGCGGCGGTCCCGGCGGTTTCAACATCGGACAACCCGGCGCGTGGCGATTGTTTACCGCGCCGTTGAGCAAAGAAACAAGTTGGCTGTTGATCCTCGCGTTGTTCAGCGCGGGCGTGCTCGTCTTCCGCGCGCGCCCGCAATGGCACATCGCGCCAAAACATCAAGCCGTCGTTTTGTGGGGCGGCTGGCTGTTGACCGGCGGAGTGTTCTTCAGCATCGCTGGATTCTTTCACGAGTACTATCTCGCGATTCTCGGCGCGCCCATCGCCGCGTTGGTCGGCATCGGCGTCGTCGAGTTGTGGCGGATTCGCGAAAAGCATCCCTGGATCGCGCTAGCGCTGATCGTCGTCGCCGCGACCGGCACGCTATGGCTGCAAATCGCGACGGCGAATTCATTCGTGAGAAATGCCTGGTGGCTGCCAGTCGCGATTGGTTTGTACGTTATCGGGGCGATGATGCTGATTCCGTTCCGCAGATTGCAACGCGTCGCGCTGATCGGATTTGTTTGCGTCGTCGCCGCGCTGTTGCTCACGCCGACGATTTGGTCTGCGCTGACCGTCTTCAACTCCAGCGCGAATCAATCGCTGCCGAGCGCGTACGATGGACGATCATCCGGTCCGCCAAATATGGGCCGGTCGCAAGTAAATCAGCAATTGCTCGATTATCTGCAAGCAAACACGCAAGACGTCAAATATTTGCTGGCAGTTCCCAGTTCGATGCAAGGCGCAGATTACGTGCTCGCGACCGGACGTCCGGTGCTGTATCTCGGCGGATTCAACGGGAATGACAAAGTCGTTTCGAGCGCGGAATTGCAAGCGATGGTCGCGGCGAACGAGTTGCGCTTTATCTACTACGACGCACGCGGCGGCGGAATGGGCGGACCCAACGCGATGCAATCGGATGTTTCGTCGTGGATCACCAACGCGTGTACGCTCGTCGGCTTTAACACGACGACGCAAAATTTCGGCGCACCGGATGGAACCGCGAACACAAACGCGCCGGGATTCGGAGGGATGCAGGTGTCGTTGTACAATTGCGCGGGGAAAAAGAATTGAGGGAAATAAGAGATTTGATTATTCGAACGAACGGGTGATGGATTGGATAAAATAACAAGACCTTCCAGGTTGCAGCAACCTGGAAGGTCTTGTCTTTCATCACGATTTACTGGAAACTGGGGAACTGGTTTTCCGGAACCACCTGTAGATCCGGACCCAAGCCCGGAGCAAGTTTGATCGTCCAATTGGAACAACTTGGGTTGGCGAAGAACATCAGTCGATCCGTAGTTCGGAAATACTGATTCTTGCGCGTGAACTTTGACAGATCCGGATCCCAATCTTCGCCCGCCGCCACATAGACTTCGCCCAGAAAATTATCGGAGCCGATATTCAAAATCGCATAGTACTGGTGCGCGATGACATACACACCCACGATAAAATTCGGACGCGTGGCAGTCGCGGAGTACTTGGCGAGCGCGACGACCACATCCAGATCGAGATTGTTTTCGATTGCGAGCGTACCGCAGCCCTCGCGCGCCGGAGGCACCGGATAAAACAGATACGAACCCGTCCAGGATCGGCGGAACAATTGCCGAGTTGGCACAGCGGTGGGTATCCGTGTCGCGGTCGGTGGCGGGGCTGGCGTGAACGTCGGCGCAACCGTTGGCGGAACCGGCGTGGCAGTCGGGATCGCCGTAGCGGTTGGAACGCGCGTGAACGTTGGCGGCGGAATGGGGGTGGGCGTCGGCGTCGGCGTCGCGCATCCGACACCGACGAACGCGATCAGCGCGAGAACACAAAACCAAATTAATTTGAACATTTCTCTCCCCTTGTGAATCGGAGAAGCATTTGCCTCGCCCCGATTCGATTTGCTCGGATTGTAATCTAGTTCGGCTAACCGGTCAATATTCCAACGCCGGATCGCCCAACAAGCCAAACGTCTCCACGACTTCACGCAACGTCTCGGCGGAGACATCCATCTTTTGCTTCGCGCGCGTCAACGCTTCGCCGAGGGTGGGCGCGCGCTGCGCGAACAACTCGTCGAAGAGTGCGCGCATCAACGTCTGCTGATCCGGCGGCAACGAGAGTCCCGTCGGCACGATGCCGGCGACGATGCCGCCGTCGTGCTTGAACAGCAACTCCTCCGCGAGCGAATCTTTTTGCGGGTGATAAAAAAAACCGTCGAGGCAAGTCGGCGTGAAAAGAATCGGCAGACGCTCCGCGTTTTTGAGTTCACCCAGATTCACCGCGCTGAACAGCGGACCCTCCGCCCACGTATCGAGCGAGCCGTGCCCGATGTACGTGATCCACCGCGCGCCTGCGTTCCACCGCGCGACGATTTCCGCGCGTGTCGCATTGACATCGCCCTGGCGCATCGCCAAGTAAATCTTCTGCGCGGCGATGGGCGGCGGCAGCGCCTGCGCCAACGCATCCGCCATTGCCACAAATGATGGCTCTTTATCATCCGCGATAAAGATCGCGCGATTGCGCCAATCCGCGCCGCGCTGCCCCGATTCGAACGCGATGATTTTGTTGACGACGCGCGCGACCTGCTCTTTCGTTTTCGCAGGGATGCGTCCCACCGCGAACACCGGACGCGCGTCCGCCGCGCTCGCCGCCGCAAACCGATTGTCGCTCGCGACTTGATTGAGATGTGGCGTGTTCACCAAAAAAGTTGGCGTCAGATTTTTGTTCGGCGCGTTCAAGTAATCGCGATAATCGTAACTTGCTTTGCCGACCAACAACACAAAGCGCGGCTTGGGTTGCAGCGAATCCAGAAACGCGCGGAGCGCGAGCGGCGATTCCGCGCCGTACCCGAACGCGTCGTAAATCGCGCTCGTCGTGACGACGACGGGCTTGAGTCCGCGCTGCGCGCGCCATTTGACGAGCGGTTCCAGCGCGTCGACAAAATCGGGATGCGTGATGACCACGTAATCGGCGTTCGCGGTCGGCGGGAGTGTCAGCATCGGCGCGATCCGCGCAACGGATTGCCGCGCGCTTGCGCCAATCGCCAGCCAACGGCGCGGCGCATCCGCGCGAAAAGTGAGCGCGCCGGAAGCGAACGCCGCGTTGACAACGCGCATCGGCTCGCCGGGATCCGTAATGTCGAACAGATCGGGCGCGCCGCCGGAAAATCCTTCGACGCGGTACGATCCCGCCGCGCCGTCGAAGCGAATGTTCTCTTTTTGCGCGACGAGTTGGCGCGTGTACGCAACCTCGACCGAACTGAGCAGAACGACGTCGGCTTTGGCGCGCGTGTCGCCGGGCGCGACGAGGCGCAACACATTTTCCCCGGCGCGCATTGCGTTCGCCGGAATATTCGCGACAATCGGATGCGCGCCTTGACCGTCCCAGGTTTCATCCGCGACGCGCGCGTCGTTGAAGAAAACGCGGAGATGATGATCGGGCGCGGCGACATCTTGCGTGTTTCCCCAAAGATTCAACTGCAACCGCGCGGGCGCGGCAAGCGCGGCGGGCAACGTCAGCGCGATCGTCGTCGTGATCGGCGCGGTGAGCGCGTGCCAATACCAATGATCGTCGGCTTGCGCGAGGTACAGCGTCGGTTGCGTCGCGCGGATGGTTTCTTGAAATGATCGCTGCGGCGGATCGGTCGCGGGCAGCGCGGAAATTTCGCGCATGCGTTTTCCGTTGGCGACGCCCCACTGCAACCAGTACGCGTTGAACGCGGAGTACGGCGACGCGCTTGCCTGTCCGTAAAATTCGATGGAGAAATCTTTCGCGTCGCCGAGAACGCGGATCGCGATCTCGCGGTCGCCCAGGAAAAGTTGAAGCGTCGTCAGGTCGACATTGTCGCGCGGCAAACCGGCGCGCTGCAATTCGGCAGCGCGCACGCGGTACAGTCCGTCGGCGGAGACGAGGAGTTTCAAGCGCGCGGTCGAAACCGGCGCGGACGCGCAACCCGCGAGGAGGAACAGCAGGAGACCCAGTTTCGCAAACAAAATCGTCATTTCGAGGAGCGGTTTGTGCGGCGAGAAATCTCGACTAGGGGAGAATCGGGATTTCTCGCTCCGCTCGAAATGACAAAGGGAAATACGCGCGGCGGAGGAATTCATCGGCGCAAAAAAGCGCACAAGAAGAAATAGAGCGACGCCGCACCCAGCCCGATGGAGCCGATCAACAAAACGCTGGCGAGCAGCGAAACGCCGATGCCGATCGCGCGGCGCGCGTCGAAAGATTGCTCGGCAGGCGCGGCAGTTTCCATCACTGGCTCTTCATCCGATTCCGGCGGCGTTGATTTGATCGCAACGGCAACTTGAGACGCGGGCGGGGCAGCATTGTTCGCGCCGGGCGCGGGCGACGCGGTGGGACCGATCCAGATCGCGACGCGCGTCGACATCGCGGTTGGCGCGGCAGCGGACGAGACAATTGGCGCGCGCGTGCTCGTCGCGGTTGGCAGCGCGGAAGTTTTGACGGGCGTATTCGTCGCGGTAGACGCAACCGGTTGCGTCGCGGGGGGCGCGACGGAAGTTGCGGTCGCGTGCGGCTTGGTCGTCGGCGTGGGAGTCGCTCCGACAATGCTCGCAGATTGAGGTCCGAAAAGTTGCGTGCCGCCGCTGCTGCTCACACTTTGAAGTTTGTAGTAATAGGTTTGCCCGGACGAAACCGCCGAGTCGGTGAAAGAATAACTCGCGCCCGCGACGCAGCCGATACATTTGCTCGGAATGATGCTCGCGTTGATCTGCGCGTAACTGCCGCCCGAAGACGTACTCCGCAAAATGTGAAAGCCGACATTGCTGATTTCGCTCGCCGTCGTCCAATTGATTTGGATTGCGCTACCCTGCGCCTGCGCGCCGAAAGACGAAATGGTGACCGCCGCCGATACGCGCGCGTAACCGAGCAGCAACAGCGCCGCCAACACCAAGCACGCCAGAGATTGTTTCACTGCAAGTCGCCGCGATCCGTTCATGCGGTCGTCTCCTAAACTAACCGATCCAACAACAACACACCCGCGCGCAAGAAAACGCGTACACCCTTCAACACAATTCGTCGGAGCAAACTGGGCGGCGCGCGAAAAATGACATCTTCGCCGCGCGAGAAGAATGCGAGCAGCCGATTCACGCCGCGCGCGCCCGCCGATTGAAAATTCAGCCGACGCTCACCACGTTGCGCCGCTATAATAATACCACACAAATCGGTCGGCAGGCAAATCGCGTCCGCGACCGGCGCGTGGTCGCCTTTGGTCACCAGACACGCGACGTCGTCGACGCGCCGCCAGCCGATCAGCCGGTGCGCGATCCGCGCCGCGCCCGCCTGGATCAGCACGATGTCGCCGAGACGCAGTTCGTCTGCGCGCGCGCCGCGCACGATCACTTGATCGCCCGGTTGCAAAGTTGGTAACATGCTCGGCGTCGTGAGCGTCAAGTTGATCGCTTGCCCCGCCCGGAGCGAATCGTCCGCCAGCGCGTCGACGGCATCCTTCTTGGCGCGAACTGAATCGGTCACCATACTCATTGTCGTCACTGCACAACCTTGCGAAAGTTCGTCCTGAGCGAAGCCGCGCGGAGTCGAAGGAAACCTTCGCAAGGATCATAGATCACTGTCGTCGAATAAATGGGAAAAAGTGCGTGCCGCGAAATTCGATCTGCATGCGCGAAGCCGGATCGCCGAGCAACGCGTACGTATCGATCAAATCGCGAAAGCCGGTGCTATTCGCCCAGAGATACGCTTTGCCCAACGTCGTCGCGGGACCCAATTGGCGCACGCTTTGATTCATCACCGCGTCGAGAAAACCTTTGTGGAGCAGACTGTGCCCGTTCACCAAGCCCCAGCCGGTCGGCGCCCAACTCGCGAGCGCGCCCTTGCCCGCCGCGCGGACATTCGTTTCGGCAAGACTCGACGTACTCGGCTCGTGAAAATAGCCGGTCATGCACGTCATTTCCAACATCACCGGGAGTTTGTTGCCGTTGCCCAACCCAGGCACATCGGCTGTACTGAAAATCGCCGGATAGTTACTCCACTGAATATAACTTCCGTGACCAACATAGTTGACGATCACGCGTCCGGTATTGATCGCCGAGTTGATCGCGTTCTCGGCGTCCGTCGCCGTGGTGTACGTCGGATATGGCGCGGGACACGCCGGACAAAGGTTGTAATAGATCCGTTCTTTCGCGAGAGACGCGGGTGTGTAAAGCACATTGTCGTACAGTTCGTCCGACGCCGCCCAGAAATCTCCGGCTTCATCAATATTGCCATCCGCTTTGTACTTGGAATCCGCGACGAACGAAACGGTCGAACGCCACGCGCCGCCGGGCGTACTCTGTTCGTAATTCAAAATCTTGGTCACCATCGCGCTCGCTTCGCTCACATTGTTCGCGGGCAAGCGACCGATGTGCATTTGCGGCATCAAATTGCCGGCGCCATCGAAGAACGCGACGAAACGATTATCGCTTGCCGTTTCCCCAAGCCACGGATCGACCATCCGAAGAAATGGCGGAATCAGCGTGCGCGGCGTCGTGTACCAACAGCCGGTCGCGCAATATTCTTTGGGATCGTACGTCCCATCGCCGACGAGCAAGACGTACGACGGCGGCGACCATTGTCCGCCGCCGGTCCAGTTGGCGTAGGCGTACGCGAGAAAATCGCGGATCGCTTGCGGATCGACCACGCCATAGTTGAACTCGTCGTACACGTCCTGCACGTTGACGACCTGGGAATACAACTGTTGCGTCTCGCGAAATGTTCGCAACGCTTGAACCGTCGCGACAAAATCGCCGTGCGCGATGATGAGATAATCGGCGCGATTGTTCCCGCTCCGCAAATTGGACGCGGCATCGAGCGCGAGCGTCGGCGTTTTGCGCTGCGCGGTCGTGAGCGCGATGTACTCGCGCGGCGGCGCGCTGGCGTCGGCAAACTGGAGCGTCGAGTACGGCGACCCCGGAGTGATCGTTCCGTTGATCGACGCGACGTTGGATGGATCGGTGATGTCGAACAGTTCGATGTTTGAACTTGTAAAGCCGGTAAGTTGGTACTGCCAGGGTCCCGCCGCCGATTGCCTGAAACGCAGCGCGTCGTTGCTCGCGGAAAAGGGACGCGTGTATCTCAGATTGAAACTATCCACGTAGATCAGATCGCCCGAAGTTGAATTCGGCTCGTTGACCCGAATCGTGTTCGCTCCGACATTCAAATACGATTGCGGAAACGCAAAGGTCACCGCTTGCGTGACCGAACCACTCCACGTAATTTCGCCAATCGGATCAGGGTGGCTGTTGATGTAGACGCGCGTGTAATGACCAACCGGCACCGACTCATTCGCCGGTTGGTAACCGACGAGATTGACCTGTACCGTCGCTGAAACACTTGCCGTCGCGAGATAGTTTAGTGCGAATGGAAAATCCGCCGACGGTTTTCCATACGCCTGGCTCACATAGTCCCAATACCAATGTTCATAGTTCTCGTTTGCCGGGGATGGATAGTCCGCAAGCGCGGGATACATCGAAATGTAAATCGAATTTTTTTCAACGCGCAGCGTGTCCGTAAACGTCGCCGTTGCCGCGCCGCTGCCGGTTCCGTCGCGCGGCAACATGCGTTTGCCTGCCGCCGTGCCAAACGTGAGCCAATAGACATTCGGGTCGGCGTACTTGGTGTTCGCTTTCTCGCCGAAAAATTCGATGTAATCGCCGGACGCGCAACCGCCGCTCCACGCTCCGACGACGTTGATCGCGACCTCAACACCTTGTTTGAAAATTTGGAACGTGCTGGGATTGGGCAACGGGTTCACGCCCGCGCTCTGAAGTTGCGAACACGTCACCTGATAAATCCCGTCCGCGTTCACGCCAAGTTTGTACCACGTCTGCGTCGACGACGGCGCCCAAGCGCGTTGCGCGGACAGCCGGGGCGCGCTCCGCGCGCGCCAATTTTTCGCCGACGCGTAATTGAGAATGCTCTTTTGGAATACCGTTTCGAACGCGCCTTCGTTCACCGCGCCGCCCAGCGTTTGCGCCGACACGCCGCGCGGATAACTGAGCGTAATCTCGACGCGCACGCGGCGATGGAAGAGCAATTGCCACGACGCCGCGTTGTACTGCAGCGGATGAAATTCGACGACGGCGAAATGCTGGCTGCGCCAATCGCCGACGGACGTGATCCGCGCGACGTCCGCCGGATAATTCTGATTCGACGCGTACGCGGCGGCGTTGGGAATGATCGCATCGCCCAGATCGCGCGGAAATCTGGACCTGGGATCGATAGAGACGCGCGGGGTCGGCACCGGCAGCGGCGGGCGCGCCAGCGCGTCGCTCCGCACGTCGTCCGCGAGAATTTTGAGCGTTGGTTGCGCGCCGGGCGGAACGCCGATGAACGCGCCGCGCACCGGCATTTGCGGCTTGCCGCGCTCGCCGGTCGATCCAAACTCCGGCACGGAGAGCGCGGTATAAATCGTTCCGCCGACGCGCTGCGCGCGCGCCGAATAACTATCGAGTTCCAATTCCACCACGACGCGATGCGCGTCCGACTGGATCACGTTCAGGCGCGACGTCGACTGCGCGAACGCGCGCGCGTCAGAATCTAAAACAAAGAAGGTAAAAACAAGACTCAGCACAAGCATACTGAGTCCCGAAAGACGCCCTAGATGTTCCCTGTACGGCAATCGATCATTTCCCTTCATCGCGTCGGTCTGAATCCGCTTGACGGTTTTTCCCCCGCCGGCGCACGGCAAGCGCGGCTAGACCGATTATCGCAAGCGCGCCCGCGCCGATCAATAGGATCGCCGCATCGGCTCCAGAATTCGATCCCGCGCTCGCCTGGATCGGTCCGTGCAACGTCGTCGTGCCGTCGAGTTCCACGTCTTCGAGTTTGTAGTAGTAAATCCGACCGGGCAGCGCGTCCCGGTCTTCGTACCGATACTTGCCGCCGCGCAGCGGATCCGTCGAGGCAGGAATGAGCGCGCTGTTGATTTTGGTGTACGTTCCTCCCGCTTGCTCGCTGCGATAGAGATTGAAACCCGCCGTATCGATTTCCGTCGCAGTCGTCCACTCGACGACGACACCCGCTTGCGGCGAAGTGCTGCACGCGGTCAGCGCAAGACAAAAAACGAACGTCAATCGAATCCATGAATTGACTGACATCAGTGTCACAGCTTCTTTGCAGTCACGCCTTGTTTGGATCAACTATACGCGGTCGAACAGCCGCCGATGCCGGGAACTGATTTGCCGGGCGGAGCAGGCAGGCACACGGCTGCCATCGCTTCCAAAACTCCCTGATAGATGATCTGCGGTTTCGCGTATGGTTTTTTGTCGGGTTGTTGCCGCGTTGCCGCGTTTTTGATTTTCTCTACATTCATCTTGTCACGCATATTTGTACGTCCGCTTGAAATCTCCCACTGATCTGCACGTCGCATTATCGGCGACTAGTCTATCGCCGCCAATCTTGTCTGTGTATCTGGTAAACCCCGACCGCCGCGAATCCCAGCATAACCAATCCGAATGCGCCAAGCATCGTCGTATCAAGCGCGCTGCCCGCGCTCCACGCCAGCGCGACGCGGGCAGGCAAGCGCGTGCCGAAAAACTGAGAGAGCGTTACCGCCGTGGGCGCGTCCTGAACCTTCAACTGCAATTGCTTGCCGCACCCGGAACAAGGCGATGCGGGCACACCATTGATGCTGAACGTACTCAACTGGACGTGATACGGCGACTCGGTCGAGCCGGGGACGGTGACCCAGTGGGTTGGGGACGCAATGTGCATCCCCCAAAGAAGAATGGCATCCGCGCCCCCGCTGGTGGTGAATGTGACGGTAACACTGGCATCGACGGTGCTGCCATCGCAAGCGTGAGTGCCGTTGTACACGATGTCGTTGATCGTTATTCCACCATAACCTTGCATCGAGCCAGCCGGAAAAGTCCAGCCATTTCCTGCGGGTGCCGCCGGGCATGTCCCAGCCGATTCGGTGGGATCTTGAGGCAGCGGGAAAATCGACGATTGAGTACACGATGCTGAAAGCGCCGTCCCGACGCATGGATCGTTCGACGTCACCGTGTAGACCGTTGTATACCAATTCGCCATATAGTCGAAATCGTACGCGGGACTTTTCGCAAACGCGGTGAGAAATGTTACCGCGACCACCGTGCCGGGCGTAGTCGGCAAATTCATGAATTCAATTCGCCACGGCACAACGTCGCCGTACGTATAGTGCGAAGAATTCCCAATGTTGCCGGTCGCCGTCCAGCCGTGGCTATTGCCGCTCTGCAAAATGTCGCACCCGCCCACCGAACCGCTGATGCCATTCGCACAGTCCCACAGTTCCATGCTCGGATTTGCCGCGTGAACGGGCGGCGCCATCAAAAGCGCGATGCCGGTCGCAACGAGAATGATTGAAATGGCGAGCAAAATATCTACGGTCGCGAAAGGACGCTTCATTTTTTCCTTTGAGAATTTAGTGATCCCACTATAGCACATTCCCGCGTCGTTATCCGTAAAGTAGAATTGCAGTTTCGTATCCGTTTCATAAACACACCGCCTTCACCAGAAACCCGTTTTCTGCGAGAAAACGGGTTTCTCTTCACATCTATCCGCGTGACTGTTTTTGCAAATGAGCCGGAATTGGAAAATCTTGCGGCAGCGCGCCTTGCTCCACTAGCGCTTGGCGGCGCGCGAGCGCAGCCATACAATTGCTTGTGGCGGGCGCGCGCAAATCGCCGTCTTCCAATCGCGCCAAGCCATGACAACGAACGCACAAACTATTCAACTCACACTGGCGACACACCGGCAATTGGTCGAGCGTCAAGCGCGCCAATTCTTGCCACACCGGCGATGCTTGCCAAAGCGTTTGGAGCGATTGCGCGCGCAGATTGCCAATCGGCACACGCGCTTGCACGCAAGGGAAAATATTTCCGTACGGATCGATCAACAGCGCGTTACTCGCGATGCCGCACGTTGGCTGATCTGGTCGCAACGTTCGCTTGGTCCACACCGCCGGGTCGAGCGTTGCGCGGAAAAGCCGCACCAAATCATCGTACGCCATTCGATGCTGCAGCGGCGCGCGCCCGCCATTGTCCATCGGCGTGAGCGTGATGTCGTAACGAAATTGCGCGCCCAACGCGTTCGCCAATGCTTTGAGCGCGTCGAACTCGCGCGCGTTCTCGCGCATCAACACCGTTTTGAACACCGTCCGCACGCCGCGTTCGCGCAACAATCGAAACGCGCGCGTCGTCAACGCGAACGAGCGCGCGCGCTGCGTGATCTGCTCGTGCGTTTCGGCGCGCGCGCCGTACACGCTGATTTCGACGGCGTACGGGTGCAGCGCGGCGATGCGCTCGGCGCGCGCGGGCGTGATCGCGATGCCGTTCGTAAAGAGTCGCAGCAAAAAGCGTTTGGCGCGCGCGTACTCCGCCAGCGCGAAAAAATCGCGGCGCGCAAAAATCTCGCCGCCGGAAAACGTCAGATTCAGTACGCCGAGCGCGGCAAGTTCGTCCACCACGCGCCGACATTCGTCCGTCGTCAATTCCTCCGGCGCGCGCGCGGATGCCGGCAACACATCAAGGTAGCAATGCGCGCAGCGTTCGTTGCAGCGATACGTGAGTTCCCAATGCGCGGTGAACAGACGATGCTCTTCGCGCGTCTTGGCGAGGATTTGGTTGTATAAATTATCAGACTGCGGATTAAAGTCGGCTCCTTCGACAGACATCGCTACACTCCCAAACGAAACAAAAACCGACCGTCGCGCGAAAAAGCGAACGGTCGGTTACGCCACTCACTCCTTCCAGTCAAGGCGTCCAAATCGAGACTGGAGTTCATTGCCTCCGTACAGAAATGCTTCGAGCAGACAAATTTAACGGATCAGAAATTCTTGCTGCCATTATACCGTGATACGACGGGGACTGTCAAAACGCCGCGCCCGCCGAGTTGCTGAATTTTTGTGACGCGGCGTTGACGATGGACTCAATTTTTCTCACGGCGATTCAAGCACAATTGCTTGCGCGCGGACGAGCGATTCCAAAAATTCCGCCGTGTCGCTCAACGCCTGTTCCGGCGTCACCTCAAATTCTGCCGCGAGCGTCTCGGCGATTTCGCGCGCGCTGCGCGAACCATCGCACAATTCCCACACGCGCGTTCCGACGGCATTCAACACATTCACTTGTCCGGTATCCGCCAGCACGATCACTGCTGACCCATCGACGATGCGCGCCGCCGTTTGCGGGTGCGGCGTCGGACGACTAGACCAATCCATCAATCACCTCCCAGAATCTTTCATCGCGCAGAAAATACAACCGCCGCGCCGGCATGGCGGCGTGCAACTCAGCGCAAATTTCCGCGACGCGCTGCGCGTGCGCCGGGCGCGTCATGACGAACGGCACACACGCCGCCAACCGCGCCACCGCTTCGGACGCGGGCATCGCCGCGACGCGATGCTCGGAAGATTTCGTCAGCGCGAACAGACCGTGCAACTCGGCGACCGCGTTCGCGCGCGGCGCTTCCGGCAAATCGCCGCGAAACGGGACGCCGTAAACGCAAAAACGCGCCGCGCGTTTTTTGACGATCACCAAATCGTCGCTCAAGATCGTATCGCGCGACGACAGGCGCGTCACCGTCGTTTTGCCGCTGCCCGACGGACCGAAAAAGACATAGCCGCGCCCGTCGCGGATGACGCCGCTCGCGTGGACGAGCAGCGCGCCGCTTTCGAGACAACGCCACGCGTACAGCACGCGCAAAAAATTTTCGGGATCGCCTTCCGAACGCATCACGAGCGCGCCTTGCCGCGTCGCCCAATCCATTTCGCCGGATTCAAAAAGCGAAACAAATTCGAGCCGACCATCGCGCAGCGCGGAACGAACTTGCCAGGTGCGCGACGAATCCGGCGAAATGTACGCCGCGCCCGGCTCGACGCGGACGCGCACGGTGAACGCGTCCGGCGACGGCGGCGCGACGAACGCGGCGTAATGCTCCGCCAAACGCGCGCGCGTCGCGGCGTGACACTCGGTCAGATCGAGCGTCGTATCGAGATCGGCAATGCGGATGGTAAGCGAGTTCATACAGTCAATCGGTAATCGGGCGATCAGTATCGGGTAATCAGGCAACTGGTTGACCGATTGCCTGATTGCCTGGTTGACTGATCGACTGATTGACTACAAGCGACTGATAGTACGCGTTCCGCGCCATCAACTCCGCGTGCGTCCCCGCGTCCACGAGCCGATTTTCGTTCAGCAACAAAATGCGATCCGAATTTTGAATTGTCGCGAGGCGATGCGCGACGACGAACAGCGTCTTACCGCGCGCCAATTCCGGCAGCGCGTCGAAGATCGATTTTTCGACGATGCTGTCGAGCGCGGAAGTCGGCTCGTCCAAAATGATGATGTCGGGATCCTTGATCAACGCGCGCGCAATCGCGAGTCGCTGCTTTTGTCCTTCCGATAAATTGACGCCGCGCTCGCCGACGACCGCGTCGTATTCCTGCGGCAAGCCCGCGATGAAATCGTGAATGCCCGCGATCTTTGCCGCGCGCGTGATCTGCGCGTCGCTGGCATCTGGATTGCCGTAACACAAATTGTCGCGGATCGTGCCGGACAAGAGCAACGTACTCTGCGCGACATAGCCGATGCGTTGGCGCAGCGCGCTGACATCGTACTCCGACGCGGGCGTATCGTCAAACCAGATTTCGCCGCGCGTCGGTTTGTAAAATCGCAAGAGCAAACTGAGCAACGTCGTCTTGCCGACGCCGCTCGGTCCGACAATCGCGATGTGCTGTCCCGGTTGCGCGCGGAACGACACATCGGCAAGCACCGCCTCGCGCCCGCCGTACGAGAACGACACGTTTTTGAATTCGACCGCGCCGGTCAGCCGCGCGACCGGTTTGCCGACACCCAGGTTTTCTTCCGGCACGATGTCGTACAACGCCGAGACGCGTTCCAGCGCGGCGCGCGCGTTTTGCAGCGCGAGATTCGCCGACGCGAGATACGTCGCCGGACTGTACACATAGCCGATGTACGATTGGAACGCGAGGAGCGAGCCGAGCGTCCATTCGCCGCGGATCACCCAGAACGCGCCGCCCGCCAGCGCGACGACGCGCGCAACGCCCGGCAGCGAAGTGATGATGACATTCGCCAACGCGCCGACGGTCGTCTGCTCCAGCGCGATTTCGCGCGCGGCGGTCAATTGATCCACCACGCGTCCGAGCGCGCGTTTTTCGGACGCGAATGCCTTGATGAGCGTCGTCGTCGCGAGCGATTCTTCGACCGTGCGCGTGACGTTCGCCTGGCGCTCCATGCTTTGATGACTGAGGGCGTACAAGCGTGCGGAAAAATAGCGGACGATGAAAAAGAGCGCGGGCAGGAAAACAATCGTGATCAGCGCGAGCCGCCATTCGAGGTAGAACAAGAGCAGCGCGCCGCCGATCAATTGCACCGCGTTCGTGCCGATGTAAACGAGCGTGCTGGAGAAAAACCAGCGCAAGCCCTGCACGTCGGACAAGAGACGCGCCATCAAATAGCCGGTCTCTTTTTCGTCGAAAAAAGATTGCGGGAAACGCAGCGTGCGGTCGAGCAAATCGCGCTGGAGATCGAGCAGAATATCCTGCTCGAAGCGCGCGAAATAAAATTGCCGCAGCATCCCGCTCAACACGTCGAACGCTTGCACCGCGAGCAGCACGCCGATGCCGACGACGAGCCAGTTCAATTGCCGCGCCAGAATCACGTCGTCGACGATGTAACGATAAATGAGGGGATCGGGAAAACTGAGGAGCGCGTTGACGAGAATGAGCAGCGCGCCGAGCGCGCCTTTGCGCCAGTGCCGCGCGACGAATGGACGGAGATTTTGCAAGCGCGCGCGCGGCTCGGCTTCGCCCCGCGCATCGGCGAGCCGGTCGAGCGGGCGTTGCCGCGCCAGTCCTCGGTTTAGGTAGACAAACCAGTCTTTCATTACTCAACGCGGCAATTGCGCCAGCCCATTTTGATACGCGTAGATGACGAGTTCCAAACGATCGGCGGTACCGAGTTTGGCAAAAACCGAGGTAAGGTGATGGCGAACGGTGATCTCGCTGATGTACAGCCGTTCGCCGATCTCTTTGTTCTTCAAGCCCATGCCGATCAGCGTGATGATTTCGCGTTCCCGCTCGCTCAGCGTCGCGATCTTTTCCGCATTGGGATTCGCGGGACCGTTACGGGCACGCGAGAATTGCGTCAGCACGTTCGCGACCATCGTGCGATCGAACCACGCCTCGCCGGCGTGAATTTTTTCAATCGCTTTGAAGAGCACGTCGGCGGGTTGGTCTTTGAACACGATGCCAATCGCGCCTTGCCGCACGGCGCGGTGATGGACTTCGGTATTGCGTCCGCCGGTCACGAGCACCACGCGCGCCTTGCGCGCCGCCGCCAGCAATTCCGCGATGCAATCGACGCTCTCGGCGTGTTCCTCGTCTGATTCGTACAAGATGATGTCGGGGTCTTCTTTGGCAGCCAGGGTCAGCGCTTCGGCTGAGTCGGACGCTTCGCCGACGACGATCAAGCCGGAGCGGCTTTCGAGCAGGACGCGCAAGCCCGCGCGCACGAGCGCGTGCCGGTCGATGAGCAAAATTCGGATCGGGTCTTTGGTCATGACAGGGATACCCAGCGCCGAATTGGCTGGGGGCTTGGGAGTCACGATTGGATAGATGGTCGGCGATCTCACAGAACCATTGTAGCAGATTTTCCGCGAGGGGTACGTAAAGAATTGTTACAGTTTCATTTCGGGACGATAACAAATCGCGCCCGTTATCTCGATCCCAGGTTTCGCAAATCATCCAGGATGGCGGCACGAACTTGCGCTAGGTATGGCAGCCCGGAGGGATAACTCAACCGGCGGACGGGAATCTGGCGCGCCAGCCGCGCGAACAAGTCCAACCGGCGCGCTTGCAGCCCCAGCGCTTCGACGACGTACGACTCGAACGAATAGCGAATCAGATCGATCACGGCGTCCCGCGCAGAAACCGGCGCGATTTCGATCTCCGCATTCGCGTCGGTGGGTGCGCGGCGTTCCGGTACGTAGAGACACCGCAAGGGTTGTGCGGCGTCGCAAAAAGTACCCATGCCATCCGCGCCAATCGGCACCCAGCGTTTCACGATGGCTGGGTGAACCTTCGCCAAGTCCGCGTAATGTCCGAGAAAGTGCTGCGCTTCGTTTTCCCACAAGCGCATGCGCGGATACCCCGGTCGCGCGCTAAAAAGATCGCCGCGTGTCTCGACAGGCAGAATGTCGTCCGTCAACAACGGATACCCTGCCTGTACGAACGTCGCGGCGAGAGTACTTTTGCCGTTCCCGCTGTGGGAAAGCCAGCCCACCGCGCCGCCCTCCACGACGACGGCGGACGCATGTAAAGTCAGACAGCCGCGCAGTTCTAGCCACAGCGCGAGTCCGTCTGCCAAAAGGTTGAGTTGGAGCGTCGTCTCCGAGACTCCAAGTCTAGGATAACACACAATCGAGGTAGGTGTCAAATCGTACGTGGCGAGTTGGGGGAGCCGGACGCGGAGCGCGTCGCCCCTCCGCCAGATTTGCAAATGGGGAGACCCATCCGGCAGGAGATAAGGGGAATCGAAAACCATCTCCGCTTGCGCCCAGGTATCGGGAGACTGGGAGACGCGGTAAACTAGGTCAGCGGGCTTGGGGCTGAGCGGCAATATGTCGGCGAAATCCAGATCGGTTTGGAGAACCAAGCCGTAGACGGAGTACGACCGGGGTCGTGAGGTGTCGCTCAAAAGTACCGCCTCAGCCAGTCTTCGAGGGAGAGTGCGTGCAACCAAAGCCATCCGACATTGTCATTCCCTGAAAGGAATGCGCGGTATGTCTTTTGCAGACATTTCTCATCCACAAATCCAAGTTCCGCCGCCCGCATATTCGTGAGCAGTTTCCACACTTTGGGTTGTTCGCGCTCTCTTAGCCCGCGTTCGGCTACTGCCAATGGCAAAGTTTTGTAAGTCCGATCTACAATGGCATCAGGAAGTATGCCAAGCATCGCATTTCGCATAATGACCTTCTGGATACCTGCATAACAGGTCTGACTCGTAGGAAGGCTGGCAGCAAACTCCATCAAGCGATGATCCAAGAATGGATGTCGGAGATGAATGGCAAATCGAGATGCCTGAAGATTCATGTGCTGAGCAAAATGAGATATTTGACGATCGCGTAAAATCCTCAGACGTTGCTGTTTCCCAGGCAGATTCCATGAGAACCTCTCGGGCTGATCGGACAAGGCGCGATATAACCTACGATGTGCCGTACCAAGCCACTCAACAGGAGGCTGATGCTTTCGCAACATTGGAAAATATGCTTGCTTGATTGGACTGGCAATCCTTAGCCGAATGAATTGCAGAAGAGATAATCCTGAATACGGCAAATGTACCCGCATTTGACGAGCAAGTTGTATCCAGTGCCCAGTAAGAAATAGATCAGGATATGCAACCACGTCAGCACCAAACAGCTGATCGCCACCCGAGCCGGTGAAAGCGATCTCTATTCCTTGCTGCCGCATGGTTTGGTAAATCACTTCCCAAGTATCATAATAGATGTTATAGAAAGGCGCATCCCGCAAGGTTCTGATTCCTTCGGGCGAACTCAGTGACCAGTGTTCATCTGCGCGCGTATAGACAACCGGCATGCCCAAGCACTGTGCTACCGCCGAGATAGAATGACTCTCATCCGCCTCAGATAACTCAGGAGCGATATGGGAAAAAGCAATAACATCCGCGTTTGGAGATGCCTCTCGCATTCCCGCAGCAATCGTGGTCGAGTCCATTCCCCCGCTTAATGTTACCCCGACACGTTCGGGAGGCACATATTCTGCTATTATCTGGAACCAGCGCGAACGAAAAACCTCAGCGTATTCAGCATCCGAAGAACACTTGAGTTCGGGTTGCGGTTCAATCCGCCAGTATTGCTTCGATTCGACACATCCGCGGTTAATCTGAACATAGCCACCCGGTACGACCTCGCACACATTTTCATAGAACGTTTCGCCCTCGAGCGGTGTTTCCCCACAGAGATGCGCAACAACTGAGCGAGAATTCATCCTTGGAGAAAATGGAAGCGAATCGAGTAGTATATCTACACGATTCGCTAAGAGGACTGTTTTGCCAGTCACGAAGTAATAAAGACCGCATATCCCGACGCGATCTCGCGCACCGATCAGCATCCGGCGATTGGAATCCCAAAGAACCCAAGCAAATGGACCTGCAATATGCTGTGCCGCAAACTGCCCATATTTTTGATGCAGGTAAAGTGTGAGTTCCCGATCAGAGATCGAGTCTCTCTTACCCTCCTGCCTCGCGAGTGATCTGCGATTCGAGATGAATCCGGTGGTCCAAAGACATGTACCTCCATCGGTAACATCGAATGCCACAGAATTTGAACCTTCTTTGCAAAATACCGGCGTCTCTCGTTCCCGATCCCATCTGACTATAAAGACCTCACTAACCATTAATTGGTTACCAACGGTATAAGCATTGTGCCGATCTCATTGATCTGCTATCCTTGATTATGGGACTATCTCTGCTCCAGGAACCGTGGAGGCGCAGTGACACCGCCAGTCGCAGAGACAAAATCTTCCGGGTTCCCCCAAGTACCTCCTTGGGTCAACTCAGCGACATCGCCATAACATATCAACTCAGGCATTTTGTATTCCTTGCGGATAGTGCGTGGTTCGAGTAATTCTAGAGAAACACCACCGCGCGAGATCGTTTTTACACTTATCATGTTTTCCTCTCTCATTCGGCTTTTAGCCCTTTGAAACTAGCGGAGCAAACCGATTAGCAGCTCGTTCTGTCTCGCCAAGCGGTGTCTCATCACATTCCACCCACGCGTGCGCTTCCAGCGCGCCGCCGTCTTTCCGCACGCCGATCCGCAGCTCCGACGCGATGCCGCGTTGTCCCGCTAGTCGCTGCAACGCCAATGCTTGGCGCAGGCATGTCATCGGATACAGATGATAGCGCGCAGCAATGTCGACGAATCGTTGCAGACGCGCAATCGTTTTATGGGTGTCGTTCCGCTTCGGTGCGGAATCTGGCTGCTTCGCTTGCGCGGCAAATACTTGAACACGCTTGAACGGCAGAACACGCAAACCCAGATCAACTACGAGGAGTAGGAACCATGCTTGAGCGAGCATCCACCAATCAATCGGAGAAAAAGCGCGCGCGGTCTCAAGTTTGTGTTTCATCTACTATTATCAGTCGATGCGAAGCGAGATTCTCGACGAGATTAAGCAAATCGTGCTGTAGTTGCTCCGCCGTCACGTCGTACTCATCCAGCAAGGCGTGGTACGCGTCGGAGATGGATTTGTGCTGAGCCAGCAACGCCCACATCCGCGTGCCGACCTGATCCAGCCCGAAATATTTTCCGGTCGCCAGATTCAGGATGACCGCTTCGCCGTCTACGTCGCGAAAGAGCACATCCTGCGGAATACTGATTCTTGATTCAAGCGTCGCCATTGGATACACGTGCATTTTACCACGAAGACGCTTGGCAAGCAAGCGCCGCGCGCCGTTCAAACTGTGACGCAAGTGTGACGCCAAGTTAGAAAATCGGGGCGAAGGTGTTCCCCTCGCCCCGATTGACTTACTGCCTAGTTGCGAGCCGGTGCGCAGAGTTTGCCGTTGTTGTAATTATCGAGCGCCGTGAATGTTGCCGAGATACTTTGCCACGCGGGCGAACTTGCCGCGACTCCGCTTCCAACCTTGTGATCCTTCATCCAGTTGTCTGCTGCCGTGATACCGCTGTTGATGCAGCTGGCAGTGTTGCCCACTGCCACATTCAACTTGGCGGCGACGAGATGTTGGAACATCTGGTAGGTCATATCCGTGCTCGTCGGTTTTTTCATCAAGTTGATCGCGTCGGTCTTGGAGTACGTGACTCCGCCAATCACGATGCTATTCGAGGGCCACGCATCAGGGTGATTCATCCAGTAGCCGGGCGTACCTGTACCTGGCGCGCTTGGCGGCGGGGTTCCTGGCTGCGCTTGCAGGCACAGCGCATCGACCTTGGCGTAGTCGTAACCATTCGCACTCACTGAGATCCGCAGGTACTTGGCATCCGCCGGCGCACCACCTAGCGTCAGTGTGTACGGTCCCCCAAAGCCGGTGGACAGTTTGCTCGTGATGGTATGCACTGCCGGCGTACCGATCGCTGCATTGCTCGCATTGTAGTACTGCAATTTCACGGTCTGGTTCTTCGGATTGTGCGACCCCGAGTAGAACGTCAGCGTATAACTGTACCCCGGCGTCACGTTCACGTTCTGATACATCACGCCCGAGCCGTTGATGTAGCCAACATTCTTCCCATCGACATACACCCCGATATTCCCCGCCGTGCCATTCGTCCAGTTCGTCGGCGGCGAACCCGTGTTCAACTCGAAACTCGGATTCAGCACGAGATTGTTCGCACAGACCCAACTCGCCGCCTTCTTCAATCCGGCATCGATCGTCAGATTGTTCTGTCCCGCCGCCAGATTGATCGCACCGGTCTTGCCATTCGCATCGGCATCGCTGTCTTTGGCATCATCCGAACCAGCGTTGGCAGTCGTAAAGCCGGTATAGCCCGCGGGTTTGACGAACTGCACATAGTACGTGCCCGCCGCCAAGTTGTTGAACAGATACTTGCCGTTCGCATCGGTTGTCGTCGTGGCAAGTACGGTTGTGCCGTCGCTCTTGAGCAGTTTCACGGTGACGCCGGCGATGCCGGGTTCGCCGCTATCTTGGATGCCGTCGCCGTCTTTGTCTTCCCAGACATAGTCGCCAAGAGACGCCGTCGCCGGTGGCGTGGTCGACTTGAGCCCGGCGTCGACTGTCAAATTGCTCTGCCCAGCCGCCAGCGTGACTGCGGTCGTCTTGCCGGTCGTCGCGTTCGCGTCGCTATCGATGGCATCGTTCGATCCGACATTTGCCGTTGTGAAAGTGTAACCTGTCGGCGCAACGAACTGCACCGAGTACGTCCCCGCGGCGAGATTGTTGAACAGATACTTGCCGCTCGCATCGGTTGTCGTCGTGGCAAGTACGGTTGTGCCGTCACTGCCAAGCAGTTTCACCGTCACGCCCGCGACACCAGGTTCGCCGCTGTCTTGGATGCCGTTGCCGTTCAAATCTTTCCACACGAAATCGCCCAACGATGCGGTCTGCGGCGGAGTTCCGGGCTGCGCTTGCAGACAGAACGCGTCCACCTTGGCATAGTCATAGCCGTTCGCACTCACTGAGATCCGCAGATACTTGGCATCCGCCGGCGCACCACCTAGCGTCAGCGTGTACGGTCCCCCAAAGCCGGTGGACAGTTTGCTCGTGATGGTATGCACTGCCG
>DYJA01000002.1:207601-275619 GCA_020723345.1 Candidatus Aquidulcis sp. | reverse complement strand
GACCCTATCCTGGTGTCAAACCAAAACCGCAGTTAGTGCCCGTGCTCAGTATAGCACACCGCTTTTCGTTTTTGCCAAGGTTTCTTTACGTCAAGCGAATTTGACACATAAACCGCTTTTGACTATACTTTCAATAACCACTGTTATTGAAAGTAACACCAGTCGTACTTTGCTGGGTTGCTTTATTCCCCTGCTCTGGAGGTCATGTGCGGACAATTACGGTAAAAAACGTGCTGGATAACAGTTTGCCGGAATTAGGATGGGAGAAATTATGATTGATTCTCGCGTTGCCGAGAAGGCGTTGATTTTGAAACACTCCCCCGCGTTGAACCGGGAGTCAAACCCCAACCCACGCCCCCTGCCCCGAAAGTGCACAAACAAACGCGACGCGCACAATCTGCAAATACACAGGAAGGTGTTCGATGCCAAAAAGTGATATGATCGGAATCGCGAAATCAATGCGAGATTACTTGGATCAACTGTCTGTTGGCAAACAGCCCTTTACAGTTCAAGCATACGGTGTCGCGCTTCGACGCTTTGAGGCGTTTCTGGAACAAACCTATCGTTTCACTGAGGAAACCAGCGCGCGCGACTTGACGGTCGATCACGCGATTGCCTTTGGCAAGTCCCTGCAAGGGTTATCGCCCGCGACGATCAAAAATTACTTGGCGGCGGTTTCTCAATTCTATCGTTATCTTTTCGCGCACCGTTTCGTCGAAATTGATATGGCAGATCACGAACGACTGTTCTCGACTTTTAGACAGATGCGCCCTCGCGCTTTCAATCTGCCGCGTGTTCCATCCGACGAGATGGTCGACGCATTGATCCAAGCCGCGCGCGCCGAACCAGAACAACCCAAACGCAAACAGTCGCCGGGTGACAAAGAACGGACCCGTTTGCAGCGACAACGAAATGTTGCGTTATTACTTGCGTTACGTTCTTCGGGCATGCGGTTGGGCGAAGCGTTGACGCTCCAGCGCGGCGACTTGGACTATCGCTCCAAATCGGCTTTGGTCACTGGCAAAGGACGCAAACAACGGATCGTGTATTTTGATCCCGAAGCGTGGAATGCGATCCAAGAGTATCTCAAGGCGCGACAAGACGGCAAACGTACACGTGCGCTATCATCCTTGCCGATCTTTGCCCGGCACGACCGTCGCGCGGGCGATCGTGTTCTTCCATTGACGCGCCAACGCGTCGAACAAATTTTTGCCGATCTCGCCGAGCGCGCCCAGATCGATCCCAAGCCGACTCCGCATTGGTTTCGGCATTGGTTCGCGACACAGGTGCTCGACCGCACTCAAGACCTTGCCGCGCTTCAAGAGATGCTAGGACACGAATCGCCTGTCACCACGCGAATTTACGCCAAAGTCTCGACCAAGCGATTGCGCCAAGTCCACGATGCCGCGTTTGGAAAAGAGAAAGGTACGAATGACAACGATTGAAGACGCAATTAAAAATTACCTGCGCGATCTTGCCATTCGACACATGGTTTTTGACATGGTGCACGGCGCAAACTCCAAGTTGCCGCATCGTGATGACGCCGCACTCGCTCCGCCACGCGTTCGCGACGAAAATTCTCGAAGCGCCGGGCGATCTCGCCGTCGTCCAGGATATGCTCGGGCACGCATCGCCCGCGACGACGCGCGTGTACGCCAAAGTATCGTCCAAGCGAATGCGCGACGCGCATCGCACCGCGTTCGGTTATCGCGGCGCGGAAGACGCGTAGGGGCGAAGCATTTTCTGAACTGCGAAAATGCTTCGCCCCTACCATTGACCAATCACGCGCTATCGTGTAAAATGCGTCCAATCTGTTGTAGGACAAATTTCCAGATTTGTCCAATGGTGAAAGGACAAATATGCGTACCGTTCTCAAATTGCTCGCTGGCTGCCTCCTGACCGTGCTCGTGTTATTCGTCGCGTTTGCGGTCGGCTTTGGCGTCAACATCTATCAAGTCCAAACGCAACCCAAAACCGAAATCCCGCAAAAGTTCGGATTGTTCTGGGAATCGTGGAAGATAATTCAGGGCGAATTCTACGGCGATGTGCCGGATAAACAAACGCTGACGCACGGCGCGATTCGCGGCTTGCTGCAATCGCTTGGCGATCCGCACACGGTTTTGATCGAACCCGCGCCCGCGCAAGTCGAACAATCGGCGCTCAAAGGCGAAACCGGCGATGTCGGCTTGAATCTCGACGTTCGCAGTAATGTTCTTACGATTGTCTCACCGATTCCTGGGTCGCCTGCCGATAAAGCCGGACTGCGCGCCGGCGATTTGATTCTAAAAATCAACGACAAACTTGTGCCATTCGACATTACGGTGCAGGACGCGCAAAACCAACTACGCGGACCGATCGGCAGCAAAATCACATTGAACGTTCGCCGCATCGGCGAAGCCAAACCGTTCGACGTTGAATTGGCGCGCGAAAAATATCCGCTGCCGACAGTGGAATGGAAGATGCTGCCCGACACGACGTTCGGCTACATCAAAGTCACGATGGAGACCGGCGAAACCGCGAACGAATTTGCCAAGGCGCTCGACAATTTGAAATCGCAAAAGATGACCGGCTTGGTGCTCGATTTGCGGAACAACCCCGGCGGTTTGTTTCCCGATCCGGTGCTCGACATTACGGGACAGTTTTTGAAGAACAACGACGTGGTCTTGTACGAAAAATATCGCGATGGTACGGAAAAGGATTTTCGCGCCGGCAGTCGGCGCGGCGCGACGGAGATTCCGCTCGCGATTCTCGTCAACAGCGGTACGGCGAGCGCGGCGGAAATCATCGCGGGCGCGCTCAAGGATTACAAGCGCGGTGTGTTGATCGGCGAGCCGACGTACGGCAAGGGCTCCGTCCAAGTCATTCGCAACCTGAGCGATGGCGCGGCGTTGCACATCACCGTCGCGACGTGGTGGACGCCAAAGCGCACGCCGCTCGACGGCAAAGGGCTGGAGCCGGACATTGCGATTCCGTTGACCGACGATTCGATCAAGAAAAAACTCGATCCGCAGTTGCAGCGCGCGATTGAGTACTTGCGAAAAGGCGCGTAGGACAAATTTGCAAATTTGTCCTACCTGAATTCGAGGAAAATATGTTTCGTGCAATAATTCGCACCTTCCTGCTAACCATCGTGGCAATCGTTCTCGTCGGCGGCGCGTTCGGCGGCGGCTATGTGGCGAGCCGCGCGATCCTTCCTCCAGCGCTTACGGCAGACGGCGGCGCGCCGAGCGATTGGAAAGCGGCAATCCCAGTTTTCTGGGAAGCATGGAATTACGTTCACCAAGATTTCTACAAACTCCCGCTCGACAACGACGCGCTCGTCAACGGTACGGTTGGCGGAATGGTTGGAGCGTTGGGCGACCCGCATACTGTTTTCATCGACGCCAAGCGCGCTGCGCTCGTCCGCACCGAGATGCAGGGATCGTTCGAAGGCATCGGCGCGACGATTTCGATGCGCGAAGGTCGTCTGACGATCGTTTCGATCATCAAGGGTTCGCCGGCGGAGCGCGCCGGACTGCGCGCAGAGGATATCATTCTGCAAGTCGGCGACAAGGTGATTCAAAACATGGATGTGACGGATGCCGTCACCTTGATTCGCGGTCCCAAAGGCACCAAGGTCAAGTTGATCATTCAGCGCGCCAAACAGGACGCGTTTACCGTCGAGATCACGCGCGATACGATCAAGACGCCCTTTGTCGAATCGAAAATGATCGAAGACACCCAGATCGCGTATTTGCGTTTGAACGAATTTGGCGCGACGGCGCCGAATGAGATCGCCGCCGCGCTCCGGGAACTGCTCTCGCAAAATCCGACCGGCTTGGTTTTCGATTTGCGAAGCAACCCTGGCGGATATTTGCCGGTTTCGATTGACGTCGCTAGCCAGTTTCTCAAAGCCGATCAAGTGGTTCTGATCGTCAAAGACAAAAACGGCAACGCGGACACCTATCGCGCCAAACGCGGCGGCGCGGCAACGGAGATTCCGCTCGTCGTGCTGATCGACGCCGGTTCGGCGAGCGCGTCCGAAATCGTCGCCGCTGCGTTGAAGGATCACAAACGCGCGACGTTGATCGGCACCAAGACCTTTGGCAAGGGTTCAGTGCAAGGCGTTCACACCCTCAGCGACAAATCGGAATTGAACGTGACGATCGCGCATTTCTTCAGCCCCAATGGAAACGGAATCAACGAAGTGGGGATCACGCCGGATATCGAAGTCAAAGTGACCGAGGACGACATCGCGAAAAAATTCGATCCACAACTCGACGCGGCGGTCAAGTTTTTGCAGAAAGGCAAATAGCAAACGTGGTTCGTGGAATAATTCGCATCGCGCTGGTGATGTTATTCGTCGCCGTGCTGGTCGCCAGCGCGTACGGCGGCGGGTTTGTCGCCAGTCGCTCAATGTTTCCCCCTCCCCTACCGCCGGATGGCGGGGCTCCGGCAGAATGGAAACCGTACATGCCGGTTTTATGGGAGGCGTGGCGCTATGTTCAGCAAGATTTCTACAAAGCGCCGCTCGACCCTGACGCGCTAGTCGATGGTTCAGTCGCCGGAATGGTGCGCGCGCTCGGCGATCCGCACACCGCGTTCACCGATGCCAAGCGCGCGGCGATCTCGCGGACTACGCTGGAAGGATCGTTCGAAGGGATTGGCGCGACCGTCGAAATGCGCGAGGGGCGTTTCACCATCGTCTCGCCGATCAAAGGATCGCCTGCCGAAAAAGCCGGTTTGCTGCCGAACGACATTATCTTGCAAGTGAACGATACGCTGATCCAAAACATGGACGTCTCGCAGGCGATTGCGCTGGTGCGCGGACCGAAAGGGACCGAGGTGACGCTGCGGATTCAGCGCGGGACGCAAGCGCCCTTCAAAGTAACGGTTGTGCGCGACGTGATTCGCACGCCGTTCGTCGAGTCGCGCATGCTCGAAGGGACGACCATCGCGTACTTACGGCTGAATCAATTTGGCGCGACCGCGCCGGACGAAATGCGCGCCGCGCTCCGCGAATTGCTGGCGCAGAATCCGACCGGCTTGATTTTCGATGTGCGGCGCGATCCGGGGGGCTACCTCGGCGTGGCAGTCGATGTCGTGAGCCAATTTCTCAAAGGCGACCAGATTGTCCTGATCGAAAAGGACAAGAATGGCGTCGTGCAGGAACTCAAGTCAAAAAATGGCGGCTTGGCGACGAACATTCCGCTGGTACTGCTGATTGATGGCGGTTCGGCGAGCGCGTCGGAAATCGTGGCGGCGGCGTTGCAAGATCACAAACGCGCGACGTTGATCGGCGTGAAAACGTACGGCAAAGGATCGGTGCAAAACGTCCACACCTTGAGCGACAAATCGGAACTGCGCGTCACCATCGCGCGCTTTTTCAGTCCGTTGGGCAACGAGATCAACGGTGTGAGCGTCGCGCCGGATATCGAAGTCAAGCTGACGGAAGAGGACACCGCGAACAAGCGCGACCCGCAACTGGACGCGGCGGTCAAGTTTTTGCAAACCGGAAAATGACCACCGACGGCTGACCGCAGACCGCCGTACATCTTGTAGTGGCGGGCACGGTTGGCTGTCGGTGGTCGGCGGTCTTGTGTAACTTAAGATGGCAGATTCTACCAAAACTCTCGCAACCAATCGCAAAGCGTACCACGATTATCACATCGAAGAAACGTACGAGACCGGTGTTGCGCTCACGGGTACCGAAATCAAATCGGTGCGCGCGGGCAGCGTCAATCTGCGCGATTCGTACGCGCAAGTGAAGAACGGCGAGTTGTGGCTGCTGAACGTCCACATCGCGCCGTACGAACCGGCAAGTCGGCAGAACGTCGATCCGTACCGCGACCGCAAACTGCTGATGCACCGCAAGGAAATTTTACGGTTGTTCGGACGCGTTCAGGAAAAAGGATTCACGCTCGTTCCCTTGCGGATGTACCTGAAAAAGAATCGCGCCAAACTGGAAATCGGTTTGGCGCGCGGCAAGCGGCAGTACGACAAGCGCGAAGCAATCAGCAAGCGCGATGCCGCGCGCGAGATGGAACGCGCGGTCAAGACGCGCAACAGATAATTTTCGATTTGCCTCCGCGCTTCGCGCGTGGTATAATACGCGCGGATTTCCGATCAATCTTAAATCAGAAACCTGTCCTGAGCGCAGTCGAAGGATCGAAAATCCAAAATGGTTTGGGGATGCATGGCTTCGACGGGGAGGGCTGTTTCAGAGTTGCAAGCCGCGGCGCTCGACCGCGTTAAAACGAGCAAAACGTAAGTGCGAACACTCGCACCAACCTCGCCGCTCTTCCAGTTGCCGCGTAAGCGTCGGCTGAATTAGCGACCTGGTTCGCAACCTAGCGTTGCGACGTCTACGCGCGTTCTCCCCCGAAGGATGCGCGCTGGGCGAAACCAAGTCGGGGTGCGGCGGTCGCCACGCCGGTAACGACTGTCAAAGCGGGGTAACACCCAACACGGCTGGCGCGATCAACTTTGTCGGCTGAGTCCGGTCGCGTGAGCAACAAAAACCGACTACGCTTGTAGTAACTCTGGGGCGAACTTTTCGGACGCGGGTTCTCTGCAAAGACGAGCCCCATTGAACGGTGACGCTCAATGCAAACCCGGCTTAATCAGGAAAGGCTTCCGGCAAGGCGCCGATGCTAATCCTGAGGGGTGAACTCGAAAGAGGTAAGCCCTGCATCGACTCATAGACTCCTCAAATGGAGCACTAGGGTAAGGAGGAAAATCGCTCGACGAGTTTTCGTTTTCTGCTTGACATCTCTGCGTTGTAGCGACCATTGCGTGGAGTGCAAACCAAGTAATCCGCAAGAAGCAAATCGCAACGGGAGATCTTTCTACGGATGACGAGAAACGGTCGGACAATCTTAAGGAATTCCAGTGCTCGCCGATCAGTCAACTTCCAATCGAATGAGGCGGAGTGATGTGGCTGGTAGGTGCGTTTGCGAATGATTGTTCCACCGCAACGAGAACGAAACCATTCGAGTAACTCGCGATCGGTTGATGTGACCGAAACAACAGGCGAAGGCCAGCGGTCTTTCCGACAACGGGTAAGCACGACGGATCCTTCTCCGTCCAAAATGCCTGCGGCATAGGCAGCCTCTGTGTCGCTGAGTCTTATGGGCATTCCTCCTTACAAAACGCCGGGCGAGTGAATGTGAAGATGATACATCCACTCGAAGAGATAGTCAACGCTCGGTTGAAAAACCGAGGGCTGCGTGTCGATTCCCGCCATCTCCACCAATCTGAAACTGCCTGCCAAGTGTTTGGTGGGCAGTTTCTTTTGTGGTATACTTGGTATGATGTCATTTCGAGGCGCGGTTTTTGCGTCGAGAAATCTCAATGAGGCGACGGCGAGATTTCTCGCTTTGCTCGAAACGACAAGCCAAACATCTCACTGAGGCAATCATGACCGATCAACCTCAACGCGTCCTCGTCGTTCTCGCGCACCCCGACGATCCTGAATTTTTCTGCGGCGCGACGCTCGCCAAATGGGCGCGCGCCGGAAAAGAGATTCACTATTTTCTGCTGACTTGCGGCGACAAAGGGAGCGACAATCCTGATATGACGCCTGAATCGCTCTGCGTGGACCGTCAAGCCGAACAACGCGCCGCGGCGAAGATCATCGGCGCGCACGATGTGGTGTTCCTCAATTATCTCGATGGCGAACTGGCGAACGCGCGCGACGTTCAGCGCGACATCGTCCGCGCGATCCGCCGCGTCAAGCCGCACATCGTCGTCAGTTGCGATCCCACTACCCTCTTTCGTCCGAACAATGCCGGCGTCAATCATCCTGACCATCGCGCGGCAGGCGCGGCGACGATTGACGCGGTCTTTCCCGCGGCAGGCAATCGAATGTATTTTCCCGAACTACTCGCGGAAGGTTTGGCGCCGCACGCGCCGAAAGAAGTTTGGCTGAGCGTGACGAACGAGCCGAGCACCTGGGTGAATGTAAACGACACACTGGAGATCAAACTCGCCGCGCTGCGCGCGCACCAAAGTCAGATCAAAGATCCCGCCGCGCTGGAAAAGCGGATCCGCGAACGTTTGCGCCGCGCGGATGTGGACGGCGATTTTTACGCGGAAGGATTTCGCGTCATCCGGTTTTAGTTTCGCGCTCTTTCGCGACCTTTCGCGTTATTTCGCGCTGCGTTTGCGTTTCCACTCTTTTGAATTATAATGCGACCTAAACCCAGCAAGGAGAACACCAATGGCAAAGATCGAAAAGGCAACTATCGGCATTATCGGCGGCAGCGGCGTTTATCAAATGGACGGGCTGACCGACATCAAAGAAGTCAAAATCCGAACGCCCTTTGGCGATCCGAGCGATGCGCTCATTCTCGGCACCTTAGGTAACCAACGCGTCGCGTTTTTGCCGCGGCACGGACGCGGGCATCGCATCAAGCCACACGAATTGCCGGTCGCCGCGAATATCTACGCGCTCAAATTGGTTGGCGTCGAACGCATCATTTCGTTGAGCGCGTGCGGCAGTCTGCGCGAAGATTACGCGCCGCTCGACATTGTCATTCCCAATCAGTTGTTCGATCGCACCAAGTTGCGCCCCTCGACGATCTTTCCGCCCGGTCTCGTCGTCCACATTTCGTTCGCCGATCCGTTCTGTCCCGAATTGAGCCAGGTGCTGTACCAAGCCGCGCGTCAAGCTGGAGCGCGCGTGCATCAAGGCGGGAATCTCGTCGTGATTGATGGTCCCGCGTTCTCGACTAAAGCCGAATCCGAAACGTACCGCGCGTGGAAAATGGACATCATCGGCATGACCGCGCTGCCGGAAGCGAAAATCGCGCGCGAAGCCGAAATTTGTTACGCGACGGTTGCGATGGTGACCGATTACGACGTGTGGCATCCCGCGCACGACGCGGTGACGGTCGAGATGATCGTGCAGAATTTGTTCAAGAACGCGGAGATGGGCAAGCGCATCGTGCGCTATGCCGTCGCCGAAATTCCAAGCGCGCGCGAACATTGCCCCTGCCCCACTGCGTTGCAGTCCGCGATCATCACCGCGCGCGATCGCGTCCCGCCCAAGATTCGCCGCGATCTGGCTCTGTTGCTCGACCAATATCTACCGCCTGAAAAGCACGCACGTGACGGACGCAAATCAAAGAAGTGAAAAAACTCCCGACGTTTGGCAATACGTCGGGAGTTTTTTTAAAATCTGAAATTCGCGTAGTGTTTTTTCCTCTTCAAAAATTTTCGGTGTTGCTTGAGTTTAGTTGATTGCCTACGCGAATAACACGCGAACTCAAGTCGATTTCATCGAGTCCGGCGTTGTAAGATTTCGCCGCACTTGCGCGTCCTTTCCAGTGAAATCCCAATGGAAAGGAGACACGGCACAATGAAATCGATGCGCCTGCTTTTGATCGTCGCGCTCGTGGCGATTGCGCTGGTCGCGACTGTACTTCCGATGCTCACCGCGTACACTCACACGCCATCACTCGATGCGCCCGGCATCCCGAAAGTCAAGCCGACGCCGCCCACGTACATCGTTCCCTTGTGCGACCCGCCGCCCTGCGACTGTTCGTTTGATTGCTGATCCAGGGTGACATCAGATCGGGCGAGTTCTCGGAACTCGCCCGATCTTTTTTCATGGTTTGCCCAGCAATCCGAACGCCGCCCAATGATACGGCGGATGTCCCGCGTGCAATAATCCGATCTGTGCGCAGCGCAACGCGTTTGCCGCGTCTTTCCCTGCGATCAATTGCCGATAAAAGTGCGTTAGTAACTTGGTCGTGGCTTCATCCTCGACGTGCCACAGCGATGCGAGCAACGCGCGCGCCCCCGCGTAAAAGAACGCGCGTGCGATGCCGATCAACTCATCGCCTGCGCCGCCATGCCCTAACGCGCTCTGACATGCCGACAGCGTGACGAGCCGCGCGTCGAGCGTCATGTCCAAGATGTCGAGCGCAGTCAAGGCATCGCCGCACAACAGGACGCGCGATTGATGCGGCGCGGCGCGATCGAGGATCGCGTGCGTCGCGAAATGGAGCACGTCGAATTTCGCCAACTCGCGTGACGCGTCGAGCGCGAGGATGGCTTGGCGCGTCGCGTCCGCCTCGCGCAACAGCGCGCCGCGTGCGCCGAACGCTTCATGGACTCTCGCGGCTTCCGTCGCCGCCGCAGGCAGCGCGCGCATCCCTTCGCCAAATTGCGACAAACCAACAATCAACGGATTCGTCACCGCGCCAGCGCGCTTTCCTTCCAACAAGAGTTGGCTGATTTGCAAACTCGGCGCGTAGACAACGACATGCTGTTCGATCAAATACGCGTCATCGTCCATCAAAGCGTGAAACGGCAGCGCGTGTAGTGAACGATGCGGCGAAATGATCACGGTGCGTCCCAAACGCGCGGGGATGAGCAGACGATACAAATGCCGCAAGTAGTTCGCGCCGGGCGACGGCGCGTCAGAACCGCGCAAAGTGCCGCGATAAACCAATTCGCGCAAATCGGTTTCCTGACTCGCGCATTTATCGAGGATCGCGCGGTCGTAACGTGAAAGTGTTTTGCGCTCAACGCGCACTTCAGTCGGCGTGACAACAGCGATAGCCAGATCATCGCCCGAAAGATAATAGTCGAGCGCGCTCCAATCGTCGCCCAAAGCCGCGTTCGCCGCCGCGCGAAATTGATCGAGCGCGAACGGCGCAGGCGCAGCGACGCCCGCCAAGCCCGTCGCTGCGAGCCGCAAACGCGTGACGACTGATTCGTACGCCTGGCTAAGCGCGTTCAGTTCGGACAATTCGTTCGCCGCGCCTGCCGCCGGAACTGTGTCGCCTTCGGCTTTGCCGGTTTGGCGCAGCGCGCGCGCGCGCTGCGCGTCGAGTTGGTAGCGTAAATCGCGTTCGCGCGCGATCAACTCCACCACGTACGGATCGCGTCGATCCTCGCGCAGTTTCCAGCCGCGATGCTGGATGAGCGTCAAGAACGCGCGCGCTTTGCTCGCCTCGATGATTTCGAGCACGGCGGCGTGATCGTCCTGCGCGAGCGCGGCAGTGAGCGCGTCGTCGTACACCGATTGCCGCTGCGCGAAAAAGGTGTTGCTGATCTGTTCGCTCACCAATATCGCGCGCGCTTCCGCAATCGTCTGCGTCGCGCGGCGATAGTGCGCGAGCGCGGCGGCGCGTTGCGCGGAACCGATCATGCAGCGCGCCAATCCATAATCGGCGCGCCACGCGTAATCGGGAAAGCCCGGCGCAAGGATCGCACGCGCGCGCGCGAAACAGTCGCACGCCGCTATCGGCTCATTCCACGCCAGCCGCAACTCGCCTTCGGTCAGATCGCACAGCGCGGCATCCACAACCTGGTTGTGTTTCAAAAAGAGTGAACGCGCGTTGGCGATTTGTGCGCGGGCGCGTTCGGGCGTCAGCGTATTCGTCTGCGCGAGCAAGCGATCACACAACGCGACGTACGAATCGAGATTCTCGGCGTCCGCCGCGCGCCGCGCGCCGCGCAAACACTCGACCGCTTGCGCGAGATCGCCGCGCGCCAGGTACGCGTCCGCAAAATCGATTTGGCGGCTGGCGATGCGCTCATTCGAATTGGGCGGCGCGAGCGTTTCGCGTTCGCGTAAATGCGCGAGCGCGGCGTCGGGTTGCCCCAGTTGGCGATAGCACGCGGCAAGCCCGGCGTGAATGCCTGCCGCCAAAGTCGGCAGATTTTCACGCGTCGCAATTTGCAACGCGCGCTGGTGCAGATCGAGCGCGTTGGCGAATCGTCCTTGCTTGGCGTAGATCAAACCAATGTTGTTGTAAATCCGCGCGGCGCGGCGCGCGCGTCCCTCCGCCAGCGCGAACGTTGCGGCTTGCTCGTACAATGTCAACGCTTCGTCGTAACGATTCAGCGCAAAATACGCATTGCCCAAATTGATGTCGCACGCCGACACCTGCGCGCGAATCTCCTGCGCCTGAAAATAATCGCGCGCTTGATGCGATGCCTTGAGCGATTCGCCAAACCGATTGAGATGACGATAGACGATGCCCAAGAGCAAATTGGACTGGGCGGCAAAAAAAGGCGCGCCCAATTGCGAAAATCTCTGAGGCAATGCCGACAGAATTTCGAGCGCGCTGGAATCTTGATTCGCCAAATCCAGCCGGAACGCGCGGGTCAAATCGCACCGCGCGGCATCGAACGCACAGTCTGCCGACTCGAACAGTTCGCGCGCGCGCGCCAGACGCGCTAGCAGCGCTGCTAGATCGCCCGCAAGATCGAATTCGACCAGATCGCACTCGCACCGCGCGGCTTGTAACGGCAATTGCTCCGTATCGAATACTTCGCGCGCGTGCTTCAAAAGAGTCGCGGCTTCGCCATAACGCGCCTGGTCGAAAAAAACGCGCGCCTGAATCCAGTCGCACTGCGCGCGAACAAGCGGCGCCGCGGTGAGCGCGCGGGTGCGTCCCACCGCGGCGCCGGCGCGGCGGAAATCGCCGCGCAACGCGTCCGCCCACGCCGCCTCAGCCAGCGCGCGCGCGGCGTTTGCGTTGTCGCCGCGCGCGGTAAATTCCGAGAGCGCAAACTCGCCCAGCGCGCGCGCGTCGCGAAATTCGCCCAAGCGATTCAAGGCAGTCGCAAGTACCAGCGCGGCGTCGGCGCGCGCGGGCGCGGGCGCGCCCGCGCGCGCAAGTTCGTGCGCGACGCGCGCGGACGCGGCGGCCTCACGCGGCGCGCAGTCGAGCGCGGCATGCGCATCGCGTTGCAATGCGACAATACAATCAGAGAGTTGAGCGCGCGCGGCGGGGATTTCGAGCAGGCGCGCGAGTTCATCGGACAAGGCCGCGGGGTCGGTCTGCCCACCACGCGCGAGCGCGCGCGCGGCATCGACGAGATCAGCCATCGCGGCTAGCCCGCGTCGATTTCGACGCGCAAGTCGCGCGCGTTTTCAATCGCGGCGACCGGGAGCGCGTCGAACGCGCAGACACCGTCGCGCACGAGATCGGAAAATTGGTGATCGTTCCATTTGAGCGTCGCGCGCAATGGCTCGGGCAGCGGCGCGGAGGCGGCAAGCGCAACTTCGAGACGCGCGGTCGGCGCGTGCGCCGCGCGATAGACCCAAATGTCCACCGTCACATCACGCGCGCCTAACGTCAACATGTCCGAAAGCAAAAGCGACTTGTCGCTCGCTTCGGCTTCGCCGCGCGTCACGAGCGCGGAAGTGGGCGCAAGCGCGTGCGCCAAGTGGGCGGGCTGGATGATGAACCCGAAACCGAGCGGCGCGCCGCCGATGCGCGAACGAATTTGGCGCATCCAGGCATTCCGGCTATCGGCGGGAACGAGAAAAGGCAGAGGAGGCAGAGCAGCAGTCGCAGTTTCGGATAAAGAATCTGATCTAGAATCGGCTAATAAGGTGTACGACAATCGGCATTGTGGACAAGTCTGTAGATGTTGCCAGACGGAAGGATAGCGCGCGCGGATATTTTCGTTGCGTCTTTCGGCGTCGATGTAAAATTCAAGTTGCGCTTCGCAGTCAGCATGTGTGATCGCAACTGACGGCGTTGCCGCGAGCGCGCGACTGAGTCGTCGCAATCCCGCCGACAGTTTCTTCAGATCGAGCAGCGTAGATCGCAGAGCCGCGGATTGGACGCGCGTCCGCTTTCTGGGTCGCGTTCTAGAATTTGAGTGTGTCATCGAAACCTCCCATAAACTCCTCCTATTTACTGTATGCAAATTTAGCGCGATTTCTTGCGCGGCGTTTGGACGATTTTTTCAAGTCGCCGGAGCGCCCGTTGACGCAGGTTGTAGACGGCTTGCTTGCTCTTGCCCAAGCGACGCGCGATTTCGTCGTCGTCCAACTCGTCGAGAAACGTCCACAGAATAACTTGCTGCTGCGCCTGGCTGTTTAAGCGGTTCAGCGCGTCGATGAGCAAGGTCTGATCGTCGATCCGGTCGAATGGCACACGCGCGCGCGCGTCGGGGATGAAATCGCCGAGCGCAGTCGGCGCGCCGCTCTCTCCGTCGACCGGGCGGTCGAGCGAGTCAGGCGTGTTGGGATGCCGCAAAACATCGGACGAACGCGTGAAATGCTCCAAAACGATATTTTTGAGAATGGTGACCGCCCACGCGTCCAACGAAACGTCGAATGGGTAACGCTGATCGAAGATAACCAAGCAGGTCTGCTGCGCGAAATCGAGCGCGGTAGCATGAACCGCATCGCTCTGGTGAAACTGGCGCACCATCCGATCGGCGCGGCGGATCAACAGATCGCGCAGTTGATTCCACGCAGTTTCATCGCCCCGCTCCAACGCGCTCACCCGCGCGGACTCGCGACGCGCGTGGTAGATCGCCGCGTCCACGTACTCGGCAAGCACCGTCGCAGAGCGTCGAGAGTCGCCCGCCGTGAACCGCTCGAAGCGTCCGGTCGCAATGTTCGCGGAGACAAGTTGCGTGACGCGCTCTTCAAACTGGACAGGCAAATCGGCGACATCGCGACAGGCAGCTATCCGGCGGCGGCAAAGCGCGCGCAGAGAATCGTCAGAACGTTTGGGCATTGCAACGAAAATCCCAAATCGAGATTTTCAGGTGAAAGAATTCCTACATTTTTTGCATCATGCTAGATAGAATGGATAACAGCACAATGCTGCGCGGACTGTACCATACATTCGGCGCGGTGTCAATGGCGTGTCACTGGTGATTGTACACATGTGGCGCCGATGGCTCGTCGGCGGCTAGTCAGCAGGCACGGCTGCCCGCTCCACAACGAGATGCGCGCAATCACCAGCGTGTCAATCGTGTCAATCGTCAAATTCCAATAGGAGTCTTTGAACGATGTCGTACGTTTACTTTGATCCCGGTCATTCGAACAAACAAACCACGATCCAGATCTGGAAGTCCACCACAAACTGGCTTACCCAATCGCCCCGCGAACGGCAAGCGATCTTCAGTCGGCTGGCTGAAGCGATGGGCATGCGCCGTCAGAATGGCGCGCGCGCCGAGGGAGGTCCTTTTCTGCTTCAGAATGGGACGGCGTCCCTCCTTGTTTGGACGCTGGAATCCGATGGCGCGGATTTGGCGGAATTCGCCTCGCAAGGGCTAAATCGCTATTTTGAGCCATTGGTTACCGTAGCCCCGAAGAAGGAGCTGAACGCCAAATCGCTGGCAGCCAAATTGTCCTTCGGTCAATTCCGCCTGCTTGAGAGTTGCTGATCAACGCAAGTTCTCTCGCCCCGCAAATATTTGACCCGGCTTTGACCATTCTAAGACCCCGCACGCCTAGAATAGTATCACACACGCTATACAAGTTGTGCGAGTTGCACGAGTCGTACCAAATGCGCTGAATCGTTGACCCGATCAGATTTTTGGCGGGGACAAGTGCCGACGATTTCGCTCCCCCATCCCTGTTCGCAAGACACAAAACCCGGATGTCACCCATCGCTGATCATTCCGGGATTTGTGTCTTTGTTTTTTGAAGCAAGATTTTGAGTTGATCCTGTTTGATACCGGCTGGTCAAGTTACGGAGGCAAAGAATGGAAAAAGCGATCAAGGCGACGGATCTCCGAGTCCACACTCGTGAAATCATCGAGTCTGCCCGTTTCCGCGGTGAACGATTCATCGTCCACGCCTTTGGGAAACCCGTGGCGATCATTATGGGCATCGAGGAATATCAATCGTTATTGCGCTCTGCCAATCAAGCGCGGGGGCAGATCGAATCGCCGATCGAGCCGCCGCGCGTATCGACATCCCAACCCCCATCGCTACAATCGGCGTCGTGAGCGCCGCGTTGTCGAAAGGAGGTGCGCAACCATGCAACAATCCCAATGCCCTCACTGCGGCGCGTCCAATCGCGCGGGCGCGAAATTCTGCGCGCGCTGCCAAACGCCGCTGTCTGACGCGCCGATGCAGCCGTGTCCGCGCTGCCAGACGGCGAATCGCGTCGGCGCGAAATTCTGCGTCAAGTGCGGCTACGCGCTCGGCACGCCCGCCGAGAATGTGCCCGCTGCCAAGCCCACGCCGCCCGCGCGCGCAAAGAGCAACAACGCGATGCTTGTCGCGGGTGCCGCGCTGATCATGCTGTGTCTCGTCTGTGTATTGCTGCTCGCCGGGGTGCTCGGCACCGGATACTTGTCAATCGCGATGGATAATCCGACGGCGACACTCACGCCCACGATCCTCACTGTTGCGCGCGTCACGCCTTCCCGTACGAACACCGCCGTACCACCGCCGACCGCCAGCCCAACGCGCCCGGTCAATCCACCCACGCCAACCGTCGGCGCGCCGCTTTCCAGCACAGACGCGCTCGACCGCGCCAAACGCGGCACCGTGTCGATTTTGGTGCCGCGCGATTCCGGCGGCAGCGTCTCCGGGTCCGGCAGCGTGATCACAAAGCGCGGACACATTCTGACGAACAACCACATCATCGCCGATTCGAACGGCAAACTGTACAACGCGCAAGGACGCATCTACATCGCCTTCCCGCCGCGCGATAATCTCAAAGCAAGCGTCGAGATTTACTATCGCGCGACGCTGGTGCGCAACGAACTCAAAAACGATCTCGCCTTGCTCAAAATCTCCGCGACGCGCGATGGCGGCGCGCTGCCCGCCGATCTCGGTTTGGCGGTGATTCCGACCGGCGATTCGGATCGGGTGGATAGCGGCAACGAAGTAACCATCCTGGGTTTTCCGGGCTTGGGCGGCGATACGCTCACGATTACACGCGGCATTATCTCCGGCTTTCTCCTGGACGATGGGTACATCAAAACGGATGCCGAAATCAATTCGGGGAACAGCGGCGGTCCCGCGTTCAACTTGGCGTACGAACAAATCGGGATCGCGTCCGCCGCCAAAATCCGCGATACGAGCGCGACGGTGCCCGGCAAGATCGGTTTGATTCGCCCGATCAATCTGGCGCGCGCGCTGATCGATCTCGCCAAACGCGACGCTGGGGAATAATCAACGTCGACGCAGACACGGGGGAAACAAGATGCCAAAGCAACTGCTCGCGTTTGGATTTGCCGCTGGCGCGCTCGCGCTGTTGATCTTGGGACTGGGGCGCGGAGAAGTTTGGGCGCAACAACCCGACCTCTTTTTCGATTTCAAGCCGGAGGAAGTAGTCCGACTTCAAATCAACGAAATCGACAAACTGCCTGTGTCTCTGAGTCGACAAAACACGCCCGCCATCTGGCGGCGGAGTGCGGCGGAGATCACCGCGACGCTCAAGGTCATTCAGGCAATCTCATCGACAACGCCGAGCGAGATCAAGGTTTTTCTGGCGGTGCTCGAAATCCATCTGCTCACGGAACGCAACGAAGAATATATTTTGCGCGTTAGTCCACTCATGGCAGACAAAACAGTTCTTATCGGACAAACGCGCCCTGTCTCCGACGTACCTGAGTCGCGCGTGTACGTTGGAACAGAACAAGATTTGGCGAAATTGCGGACTCAATTGGACAAATTGCGCCGCCAGATCACCGAACCGCCAACATCTGTTCCGCCGACTCTAACCGCAAGTCCAAAGCCGCCGGTTACACTCACCCTCGCGCCGCCGACGACATCGTCGCCAACGCGTCCGCCGGTGGCAACTGAAACTCCAATCACCACGCCAACTGCAACTTTCACGCCCATTCCAACACAGACACCAAATCCAATTGAAGGAATCATCCAGACCGCACAAGCGCGTCCCGGGCTTACGTTTGTCGGAGTCGCCGGTTGCTTCGGCGGATTCATCGTGCTTTTGATCGTCCTCCTCGCGCTCTGGCTGCGCCGCGCGCACGGCGCGTCGCCGCGCGGCACGCCGTACCTGGAACTCGAAAGCACCGGCTTGCGGCTTGATCTCACGCGCGACACTCTGACCCTGGGGCGCGGCGCGAATTGCGATCTCCGGCTCGCGGAAAATTTACCCGGCGTGGATACCGTCTCGCGTCAGCACGCGCGCTTGACCAAACGCGATACGCGCTGGATCGTCGTCGACGGCATCGCGGACGATCAGCCATCGACGAACGGCGTCTACGTCAACGGCAAGCGCACGCTCGAAAATTATTTGTCGGAGGACGATGAAATCGCGTTCGGCGAATTAAAATTGCGTTTTCATCTTCCGACAACTGGGATCCCCATGTCGCAAGGAGGCGCGCGATGAATCACGCCGACCCAGGCATCCGTTGTCCCAAGTGCCAAACGCTGAATCGCCGCGCCGCCAAAGTCTGCAAACAATGCGGCACGCGCCTGCCCGAACCGACCGCGCTGCTTGCGACGACCGAACCGGTCGCGCCGAGCGACGCGCCGCAAAAAGGCGCGACACGCCGCCTGCCTGCGCCCGGCTTTTCCGAATTGCCGCGCGGCGCAATCGTCCACAAACGATTTGAAGTCATCCAGGTTTTGGAAGCCCAGCCGCATGCGAACTCGTACTTGGTTGCCGACGCGCACGGCGCCCGCCAATGTATGTTGTTGGAATCGAGCGAACTGCAACGCTATCAACGCGAGCAACGCCTCCTCGAATATGGCGTCCATCACGCCGCGCTCGTCGAACTGTACGAAGCGTTCCAGATCGCGTACGGCGACGAGAGGCGCGCGTACCTCGCGCAGGAATTTCCGCTGAGCCAAATCGCGCCGAACGATCATCGCGAAATCGCGGTTTTGCAGTGGGGCGCGCAGATCGCCGGTGCGCTCGCGCATTTGCACGATAAACAAATCGCGCATGGCAACATCCAGCCCGCGAATCTCTACTTGTCGGAAAATCAGATCAAGTTGGGCGGCTATTCGACCATCACCGAATTGAAACCCGAGACCGCCGCGCAGGATATTCATCAACTGGCGTACACGCTCTCGCAGCTTGCGATTCCACGCGGCAAGAACGCGCCCGCGCTCTCGCCTGCCGCGCTGAAAATCGTGCAAGGCGCGGCGGAACAACGCTATCGCGACGCGCGCGCGCTTCAAGCCGATTTACAGCAAGCCGTCGACGCGCTGCGACATCCGGCGCACATCACAACGATCGTCGGTCGTTTGTCGGACGTGGGACGCAAGCGCGACCTGGACGAGGATTCGCTGCTGACGACGGAGATCGCGCAGTATTCGCAAACCGGCAGCCAGGTCATCGGTCTGTACGCGGTTGCCGATGGAATGGGCGGCGCGTCCGCCGGTGAAGTCGCGAGCAAAATCGTCACGGAGACGCTGGCGCGCGAGGTCACGCAAAAAATTCTCGCGCCGCGTTTCACGACTCCCGACGTGGCATTGGATTACGCCGAGATTCTGCGAATCGCCATCGAACAAGCCAACACGCAAGTGCTTGCCGCGCGCACGCAAGCGCACACCGACATGGGATCGACCGTCGTCGCCGCGCTCCTCGTCGGCAGTCACGCGTACATCGCGAATGTCGGCGACAGCCGCGCGTACCTGATCGCACGCGATCAAATCACCAAACTCACCAAAGATCATTCGCTTGTGCAAGCGCTCGCAGATCGCGGCACGATTGCGGAAGCGGACATTCGCACACACCCGCAGCGCAATATCATTTTGCGGAACGTCGGCGACAAGCCGCAACTGCAAGTCGATTTGTTCGAAGCGATCCTGGAACCCGGACAAAGTCTGCTGCTGTGCTGCGATGGCTTGTGGGAAATGGTACTCGAGGATCAGATTCGCGAGATCGTCAACCAGCACGCGAATCCGCAGGACGCGTGCCGCGAGTTGATTCGAGTCGCGAACGAAAACGGCGGCGACGACAACATCACTTGTGTGATCGTGCGCGTGGAAGGCGCGTAGCCCTTGCGAAGGTTGATTTCGAAGCGCAAGTTGGACACGCGATCAACCTTCGCAGGGGTGAGAACTCTGGGGAATTCAGGGCAATTGTATGTCTCTGCAACCTGGGCAAGTTCTGAACAATCGCTACCGAATTCTCGCTTTGCTCGGACAAGGCGGAATGGGCGCGGTGTATCGCGCGCACGACACGGCGATCAATCGCGAGGTCGCGATCAAAGAGCAATTTCCCGATCCGACCGCGACGCCCGCCGCGCTCGCGCACGCGCGCACCCAGTTTCAGCGCGAAGCCGTTATCCTCGCGAATCTCGAACATCTGAACCTGCCGCACGTCACCGATTTCTTTGCGGTTGGCGACAACGAATATCTCGTGATGGAATTTATCGCGGGGCAATCGTTGGAAGCGCTCGCGCAGCAACGCGGCGCGTTACCCGAGCAGACGGTGCGACAGTGGGCAATCCAACTGCTCGACGCGCTCGTGTACATTCACGCGCGCGGCGTGATTCACCGCGACATCAAGCCGCACAACATCGTCCTCACGCCGGATGGGCGCGTCGTGCTGGTGGATTTTGGTTTGGTCAAACTGCTCGATCCGACTCACCCACACACCTCGACGATGCTGCGCGGCGTCGGCACGCTGGGCTACGCCCCAATCGAGCAATACGCGTCCGGAACCGCACACACGGACGCGCGCACGGACATTTACGCGCTCGGCGCGACGATGTATCGTTTGTTGACCGGCTGCCCGCCGTGCGAAGTGCAGCAACGCGTGTTGAATCCCGCCGCGCTGTCCGCGCCGCGCGCACTCAATCCACAAATTTCGCCGCAACTCGAAACGGTGATTTTGAAGGCGATGCAAGTTCATCCGCAAAATCGTTTTCAGAGCGCGGAAGAAATGCAACTCGCGTTGACGGCGCCGTTTGCCACCCCGATGTCATCGCGCGCCGCGCCGACGCCATCGTATTCCGCGCAACTTGCCACGACCCAGCCGTTCACCGCGCAACTTGCGACCGCGCAGCCGCCGCGCGCCGGAAGCGATCGGCGCATCTGGTTCGCAATCGCTGGCGGCGTCCTGGGATTGTGTCTCAGCATCGCGCTGGGCGCGGCGATTTTCGCGTTCATTCTGTCGCGCGCCGAACCCACGCCCACACGCGCGCCGATTATCGTGCCGACGATCACCCGCGCGGCGACGATCACGCTCGCGCCACCGCTACCGCCGACCGCGACGCCAACACTCACGCCGACGCAAACAGCGACGCCCACGATCACGCCCACACCGACGATTACGCCGACCCCGTCGTTAACGCCGCGTCCGGTCGGCAATTGCGCGGATCCGGGCGCGCAACTCGCGCTCCAAAACAATCAGCGGCTTGACCGCTATCATCGCGTCTACGGCACGGCGTCGGCTGAGAATTTCGCGGGATATGTTGTGGGCGCCAAGTCCGTCGGTCGGATCCGCTCAGACCTGGATGCCGGAGTGATTCTCTATCAGTGGGGCGCGCCGGTCGTCAATGGTCAATTGATGGAATGGAACACGACGACCGTGCCAACCGGATCCTATAATCTTACATTGATCGTATTTCTCAACGACGGCTCAAATCTCGCGCCCTGTCAATACACAGTTTACGTTGGGCACTAATCGAGGTAGTGGCAATGGCTTGCAATTGGTGTGGCAATACAACCGTTCGCGCGACGGCGCGCTTTTGCAGCGTCTGCGCCGCGCCCTTGCTCGACGGCGCGCCGCTGTCGTACGTCACCGTGATTAATTTCGCGTCCGGCGCGTGGCTGCGCGGACGCTACCAAATTCGCAAATTGCTTGGCGCGGGCGCGATGGGCACGGTCTTTGGCGCGCTCGACAACAATTTACCAGGACGCCGCGTCGCGATCAAAGAACTTGATCCGCAGCGCATCGCGAATCCCGCCGAACGCCTGCCCGCCGCCGAAATGTTTCGCGCCGAAGCGCAGACGCTCGCGCGGCTCGATCATCCATCCATTCCCAAGGTCAGCGATTATTTCGCGGAGGGCGAACGGCAGTACCAGGTGATGGATTTTATCGACGGCATGACACTGGAGGAAATTCTGACGCGCCAGCGCGTGATTCCCGAATACCAATTGCTGCCGTGGATTCATCAGGTTTGCGACGCGCTCAATTATTTGCACACGCAGCGCCCGCCCGTCATTTTTCGCGATCTCAAACCGAGCAACATCATGATCGACCGGAACGGGCGCGTCAAGTTGATCGACTTTGGCATCGCGCGCACGTTCAAAGTCGGCAAAGTCAAAGACACGCAGCAGATGGGCACGCCCGGCTTTGCCGCGCCGGAACAGTACGGGCAGGGACAAACCGACGCGCGCAGCGACATTTACGCGTTGTGCGCGACGATGTACGCCGCGCTCTCCGGCTACGACATCGCCGCGTCGCCGTTCAATCTCCCGCCGATTCGTCAGATCGCGCCGCAAGTTTCGCCAGCCACCGAGCGCGTGATCAGCGTCGGGTTGGATTACAATCCCGCCAACCGCTGGCAAACCGTCCAACACATGGCGACGCAGATTCCCGGCGCGCCGTTGCCGCCGGACCTGCAGCCGACCAAACCCGCGCTTTCGCACGCCGCGCAAGTCGGCAAGCCAATGAGTTCGCCGACGCAAAAACTGGGCGCGCTGATCGCGCGATGGAGCAACGCGCAGATCGCGTTTGCGTTGAGCGCGTTCACCGCCGTCATCGCGATCGCGATGTACGTGCTGACGCCGGTGCTCGTCAAGGTCCCGCTCTTTTGGAACAACGTCGAATTTAGCGCGCTGATCGCGCCGCTGGCGTACGCCGCGATCCGGCGGCGCGGCGCGGCGGGCATCGCGCAAATCGCAATTGCCGCGACGGGCGGCATCATTACGCAAAATCGACTGGGCTATGCCACGCTGTCCGCGTTCAGCGCGATCCTGATCGCGTTCGTCTGCGGCGCGTTCGTCGAAGTGTGGCTGCTCGCGCTCAAGCCGCAGAAGAAATCGTCCGACGTTTGGCTCTGGGAATTGCTGTGGCTGATGCCGCTAGCGATGATCGTCGGCGCGCTCGTGCGCGTGCCGTACCGGCTGGAGTATTGGTTCAATCCGTTTCTCGCGCTCATCTCGCTCGTTTTGGGCGGCGTCGGCTGGTTCTGCGGCGATCTCGTTCAGCACGTCTTTCAGGCGCGCGCGCAAAAGCCATGGGCATAGACAATCTGCAAATTTCAAACATTGTGGTAAAATGTAACCGACGAAAATGATTTGTTCCAACTGCAATCGCGACGTGCGCACGAATGCCACGCTTTGTCCATACTGCCGTCAACTGCTGACGCCGCTGCCAAAACGCGAGATGCTGATCGGTTCCTATCGCGTCGCGGGACGCTGGCGCGACCCCACGCCGATTTTCTGGATCGAACCGATCCGAAACGCGTCCCGGACGCGCTACCTCGCGATTCGCCAGCCGCGCGGACTGGCGCGCGCGACGCTGAATCATCTCGGCGCGCTGCGCCATCCCCGCCTCGCGCGCGTGCTGGGGCAAACGCAAAACAAACAGGGGCACTGGTACCTGATCATCGACGATCTGCTGGGCGAACCGCTCGACGTCGTTCAAGAAAAATTGGGCGCGCCGCGCGCGACGCGTGTCTTTGAAAAAATTCTCAACGCGCTGATCTATCTGCACGAACAGGGCTGGGTCGTCGTCCAGAAAAATGGACATCCGGCTGGACTCATCGGGCAAATCGAAAATTTGCTCAGCGGCAACCCGTCGTCGGACCTGCCGGAATACGATCCGATCCGGCGCTTTCAACAGGCGTTCGCGCTCGACGCGCAAGACAATCCGACGATGTTCGATTTCACGATCTGGGAGCCCGCGCCGCCTGCGCTCGCCGAACGCGCCGAACGCGTCCAACAGGATATTCGCTTGACCATCGGATTGTTATACTGGCTGCACACCTCGGGACGCTTGACCAAAGATTTGGAAACGCTGCGAAAAAAATCCGGCGAAATCGAACAATTTATCATCAATACCCTGCAAGAACCGCACTTGAGTTTCGAGGAACTCGGACAGAAATTCGCGCAACTCACGCACACACCTGAACCCGGCGCGACGATTCCGCTCCCGCAACTCCCGCGCGGCGCAAAAACGCGACGCTTGCCGCTTAAACTCACCAGTTGGGTGTTGAGCGATGTCGGCAAAGTGCGCGAACAGAACGAAGACCACTACCTCGTACAGCCATTTGAACAAGTCAATGGATTGTACGTCGTCGCCGACGGAATGGGCGGGCACGCCTCCGGCGAAGACGCGAGCAAGATCGCGATAGACGTGATGTACGCCAGCGCGGTCGCGCAATGGAGCGCCGTCACAACCGCGCAAGCGCCGGAGGGCGTCCGCGAAATTCTGAGCGTGTGGATCAAACACGCGAACGACAACATTTTTGCCGCCGCCCAAGCGCGCAGCGATTCGATGGGAACGACGCTTACCGCCGCGCTCGTTCTCAACGGACAAGTGTACGTCGTCAACGTCGGCGATAGTCGCACGTACTTGTTTCGCAACGGACAACTCTATCCGCTCAGCCACGATCACTCGCTCGTCGCGGGGCTGGCGCAAGCAGGAATTATCAAACCGGAGCAAGTGTACACGCATCCGCAGCGCAACGAAATCTTGCGCGCGGTCGGCAATCAAGCGCAGGTCAACGCCGACATTTTCAATCCGGTGCCGCTGCAAGCCGATGATCGGCTGGTGCTTTGCTCCGATGGCTTGTGGGAGATGGTACGTCCGACGCAATTCACCGAAATTTTGCGGCGCAACCCAGAACCGCAGAAAGCGTGCATCGCGCTCGTCTCCGCGGCAAACCGCAACGGCGGCGAAGATAACATTACCGTGATCGTCGTTCAAGTGGAATAAACAAAAACCAACGCAATGAATCGTTATTACACCGGAAAGGAGACAAAATCATGAAATGCCCAACCTGTGGTATGGAAAACGAACCGACCGCCGCGTTTTGCGATCAGTGCGGCGCGGCGCTCGGCGCAGCCGCGCCAACGCCGCGCGCAGGCGCGCCTCAACCCATTCCGGCGCAGTCCCCCATCGCGCCGCCAGTCGCGCCGCCACAACCGCGCGCGCCGTCCGCCCCCGGCGCGCCGCCGCCGCCCCCGGAGTCAGTCGCGACGCCGGTGGTGCCATTTCATTTGATGGTCGGCAATCAGTCAGTCGCAATTCCGCTCAAGAAAGAAGTGGTGCTGGGGCGCGCGGATGTGGGCGGAGCGAATCCCGATGTGGACTTGACGCCGTACGGCGGCACCTCGGAAGCGGGTGTGTCACGCGGGCACGCCAAAATTATCTGGCAAGGACGCTGGGTGATCGAAGACATGAATTCGACGAATGGCACATTCTTGCGCGGGCAGCGGTTGTTTCCCGGAACGCAGACGCCCATCAATAACGGCGAGGTATTCCAGATCGGTAAATTAGAGATCACGTTCTTCGCGCAGTAAGACTGTCGAAGTTTGAAAAACTTCGGCAGTCTAAGAAGGAATGACTCATGCCAACCAGTCTACAGCCCGGCACCGTCCTGCAAAATCGCTATCGCATCACGCGCTTGCTCGGCGAAGGTGGTATGGGCGCGGTGTATCAGGCGTTCGATCTACGGCTGCAAGGTCACGTGCTCGCGGTCAAGGAAAATTTCGACAACTCGCCGACCGCGCAAGCGCAATTCCAAACCGAAGCCGCGCTCCTCGCGAACCTCAATCACCCGACGCTGCCGCGCGTCACCGATCATTTCATCGAAGCCAGCGGCAGGCAATATCTCGTGATGGATTTCATCGAGGGCGACGATTTGGAAAAGATCGTCGTGACGCGCGGACGCATCCATCAGGCGCAAGCCATCGCCTGGATCAGCCATGTGCTGGATGGTCTGGAATATTTGCACTCGCATCGCCCGGCGATCATTCATCGCGATATTAAACCGGCGAATATCAAGATTCGTCCGGACGGCAGAGTCTTTTTGGTCGATTTCGGGATCGCCAAGATGTATGATCCGACGCAAAAGACGCAAGCCGGCGCGCGCGCGGTGACTTGTGGCTACTCGCCCATCGAGCAGTACGGGTTTGGCGTGACCGACGCACGCAGCGATCTGTACTCCGTCGGCGCGACGTTGTACTTTATGCTGACCGCGCAAATTCTCCCGGAGGCAACGCTGATCGCGTCGAATCCGCAAGCGCTCGTGCCGCCGTCGCGGTACGGCGCGACGATCAGTCAGCCGGTCGAAGCGGCGATCTTGCGCGCGCTCGCGATGTCGCCGCAGTATCGCTTTCAATCCGCGCGCGAATTTCGCGACGCGCTCAATCCGCAAGCCGCGACGCAAGCGCGCGCGTCGAGCCAGACGGTCGCCGCGACCGCGCTCGCGCCGACCGCCGGAGCATATCCGAATGTCGCGCCTCCCGCGCAGGCAATTCCCGCGCCGCAGCCCCTTTATCGCCCAACGCCCTTGCCCGCACATTTGACACACGTAACGCTGGCATCGTGGGGCAGCCGCGCGGTGGCGTACCTCCTCGATTGGTTCCTGCTGAGCGTGGCTTTTGTGGTTGCCCTCGTCGCAGGAATCATTATGGACGCGACCATCGCTGGAGCAGGTTCGCGATCCTACGGTTCGAGTTCTTCGGCTTGTTTCACTTCGTGCTGTCAATGCCTGTGGATTTTGCTCGTTCCATTCTATTTCGTATTCCAGCACAGCCACGGCGGTCAAACCATCGGGAAAAAGGCGCTGGGCATCAAGATCGTTCAGATCAAAAATGGCGCGACACCGGATCTCGGCGTGGCAACTCTGCGCCTGATCGGATATTGGATCAGCGGTTTGATTCTGTACCTGGGATTTTTGTGGCCCCTCTGGGACGATCAAAAACAAGCGCTCCACGATAAAATCGCGGGAACGCTTGTCATCCGAACCTAATTGGAATTCAAGAAAGGATTTCGCAATGCCAACGGGTCCCACGTGTTCCAATTGCGGACGTGTCAATCGTCCGAACGCAAAAATGTGCGCGGGGTGCGGCAAGCCACTTGCCGCGCAACCGCCTGCGCCAACACCGCCGCCGCCACCTAAACCGGTTCCTCAACCACCGGCTGCGCCGCGACAGCCGCCCATGCCACCACCGCCACGTCAACCGGCGCAGCCCGCTCCGAAGGCGCGCCGGCGAGCGTGGATCGCGTGGTGGCAAGTTTTGATCGTCGTCGTCGTGCTCGCGCTGTGCGCGTGCGGCGCCATCGCGTTTTTGTTGCGCGATCGAATTTCGCGCGTGCTTGCGCCGCCGTCTCCAACTATGATGCTTCCCGTAACGACGCCGACGCCATTCGGCGTGCTTCCACCGCCGTTATCTACATCGACAATCGCCGCGCCGACAAGCGCGCCAATTCCACCGTCGACGACACCTGTGCCGCTAACAGCCACCCCGACGATCACGCCGACGGCAGCATTCGTGCCCGACACGCCACCCAGCGCAACGCTCAAACCCGGCGAGACGTGGCGGCAAAATAACATGATGCTCACGCTGCAACGGCAAAAATTCGCGGAGGTGAGCTGCGGCGGATTTTTGGAATTCGATCTGACTCTGGAAAACTTTGAACCCAACGAACTCGTCGTGAATTGGCGCGGGGATGATGTCGCGGTGAAAAACGATCAAGACATCCCCTATCCTCAAACGCTGTTTCAGCCATCGCCCGCGACGACGGACTGCGCCCGGTACATTCCGTTGCCAGGCGCGAGTTTCTTGCCCGCGCTCGGCGGAAGAAAGACATTTGGAATTACCGTGCAGGCGCGCGGACAGTTAGACGACAAGGTCAACAAGATTTTCGTCGTCGTCGCCAAAGCCGGGCGCGTTCAGAACGCCAAGTGGGAAATTACGGTACCGCGATAACATCAACGAATCAACAACGAATAAACGAATCCCTCGCGAACACGAGGGATTCGTTTATTCGTTACTCTATTCGTTGACACCGAACCTAGAAACCTGCTTGCTTCAGCACCAACGCGATTCCTGCCGCCATCACTGCCGCGGCGGGAATCGTCGTGAGCCACGCGGTCACGATTTGACCCGCGACACCCCAGCGCACTTTGGAGACACGTTCCGCCGAACCGATGCCCATGATCGCGGAACTGACGACCTGGGTCGTGCTGACGGGACCACCGAGCAGCGCCGCGCCCAAGATCACCGTCGCCGATGTGATTTGCGTGGTAAAGCCGTGAATCGGGCGAATCTTGTAGAACTTGCCGCCGAGCGTTCGGATCAACCGCCAGCCACCGAACCAAGTCCCCAGCGCGATCGCCGTCGCGCTGATCCCGATGACCCACAGCGGAACTTGGAAACTGGGCAGAAAGCCCGCCGCGACCAAACCCATCGTAATCACGCCCATCGTCTTTTGCGCGTCGTTTGTACCGTGCGACAGCGCGAGCGTGATCGCCGTGACGATCTGAATCCGTTTGAAAAAATAATTGATGTTCGGGTGCGCGTCGCGCGCGAGATACAAAACCAATTTCATCACGCGATAGCCGACGAAAAAACCAAGCGGCGGTGAAATCACGAGCGCGAGCAGGACTTTGCCTAATCCCGCGAGTTTCACAACTTCCAAGCCGCTTTCGACAACTGCCGCGCCGATCAGCCCGCCGACGAGCGCGTGCGACGAACTCGACGGGATGCCGAGCCACCACGTGAAAATATTCCACGCGACCGCCGCGCCGAGCGCGGCGAGCGTCGCCGACAGGGTAATCACTTTGAGGTTCAGCACTTCGTTGCCAAGCGTTGTCGCCACCGCTACGCCAAACAAAAAGGGCCCGATAAATTCAGCAATCGCCACAATCGCCAACGCTTGCCGTCCCGACAAAGCGCGCGACGCGATCATCGTCGCGACGATGTTCGAACTGTCGTGAAAACCGTTCAAGAAATCGAATGAGAGTGCGAGCGCCAGCAAAGGGACAATTGACAATGGAATCTCTGTCACCCAAATTACACTTTCCGTCATTTCTCGTCTCACTCGAAATGACAATCGCAAAAATCAAAAACCTGTCTCACCCCGAGACAGGTTTCTCCAAACAAAAGCATCTTCCTGCTTAGAACCACTGTCTCAAAACTAACGCAATCAAAGCCGCCATGATCGCCGAAGCCGGGATCGTGGTAAACCACGCGGTTACGATTTGTCCCGCGACGCCCCAGCGCACTTTGGAAACGCGTTCGGCAGAACCGACGCCCATGATCGCGGAACTAACAACCTGGGTCGTACTGACAGGACCGCCGAGAAATGAAGCGGTCAAGATGACACTCGCCGATGTGACTTGCGCGGTAAATCCATGGATCGGACGAATCTTGAAAAACTTGCCACCGAGCGTGCGGATCAAACGCCACCCGCCGATCCAAGTCCCAAAGGCAATCGCGCCCGCGCTAATTGCGATGACCCAAAGCGGAACATGGAACTCTTTCAACACGCCAGCGGAGACCAAACCCATCGTGATCACACCCATCGTCTTTTGCGCGTCGTTCGTGCCGTGCGACAACGCGAGGACGAGCGCGGTAACAATCTGAATGCGCTTGAAAAAAGTGTTGATGCTCGGCGGGAAAGGACGCGCCAAGAACAACGCCGTTTTCATCACGAGATAACCAATCACCAAACCGATGAGCGGCGACGTGGTGAGCGCGACGAGAACTTTGATCAAGCCCGCCATCTTGACCACTTCCCAACCGCTTTCGATAATCGCCGCGCCCAACATTCCGCCCACGAGCGCGTGCGATGAACTGGACGGGATGCCCAAATACCAGGTCAACAAATTCCAAATGATCGCGGCAATCAGCGCCGCCATCGTGACGGACAACTTGATCTCGACATCGTTCAGGACTTCGTGTCCGATCGTCGTCGCCACCGCCACGCCGAAGAGAAACGGTCCGATAAAATGCGCGACCGCGGTAATCGCCAACGCCAGTTGACCATCCATTGCGCGCGATGCGATCATCGTCGCGACAATATTCGAACTGTCGTGAAAGCCGTTCAAAAAATCGAAGACAAGCGCAAGCGCGACCAGCAAAACGAGCGTAAAGGGTAAATCAATCATGCGGCACAACTCCGTGTCGGAATAAATTGCTTTATGGCAATATTCGCAATGGGCTGACGACGATTCTGTCGCCTACCGAATTCCCATCCGCGCCGAGCACAGCCAGCCGTTGCATCGTTGGCGCGTGGTACAATCCAATTTCCAAGTAATAATCACCCGACGGAACATCTGCAGGCGATGGGAAAATGATCCAGTCGAGAATGACTTGACCCGGTAGCCATCGACTCGTGTGGGATTTTCCCTCGCGCGGTTCGCTATCATAGCCGCCCACCATGCTGCCGGCTTGATCCATCAAATGCACAAACACGGTATAGTCGCGGGAAATCACCTGGCTCGCCTCCCAATTGAAGAACAAGACAATCGGTTCGCCGCGTCGCAGTGTCGAACGCGCAAGTTCGTAGTTGATCAATCGAATGCCATCCTCAAAATCGCGCGGCAAGGCGGGAGTTGCCTGTGTTGGGTCGGCGCGCTCGACCTGGACAATGCGATATTCATTCGTTTCGTCGCGATAAACTACCAACGCGTTCGATTGTTCGCGCAGTCGCGCGCGTCCATCATGCTCTGTGCTGTACGCGACCACACCCGCACCGTACCGTACGAATAACATCCCGGACAAATCGCGCAAGTCGTTGGTCGACTCGATGAAAAAAACGCGTGTGTCCGACGGCAATCGGGGGTACGCGGCAGTAATCGCGCGCAGCGGCGCGCGATCAACGCGCGCCTGCCCGGCAAAATGGTGCGCGGTATCCGCGACCTGATAACCGGCTAGGATCAAAATGCCGACTATCGCCCCGACAACGCCCCATTGCAATCGATAGCGAGCAAGGATTTCGCTGGCGCGTTCAGCCACCATTCCCAAGAGAACGGCAGAGACAAGCGACGCCATATAAAAATAGCGTCCTTTTGTGCCGCCAAAAGGCGCGAACGGCAAGATTGCCAGTAGTGCGCCGATGGCGAGAAAAACCAACACACGATTCTTTTTGAAAATGACCAGATATGCCGAGATACCGGTTGCTAGAATTAGCCATAGATAGTTAAATGGGGAGGGCAACCCCCACGGGAATACAACCAGCGCCAGATAGTCAATGACACTCGTGAAAATGTGAATTCCAGGCGAGTACCGCTCGAAAAACCAATCCGGCGTTCCACTGAGTCGAATGTAAATCTCGATCAGTAGGTAGATGATCCAAACGACTCCAATCGCTGCATATCGGCGGAACGCCGCGCGCCACTTGAATTCTTTTCGCCTGAGAAAATACTCCATCAGGAAAAATAGCACCGGCAGCGATATGCTCGCTTCCTTGCTCAACAAGGCGAGAATAGATGCGCTAAACGACAACCAATAAACGAAAACACTCTCGGTTTGCAGAAACCGCCACCACAGATACAGCGCGAGCAAAAAGAAGGTGACTTGATACAGAGACTCATCGGCAATCCAGATCACCGCCCAGGCATCGCCATGGAACACCGCGAAAACCAGTCCGGCGACAAGTCCGATTCGCCATTTGCCGGACATTTCCTTCACTAGCACAAAAAGCAAACCGCAACTCGCCAAATGGAGCAGCGTGCGCGCAAAGTGGAATGGTACGGCGTTCCCGCCGAACAAGCGATAACCCAACAAGTACTGCGCGCCGTGAAGCGGACGATACCACTGGAATTGTTGACGCGGGTCGAGATATATCGAGAGATTTTCCAGCACAGACAGGCCGGCAATTCGCAAAAATCTCCAATCGTCGAGAAAAAAACCGCTGGACAGACTAGTCTGAAATGCCAACAAAACTACTGCGCCGATTGTGAACAAACCGAGGAGAGCAAATCTTTTTGACATTCGGGTAATCTAACATACAAATGCAAAATCGCGGCAATGACCACTCGCACCAATCGCGAATAAATTAAAACCTGTCTCGCGGCAACCTCCGGTCGCGCGGAGACAGGCGGAAACTTTAGTTTACCACTGTCGGCGTTGGCGCTAATGCCATCTCAGTGCGACATCATTATAGTCGCAAATGAAAAGTGTGTCAAAAAAAGTCAAGTTCCTGGAAAACATCGGAGAACTCGGAGGGACTTCTATGCGCCGAACTTGGTGAGTCGCTGCGCGTTGGCGAGCGCGATCGGCATCAACTCTTGCGCGCGCAAATGCCCCAACCCGCCGCGCGCACACACGCGTTCGCTGAATTCCACGACACCATCCGCGCGGACGAATTTGCTGTAAAGCAGCACCGGTACCGGATGCCAACTGTGCGATTTGAGCAGCGCGGGCGTCGAGTGATCGGCTGAGACGATGACGACATCGGGCTTGAGCGCGAGCAAGCGCGGGATCAACGCGTCCACTTGTTCGATCACGTGAACCTTACGCGCGAAATCGCCGTCCTCGCCCGACGAGTCGGTCTTCTTGACGTGCAGGTAGAAAAAATCGAAATCGTTCCAGTTTTTTTCGAGCGTCGTGAATTCGTCGGCGACGGTTTCGCCGTCCACCTTCAACGTTTTCATCCCAAGCAGTTTCGCCAAGCCGCGATACATCGGGTACACCGCGATTGCCGCCGCGCGCAAGCCGAAAACTTCTTGGTACGACGGAATCGCCGGGTGCTTGGCAAAACCGCGCAGCAAAAGCATATTCGCCGGATGTTTGTCCGCGAGCAGTTTGCGCGCTTTGGCGATGAACTGATTCGCGAGTTTCGCGGCTTTGCGCGATTTGGCATCGCGCGCTTTAACCGGCAGCGCTGGCACGCCGATTTTTTGCGGATCAGTTTCGCTCAACGCGTCACCCAAGCCCGCGCCGCGCATCACGAAAACAAAACGATGCTCTTTGACCGTCTCGACGAAAATTTCGATAGCGGGAATTTTGATCGTTCGCAAAAGCTTGACGAGTTCCGCGTTCACTTCGGTCGCGATGCGCCCGGCGCGCCGGTCGGTCAGCAAGCCCGCCGCGTCCACCGACGCGAAATTGCCGCGCGCCGCGACGTCTTTCGGTCCCAAATCGAAATCAATGCCGAGCGCTTCCAGCACGCCGCGCCCAATTTCGTACTGCAGCGGATCGTAACCAAAGATGCCGAGATGACCGGGCCCGCTGCCCGGCGTGATGCCCGGCGCGACCGGATCGGCAAGCCCAAGCGCGGACTGCGCGGCAAGCGCGTCGAGATTCGGCGTGCGCGCGGTTTCGAGTTCCGTTTTGCCATTTGGCTCCAGCGGCAATCCGCCGAGTCCGTCCATCAGAATCAATGCAATCTTGGTTTGCGCCGGTACGACCAGGTTCTTGAGAAAATCGAAATCCATGATGTCACTCCTAAAGGATGAAGGCGGAAGGATAACAACGGACAGAATCGGATTTAGCGAACACGTTGATGCGGATTTGTCCGTTCAATCCAACTACGTCCGTTGTCATCCTTCATCCTCTGAATTTGTGTTCATATTACCATTGGCTTGCCGAGATGTCAAAATGTCGGAGAAATGTCAGAGAAGTACTTTTCTTTTCCCAGAATTTCGCTTATAATGAGGAAGGAACGGAGGCGTGAAATGAAAATCCCTAAAGTAAGACGACCCTCACCAACAATTCTGAAAAGGGTTCAATCCCTAAAGGGTAAAAAGGGAATGATCGTTGCCATCGAACCCAAAACCGGAAACTGGTTTCTGGGAAAGAATGTGCTAGAGGCGCTTGAGAAAGGAAAAAGAAAGTGCCCTCAGTGTACTTTCTATTTTGTTCGAGTCGGATATTCCTCCGCGCACGCACACAAAGGAGGGCTGCATCGCGTATGAAAACGGTTGTCCGAGGCGCGATTACGAATTTTGTCCCCGCCTTCAAGGGGTACGTGATGCGACAGGATCGCTCTTGTCGCTCAACTTCAAGAACCAAACAGTGCGATTAGCAAAGTAAAATTCTCTCGGAGGAAAAATAATGCAACCCAGGCGCGTAATCCGCATCCTACTTGCGTTCGTGTTTGTTCTCGCCTTGCTCGCGCTCGCGCTTCCCGCCGACGCGCAAACTAAAACCGCGGCGCAAACGCGCCGCGATGTTGATATTACGATTCAGAAAAACGGCGACGTGCAATTTATCGAAACGTGGCAATTCCAATTCACCGGCGGACCGTTTACGTTCGCCACGCGCGGCGTGGGCTTGGACAAAGTTGACGCGGTGACCGATATGTCCGTCTCGGAAAGCGGGCGCGCGTACCAATCCAGCACCGGCGGTACGACGCCCGGCACGTACCAAATTTATCGCGAAGGCAGCCAGCAAATTATCAAGTGGTATTACACGCCCGCCACGAATCAATCGCGCACGTTCGCGATCCGCTACACGCTGCGCGGCGCGCTCCGCATTTACGATGGCGGCGATCAGTTTTGGTGGCACGTGATCGAAAACAGCCGCGGCTATTCGATTGGCGCGGCGACGATCACCGTCCATCTGCCCGCGCAATTTCCGCTCGATCAAATCAAAGCCGCCGTGACCACCGGCTCCGGCACCGCCACGATCAAAGATGGGCAAACGGTCGTCTTTACCGCGAACAATCTCCGCGACGGCAACGGTCTCGAAACGCGCGTGCAGTTTCCGCACGGCGTTGTGACTGTCGCGCCACCGGCGTGGCAAGCCGTCGCAGATGCGGAAGCCGCGGCGCAAGCCGAGCGCGACAAGTACAAACCGCTTTTCAACCTGGGTTTCCTTTTCATCGGACTGGTTTTGCTTTTGGTTGGTTTGCTCGGCGTATATTTGTTGTGGTACACGCTCGGACGCGACAAGCCCGTTGCAAAGGTCGCGCAGATGAGCGCGCCGCCCGGCGATCTCCCGGCGGGGATGGTCGGAACGCTGATTGACGAAAAAGCGGAGATGAAAGACATTATCGCGACAATTATCGATCTGGCGCGACGCGGCGTGATGAAAATGACCGAAAAAGAAGAGCCGGGCTTTCTCGGCATCGGCACGAACCGCGATTTTGTTTTCGAACTCGTCGCCGACAAAGCCAACCTGTTCCCGTACGAACGAACGTTGCTCGCGCATGTCTTCAGCGGCGGTACAACGCGCGAACTCTCCGATCTCAAGAACAAGTTCTATACCGCGATCCCCACGCTGCAAAAGCAAATGTACGAAGAGGTCACGAGACTCGGATTCTTTTCCGGCAATCCGAATGTGACGCGTGCGAAATACGCCGGGCTGGGCGTCGCCGCGCTGATCCTCTTCGGCTGCTGCGGCTTTCTGCTTTTCGGTGCGCTCTCCGACTATGCCGATCTCGCGTGGTGTCCTCCTGCCGCGCTCATCATCGCCGCGATCGGTTTGATCGTCGTCAGCCCATTCATGCCGCGCCGCTCGCTCAAGGGCGCAAACGAAAAGGCAAAGTGGATGGCGTTCAAGCGCTATCTCGAAAGCATCGAAAAGTTCACGCAACTCGATCAAGCAAAAGAGTTGTTCGACAAGTATCTGCCGTACGCGATCTGCTTTGGCTTGGAAAAATCGTGGACGCAAAAATTCGCGGCAGTCGGCGCGCCCGCGCCGATGTGGTACGAAACGTATCCACCCATCGGCTACGGCGTTCCGTATCCGCATCGTCGCCGCGATTTTCCGAGCGAAGGAATCGGCGGCAGCGGCGGCGGCGTTTCGAGCGGCGGCGCGCCCAGCGTGCCTTCGCTCGACAGCGCGGCGGATGGCGCGTTTCGCGGACTCGATGCGATGAGCTCCGGCTTGTTCTCGATGCTCGATTCGACCGCGTCGGTTTTTAGCAGCGCGCCGTCGAGTTCCGGCGGCGGTGGCGGTGGCTGGAGCGGCGGCGGTGGTGGAGGTGGCGGCGGCGGTGGAGGCGGCGGCTCCTCCAGCGTCGGATAGAACCATTTCGGATTTATGATTTAGGATTTCAGATTTCAGATCACATAGCCGAGCGAGTCATAAATCATAAATCGAAAATCATAAATCTTAGATTTCCTCGGGGGCTACAATGGGTCGAACCATCGGCATCATTTTGATCGCAGCAGGCGTCTTGATCTGCGGTGTTGTCACGCTTTTTATGGGCGTCGGCGCGCTCGCGGCAGGCGAAGGTCCGGGCGTGAGTCGCGCGGGCGCGATTCTTGGCATCGCGTTATTTGGCATTGTGCCATTCTTGATCTTGGGCGGCGTCGGCGGGTTCATGTTCATCAGAGGCGGGCAAGAAGCCGTGGAGATGGAAGACGTTCGCAAGAAAGAACGCTTGATGGGAATGATCCAAGCCGCCGGTAAAGTGTCGCTCGCGAGCGCGGCAATCGAATTGAAGATGACGCGCGATCAAGTCAAGACCGCGATTCTCGATTTGGTGAACCAGGGTTTGTTCAGCGGGTTTATCAATTGGCAAGAGCAAATGTTTTACTCGAAAGACCTGTCACAAATGCAATCAACCAAATGCCCGAATTGCGGCGGACAGCGCGAAGCCGTCGGCAAGGGACTGGTCAAGTGTCCGTACTGCGGCGTCGAATTGTTCCTCCCGCAGAGCTAAACAACGAACAGGATCGGATTGAACGGGCATGCAAACCAGACTTTCAGTTACAACCCAAGAGCAATCGCTGACCCAACACGAGACGTTGGAGCAAGTACGTCGCGCGCTCTTGTCTCTCGGCTCTGCGCTAGAAGAAGCCGCTGCCATCGGCGTCTGCGGGTCGCTCGTTCGCCCGGACGCGTGGGGCGCGCGCAGCGACATTGACGTTTTCGTCGTCGTCGAACATCTCGCGCCAAACGGCGAAACAGATCGGCTCTGGTGGCAGCGCGTCCGCGATGCGCTCGATCCGTTCAATCGCGATGTAACCGTGCTCGTCTATGCGCGCCGTGGTTTGGAAGCGATTTCAAATTGGTACGTTCTGCGCTTGGCATCCGAGGGCGTGCTAATTTATGATCGCGGCGGCATCGCCGAGTTGTTCGCCGAGATCAAAGCCGCGGCACTCCGCGCGGGCTTGGTCGAAGATCAGATCGAAGGGATGCAGTATTGGAAAAAGCAGCCCTTGGGCGAGATCTTCGAAGTCAAAGTACGATGACTAATCTATCGGAAATCGAACGTTGGATCAAAGACGCGCGCGCCTCGCTCGCCAGCGCCGAAAAAGCACTCCAAGCAAGCGATTTCCGCGTCGCGGTCCAAAACGCGCAATTGTGCATCGAGTTAGCTGCCAAATCAGTCATTGCCTTTTTTGCGGAACCTGCCTGGCGACACGATCCCGGCAAGCAATTGTCGCGCCTGCTGAAGGAACAAGTCAACCAGAGTACGCTGCGACTGGACGCGTCGATGCGCCAGTTGCTTGAGCAATTAGCGCGCGAGGCAGACGATGTTGCGCCGTGGCATGGATGGTCAATGTATGGACGCAGCGAAGAAGATGACAACTGGATTCCTGCAATAGATTTGTGTACACAACCGGTCGCCGAAGATTTGGTAGCGCGAGCGCGACGATCGTTCGACACGGCGAATATTTTCATCCAATGCGTGACTAGCGGAGCCGGGAGCCAATCAACATCGACATGATCGGACATCGTTCCCTTACGCAAATCCTCAGCGCATTCTTTGGGCGGCATCATTACATCGCGCTGTGGAATATGGTGCGGTTCTATCCTGACTTTGCCGAGAATTTTCAGCGCTATATTTTCGACAGCGGCAACTATCCCTACCACATTCGAATTCGGACGCCCGCCGCCGGGATCGTTCAGCCGATTTTGTACAGTCTGCACGATCTCTTGACGGTGAACGAAGTATTCTGCCGGCACGATTACTTCGCCGATGAAAAAGTACAAGTCGTCGTGGATATCGGCTCGAACATCGGAATCAGCGCGCTCTACTTCTTGACGCGCAACCAAACGAGTCGCTGCTACTTGTACGAGCCCGTCCCGCGCAACCTCGCGCGTTTGAAAACGAATCTCGCGGCGCACGAAGCGCGTTACGTTCTGGAACCGGTCGCCGTTGCGAACAAGTGCAGCATCGTTGAGTTTGGCACCGAGCCATCGGGGCGCTATGGCGGAATCGGACTCGAACTTGCGGAGACGATTCAAGTCCCGTGCGTTCACATCAACACCGTTCTTGAACAAGTACTCGACAAAGAACAACGCATCGACATTCTCAAGATCGACACCGAAGGCGCGGAGTTGGACATTGTGCAAGCGATTCGGCGCGAATATTTGGAGCGCATCCAGCGCATTTATTTCGAATCGCCGCCGCAAAACCGGCTCTATCCCGATCTGTTCGAGCAGAAACAGTACGGCGGCGTGTGTCAGTTGATCAGAAGGATGGATTGAGCGAATATGCAAACCCAAACGCGCGTGCGCGCGCATGCGCGCAACAAAAACAAGAAACGCGCTCTGGCTAGCATTCGCCGCGCCGCGCTGCCTGTCCTCCGGCGGCACGATGTCAAACGCGCGGCATTGTTCGGATCGTTTGCGCGTGGCGAGAATACCAAAAACAGCGATCTCGACTTGTTGATTGAATTCAAGGGGCAAAAGAGCTTGTTCGATCTTGTTGGACTGAAATTGGAGTTGGAGAAAGAGTTCCGGCGGAAAGTTGATGTCGTGACCTACCGCGCGTTACACCCTGTAATTCGAGATCAAGTTCTGAAGGAACAGGTAGCGATTCTATGACACGCGATCTTCGCCTTTTCCTCAACGATATTCTCGATAGCATCGCGCTGATCGAATCTTACGCGGCGCACTTATCCAAAAAGGAATTCTTGGCGTCCAAGCAGACCCAAGATTCCATTGTGCGCCGCATCGAGATCATCGGCGAAGTTGTAAAGAATATCCCAACGGATCTGCGGAGAAAATATCCTCAAGTACCCTGGCAAAAGATCGCCGGTATGCGCAATGTATTGATTCACGAATATTTTGGCGTAGACATGGAACTCACCTGGAACGTCGTCAAGAAAGAACTTCCCAAATTGAAACGGCAGATCGCGCAGATCAAGAAACTGTACGAGCCGATGCAAAGGACGTAATTCAAATTGGACCTCATTCAGCAACGCATTCTCGAAATCGCGGCGCAACTGCCCGGCTATCTCGGCTACGAGGCGAAAGAGCGGCGGCGCGATATGGACAAGTACACGCGCGGACAACTCGCGCAAAAGTACGGCGAGTTGGACACGTACCTCGCGCGCATCCAGAAAAAAGCGCCGCTCGATGTCGTCGTAGATTTGGAGAACCTTGATCAGAAACTGCAACGTCTCATCGCGCGCCTGAACACCGCGCTGACCGGCTACGCCGGTTGGTTCGACGCGGCGCAAATCGTCGAAGACGACATTGACGCGCTGACGCAATTCGACGCTGCACTCGCGAACGGCGTGCCGCAGATACAAGCCGCGCTGGACAAGATCGCCGCCGCGCTAAAATCCGATGAAGGCGTAGACGATGCCATCGGCGCGTGCGCGGAACTGCTCGACGGTTTGAACGCGCGGTTCGACGCGCGCGAGCAGTTTCTCGCAACCGGCAAAAAGCCCGCGCTGACGATCTTGCCGCCAAGCCAACCCGGCGCGTCGCCGCTCGGCGCGCTGGAAGCGAAAAAACAACTCGACGCGGAAATCGTCGCGCTCGCAAATCTCAAATTGAACGACGCGGTTTCGTTCGGCGGCGCGGACTATATCGTCGCAGGCAAAATCACGTACAGCAACACGGCGGGATCGTTCTGGGCTTTTCTTTTGCAAGACGGCGGAAAAAAACTTTGGGTGCGCGTCGGACCTGGAGAAGAAATTGCCGTTTGCCAAGAAGTAAAATCTAGTGTACCATCGCCGCTGCCGGAAACGCTGACACACGACAATCAAACTTTCACGCGCGCGGACGCGGGACAAGCCAAGGTCACCGTCGAAGGCGCGGGCGGCGTCAAGCGCGGCTCGGTAAATTACGCGCGCTACAATTCCGACGCGGGCAATCGATTGTGGCTGGAAGATTTCGGCGCAGAGACGCGCGCGATGGCGGGGCAAGTCATCGGCATAGATGAGTTGAAAACATATCGGCGATAATTCAAAATTCTAAATTCAAAATTCGCTATCCGCGCGGGTATTTTGGATTTTGAATTACGAAATTTGAATTCTTAATTTCCACAAGGAGGAACACCATGGGCGTACTCGATCGCATCGGTCAGGTCTTGCGCGCAAACATCAACGATCTTTTGGATCACGCGGAAGACCCGGAGAAAATTCTGAACCAAATTCTGCGCGACATGGAAGAATCGCTGCGGCAAGGGCAGTCGCAAGTCGCAGAGCAGATCGCGCAAGAGAAAATGATCCAAGCCGATCTCGACGCGGCAAAAAAGAACGTGGGCGAGTGGGGCAAAAAAGCCGAACTCGCGGTGACGAAAGGAATGGACGATCTCGCGCGCGAGGCGCTGCGGCGTCAAGACGACTACGAGCAGCAAGTCGAAATTTATCAAAAGCAACTCGACGTGCAGCATCAAGCCGTCGCCAAACTCAAAGCCGATCTCGCCGCGCTGGAGAAAAAGTACGACGACGCGCGGCGCAACAAAGACATGCTGATCGCGCGAGCCAAGCGCGCCACGGCGCAAAAGCAAATCGCAACCGCAGCGGCGAAATTGTCCAACGTGGACTATTCGTCCGATCTCGCGCGGATGGAACGCCGCATTCAGGAACAAGAAGCGCGCGTCGCCGCGCAACAAGAAATCCGCTCCACTTCGACCGACGCGCAATTCGAGCAACTGGGCGCGGATGACTCGGTCGATCAGAAATTGGCGGAGCTCAAGAAAAAACTTGGAAAATAGTCGATCGGGCAATCGGTCAATTGGGCGATCAGCCACCGATTGACTAGTTGACCGATTGACCAAATGACTATGTGACTACAAGACCAGGAGATTAACATGGCAAGAATTATTGACGTTGTCGAGTTTCTCGATAACACCGGAAACGAAATCGTCCACCGCGAGCCGCCAGATGGTCCCGGCGATTTTCGACTTGGCTCGCAAGTGATCGTCCGTCAGAGCCAGACCGCCGTGTTCTTTCGCGACGGTAAAGCGCTCGACACATTCGGACCCGGACGCCACACGATCACGACCGCGAACATTCCGATTCTCGCGAGCATCATCGGACTCGCGACGAGCGGCAAATCGCCCTTCCCCGCCGAAGTCGTCTTCGTCAACATGAAAGAGTTCCTCGATCAAAAGTGGGGCACGCCGGAACCGATCGCGTTCCGCGATCCGGAACTGAATATGGTTCGACTGCGTTCGTTCGGTGTCTTTTCGTTCGTCGTCAAAGATCCATCGCTCTTTGTGAACGGGATCGTCGGTCAGCAAGGCATTTACACGACGAGCGCGCTGGAAAATTATCTTCGCAGCATGATCATCGCCAAGATGACCGATTTGCTCGGCGAGCAGAAAAAGTCGGTGCTCGATCTGCCATCACTCTACAGCGAAATCGGCGCGGGGACGAAGGCGCAACTGACGGACGATTTCGCGGCAATCGGCTTGAACCTGAAAGCGTTGTACGTCAACGCGATCACGCCGACCGATGAGACCGCGAAAGCGATTGACGAACGCGCGGCGATGGGCGCACTCGGCGACATGGACAAGTACCTGAAATTCAAAGCCGCGCGCGCGATGGGCGACGCCGCCGTCAATCCCGGCGGCGGAGGCGCGGCGAACGGCTTGGGGCTGGGCGTCGGCTTGGGCGCAGGCGCGGGCTTGGGCGCGGGACTCGCGGGGATGATGGCGCAAGCGATGCAAGGCGCGCAACAGAGCGCGGCGAAACCTGCGGCGGGCACGATCGTTTGTCCGAACTGCAACACCGCGAATCCGGCGAGCGCGAAATTCTGCAACAGTTGCGGCACAAAATTTGGCGGCACCGTCAAGTGTCCGACGTGCGGCACAGAAAATCCAGCGGGCGCGAAATTTTGCAGCAACGACGGAACCAAATTGTAGAGATTGGTTTTGACGGCGCGAATCAGTACGCCTGTGGCTCGGCGTGTGTCTCAAGCATGATCGAAGGACGCGCGTCGGCGGCAGGCGTTTCCGTTTACGGAGATTGTGGCAGCGCCACCTGCGCCGCCGCCCAAGATGCTCGCGGCGAGACCTCGCGCGCGCCGTGGCGCTGATGTCCGCGACGGCGCGATGGTAAGGGCGAAGCATTTTTCGGTCTGCAGTGCAGACCGAAAAATGCTTCGCCCTTACACGAACGTGTGGTATAATGTGCGCGCCTACGAACGCAACAAGGAGGTCGCTCGATATCGAGTCAATCGTCGCACGTCCTACGCCTGTCGCAGTTTGCCGAAACGCAAGCGGACACGTTTCGCGTTGAGTTGTCGCTCGATAGTCACGTCGTCCGCGTTCCTCCTTTCAAATTTCAACTTTCCCCGCAAGATGATGAAGACCTGCGCTGGTACCTCGAAGATTATTTGCAACAGTCGCCTTTTGCTCCGCCAGGTGTCGTCGCGCGCATTCAAGCGCGGATGTGCGATGTCGGCGAGGATTTGTTTCGCAAGGTGTTTGATTCGAACGATGACGCGCGTGCGTTGTGGTACGAATTGCGCGGCAACCTGAATCAAACGCGCATCCACGTTGCAACCGAGGTGAAAGAGGCAACGAGCGTTCCCTGGGAATTACTGCGTGAGCCGCGCGGCGATTTGCCGCTTGCGCTCAGTGTGCCCGCGTTCGTTCGCGCGCCGCTCAGTCCGATTAAACACAACCTCGTCACGCATCACGCATCACGCAACACGAAAATCCGCATCCTCCTCGTCATCTGTCGTCCCAAAGCAGGTGAGGATGTGCCGTTTCGTTCGGTCGCGAGCCGCATCGTCAAAAGTTTGAGCGACGAGGCGCGCGAGTTCGTGCAACTCGACGTGCTGCGCCCGCCGACGTTCGAGCAGTTGGGCAAGGTGTTGCGCCAAGCCAAAGCGCGCGGCGAGCCGTACCACGTCGTTCATTTCGATGGGCACGGTTTGTACGCGGACGTAGGGGCGAAGCAATTCTCGCTTGAAGTTCAAGCGAGAATTGCTTCGCCCTTACACTATGGCGCGCCGCGCGCGGGCAAGCACGGCTATTTGATTTTCGAGAATCCCGAATCGCCAGAAAATCTGATGCTGGTTGATGGCTCGTCGCTCGGCAAGTTGTTGGTCGAGAATGATGTGGCGACGCTGGTGCTGAATGCGTGTCAATCGGCGATGGCGGAAGCGCCGACCGCGCCGCTCGCCGCAAGTGAATCGAGTGAGGTCGGCGCGCAGGTGCGCGCGTTCGGTTCGCTCGCGCAAGAGGTGATGGACACGGGCGTGGCGGGCGTCGTCGCGATGCGATACATTTTGTACGTCGAAACGGCAAAGCGCTTCGTCGCGGATTTGTACGCCGCGCTCGCGCAAGGGCAATCGTTGGGGCAAGCCGTGACGTTTGGGCGCAAACAGTTGGCGACGAATCCGCAGCGCGAAATCGCGTACCAACCCATCGCGCTGCAAGATTGGTCGGTGCCGATTGTGTACGAGACGATGCCGATTGAATTGTTTCCGCGCGTGGGGGCGTTTGAAAAAACGCCCACCGGGTCGTCCATCAGGGCGTTTTTTCAAACGCCCCTACAAATCACGCGCGCGATGGAAATCGGTTTGCCGCCGCGTCCTGATGTCGGTTTCTTCGGGCGCGATGAAACCTTGTACGCGCTCGACCGCGCGTTTGACACGCAGCAAATCGTTTTGCTGCACGCGTTCGCGGGGAGCGGCAAGACGACGACTGCCGCCGAGTTTGCGCGCTGGTACGCGCTGACGGGCGGTGTCACCCTGAGCGGAGTCGAAGGGGCTGCGCTCTTCTTCACGTCGTTCGAGCATCGCAAGACGCTGACCGAAGCGTTGAACGAAACGATTGGGCGCGCGTTCAACGACGCGCTCGAACAATCGGGCGTGCATTGGCTCGCGCTGACGGACGAGCATCGCCGCGCGGTCGCGCTCCAGGTGATGCAGCAGGTGCCGATGCTGTGGATTTGGGATAACGTCGAGCCGATTGCGGGATTTCCGACGGGAACGGAATCGAAATGGAACGAGAGGGAACAAAGAGAACTGAAGGAATTTCTGGCGGCGGCGCGCGAGACGAAAGCGAAATTCCTGCTCACCTCGCGTCGCGATGAGCGCGAATGGCTGGGCGATTTGCCGCGCCGCATTATCGTTCCGCCGATGCCGATGCAAGAGCGGGTGCAGTTGGCGCGCGCGCTCGCGGAAAAATTCGCGCATCGTTTTTTTGAGGTGGAGGATTGGCGACCGCTCTTGGAATTCACGCAGGGCAATCCGCTGACGATTACGGTCGTGGTGGGCGAGGCGTTGCGCAAGGGAATCAAAACGAGATTAGAGATTAGAGATTTCGTCGAGCGATTGCGGAAAGGCGAGAGCGCATTTGAAGACGAGCAGAGCGAAGCCAGGAGCAAATCACTGGGCGCGTCGCTCAGTTACGGCTTTGAAAACGCGTTCACCGAAACCGAACGCAAGCAACTCGCGCTCCTCCATTTCTTTCAAGGGTTTGTGGATGTGGACGCGTTGCGCGCGATGGGCAATCCCGAAGCCGATTACTGCTTACCCGAAGTGCGCGGCTTGACGCGCGAAGCAGGCATCGCGCTCCTTGACCGCGCGGCGGAAATTGGCTTGCTCACCGCGCACGGTGGCGGCTACTACTCGATTCATCCCGCGCTGCCGTGGTATTTCCGTAGTCTGTTTGAGCAGTATTACCCGACCCCCACCCCAACCCTCCCCCGTTCGGAAAAACACCGAACAGGGGAGGGGGAAAGCGGACTCCCTTCCCCTGTTGGTGCAGTTCCAATGGGGGAAGGGACGGGGATGGGGGTTGCTGCGCGCGCTTTCGTCGAAGCGATGGGCGAGTTGGGCAACTACTATGCCGCCGAATATGCACACGGCAACCGTGATGTGATTGGCGCGCTGACCGCCGAGGAAGCGAATCTTTTGCACGCGCGGCGGATGGCAAAGGAAAGTGGTAATTGGCGAGGGGTAATTAGCACGATGCAGGGATTGCGCCAACTCTACGGGCACACGGGACGCCGCGTGGAGTGGGCGCGGTTGGTGAACGAGATTGTGCCAGATTTCGTTGACCCCGCGACCGACGGTCCGCGCGCGGGACGCGAAGAGCAATGGCATTTTGTAATGCAATATCGCACACAACTTTCAAGGGAAGCAAGACAATGGCAAGAAGCAGAGCGGTTGCAAATTGCTCAAGTGAATGTGCTACGCCAACGCGCCGCGCCCGCGCTTGCCGTGCCGCCGAACGCGTTGGACGACGCGCAACGCAACGCGATTCGGACGCTGGCGGTGTCGCTGGAGGTGATGGGTAACATTCAACGTGAGCAAAGCAAGCCCGAATGTGCGAAAACGTATCAAGAAGCGATTCCACTGTGTCAGCGGATTGGCGACAAACCCGAAGAAGCGATTATCGCCTTCAACCTCGGTCACGCGTACTTGACACTCCCCGCGCTCCGCGACCTCGCGCAAGCGGAACGGTGGTATCGGCGTAGTCTGGAACTGCACGACGCGCGCGACAGTTTGGGGTGCGGCAAGTGCACCATCACATTGGGCAACGTGGCTTATGAACGCTTCAAAGAAGCGCGTGACGCGGATGTAAGGGCGAAGCATTATTTTCGTTTGCCAACAAACGAAAATAATGCTTCGCCCCTACAAGACGCGGTGAAATTCTACCAGCAAGCGCTCGACCTCCTGCCGCCGAACGCGGTGAATGATTTGGCGGTGGCGCACAACCAACTCGGCGTCATCTACAAAAACGCAGGCGACCTTGACCGCGCGTTGCCGCACTACCGCGAGGCAATTCGTTACACGGAAGCGACGGGCAATCTCTACCAAGCAGGGCAGATTCGCTTCAACGTCGCGCTCGCGCTCGCGAATGCAGGTCGCTTGGCGGACGCGCGGGAGTACGCGCTCGCGGCGCTGCGGAATTATGAGACGTTCGGAGACCGCGCGGCGGAGGAGATTGAGAGGACGCGGAGGTTGGTGGCGCAGTTGTCGTAGGGGCGAAGCATTTTTCGGTTTGCAGTTCAAACCGAAAAATGCTTCGCCCTTACGCTCGTGATGCGCGGCATCCATTGGAGGACAACATGCCATACGACCCGTTCAAACACCACCGGCGTTCCATCCGTCTGCGCGGATATGATTATACGCAAGCGGGCGCGTATTTTGTCACGTTGCTGACGCACAACCGCGAATGTCGGTTTGGGGATGTTGTGAACGGCGAAATGCACGCGAACGCGTTGGGGCAAATCATCGCGGAATGTTGGGACGCGCTGCCCGCGCATTTTCCCAATGTGGAACTGGACGCGTTTGTCGTGATGCCAAATCACGTACACGCGATTATCGTTATCGTCGCCATGCCCCGTGATGGTAAGGGCGAAGCATTTTTCGGTTTGCAGTTCAAACCGAAAAATGCTTCGCCCCTACAACCCACACACGCGCCACCGCGCGGCACCCAATCGGGTTCAATCGGCGCAATCATTCAGAATTTCAAAGCGGTTTCGACGCGCAAGGTCAACCAATCGCGCAAGACAGCGGGCACGCCGGTGTGGCATCGCAACTATTACGAGCACATCATTCGCAACGAAAAATCTTTAGACGCGATTCGTCGCTACGTCGAAAACAATCCTGCCAATTGGCTGCACGATGAAGAGAACCCCGCGTAAGGGCGAAGCATTTTGCGTCCTTCGACTCCACTGCGTTCCGCTCAGGATGCGGAAAAATGCTTCGCCCCTACGTCGCCGCGACCATCACTTCTTGCCGCGCTGGCTCCTCCTCCACCTCCCGCCTAAACTGACTCATGTACAAATCGTGATACACGCCGTCGCGCGCGAGCAACTCGTCGTGCTTACCGCGCTCGACGACCGCGCCGTCTTGGATGACGATGACTTGGTCCGCGTTCCGAATCGTGGACAAGCGATGCGCGATGACGAACGACGTGCGCCCGTGCAGCAATTTTTCCAATGCCTGCTGGATCAAGCGCTCGGTGCGCGTATCCACCGACGACGTGGCTTCGTCGAGAATCAAGATGCGCGGATTCGCGAGCGCGGCGCGCGCAATCGAAATCAACTGCCGCTGCCCCTGGCTCAACCCCGTCCCGCGTTCGCCCAACACCGTTTCGTATCTCTTAGGTAACCGTTCGATGAACGAATCCGCGCGCACGAGTTTCGCCGCCGCGATCACCTCGTCGTCGGTCGCGTCCAAGCGACCGTAGCGAATGTTGTTCATTACCGTATCGCTGAACAAAAACGTGTCTTGCAGCACGATGCCGATTTGTTGGCGGAGCGACGCGCGCGTCACATCGCGCACGTCAATGCCGTCGATCTTGACCGCGCCGCCGACCACGTCGTAAAAGCGCGGAATCAAATTGATGATCGTCGTCTTGCCCGCGCCCGTCGGTCCAACAATCGCAATCGTTTGCCCCGGTTCGGCGCGCAGCGAGACGCCGCACAGTACGCGCTCGCCTTTTTTGTACTCCGCGTCGACGCGATCAAATTCGACCGCGCCTTGAATCGGCGGCATGACGCGCGCGTTCGACTTGTCGGTCACGTCGGGCTGCGTGTCGAGCAATTCGAAAATGCGCTCCGCGCCTGCGACCGCGCTTTGGATGTTCGTCCACATCACCGAGATTTGCTGAATCGGTTGATTGAAACGCTGAACGTAACCCAGGAACGTGACGATCAAGCCAAGCGACATCGTCGTGCCGAACAAATCCTGCCCGCGCAAGAACGCGATCCCGCCAACCACGACGACGAGCGCGATCGCGAGATAGCCGAGCGCTTCGAGCGTCGGCGCGAGCGCGGAGGTGAACGCAACCGCGCGAATGTTCGCGTCGCGATATGCCGCGCTGGAGCGTTCGAATTCCGCGATGTTCGCGTTTTCGCGATTGAACGCCTGCACTTCGCGCACGCCCGCGATGCTCTCTTGCAAATTCGCGTTCACATTGCCGATCTCTTGGCGCGTGCGACGAAACGCGCGCCGCGCTTGATCCGAAAACCACGTCGTCGCGAGAATCATCAGCGGCACGACCGCCATACTGACGAGCCCGTACGCGAAACTCTTGGTCAGCATCACCCACGCGATCCAGACGAGCAGCAGCGCGCCGCTCACGACTTGGACGAGCGTAAAGTTGACCGCCTGCTGAAGTGTGTCGGTGTCGTTCGTGATGCGGCTCATCAGGTTGCCTGTTTCGTTCTCCGCGTAAAATCCAACCGACAAACGATGCAGGTGTTGAAAAACATCGACGCGCAATTTTTTGAGAACGCGTTGCCCCGTCCACGTCATCGCGTAAAACATCATGCCGCCGAGAATCGCGCCGAGGATGTAAATTCCCACGAGCGTTGCGACCAAACCGCCCAAGCCCACAATCGTTTCGTCCAGCGCGCGCGTCGGGCTGACCGTCGTGTACCAGCAATTCGCCGCGCGCGGCGCGAGAAAACAGTCAACCACCTGCCCCGTGAGATCGGGCGTGATAACTTGCGCCCACGCATTGACGATCATCAGCACCGCGACGAGGACGAGCATGAACCAGTACGGTTTGAAATATGAACCCAGCCGCGCAAGCGTCGCGCCGACGTCACTTGCTTTGCGCGATTCTTGCTCTAATATAAAACGTGGACCACCAGGACCGTGAAACATCTATCGAACCTCCAAGTCAGTCAGCAGTATTCAGTGTTCAGTGTTCAGTTGGTCCATCTGAATACTGAATACTGAACACTGAACACTGTTCACTGAATCAATTGCGAATGATAAATCTCCGCGTAAATCTCGCTTTCTTCCATCAACTCTTCGTGCTTGCCGCGCGCGACGATTTCGCCTTTGTCGAGCACGAGAATCTGATCCGCGTTCAGCACCGTACTGATGCGCTGCGCGATGACGAAGCTCGTGCGCCCCTTCATCAATGTATCGAGCGCGTTTTGGATGCGATACTCGGTCGCGAGATCAACGCTGCTCGTCGAATCATCGAGGATCAGGATGCGCGGATCGAGCAAGAGCGCGCGCGCGATCGCGACGCGCTGCTTTTGCCCGCCGCTCAACGTCGCGCCGCGTTCGCCGACGAGCGTGTCGTACCCCTGCGGAAAATCACTGATGAAGTCGTGCGCCTCGGCGGCGCGCGCCGCCGCGATCACCTGCTCCATCGTCGCGTCAGGACGACCGAACGCGATGTTGTCGCGAATCGTCCCGCTGAACAACGTCGTGTCTTGCAAGACGATCCCGATTTGCGACCGAAGCGAATCAAGTTTTACCTCGCGCACGTCGTACCCGTCAATCGTCACGCGTCCTTCGCTCGCGTCGTAAAAACGCGGAATGAGATTGATGATCGTCGTCTTGCCGCTGCCCGTCGCGCCGAGCAGCGCGATTGTTTGACCTGGGTTCGCCTCAAGACTGACGCGCGATAACACCGGCTCGCTGCTGCCGAAATATCGAAACGTGACACCGTCGAATTTCACGCGTCCTTGAATCGGCGGCAGCGCGCGCGCGTTCGGTTTGTCGGCGACATCGTTCTTGGCGTCGAGAATTTCAAAGATGCGCGACGCGGACGCGGCGGCTTGCGACATTTGCGAGATGATCATGCCCAACATGCCCATCGGGAAGAAAACGTAAATCAAGTACAGCGAAAATTTTTGCCACTCGCCGAGCGTCAGTGTGCCGCCCAGAATTTGCCGACTGCCAAAGTACAGCACGGCGGCTTGCCCCAGGTTCATGATCAGAAAAATGAACGGGAACAGAAACGAAAAGACGCGGCTCACGACGAGTTGCTGCTGCATCAAATCTTCCGCCGCGCGATTAAAGCGGGCTTGCTCGTTCGCTTCGCGGACGAACGCTTTGACCACCCGGATGCCTGCGAGATTTTCCTGCAAGATCGTGTTGAGCGTCGAAAGTTTTTGTTGCACGCGCGTAAACAACGGTTGAGCGACCGCGCCAAACGCCAGAAACAAGATCAGCGCAACCGGCAGCGTTGGCAGAACGACGAGGGTCAACGACGCGTTCGTCAGCCACAAAACAAGCAGCGTACCAAACAATAGGATGAACGCTTGCAGCGCCATCATCAAACCCTGTCCGATGAACATGCGCGTCTTTTCCACGTCGTCGGTTGCGCGGATCATCAGTTGACCCGTCTGATTTTGATCGTGATAGGAAAACGAGAGCCGCTGAATCTTGGCGAACAATTCATTTCGCAGATCGAACGCGACGCCTTGCGACGCGCGTTCTGCGTTGTACGATTGCGCGAACGCGAACAGTCCGCGCATCGCCGCAAAACCGACGATGCCGACGGCTGCCGCGATCAACCATGCCTCCAGATCGGCGCGCGTGAACGGCGCAGACGCGGCAGTTGGCATCGCGGCAAGCGCGCCGCCGCGCGTGATCGCGTCAATCGTCGCCTGGACGAGTTGCGGCACCATCAATTGCGCGAGCGTCGAAACAAAGAGACTCGCGTACGCAATCGCGGCGACGCGGCGGTAGCGGAACAAGTACCGAATCGCGCGCCGCAATCCCGCAAAATTGACGCGGTCGCCGCGCGCGCCGCGCCGCTGTTGAAAATTCATTGTGGCTTGGGCTTGCATCTACACTCCGTGCTGTGAAATCCGACTCTTCCAGGAATATCGCATCCAATTGTGAAGCAATTGTGAATAGAGTCGAGAGAAACGAAGCGAATTACTACTTCCACGCCGCGCTAAGGAATTTCAGGTTCTCCACGACTTGATGAATTCCGCCGCCGTCGTGCTGATTGAATTCGTACACCTTGATCTGCTTTTGCCCGGCGTAATAATTGTACGCCGCGAACACCGTCGAAGGCGGACAAATATTATCCATCAAACTCGTCGAAAAGAGCGCGGACGCCTGCGCGCGCGTCGCAAAATTCACGCCGTCGAAATACGACAGGGTGCGGAAAACTTGTTCGACCTGATCGCAGTGACTTTTGCAATAGCGCGCGATTTCTGCATACGGATCGGTGTCAATGATCTGCGCGGCGCGGCGATAGTGGCACAGGAACGGCACTTCCGGCAGCGCGGCTTTCACAACATTCGGCAGCAAGCCGCTGGTCGCGAGTGTGATGCCGCCGCCCTGACTGCGTCCCGCGACCGCGATCCGCTCCGCGTCCACGGCGGGATGACTCTGCGCGGCTTCCACCGCGCGTACCGCGTCGGTAAACACACGGCGGTAATAGTACGTGTGCGGCGACAACACACCGCGCGTCATAAACCCAGGCGCTTGCGGCGTCGAACCATCGAGATCGGGCGTGTCGCCGTGCAGCCCGGTGCTGCCCTGCCCGCGTGTGTCCATCACGAGATGCGCGTACCCCGCGCTCGCGTACACGAGCCAGTTGTACGGATAACTGCGCCCGCCGCCGTAGCCGATGTACTCGACGACACACGGCAATTTGTTCGCGCGTTCGCGCGGCAACAGAAACCAGCCCTTGATCGGCTGACCGCCGTAGCCGTTGAACGTCACGTCGAACACGTCCATCGCGCGCAAGTCCCAGTCCGCGCGTTCAAAGCGCGCGTCGAGCGGAAACGCGCGCGCGGCGGCGAGCGTGTCGCGCCAGAACGCGTCGAAATCGTCCGGTTCGACGCGCGGCGGTTTGTACGTGCGTAACTCGTCAAGTGAGAAATCGAAGAAAGCCATTTCGCCTCCAAAAGATGAGAAAAACCTGCTCGTATGATACCACAGTTTGGGAGATTAGAAAATCGAGACGAATGCGTTTTGACACGCCGCAAAATTCTTGCTAGAATGAAACTGGAAATATTGTCCACGACGTTGTGGCTGAAGGCAGACTGCTGAAGCGGTTGCGATAATCAATCCGCCTTTTTGCTTTCAGACGCATGGCTGATTGAACTGCGCGGCGAATCTGGAATAGCGGCACGCAGGGAAAATCTATTCAAATGAAATCTCCTCCATCTCCTCCATTACCTCCTCCAAGTCGGAGCGCGCGATTCCGACTCAAGCAATTCAATTTCAATTTGGACGACCTAGTCGGTTGGTCCGAATTCCACGTCTTGCAGAAACTGGGTCCGCCGGATGAAAAACGCGCGGGCGCGGAATGGCAAACCGATCCGCCCTCACACGACGTTATTGTGCGTGATTCATCGGGAAGGACGCTGCGGGCATACTCTTTCGGACCGGCGCCGCGCACGATTCCACAATTCCAAGCGTATGAAACCTGGTTCTATCACAATGTCCAAGGCATGACGTGGTGGCTGTACTTGACGCGCACGTCACGGATTCCGATCCTGAAATGGTTTCTGCCGCGCGTCGTCGTCGAGGTCTGCGCCTATCCGACGAACGCCGTGTTTTGAGTTTCAATCGCGCTATGCTATAATTTGTGCCGCATCCGAATGACATTCCCCGAAGGAGTACGCATAAATGGCTGAACAAGCCGCAAGCCCGACCATCCCACCGATGCCACCTCTCACCCGCCGCGAGTTTTTGAATTACGCGTGGCTGGGCAGTTTGGGGTTCCTGTTCGTCGTCGGATTTGGCGGCGCGGCGTACCTGTTCGCGTTTCCGCGCGTCAAGGACGGCGCGTTCGGCAGTCTCTTTCTGCTCGGCAACGCCGGCAGCGCGCTGCCCAAACCAAACGATCCGCCGATTCACAACCCGACCGGCAAATTCTGGCTGACGAACGTCAACGGCGCGATTCTCGCGCTGTACGATGTCTGCCCGCACCTCGGCTGCTTGTACGATTGGCAGTCGAACGCAGGACGATTTGAATGTCCCTGTCACGGTTCCAAATTCGCGAAAGATGGCAAAGCCGTCGGCGGACCCGCGCCGCGCAATTTGGACAGGATAGCGATTTCGTTTGTCGCCGATAATCGAATTCTCGAAACGACCAACGGCTACGGCGATCCGCTTGTCATTCCAGGTGAACCAAACGCGCAAGTCGTCGTGGACACACGCAAAATCATTCCAGGCGAACCGCGCTAACCAGAGGCAATTTCATGTTTCAACGCGAAGAGCGTCGACGTTCCCGCGCCGGCAAACGTTTGCCGGTCGGCATAAAAAATCTTCTTACCGCGCTCGGCGATCTGCGAACCGCCGAAGGACGCGCGCACGTCGCACAGCAAACGCGCGAATCCGCGTGGCGCGCCGCGGACGAGACCGTGCGCGCGCTGTCCGCCGGACTTGGTATCGCCGATGTGCGCGCACTCGTGCGCGGCGACCCGCCGGTCGAAAAAACAACCGTGCGCGAGCAAGCGCTCAGCCGCGCGTTCTGGACGCACTTTCGCCCGCACGTGTACCAAAAATCGGCGACGAAATTCTCGCACACGCTCGGACTCGGATTCTTCAGCGTCTTTTTCGCCGTCGTCCAACTCATCACCGGCACGCTAATGATGATTTTCTACGAGCCATCGCCCGATCGCGCATACTCGTCCACGATCAAGATGATCGCCGCAGTACCTTTCGGTCAACTGATTCGCGACGTGCATTACATCAGCGCGAATTTATTGGTGCTCGTCGTTTTTCTGCATCTGCTGCGTGTCTATTTGACCGGCGCGTTCAAACCGCCGCGCCGCTTTACCTGGGTCATCGGCGTACTACTGCTCGTCCTCGTCATCGCCAACGCGTTCACCGGCTCACTCCTGCCGATGGATCAGTCGGCGTTCTGGGGAATCAATTTCGCGATCAATCCGACAAACGTGCTGCGATTGTATCTCTTGCACACCGGACTTGTACCGGGGCTGGGACTGATTCTCGTCGCCGCGCATTATTATCGCGTCTCGCGTTTGCACGGCATCAGTTTGCCCGCGAGCGAAGAAGAATCGTCGGACGAATCCGTCCGCGAACACGCGCGCGCGCGCGTGAATTTCCTGCCCGACATTTGGACGCGCGAATTGATGTGGATCGCGATTGCGCTATTCGTTTTGCTCGCGTTCGCGGCATTCGCAATTCACGCGCCGCTCGCCAGTCCCGCCGATCCAACGCGCGCGCCCGCCGCCGCGCCCTGGTTTCTCCTGTGGCGACAAGGAATGTTGAAAGATCCCATCGTCTTGCCAGTTTTGCTCTGGCTGCGCGACGTACTTTGGATTGACCTCGCGCAATTTTACGATAGCGCGGCGTGGCAAGGTCTGATTTTGCCAACGCTCTTTGTGCTGCTTTTGCTCAGCGTGCCGTACCTCGACTCTTGGTGGGACAAATTCTGGGGACGCTCATCGTCGCGGCTCGGACGAAATCGCAAATTGGGAATCGCGCTCGGAGTGCTCACGCTGCTCTGGCTCGCCGCGTTCACGTACATCGGGGCGGCGAATGTTTTGTCCGCGCTCTCGCCCGCTGCCGCGATCAGCCGCGAATTTCTGCCGGACGATTGCGCGCTCGCGCCGCTGCCGCTCTTGCCCGCTGATTGCGGCGAAGTGCGCCAAATCGGTTACGCGGGCTTGCCGGTCGGGATATATGATCTCGCGAAATACGCCGCGCCAAGCGCGGAGCGTTTTCCAAATCTGCTATCGAAAATTCAAACCCGCATTCAGCAGGCAGATGCCGCCGGACTCGCTGACGCGAAAGGCACTCTCATCGTCGAAGATTGGCAGACGAATCTGAAAATGATCACGCTGCGAATCACTTGGACGCCGCGCGACGCGGGCGATTCCGGCGCGTTTGAGAAAAGCATCTACTTGCACAAGGATTCGGCATACGAATAAGAGTGCAATAGTGCAATCGTGAGATAGTGCGTTAGTTCGTACTCACCAACTATCGCACGATTGCACTATCGGACTAGTACACTACCGAACAACTATGTCTACCCAACAAAAAATTCTCGTCGGATTTATTTTTACGCTGCTGACCTGCTTGCCGCTCGGCGCGGTCGCGCTGAACGATCTGGGTCACGACTTGAACGCGGCGCCGCCAGAAGAACGAACCGCGCTCGAACAGCGCGCGCGCGCCCAGCAAGGTCGCGCCATCGAAACGGGCGCGGAGTTGTACAGCCGCGCGTGCGCGAACTGCCACGGCCAGCGCGGCGAAGGCGTCGCGCAAGTCGCGCCCGCGCTCAATCGCAAAGATTTGTTCGATGGTCGACGCGCGAAGGACGCGCGCTGGCTCGGTACGATTGACGCGTTTCTGCAAAACGCGATTGCCGCCGGACGCCCGATTCAATCGCGCCCGGATTTGTATTCGGCGCGGATGCCGACGTGGAGTCAAGAATTCGGGGGAGCATTGCGCGGCGATCAGATCGAAACACTTGTCGCGTTCTTGCAAAACTGGCGCGATCAAGCGCCGGAGGTGAACGCGTGGACGCTCATTCCTGTTCCGGCGCGCACGCCCGGTGCGGGGACGACGACCGGCGCGCAACAAAACGGTCTCGCCAAAGTGTGTCAGGGGCTGGCTGCACCGTATGCCGGGAAAAAGCCGCCGTACAAAATGGACGACAAGACGATTCTCGCGCAAGGCAAACAGATTTACGATGATCGCTGCGCGGCGTGTCACGGCGCGAACGGCAAAGGCGACGGTCCCGCCGCTGCCGCGCTCAACCCCAAGCCCGCGAATCTCGCCGACAAGAATTTCATGCAGACGCTGCCGGTCGACTGCGAATTCTTCGTGATCGCGGAAGGCGTCCGCGGCACCGGGATGGCGCCGTGGAAAGCGTTAGGCGACGACGCGTTGTGGAAGGTGTTGATTTACACGCGGTCGTGGTCAGGAGTACCGTAAAATCAGAAACCAGGTTTCTCGCTGAAACCTGGTTTCTTTTTCATTTCTGGACGCTCCAATCCTGAATATTCCACATCAGGTAATTCGGATCGGCGAGGGGCTTGATGCCGCTCAACCCTTTGTTGACGCCGACAAAAACATTCGGCGCGAAGAGAAAGATGCTCGGCAGCTCGTCGTTGAGCAACGCGCTCGCGTCCCAATACGATTTTTGGCGATCCTCGGTTTTGCTCGCCGCGTTCCCTTTGACGATGAAATCGTCGAACTTGGCGTTGCAATACCCCAGCACCAATTCCGCCCAACCCGCTTTGCAAGTGTAATACAACGCGCTGACGCTTGGATCCACGCCGAAGCGCGCGCCGATGCCGCGAATGAGATCGCCTTCGCCGTCAATCGCGGCTTGCTGGAAAACTTCGTACGGCACGAGTTTGATGTCGACGCGAATCCCGATCCGGAGCAACTGGTTTTGAATCGCCTCGCCCAGTTTGCGCGCGTCTTCGCTCGTGCTGGCGAGATAGACGAGCGCGATCGGCTTGTTGTCGAACAGCGCGATACCCTGCGCGTCGAACGTGATGCCCGCCTCTTTCATCAACGTCCTGGCTCTGTCGAGATTCGGATCGTACTTGTTCAGATTCGGATTGATCGCCCAATCGGGACCGAACATTGGGCTGTAGATCGGCGCGCCTTCGCCGTTCACGACCGCCTGGATGATCGCGTTGCGGTCGAGCGCATAACTCAACGCCTGGCGAAAGCGCTTGTCCGCCAGGTACGGTTTGGGCGCGCGCGCGATTGCGTAACCGCGCCCTCCCTGATCTTTCGATTTGTTCAGCGCGGCGATCTGATCCTTCGTGCGCGCGTCGACGTGCAGCGCGTAATTGCTGGCGCCTTTGGCGGACAGCGCGTCGAGGTACGGAATCTTGCGAAGGCGCGCGATCTCTTCGTGCGGAACCGCCGCGATCTGCGCATCGCCCGCTTCGAGCGCGGCGAGCAGCGCGGCGTTGGAATCGAACATCCGCACCGTGATTTCGTCAATCGCGACAGACTTGCCCCAATAATTCGATTTCTTTTTGAGTTGGATCGATTGCCCCAATTCGTATTTGACGAATTCGTACGCGCCCGAGGTCACCGTCGGCGCGTCGACGTACGTTTGCTTTTCGATCTCGCGCGGATTCACCTTGCCCAAAATGTGCGACGGCAAAATGCCGAGGTACGTGTTGAACAAAAATGTGCCGTTCGACTCGCGCAACTCGAAGCGAATCGTCTGATCGTCGACCACCTTGATCCCTTCGACATCTTTCGCCGCGCCGCGCTGATAGTCCAACGCGCCTTTGATGCTGGAAAGGTTCATCGCCCAGAGCGTCGAATTGATCGCCGGATCGAGCGCGAGTTTGTACGTAAACGCGACATCTTTCGCGGTCAACGGTGTACCGTCGCTCCACGCCGCGTTCTTGGGCAATGTGAATGTGTAGGTTATCGCGTTCGGCGCGGCTTCGACCTTGGTCGCGAGATCGAGGATCGGCTGCGCTTTGTCGTCGAACCAGGTGAGCGCGGGAAGAATCAGCGGAAACGCCAAATACTGCGGCGCGCTGCTCAACCAAATTGGATTAAAATGCCTGGCAGTCAACATCGGCGTGCCGATGGCGATGCCGCCGCCCTTTTTGATCGGCAGCGCGGTCGGCGTGGGCGTGACGACGACGGACACGGTTTCCTTCACCGTGACAGTTTCTTTGACGACGACCGTTTCCTTGACGGGCGTCGGCGTGGGCGCAGGCGTACACGCTATCGCCAAAGCCAAGATCACTCCAAGCAAAAACAGAATCGCAACAACTCGTTGTGCCATTTCCATCCTCATCGAATTTTCTCGTGCCGATTCGCAAACTTGGGTTATTATATCGCAAAACCCGGCTGCGCCAAATTCGACCGCGCGCGTGCGACTGCCGCGGAAGAAAGAATCAGAGGGCAATGTTTCGTCGAACATTGCCCTCTGATTTCAAGCCAGCATGTCACGCGTTGCGCGGATCAATCGACTTCGACGCTATCCAGGCATACTCGGTCCGATATCAGTTTTGCGGATATAACGGCAGGCAGATTGCCCAGCGCTTCGCCTGCGGGAAAACGCAAATTGACACGCGCGTCTTGGGCGATGGTCCCGTGCGCCAACGTCTCGAACGATGTCGTAAACGCATCGGGATCAAAGTGTTGATCGTACACCGAAAGGTTGACAATACGGACCCGATGTGTCCCCAAAGGTTCGACTGTGCCAAGCATCGATCGCAAAACTTTGTGCGCGACCTCTTTTTCGTCCATATCCACCTCCAACCAGCAAACTATCGAAAAGCCGATGAGTAGAGCCGTTAGATTATCTGTGGAAAGGAACAACACTTGTACGCAGATACTGGGGAATCCGTGTGAAGGATCGTGCGGACTAATTATACAACGATTTCGCGCTAAACGTACCACCCAATTTGACACGATTCCAAATTGGGCAACCGCCAATTCTTCTACAAACGGATGTTCGGTCGAATAATTTTCTGCGCTCAGATTCAGATTGCCTATGGGACTTGCCTGCTCGTAGCGCGCGATTCATCGCCGCCCTTGCGCTGAAGCGCTGACTATGAATGTCCGTGTTGACTCTCTGAAACAGCAATAGTATACTCACCCACGATGAGCACTCCATTTCAATCGCTGCGCGGCGCAATCGAACGGATCACTTTCTACAACGAAGAGAACGGGTACACTGTCGCGCGTTTCGTGCCCGAAGGCAAAACACTGCCTGTCACCATCGTCGGCAATTTGATGGGCGTGAATGTCGGCGAGTCGCTCGCGCTCGACGGGGTTTGGAAAACGCACGCCGAGTACGGACCGCAATTCGAAATCAAACGCTTTGCGGTTCAACTGCCCGCGACGGTTGTCGGCTTGAAAAAATATTTGGGGTCGGGATTGATCAAAGGCGTCGGTCCCGTCACCGCCGAACGAATCGTCGATCATTTCGGACTCGCGACGCTCGACATCGTCGAAAAGGAAATCGAACGACTGCGCGAAGTGGAAGGCGTCGGCGCGAAACGCATCGAGATGATCAAACGCGGCTGGACGGAGCAAAAGCAGATCAAAGAAGTAATGTTGTTTCTGCAAAGTCATGGCGTCAGCACGACGCTCGCGGTGAAAATCTACAAGGCGTATGGCGACGCCGCGCTCAACGTCGTGCGGAATGATCCGTACCGCCTCGCGCGCGATATCTGGGGCATTGGCTTTCTCACCGCCGACAAGATCGCGCGCGCGACCGGCGTCAAGCCCGACGATCCCGCGCGCATCGAAGCGGGCGCGCGGTACGTGCTGGGCAGTTTCTCCGACGACGGACACGTCTTTGCGCGGCGCGACGACCTCACGCGCGAATCCGCGCAAACGCTCGGCGCGGCGCCGAATTTGGTCGAAGACGCGATTGCGCGATTGCAAAAAATGGAAGAGGTTGTGGTTGAACCCCCACCCTTGCCCTCCCCCGTCGGTGACAGGGGAGGGTTGGGTGGGGGTGACAATGCGGTGTACCTCACGCCGTTCTATTACGCGGAAATCGGCGTCGCGAATCGCATCAAGCAAATCGCCGCGAGTCCGCACAGCCGCCTCGCGGAATTTCGCGCGCTCGCCCTGAGCGGAGTCGAAGGGTGGAACGCGGCGTTCGAGTGGGTCGCGTCGAAAAGCAAAATCGCGTTGACCGCAAAACAACAAGACGCGGTGCGCGCCGCGCTGACGAACAAGATTTCGATTCTCACGGGTGGACCCGGCACCGGCAAGACGACGAGCGTGCGCGCGTTGATTCAGTTGCTGAAAGCGAAACGCAAATCGTTCAAACTCGCCGCGCCGACCGGACGCGCGGCAAAGCGTTTGAGCGAGGCGACCGGCGAACCCGCGCAAACGCTCCATCGTTTGCTCGAGTTCAAACCGTTTCAAGGCAACAAGTTTGCGCGCGACCGCGAGAATCCGCTCGACGCCGATCTCATCATCGTGGACGAACTCTCGATGATCGATCTGCTGCTGATGAACGCGCTCCTCAAAGCCGTCGACATTACGAGCCACCTTTTGCTCATCGGCGATCCCGATCAATTGCCGTCGGTTGGCGCAGGAAATGTGCTGAAAGATTTGATCGCGTCGCGCTTTATCCCCGTCACCGCGCTCGATGTGATTTTTCGGCAGGCGGAGGAGAGCCACATCATCGTGAACGCGCATCGGATCAATCAGGGACAAATGCCGCTCTTCGAGAAAACGACGCGCGACTTTTTCCTTTTCACCGAAACGGAACCTGAGCAAGCCGCGACGCGCGTCGTCGAGTTGGTCAAGCAGCGTATCCCGCGCAAATTCGGCTTGGACGCGGTGGACGATATTCAAGTGCTCGCGCCGATGCATCGCGGCACAGTCGGCGTGAGCGAACTGAATCGCGCGCTGCAAGACGCGCTCAATCCCGCCGAAGAACGCAAGCGCGAATGGCGGCACGGCAGCCGCGTCTTTCGCATCGGCGACAAAGTGTTGCAAACGCGCAACAATTACGACAAGCAAGTCTTCAATGGCGACCTGGGACGCGTCGTCGAGATCGACGCGGAGGAACAGCGCGTCGTCGTCAACTTCGACGGCGCGCGCGTCGAGTACGAATTTGGCGAGGCGGACGAACTCGTGCACGCGTTTGCGATGAGCGTCCATAAATCGCAAGGGAGCGAGTATCGCGCGGTTGTCATTCCACTACTGACGCAACATTTTATGATGCTGCAACGCAATTTGCTCTACACCGCCGTCACGCGCGCGAAAGAACTCGTCGTGCTCGTCGGCACGCAAAAGGCAATCGCGATTGCGGTCAGAAACAACAAAATCGCGCAGCGGAATTCGCGGTTGGCGCAGAGATTGATGGCGACCGGTAATCAATAATCAGCAATCAGTGTTCAGTGTACGGGGGCATTGCGTAATCGCGCGAGCCGTGCTAGAATATTCCCAGGTTTGAGATGCGGTGATGATTGCCGATCTCGTTCTCTCGGCTGTTCGCGAGAGACGCGGTCGGTATTTTTTGTAGGACAATTTTCAAAATTGTCCTACGGGGAGGAATCGAATGGAACACAAATTGCCCGAACTACCGTACGCGAAAGATGCTTTGCAGCCGCACATTTCGGCGGAGACGCTCGAATTTCATTACGGCAAGCACCACGCGACGTACGTGACGAACTTGAACAAGTTGATCGTCGGCACCGAGTTTGAGAATCTGCCGCTCGAAGAAATCGTCAAGCGCGCGAGCGGCGGCATTTTCAACAACGCGGCGCAAGTATGGAATCACACATTTTATTGGAACTGCCTCGCGCCAAAAGCCGGCGGCGAACCGGCGGGTGCGCTCGCGGAAGCGATCGGTCTCGCGTTCGGCTCGTTCGCGGCGTTCAAAGAGAAATTCACCGCGACCGCGGTCGGCACGTTTGGCTCGGGCTGGGCGTGGCTCGTGAAAAACGCCGACGGCTCGCTCGCGCTCGAAAGCACGAGCAACGCGGGCAATCCGCTGACCGCCGGCAAAAAGCCGCTGCTGACGTGCGACGTGTGGGAGCACGCGTACTACATTGACTATCGCAACGCGCGACCGAAGTACGTGGAGGTGTTTTGGAATTTGGTGAACTGGAAGTTTGTCGCGGGAAATTTCTAGTCCGCCAAGTGAGACCTGTCGGTTTTCCGAAAACCCGACAGGTCTTTTTACATTCACTCAAATTTCAAATCCTGTGGTATACTTGGTCATCGAGGACAAACCACATGCCCCGCATCCAATCCCGCTCGCTTTTCTCGCAGCACATTCTCACGCGTTGCTTGCCGACGATGGATGCATGGCAGACCGATGCCGCGCCGATTCTGCGCGACGTGCGCGCGCTGTACGAACGCAAGAAAAATTCTTTGCCGAATCTGAACGAAGCGCAGACCGAGCAAGAATTCATTCGCCCCGTGCTCGACTTGCTCGGATTCGCCTACGTTCCGCAAACTGCGTTCAAACGCGCGGGCAAGGTGCAGCGTCCCGATTACACCTTGTTCGCCGACGACAAAAAGAAAAAGGACGCGCTCAAGCACGTCAAGCGCGAGGAAGCGTTTTATCCGCGCGGACTCGCGCTCCTCGACGCCAAGTACTGGGCGCGCGCGCTGAGCGAGCAACGCAAGGACGATGCGCGCGACGCGTTCAAAAATGCGAATCCCAGTTTCCAGATGGTCAACTATTTGCTCGGCACGAACGTGGACTGGGGCGTGCTGACGAACGGCGAAACGTGGCGGCTGTACTATCGCCTCGCGTCTTCGACCGCGACGGAATTTTACGAAGTCAATCTCGTCGAACTGCTGGAGCAAGACGACCCCGAACGCTTCAAGTACTTTTACCTCTTTTTTCGTCGCGCCGCGTTCGAACGCGATCCGCAGGGAAAAAGTTTTCTCGAACGCGTGCGCGAAGAATCCACGACGTACGCGCGCGTCGTCGGCGACAAATTGAAAGAGTTGGTCTACGCGGAAGTGTTTCCGCTTCTCGCGGGCGGATTCGCCGCGCTTCGTCACGCGCGCGGCATCGCGTCCGAGACCGAGGAAACGCGCCAGGAAATTTTCCAGGCGACGATGGCGCTCCTCTACAAATTGCTCTTCCTCTTTTACGCCGAAGCGCGCGCGCTGCTACCGATTGACCACACGGGCTATCGCGATTCCAGTTTGACGACGATGGCGCGCCAAATCGCGGAGCGCGTTGACAAGCAAACTCCGCTCGGCGAAAAATCCACGCGGTTTTACAACAACTTGCTCAATCTGTTCGAGGTCGTGGATCGCGGCGACCGCAATTATCAATTGCCGCGCTACAACGGCGGCTTGTTCAGCCCCAAGTCGCAAGCGAATCAATTTCTCCAGGAATACAAACTCCCCGATGAAATCATCGGGCGCGCGCTCGACAAACTCGCGCGCGCGAACGGCGACCCGATTGATTACGGCTTTATCGATGTGCGAACGCTCGGCGCGATCTACGAGGGCTTGCTCGAATACAAATTGGAGATTGATGACGCGAGTGCGGGACGCGTTCATCTCGCGGAGGACAAGCGCGAAAGAAAATCTTCAGGCAGTTACTACACGCCCGATTACATCGTCAAGCACATCGTCCACAACACGCTCGCGCCGATTCTCGACGAACGCGCGGAACAATTCGCCGACGCGCTCAAGAAATGCCGCGCGCTGTCCAAGAAAAAAGACGCCGCCGAAAATCCCACGACGATGCGCGCGCTGGGCAAGCAACTCGAACAGGCAAATCATCGCGCGGTCGAGATTCTGCTCGACATCAAGGTTTGCGATCCGACGATGGGCAGCGGGCATTTTCTCGTCGAGACGGTGGACTATCTCACCGACCGCATCATCCGCATCGTCAATCAGTATCCCGAAAACAATCCTGTGCTCGCGATGTTGGAGCGCATCCGCCGCACGATTCGCGCGGAAATGAAAAAGCAGGGCGTCGAAATTGATCCCGCGCGCCTCGACGACACATCGCTCTTGATGCGTGTCGTGATGAAGCGCTGCATCTACGGCGTGGACTTGAACGAGATGGCGGTCGAACTCGCAAAGGTTTCGCTGTGGCTGCACTCGTTCACCGTCGGCGCGCCGCTGTCATTCCTCGATCATCATTTGCGCTGCGGCAACTCGCTCGTCGGCGCGATGGCGCGCAATGTTCAGCGCGAATTTCTGGGCGAAGCGCCGCTCTTCGGCAGTCCGTTCGAAGGCGTGCTGACCGCCGCGAAGACGATGCAAGAAATTTCGCTTTCGTCCGACGCGACGATTGCGGACGTGGAACACAGCGCGAACCTGTTCGACTTTTTCGAGAAAGAAGCACTGCCGTACAAGCGCCTGCTCGATATTTACGTGATGCGCGATTTCGGCGTCAAGCGCGCGGATGAATTTTTGCGTCTGTATCGCGAAGATGCTCTCAAAACGCCATCCGAAAAGCTAGGCGAACCGTATCGGCAAGTGTACGCCGAACGCGAAAAGCAATATCGGGCGCGCCGATTCTTTCACTGGGATTTGGAATTTCCCGAAGTCTTCATTGACCTCGAAAAGACAACGTGGAAAGAACTACCCTGCTTTGACGCGGTTGTTGGAAATCCGCCGTATGTGGATGTGACTGCCGACAAATTCACAAATCGTTATTACCAAACCGCGTCCGCGCGCAATTTGTACGCGTACATCATCGAGCGCTCGGGCGTCATCAGTCACGCGGGCAGTCGTCTGGGAATGATCGTGCCGATGTCGCTCGTCTGCTCGGAACGAATGAACATTCTGCGCGATTGGTTCAAGCAACATTGCTCCGAAGTAAAACTCGCCAACTTTGGAATTCGTCCCGCCAAGGTTTTTCCAGAAGCCGATCAGCGCGTCACGATTGTGCTGGCGCGGCGCAAAGATTCGCCCGATCAAGCAACCAGACTTTACGCAACGCGGTTGAATCGCTGGCACGAAGGTGAAGAAGAAGAGATGATCGCCAGTCTGTCGTTCAGCGAAATCAGCAAGTTGCCGCAAGAGTTCGGCTGGGCGAAACTGGGCGACGAGACAGGCAGACAGATCGCGCAAAAATTATTCGCGCAAGAAAAACACATCGGCGACTACCTCAACGGTGGTTGGAAATTTTTCTTGCACAGCATCGGGCGATATTGGTTGAAGGCGTATGATTTCGAGCCGACGTACATTCAAGCCGACGGCAAGCCAAGTCGTTCCTCGACGCTCGAAGAACTCGGCGCGCAATCGGAAGAAATCGGCAGAGTGATCATCGCCATCGTCAACTCGTCGCTGTTTTTCTGGTACTGGATTTTGTACGGCGACGAATTTCACGTCACACCCGAAGAACTCAAACGCTTTCCCTTCACCTACCACAAAGGCAACGCGCTGGTCTATCAGAAACTCGGCGAAGCAGTGGACGAACTGATGGTGGATTACAAAAAGAATTCCGCGCTCAAGCGCGGCAAATATCCGACGGGCGTGATCACGTACCAAGAATTTTATCCGCGCCGCAGCAAAGCGATCATTGATCGCATTGACGACCTGCTGGGAATGATCTACGGGCTGGACAAGGAAGAAGTGGCGTACCTCAAGAATTTCGATTTGAAATTCAGGACGGAGGAGGAGGAATAAACCCCTCCGCCGTTATTCTCACCCGCGTTCCCCCCTCCGCTCTCGCCTCCACCGCGAGCGTTCCACCCACAACCGCGAGCATCGCGCTGTGAAGCGCAAGCCCCTGCCCGCTTGCCTCCTCCATCAATTCCGTCTTGTGTAACCCAACGCCGTCGTCTTCGATGACGATTGAGATTTCGGAAGTCTGCGCGCGTACCGCGATCCGCAGATTCAGCGCGCGCGTCGCGTCTTCGCCGCGCCCGTGCCGCGCCGCGTTGCGAATCGCTTCGCGCGCGGCGTAGAAGATCGTCTCGGCAGTAAGCGACGGCAGCGCGCGCGCGGCGCGTTCCGCGTCGGGCGCGATGTCCCAGGTCACGCTATCGAACGATTGCCGCCATTCTTCGTCCACCGCGCGCTGCAACGCGCCAATCAAGCCCAGCCGCGCGACTTGCGGCGCGCTCGTCGTCGGCAGATCGCGCAGGAGGTTTGAGATTTGGCGATGCGCGGCGGTGAGCGATTCGATTGTCATTGCGAGGAGCGTCCTGAGCGGAGCAGCGTTGTTTTGCTGCGGAGTCGAAGGATGCGACGAAGCAATCTCCACGTCGCGATTTGGGGATTCCCTTCGACTTTGCTCAGGGCATGGCTTCGCTTCGCTCGCAATGACAAGCATCGCCGCGTGGAGTTGTGGCAGCACGTCGTCGTGCAAGACGCGCCGCGCGCGCTGATCGAGCAATTGCGTTTCCGCGACGCGCTGACGCTGCAACGTCATCAAGCGCCGCGCGAGTTCCGCGCTCGCGCGCGTGTCAATCAATCGCTCGCCGCTCGCGCGCGCGATTTCGATTTCCTCTTGCGAGTACACGCCGCCGTCGCTTTTCTCGCCGAGTGTCAGCACGCCGATCAATCCACGCGCGCTCCACAGCGGCACCGCCCAACGCGCCGCGTCGAGTTGCGCACACATCGTTTGCGGCGAATCGAGTCGCGCGATTTCGTTTGGCGTTGGCGGCGCGAGATTTGTGTCGTCAGGAAATTTCAACGATGGCACGAGCGGCGCGAGCGCACCGACCGCCGAAAGCACCGCCGCGCTCGCGCCAAGCACATCGTCGCAGAGCGCGCGGAACAGAATCGCCACGTCGATGTCGGCGGGCGTCGCGGTCAGCAGTTGATCGTACACGCGTTCGCTCGCGACGAACGGGCGCAGTTGTCGCACGAAATGATCGCGCTCGACGTACGTCCGCCAGCCGAGGAGCGCGTAGAAAATCGCGATCAGCGCGGTCGCCAAAAGGATACCGTAGATCGGTTCGAGTTGCGCGGACAGCGCGCCCGCAATGACGATGCTGTAGCCCATCGCGAGGATGACCGCGTTCCGCCAATGCCGCAGCAAGCCGCGCCGCGGTAAGACCTTGCCTGTGAAAACCTCGTACAGCGCGACGGCTTGACCGATACAAAGAATCGACGCGGCGATCAGGGTGGCGATGACGAAATCGAACACGCCGACCGTGACGATCATCGCGCTATCGACAACGGATACGCGCGCTGCCGCCTGCGTGATCCAAACGATGAACGCGCCGACAAACGCGCCGACGACGAGCAACACGATTGCCGCCGCGATCAGCCACGGTCGCGCGCGCTGCCGCGCGCGTTCGCCCATCACGCGCGGGGAGGGCGCGGGGCGGCGCAGCGCGTCGAGCGAGAGCAACACGCAGAGAAAAATATCGGCGAGGTAGAGCGGGAGCAAGAGAAAATTCGCGGGGGCAAGTTGGAGATTCGCGATTTGCGCGGCAGTCGGCAAGGGATGCGCGAACAGCAACCACGCGGATAACGCAATCGTCAAGCTCGTCGCGAGCGCGAACCAGGCGCGCTGGCGTCGGCGCAAATCGGAGGCGGCTTGCGCGAAGAATCCCGAATACCACAACGACACGGCGTACCAACCGAACGGCAGCACGATCACGGGAATCCAACCCATGTGCCACCAAAAGTCGAGCGCGTCGCTCAACACAGTGACGCCGAGACCCAGGATCGCGGTGTGGCTGAAGAAGAATATACTTGCGAGCAACAACGCGCCGCTCACGAACGCGATGCCGCGCGTGCGGCGCTCCGCATTGAGCCACACGGCGAGCGCGAGCCACAACAACAAAATCGTGTTGTGAAGCGAGACGGCGAGGGTTGCCCAGTCGAGAAAAAGGACGCCTGTCATAGAGTCAAAGACCCTGGCGCGAGAACACGCGAAAGGACGCGAAAGAAAACATTCGCACTGACAATGCAAGCCCTGTTCTCGCCGCGTTCACACTACTTTGCCGTACACCGGTTCTTGTACTCGCCTTCCAACGCGCACGGCGGCGCGCTTTCGTCCGACTTGATCTCAAACATCGGCGTGAGGAATTTGAAATCCGCGCTGTTCGTGTTCGCAATTTTCACAAAGTAAAGTGGCTGCAACAAAATGTGATCGGACGCGCGCACCGTGTAATTTCCCTTCACCCCGTCAAAACTCAATTTTTCGAGCGCAGGGATCAGAGTGTCCGCGCTGGTGTCGCCATTCGCCGCTTTCAACGCCGCAACCGCCATCTGCGCGGCGGTAAAACCGGTTTCGGTGTACAAATCCGGCGGCGTGTTGAATTTCTGCTTGTGCTTTTCGACGAGCCAATCGTTCACCTTGTTTTGCGGCAAAGTATAATGATAGTTCGTCACGCCGACCAGACCAATCGCGGATCCAAAGCCCGACTTGAGCGATTGATTGTCGGGAATCAACGCGGCGACCGTCGCCGCTTTGAACACCCCTGCTTGCTGCATCTGTCCGTACAAACTCACAAAGCCCGTGCCCGCCCACGACACGATCACGACATCTACTTTGTACTCCGGCAGCGGCGGATTCACAATCACCTGAAAGTACGGCGGAAAATCGCGCACCTGCGCCGGAATAAATGTCGTTCCGGCTTTGTCCGGCGTATCGTTGATGACAAAACGCCCGCCGCGCGCTTTGATCGCGCCGTAAAATGCCGCCGCCGCGGCTTGTCCGATTGGATTGTCCAATGCAATCTGCGTGAAACTCCGCCCGGTGCGCGTCAGCGCAATTGCCATCGCGAGCGCGTCTTGCGTTGTCGCGCGCGACGCGCGGAACGCGTACGGATTGAACTGCTTGCCGGTCACCTCGGGGCTTGCCGTCGTGTGAATCACCACTTTTTTCGCCTGCCGCGCCAAATCGGATACCGCGAGCGCGACGCTCGCGGTCGGCGGCGCGATCAAAATATCGACTTGCTCCTTTTCGATGAGGTCGCGCGCGGCTTGCGCGCCGACGTCGTTTTTCCCCGCGCTGTCTTTGACGATCACCTGGAGCGCGCGCCCGTTCATACTGTTTTTGCCATCCGTCGCGTAATCGAGTCCGAGCGCGAAACCATTCTCGAGCATCAGCGCGTAATCGCGCAGCGCGGACGACTGATCGCTGAGCACGCCGATTTTGATCGGCTTGATTTCGGTCGGCGTGGGCGACAGCGTCGGCGTTTGCATCGCCGACGACCCCAGCCTCGGCTACGGCTTCACCGGCGACTGCGATGCGGGGATTCGTACCGCCGACAACACC
>DYJA01000002.1:107422-207591 GCA_020723345.1 Candidatus Aquidulcis sp. | reverse complement strand
TCGCGGTCGGCTCCGGCGTCTTCGTCATTTCGGGTGTAGCGATCGCCGCGGGCGTGTTCGCCTCCGGCGCGCGCGTCGGCGCGACGGCGGGCGTGGACGCGCACGCCGTCGCGGCGAACGCGATTGTCGAGAGTGTCAAGATACCGAAAAGTTTATTCATCCGTTCCTCGATGCTGATAGATTCGCGGGTAGTATATGCGCTTTGCCTTGAAGAAGCAAAAATCCAGGTTTTGCAGTCTTGACTTTTCGCCGCGTGAATGATAGACTAGAGCCACAGTCAGTCACGTTCCGAACCATCGAGCACGCGGCAGAGACACCTAAAGGAGGAACCATGAAAAACAAGATGCTGCTTGGTGCTATGCTCCTGTTAGTCATCGCGTTCGCGGTCGCGCTGAGTACGTCGAAGGTTTTCGCCCAGGGTCCATCCAACACCAGCCCGGCTTCCGCGGTGTACCTGGACAATCAAACCCACTTTGTTCCGCCAAACATGACCTTGTGGTACAAATTCGATTACAATGCCGAGCGCTTGCCAGTCGAACTTACCTTGTTCAGCGGCGCGGCGATGCAAATGCGCTTCAACGTGTACACGCCTAATCAGATCGGCGCAGATTTTAGCGTCACCGAGCCACTTGGGCGTGGCTTGCCGCCGAGCGGTTCCGACAATCTGCAATGGAAGGGCGTATTTTATGGAGCGGGGATGGGATACGTCGAAGTGGTCAACCCAAGTTCCACCGCGAGAACCTTCCTGCTCCAAATCAGTGGAGGTGGTTACACGCCCCGAGCGCAACCGCCCGCGCCGACGCCGATGCCTGTCGTGATCCCCGCGACACCGCGACCCTTGGCGTCACCCACAATCAATCTGATGCAAGCCGTCATGATTCCGGCGATTGCGGCTCTGCGCGCGCCGGTCGGATCATCCGCCGCCGTGACGACGACCGTGACGACCACCCAATCGATCACGCCGACAATTACTCCGACGCCGCAAACTGTCGTGATCGTGGTGGTGCCCGCTACCGCAGTTCCATCACCGACCGTGCCGGTACCAACTTCTGTGCCTCCACCTCCGCCGGTAGTCAACGATTGGTTTACGAACGCGATCTATGTCGTCAACGGTCGCACGCAGACGATTCCCGGCAATTCGGAACGCTGGTTCGTGTTTGATTACGCGGGGGACCGCTCCAAGATCGAAATCAGAATTCCCGGCGGGAACGAAAAGAAACTCCAGTTCCGCCTTTTCACGAGGGATCAAATCATGCGCTACACGGTGGATGGTACGCCAATCGGCGTGGGTACCGCGCCAATCGTGCCGTGCGATGCCGGACGATGCGTCTCGAATGATCTCGTGTGGGCGGGCGATTTTTCCATGAACGGGACGTACTTTATTCAGGTTACCAACTTCGATCCAACGTCCAAGAATTACGAAATTGTCGTCACGGGCGGCGGCGTGACGCTGGGACGATGATCCGGTAAATTGCGAGCGCTGCCGTGGATTTCGAGATCATCAGTGAGATCACGGATATTCAAACTATCGCGCGCGGCAGCAGTGTTCGTGTGCGGCGTTATCTGAACCGAACTTATGGACGCGGCGCGTGGCGCAAAATGAAAGGAATCGCCTGGATTCAGTTAGGCAATGAAGTTCTCCGCGCCGAATTGCATTGGTACGAGGCGCACGGGATCGGACGGCGCGATATCAAGCGCAAACGTTTTCTGGAGAAGTAAGATGGTTTACCTTCGATGTGTCAAGAATAAAGGTTATGCCGCCAGTCTCGAGATTGGCAAGATCTACAAGACCCTGCCCACCACTGCGCTGGAACGTCGGAATCGGTTGGTGCGCGTCATCGATAATGATGGCGAAGACTATCTCTACGATAGCAGTTACTTCGAACCAGTAGATATCAAGGTCGTGAACGAGGAAGGCGCCGGACAGAGCGCGCTGACCGTTCATCTCCCTCCGTTGGTCAAATCCATTTTGCAGGCAGAGGCATTAGCGGATCACAAATCCGCCAGCGCGCTAGTTCGCGAATGGATTGACGAACGACTCGATCTCCCAGCACGCTGAACTGGGAGCCCGTCACTTAATCTCCAAAGGATGTGATTTTTACCGTGCAGTTCCCGCGTCCGCGACGACGCCATTCTTGGGATCGTCGCGGCAATTGCACGCCTCGCGCGATTCCACGCCGCGCGTCATCGTCCCATCGTACGCCTGATCCGCCGGGGCAATCGTCCAACCCGATAGAATGAACGGCAGCATTTCCGCGCCGATCCACTGTCCGTTGTACAGACGCGCGAAATGCAGATGACTCGCGTCCGATTCGCCGCCTTCGCACGAGGGATGCCCGATGCGATCTCCCGCATTGACTTGTACGCCCGCCGCGACGCGCCCCGCCGCCGCGACGTGCAAGTACAACAGCGTCCACCCCTTGCCTTGAAAATCGCCGCCGTTCAATGCGAGCACGACGCGCCCGCGCTCCACGCGCACAACCTTGCCCGGCGCGGCAGCCAGCGCCCAACGTCTCGAAACGATGCAACTGCCTGAGCCCGCGATGTCGTTCGGCGTAAAATCAACCGCCGACCAGGACGCAAGATCGCCCCAGCCCGCGTGCGGACCGCCGGTATAATACCACAACTCGCCGTCGCTCCAGGGCAAGCGCAGCGCGGGTTGCTTCAAATCCGGCGGAATCAGCGGCTCAATCGCGAACTGATTCGGATCGCCGAACAATCGGCGGTACGTCGCGATGAAACCATCGTTGCCGATGTGCGATTGCCACGCGTCCCAGCCGTAAAGTTGCGCGAGAATGTTTTGGATCGCGATCGTGCCGGGGTTGGCGTTCGCGGCAAGGCGCACGCGCGCCCGATCTTTCAATCGAAACGCCGCGAGTCGTCCGGCGATCTTGCCGTAATATCCTTCGTTCAAACGATTCGCCGCCCAACTCGTTTGGAAGAACAAACCTTGCCGCATCGTGTCAACATTGCCGATGGGGTACGCGGTTTGATTTTGCGTCGGCGCCGCGTTCGTGACCCAGCCGCTTTGATGTTCCAACAACGCGAGCAAAACGCGCGGACCGACGCTGTACCGTTCCGCGACGAGTTGAACGATCTGCGCGCCGGTCAACATTTCGCCTTCGACTTTTTCGCGGTACACCGCGAGATAGCCCGCCGACTGATTCGCGAACGCGCTCACGTCGAACGACGCGTACGCCGGACTGTAGACCACTTCGCTGTCGGGCAAAAGTTTGTCGCCGGGCGCGCCGCGCGTGACGACGACGGGGATTTTCAACTGCTGTCCAATTTGCAGCGCGTTGGGATTCGTAATGCCGTTGATCCGCATCAAATCATCGACCGAAATATCGAAACGCGCCGAGATCGCGCCGAGCGTATCGCCATACCGCACTGAATAGCGATCGATGATCGTCGCGGAATTCGGCGTCGGCGTCCACGCGGGGCTAGGCGTGACGACGACCGCGATTTTCGTGAGCGCGGGCGGCGCGGGCGCGGGCGTAGCGTCGTTCGTATTTTGCGGCGGCGCGCTGCACGCGGCAAGCGCGGCGAAAGCGATCAGCAGAACAGTGGTGTGGAAATTGGAATGGATCCGAGTCATAGGTCGCTCTATTCTACCGATTTACGATGGGATGGCAAATAGAAGGTTTCATCTTTCCGCAGAATCGTGGTAAAATGGCGGCATGTTAAACGCGCACATCGTTGGCTGGGGCGAATATCTCCCCAATCGAATCGTCACGAACGCGGAACTCGCGCAGACCATCGGCGTGGACGCGGACTGGGTCAAGACACGCACCGGTATCGAACAGCGCCACGTCGCCGAGCCCAAACAAGCGAGCGCGGACATGGCAACGCGCGCCGCGCGCGCCGCGCTCGCGAGCGCCGACATTTCTCCCTCGCAACTGGGTCTCATCATCGTCGCGACGAGCACGCCCGATTATCTTTTTCCGGCGACGGCTTGCCTGGTGCAAAACGCGCTCGGCGCGGACAACGCCGGCGCGTTCGATCTGGGCGCGGGTTGCTCCGGCTTTGCGTACGCGCTCGTCGTCGCCGACCGCTTCATTCGTTCCGGCGCGTATCGCTATATTCTGGTCATCGGCGTCGAGACGAGTTCGCGCGTCGTGGACTGGCGCGACAAGAATACCTGCCCCTATTTCGGCGACGGCGCGGGCGCGGTCGTACTCACCGGCAGCGAAAGTGCGGGCGGGCTGCTCTCGTTCTCGTTGAGCGCGGATGGCTCCGGCGGCGAGTTGCTGATGCTACCCGGCGGCGGCAGTCGCAATCCGATGAGCCAGGAAGTTTTGGAGCGCGGCTGGCAGTACGGGCGAATGGATGGACGCGGCGTCTTTCGCTACGGGCTGCGCGCGATGACCGCGCTGGCGCGCGACGCGCTGCGAAAAGCGCGCTTGACAATCGACGACATCGATCTGTTCATCCCCCACCAAAATAATACAACCTTGATTCAGCAAGTTGCGGAACGCTTGCGCGTCCCACTCGAAAAAGTTTTTGTCAATGTCGCGCGCTATGCCAACATTTCTGCCGCCGCGCTGCCGGTCTCGCTTTGCGACGCGATTCAAGCCGGGCGCGTTCAGCCAGGCAGTCGATTGCTCATCGCGGTCTCCGGCGCAGGGTTGACTTGCGCGAGTCTGGTCTGGCAATGGTCGCAACCGCTCCCGCACAAACCCGCGCTGTTTGTCAAACGTTTCTGGCAGGCACTGCGCGAAGCGCACGCCACATTTCGCTCGCGCTTGTTTTACTTGGAACATCAACTCGATACGCTGACGCCAACTGAAGAAGAAGAATCCAAGTAAGGTATTGACACTCGATCTGGATTTCCATATAATATCGCTAAACTTGTCAACGACGACCTGATGATCAGAGTAGGTCATCCAGCCGCGCGTGCCTCGCGAAAGGGGACACGCCGCATTGGAAATAGGTAACGATGCCTAGTTCGACCTCCACCCATGCTCCTTTGCTCCAAGCCATAGATCTCCATTTGTTCTTCGGAGGTTTGTCTGCGCTTGTGAGTGTGAGTTTCGACATTCGCCCCGGCGAGATCCTCGCCCTGATTGGACCTAACGGCGCGGGCAAGACCAGCGCGCTCAATTGCCTCAACGGGTTCTATCGTCCGCAGCGCGGCAAAATTCTTTTCGATGGGCACGACCTCACCCACACCCCCACCCACGTGATTCCGCGGCTGGGGATCGCGCGCACGTTCCAGAACATCGCGCTCTACACCGGCATGACCGCGCTCGATAATTTGATGGCGGCGCGGCATATTCACATGCGCCAAAGCATGTGGGCGAGCGCGCTCTATTTTGGACCCGCGCACCGCGAAGAAATCGCGCATCGCCGCGTGATCGAAGAGATCATTGACTTTCTCGAAATGGAACATATCCGCAAAGCGATTGTCGGCGCGCTGCCCTACGGACTCCGCAAGCGCGTCGAACTGGGGCGCGCGCTCGCGCTCGAACCCAAACTCCTTCTGCTTGACGAACCGATGGCGGGAATGAACGTCGAAGAAAAAGAAGATATGGCGCGCTTCATCCTCGACATTCACGAACGGCGCGGCATGACGATTCTCCTCGTCGAGCACGACATGGGCTTGGTGATGGACATCGCGCACCGCGTCGTCGTGTTGGACTTTGGCGTCAAGATCGCGGAAGGCACGCCCGACGAAATCAAATCGAATCCGGCGGTGATCAAGGCGTACCTGGGTGAGACAGTCAACAGTGAACAGTCAACAGTCAACAGTCAACAGTGAACAGTCAACAGTAGACAGTGAACAGTGTTCAGTGAGACAATCCAACATCCAACTTCCAATCTCTAATCTCTAATCTCCAATCTCCAAACATGGAAACACTTCCTCAATATCTTCAAGCCACTACACAGAAATACGGCGCGACGCGCGTCGCGATGCGAAAGAAACAACTCGGCATCTGGCGCGAGTACTCGTGGGCGGAATCGTACGCGCGCGTGCGTCACCTCGCGCTCGGCTTGATCGAGTTGGGACTCGCGCGCGGCGAAAAAGTGTGCATCATCGGCGACAACGATCCCGAATATTTCTGGGCGCAACTCGCGGTGCAGGCGTGCGGCGGGATCGCGGTCGGTATCTTCACCGACAGCACGCCTGCCGAAATTCAGTACATCGTGCAGCACTCCGATTCCGTCCTCGTCTTCGCCAAAGATCAAGAACAGTGCGACAAGATGCTCGAAATTCGCGCGAACGTTCCCGCAATTCGGCGCGCGATCTACTGGCAAGACCGGGGATTGTGGAACTATGGCGGCGAATGGCTGATGAGTTTTGATGCGCTGATTGCATCGGGACACAAACTCGATCAGCGCGCGCCGACTTGCTTTGACGAACGCCTCGCGCAAGGCACAGGCGCCGACCTCGCGATCTTCTGTTACACCTCCGGCACGACGGGAGTGCCCAAAGGCGCAATGATCGCGCACAAGAATTTAATCGGCGGCGCGGAAATTTCCTCGAGCGTAGATCGCCGCCTCGACACCGACGAGTATCTTTCGTTTCTCCCGCCCGCGTGGATCACCGAAAATGTTTTGGGACTGGCGATCCACGTGATAGACGGCATGGTCATCAATTTTCCCGAAGAACCCGAAACGGTGCAAGAAAATCTGCGCGAGATTTCGCCGCACGCGCTCTTGTTCAGCGCGCGCTTGTGGGAATCGCTCGTCTCAATGGTGCAAGCGCGCATCGCGGATACGTCGTGGATCAATCGCGCGCTGTACCACACGTTCATGCCCATCGGCTATCGCGTCGCCGATCTGCGCTTTGGCAAGGGCAGCGTGCCAATCGTCTGGCAATTCCTGGGCTGGCTCGGCGAGATCGCGATCTTTGCCGCGCTGCGCGACAAACTGGGCTTGAGCCGCGTAAAATCGGCGTACAGTTCCGGCGCGGCGCTCAGCCCGGATGTCGTCCGCTTTTTCCGCGCGCTCGGCGTCAACATTCGCAACCTCTTCGGCTCCACCGAAGCGATTATTCACACCTTGCATGTCGGCAACGACGTGAAATTTGAATCAGTCGGCGTGCCGCCGCCTGCTGTGCAACTCCGCATCACACCCGAAGGCGAAATCGTCGTCAAGAGCAAATCCGTGTTCCAGGGCTATTACAAAAATCCCGAAGCGACCGCCAAGGCATTGGAAGACGGATGGTTTCACACCGGCGACGCCGGATATTTGCGCGACGACGGACATTTGATTTACCTCGATCGCGTGAAGGACTTGCTGGACCTCGCGACCGGCGACAAATTCTCCCCGCAATTTATCGAAGGGCGACTCAAGTTCAGCCAGTACGTCAAGGACGTGATGGTCGTCGGCGGGCGCGAGCGCGCGTTCGTCACGGCAATCGTCAACATCGATTTTGCGAACGTGGGTCGCTGGGCGGAAAAGAATCGTTTGACGTACACCACCTTCGTCGACCTTTCGCAGAAAACCGAAGTGTACGATCTGATCAAGCAGGATGTCGCGCGCGTGAACGAAGCGCTGCCGCCGCCTGCGCGCGTCAAAAGTTTCGTCCTGCTCCACAAGGAATTCGATCCCGACGAAGGCGATCTGACGCGCACACGCAAACTGCGCCGCAACGTGATGGAAGAGCGCTATCGCGATTTGATCGAGGCGATGTACGGCGGCAAATCCGAAGTGCGCGTCAGCGCGCAGGTCAAGTATCGCGACGGACGCGCGGGCGTTATCGAGACGGCGGTGCGGGTGTGTAATCTGTAATCGTCACTCGGGGATTGCTTCGCATCCTTCGACTGCGCGGCGCAGACGCCGCTCCGCTCAGGATGCTCGCAATGACACAAGGGACAAGCAATGAACTGGGACCTCTTCCCGCAATTTCTCGCGACCGGTCTCTTGACCGGCGGCATCTATTCGCTGATCGCGCTTGGCTTGGTGCTGATCTACAAATCCTCGCGCGTCTTTAATTTCGCGCAAGGACATTTGCTCATGGTCGGCGCGTTCACCACTTGGTGGTTCAGCGAAAACCTGGGTTGGAACGTGTGGCTCGCGTTCGCCGTCGCGATTGGAGTGTCTGCGCTCATCGGCTTGCTGGTCGAGCGCGTCGCGCTGCGCCCGCTGATCGGTCAGCCGATTCTCGCGACGGTGATGATGACGCTCGCGCTCGCGCAGACGCTGCAAGGCGCGGCGATCATCGTGTTCGGCGCGTATCAGCGCTCGCTGCCCGCGCTCTTTCCGATTCAGCCGCTCGTCCTGGGTGACGTGCGGCTCAAGTTGAATCTCGCGCTCGCGTTCGCGCTGGCGATGCTCGGGTTCGTCGTGTTCGTTTTCTTTTTCCGATTCACGCGCGCCGGGCTGGCGATGCGCGCTGCGGCGGAAGACCATCAACTCGCGCAGAGCGTTGGACTGAGCGTGCCGCGCATCTTTGGCATGGCGTGGGCGATTGCGAGTGTGGTCGCGACGATGTGCGGCGTCCTGCTCGCGAACATCAGCGGCGTCGAACTCAACTTGTCCATCATCGCGCTCAAAGCATTTCCCGCCGTACTTTTCGGCGGATTGGAATCGGTGCCCGGCGCGATTGTCGGCGGCTTGACCGTCGGCGTCATCGAGTCGCTCGTCGGCGGCTTGCCGCAAGACCCCGCGCTGCGCGCGCTGCACCTCGGCGACATCGCGCCGTACATCTTTATGCTGATTGTCTTGTGGTTCCGCCCCGATGGATTGTTTGGATTGAAAAGGATTGAAAGAATCTGAAACGTGAAACGTGATGCGTGAATATTCACGTTTCACGCATCACGCAACACGCATCGAGGGTTGCATGGCACTACGACTCGCCGGCGATTTTGACACTTCATACGCGCACGACATGGCGATCATTCGCAATCGCGGACAATGGGGCATGACGATTGCGTTTCTGATCGGGCTGTTTGCTTTGCCATTCTTTGCCGACGGACACGTCATCGGTACTTTGAATCTGATCGGCATCAGCATTATCGCGGTGATCGGATTGAATATCTTGCTCGGCTACACCGGACAGATTTCGCTGGGGCAGGCGGCGTTTATGGCAGTCGGCGCGTACAGCGCGGCGGTGCTGGTCAAAGCCGGAGTTTCCTTCTGGCTCGCGCTGCCGATTTCGGGATTGGTCGCGGGACTCGTCGGATTGTTGTTCGGCTTGCCGTCGCTCCGCATCAAAGGTTTCTATCTCGCGATGGCGACGCTCTCCGCGCAAATGATCATTCCCTGGTTTTTTCGCAACGTCCGCACCGACATCTTTGGCGGGATGCCGGGGTTGACGATGCAGCCGCCGCGCCTCGGCGAGATTGTCTTCAACTCGCAAGCGACGATGTACTTTCCGATCATGCTGACCGTCGTCGTCTGCGTCATCGCCGCCAAGAACATCGCGCGCACGCGCCTGGGGCGCGCGCTGATCGCGATCCGCGATAACGATCTCGCCGCCGAAGTGCTCGGCATCGCGCAGTTTTCGCACAAACTGCGCGCCTTTTTCCTCTCCGCGTTGTACGCCGGACTGGCGGGCGCGCTCTGGGCGATGTACGCGCGCACGATCAATCCTGACCAATTCTCGCTCCTGAATTCCGTGTGGTATTTGGGCATGGTGATCGTCGGCGGAATGGGCAGCGCGCTCGGTCCGATTCTCGGCGCGGCGTTCGTGCGCGTGTTGGAAGAGGTGACCGTGCAACTCGCGCCGGTGTTGAGCAAACTCTTTCCGCAATTGGAAGCGGGACTCCTTGCCGCGCTGGGACCGATCACGTTCGGGATCGCACTGATGCTATTCCTGGTGTTCGAACCGCGCGGACTCGCGCATCGCTGGGAGTTGATCAAAGCCGCGTGGCGGCTAAGACCGTTCGCGCATTAGTAGTTGGAGCATAGAGATTGGAGGTGATGTTGGGGAGAAAATAAAATCTGAAATCCGAAATCTGAAATCTGCAATCCGAAGAAGGAGGAGAAGATGAAAAAGATCGTCGTTCTGATCGTCTTGGTCATGATGGCTATCATCGCGCTGACCGCGTGCGCGCCCGCACCGACGCCCACGCCGGTTCCGCCCACGCCCGCCCCCAAACCGACCGACGCGCCCAAACCCACCACCGCGCCCGCCACCACCGCGCCGCAACCCACCGCCGCGCCCAAACCGACGGACGTACCTAAACCGGCGCTTCGCACCAAAGCGAATCCCGGCGAAAAAATCACACTCTACCACTTTGGGGATGTGACGGGACCACTCGCCGCGATCACGACGCCGCTGGTGTCCGGCTTTAACGACGGCGCGAAATACTGGAACGGCAAAGGCGGCATTCGCGGCGCGGAAATCGTCGTCGAATGGGCGGATACGGCGAGCAAAGTCGAACTCGCCATCGCGGCGTACAATCGTTTCCGCGAAAAGAAACCGCTGATCATGCAAATGTACGGCTCGGGCGAAACCGAAGCGTTGAAAGACCGCCTCGCCGAGGACAAGATTCCGGTCCTCACCGCGGGCGTCAGTTCCAAGGGCTCGTATCCGCCCGGCTATGTCTTCGCGGTCGTGCCGATCTACACCGATCAATTCGGTTTGTTCCTCGACTGGCTCGTGCCGAACTGGGACAAGGTCAAGCCCGCCAAGGGACAGGCGCTTGATTCCCCCAAGATTGCGGTCGTCACCTGGGACAGCGCGTACGGTCGCGATGCGTTGACCGCCGAAACCCGCGCCTACGCCGAAAAGAAGGGTGTCAAGATCGTCGGGCAAGAACTCTTTACGCCCGGCGCGCCGGACGTGACCACGCAAATTCTCGCGGCGAAAAAAGCCGGCGCGAATGTCATCTACACCAACTCGCTCGCGCACGGGCCCGCGCAAATTCTCAAAGACGCGGTCTCGCTCGGCGTACGCGACGAATTCATGATCGCCGGCAGCAACTGGAGTCTCGATCTTTCGATGCTCGCGCTCGCAGGCGCGGCGTCCGAAGGATACTACGGCGTCTTCCCGAACCTGTGGTGGGACGATACCACGCATCCCGGCGTCAAGATCATTCAGGGCGAATTCACCACGAATCAGCGCAAGCCCGCCGAACGCAGCGTCGGTTATCTGCTCTCGTTCACGTTCGTGGATGCGATGAAGCAGTACATCGAAAAGACGATTGACCGCGTCGGCTTTGAGGGCTTGACCGGCGCTGCCGTGTACGAAACGATCCAGGCAACGCCCGAACTCAAACCGATGGAAGGCATCCAGTCGTTTGACTTTGGCAAAGACAAGCGCGCGCCCAGCAAAGCGCGGATCGTCCAAGTGCAAAAAGGCAAGTTCATCTATCTGACGGACTGGATGACCGCGCCGGATCTGAAACCCAAGTAAGACGCAGAAGGGATAGAGGGCGTCAGAAGGAGTAGAAGGCGTAGAAGGCATCCGAAGGCAACCGAGGGGCTCAGCCCTCCTTACCTTCTATGCCTTATTACCCTCTGCGCCCTCTCTTGCCTTTTTATGCCCTCTAATCCCTCTGGGTTTTATCATGCTCAAACTCAACAACATCGAAGTCGTTTATAGCGATGTGATCCTGGTGCTGCGCGGCGTCTCACTCGAGGTCGGCGATGGGCAAATCGTCGCGCTGCTCGGCGCGAACGGCGCGGGCAAAACGACCGCGCTCAAAGCGATCTCCGGTCTGCTGCGCACCGAACTGGGTCAGGTCACGCGCGGCTCGATTGAATTCGACGGCGCGCGGCTCGATCGCTTGGGTCCCGAAGCCGTCGTCCGGCGCGGGATCGTCCAAGTGCTCGAAGGGCGCCGCCTCTTCGCGCATCTCACCGTCGAAGAGAACCTCGTCGTCGGCGCGCTCGCGCGCAATGGCAACCTCCGCGCCGATCTGGATATGGTGTACCAATATTTTCCGCGTCTGCGCGATTTGCGCGGACGCGTCAGCGGTTATCTCTCCGGCGGCGAACAGCAGATGGTCGTGATCGGGCGCGCGCTGATGGCGCATCCCAAATTGATGCTGCTCGACGAGCCGTCGCTGGGTCTCGCGCCGCTCCTCGTCGCCGAGATTTTCCACGTCATTCGACAAATCAATCAGCGCGAAAAAACCGCGATCCTCCTGGTCGAACAGATCGCGCAAGCCGCGCTCGCCATCGCCGATCACGGCTACGTGATGGAAACCGGGCGGATCGTCCTGGAAGGTCCCGCCCAGAAATTGCGCGACAATGAAGACATCAAAGAATTCTATCTTGGCTTGACCCAACTCGGCGAACGCAAGAGTTATCGCGAGGTCAAGCATTACAAACGCCGCAAACGCTGGCTCGGATAAAGGATGAAGGCGGAAGGATGAAGAGCGATGAACGCGCCGGAGAATTTGCAACCTCGACTGAGGGAAAAGGCGGGTGAACTGCTCGCGCGTTTCGGCGCGGCGGAGCGCGCGACCCTTTTGATCAAATGCTGGATGTCGCACGACGCGCGGTGGTTTATGGCGGTCGCGAGCGCGCACGGCATCGCGGAAGCGAATCGGCTCAATCAGATTGCCGCGCATGAGGTCGGCAAGGTGGAAGCGCAACGCGTCGCACGCGCGTTGAAACTGTCGCCGCGCACGCTCGACGATTTTCTTCTGGCGCAAGAATTATTCATCGCCTTGCTCGGTCCCGATCTGCTCGACTATGACGTATTCAAGATCAGCGATCGCGCGTATCAGGTGCGCGTGCGCCGCTGCTTTGCCTTCGACAACGCGGCGCGCGGGGGCATCGCGGGGCGGTACGAGTGCGGCATTTTCGCGCGCGTGACCGGTTGGTTCGACGCGTTCAGCGCGCAGTACGAGATCAACCCGGCGTTGGGCAAGTGTCTCAAGACGCAGGGGCAAGCGTGCGTTTATGTGATCACGTTGGAATCCAATCGAGGACACGGATAAACACTGATGCACACTGATTTTTCTATCTGTGTTTATCTGTGTACATCGGTGTCCCATTATCCGATTTCTATTTGACTTGTCTTCAAGGAGTGATCTATGCCCACCCAACCTAACTCGCTCGATCGGGAACTTGCCAAATTCGTCAAACACGCGTACGCGAGCGCGCCCGCCGTCAAAAGGATTTTCGACGACGCGGGCGTGAAACCGCGCGACATTCGACGCGTCGCGGATTTGGAACGCGTGCCGGTGACGAGCAAGGATCGCCTCGTCGAACTGCAAAAAGCCGCGCCGCCGTTCGGCGGGTTTCGCAGCGAAAAGGCGAAACGGCTCAAGCATATTTTTCTTTCGCCGGGTCCGCTGTACGAACCACACGGCGCGGAGAAATCGCTCGTCAGAACGGCGGCGCGCATTTTTCGCATCGCGGGTTTCACGCGCGGCGACATCGCGCTCAACACGCTGTCGTACCACCTCGTCCCGGCGGGCTTGCTGCTCGACGCCGGATTGCAAGCAGTCGGCGCGACCGTCATCCCCAGCGGCGTCGGCAACACCGAATTGCAAATCAAGATGATGCTCGATCTCAAAGTGACCGGCTATGCGGGCACGCCAAGTTTTTTGATGACGATCATCAAAAAAGCGGAGGAGATGCGCCTCGATTTCAAAAAGCAATTCGCGCTGCGCCACACGCTTTTCACCGCCGAGCCATATCCGCCCTCGCTACGCGCGCAATTCGAAGGTGTGTACGGATTAAAGACGACGAACGTATACGCAACGGCGGAACTCGGCTTTCTCGCGTACGACGATGAAACCAAGCGCGCGCTGCAAATCGCGGAGGGCATCGTCGTCGAAATTGTCGACCCCGCGACCGGCAAACGCGTCGGCGCGCGCGAGCCAGGCGAAGTCGTCGTCACGACGTTCAACGAAACGTACCCCCTCATTCGCCTCGGCACCGGCGATATGGCAGTGTGTACCGACGAGACGCGCGAGCGCATCATGCTCGTCGGGCGCGTCGGCGACGCGGTCAAAGTGCGCGGGATGTTCGTTCATCCGAATCAGATCAAGTTCGCGCTCGCGCAGTTTCCGGCGATCGCGCGCGTGCAGGGCATCGTCACGCGTCCGGACAATGTGCGCGACCATTTGACGCTCAAAGTCGAACTCGCGCAGGACGTGCCCGATCGCGCGAAATTAAGCCAGGAATTTTCCGAAGCGGTGCGCGGGTTGATTCGCGTGAGCGTGGACCAGATCGAATTCGCGCCAGCAGGGACGATTGCGGCGGACGCCAAGCCAATCGTGGACGAGCGCAAGTGGGAATGAGAAAGGAGCGAGCAGTTGCTCGCTCCTAATTTTTTATGGGGTGAGGCGGTGCGTATCGCGCGGGAACAAGGTCGCTTCGCGCAAATTCGACAAGCCGCACAACTGCATCACAAAACGTTCCAAGCCGACGGCGAAGCCGCCGTGCGGCGGCATCCCGTACTTCATCGCGTCGAGATAGTACGCGAACGGCTCGACCGGATATTTCGCGCGCGCGAGCGCGGCAAGATAATCTTCGTACCGATGCAGCCGCTGTCCGCCGGTCACAAGTTCGGTGCCGCGAAACAGCAAGTCGAACGAGTACGAATATTTTGGATCCGCGGGATCGGGGTGCGTGTAAAACGGTCGCTTGCTCATCGGATAGCCGGGCACGAATAGAAAATCGGAGTTGTGCGTTTCACGCGCCCACTGTCCGAGCCAGCGTTCGTGCTGCGGCGCGAGATCGGGTTCGCCGCGGCAATCCTCGCCGAATTTCTCAAAGATGAGTTGCTGCGCGTCGCGAAAGTGAATGTGTGGGAAAGTTTCAGGCGCGTTCGGCATTTTCACATCGAGCAATTGCAACGCTGCCGCGTTTTGTTCCGCGAGCCGCGCGAGAATGTGTCGAATCAAGCGCGTGAGCAACGCCATCACCGTAAAGTGATTCTCGATGAAACCAAATTCGACGTCGAGACTGACGTACTCGTTGACGTGGCGCGTCGTGTCGTGCGGCTCGGCGCGGAAGACGGGACCGACTTCGTACACGCGCTCGAACACGCCGACCATAATTTGCTTGTAGAACTGCGGCGACTGCGCGAGAAACGCCTTTTTGCCAAAGTAATCGACCGCGAACACATTCGCGCCGCTTTCGGTCGCCGACGCGACAAGTTTGGGCGATTGGATTTCGGTGAATCCGTCGCCGTTGAGAAATTCGCGAAACGCCGACATGATCCCGGCGGAAAGTCGCAGCAGCGCGCGCTTGCGCGGATGACGCAGCGCGACCGTCGAATGATCGAGAAAAACGTCGAGCGTCGCGTTGACGGTCGGCTTGTTGAGCGGAAACGGGGGCGTGTCGGTGACCGGCGCGATGACGCGCACCGCGATGTCGCGCAATTCGACGCCGCCCGGCGCTTGCGCTTCCGCGACGACCGCGCCTTCGAGTTCGATGACGCTTTCGTCGTGCGCGCCGTGGAGCGCGGCAAGCACGTTTTCGTCTTGGGTAACCGCTTGCGCGATGCCGTAGCCGTCGCGCACGAGAATGAAACTGATCTTGCCGAGCGCGCGCAGGTTGTGCATCCAGCCGCGCAAAATGACGCGCTGACCGATGTGTTCGCGCAATTGCGTTGTGCGAATTCGTTCCATAGTGGCTCCTTCGGCAGGCAATCAGGGATCGGTCAATCAGGCAATCGGTCAATCGGTTGCCGATCGCCCGATTGCCTGATCGCCGGATTACGTGGTCGCCTGATCGCCTGAAATAAAATTCCCCCGCGTCCGATGAAAGGACGAGGGGGGACTCGTGTGCCACCTTTCTGCGCGACAACGGACGATGCAATCGTCCGTCTCAAAAGGTGGAACCCCGATCAATCGGGTTGGCGCGCAATCGGCTTCTAGCCGATTTTCAGATTTTGAGACGCCGAATTACATTCGGCGGGTTGTCGCCTCGACGCTCGATAACGGGAGCGGACCGAAACGCTCGGGAGATGTTCATCACGCTTGCGTGGATGCCGGCTTTTCAGAATTGTACGGCTCTCTGGAATCTCGTCAAGCGCTACGTTTCTCCGTCACTGCGTTGCGTGGTTTATAGCACAGGTTGGGGGATTGGTCAAACGCTGCCCCGTGCCGCGTAAGGGCGAAGCATTTGCGCAAGACGGTTTGTCGGCAAGTTGTTTGCATTATGCCAATCGTCTTGGCATGCGATCACGATTTGGCAAATGCTTCGCCCCTACGCAATGCCCATCTTCTCGCGCAACTTGCCGACGAACGCGTCAATCTCCAGATCGTAAATGTTCACCTTGCGCGCAAGCCACAGCGCGCGTTCCAACTCCGATGGATTGCGCTGGATCGCCCACGAGCGCAAATCCTCGCCCGCATCGGTTAGCGGCGCGGTCGTTTCGGTTGTGGCGAGTGCGCTTTTGAGGTGACGCAGCATCACGCGCAGGTTCCAATCGCGCAGACCGTAGCCGAGAAAGAGAAAACGCCGCTTGCGAAATTCGAGCATCAAGCGCGCGGGGATCGCGGTCTGCCCCGTCATCCGCGCGAGAAAGTCCACATAGTCTTCTTCGGTGATGACGTACGAATCCCACTTGTTCGCTTGCCGATCCACCGTGCCGTGCATCTTGTAGATGATGGTCGTATCGCTGAGCGAGAGCGGAAGCGATTTGGGCGCGTGCGCTTCGGGGTCGGCTGCGCCGGGCTTCCACCACAATACCGCTGCCGCGAGTTCTTTGTGATCGGTGGGATACGCGACGAGATGGTACGGTTTACCCTTTGCCTGAAACGCGCGCTCGATCAGATCATCGTAATTCGTCGTGACGATGAGAAGCGGCACGTCGGCGTCTGCGAGAAAACGGTGGATCGCGCCGATCTGATAATCGCGGTCAAGCGTTTGATGCAGACAGCCGATCAAGTCGGCGCGGTTTGCGGCGACTTCGGCGTAGTACGACGAAACTTTGGAGAGATCATCGCGGTCGTACGATTCTGTGGACGGCAAACTGGAATCCTCGGCGAGTTGGTGCGCGAGTTCTCTGCCGGTTGGAAGAAACGCGGCGGTCTTGTCGTTCCATTTCGCGTCCACCGGACGTCCGCTCAACGACGCGCCCGCGCCGAGGAAGGGAATGACGTTCCCTTGTTTCAATTGGTTGACAATGATACCATAAGGTGGTTCGGGCATAAGATCACCTACCAGGCGTTATTGTCTGCGGGGGCTCTGGAGTTTGAGTTAGGATTGGCGTTGGCGTTGAGCAGACAATATTTTCGTGCAAATACCTTTGCCGCTCTTCGCACATGAACTCGCGCGTGATGCGCGTGCGTGCAAGCGCGATAAGGTCTTGGAATGGAGCACACACCTCACAGACGTAAATGCGCGCAACGCCATCGCTACTTGCAGTCGCGATTAACTTGCCTTCGGGATGGAAGACGGCGCTGAATATGGCAGTCGCCTCAGATATTTCGACGATGTGTTTGCCGGTGCTAGTCTCCCATACCCTCGCGTTTCCGTCCAAACCTACAGTGACGACATATTTCCCATCAGGACTGAATGCGGCGCTGTGCGAATCACCTGCGTGCGCGTGCAATTCGATGACGCTCTTGCCTGTGCTGGCTTCCCATATCCGTACAGTTCCGTCCACACTGGTAGTAACAATCAACTTGCCATCCGGACTGAATGTGGCGCTGTATAAACCTAGTGTATGTCCGCGCAATTCGATTGTGCTCTTGCCTGTACTTGTCTCCCACACCTTCGCGATGCCATCCCAGCCCGCCGTGACGATGCGCTTGCCATCCGGACTGAACGCGGCGTTGAGGACGCTATGGATACCGTGCCCCCGCAATTCCATGATTCCCTTACCTGTGCCTGCCTCCCACACGCGCGCACTCCCATCTATGCTTGCGGTGACGATGAACTTGCCATCGGGGCTATACGCGGCGCTGCGAACATCTTTTGTGTGTCCGCGCAGTTCCAGGATACTCTTACCTGTACTCGCCTCCCACACCCGCGCTATCGAATCTCCACTCGCGGTGACGATGAACTTGCCCTCGGGACTGTAGGCAACACTCCGCAAGAAACCCTTATGCCCACTCAATACAAGGATACTCGCGCCTGTGCTTGCTTCCCATACTCGGGCGGTGTTGTCCTCGCTTGCGGTCACGAGAGATTTTCCATCTGGGCTGAACACGATGCTCCGGATCTTACTTGTATGTCCGCGCAGATCCATAGCGCAGCATAGCCGCAACCAAATCTTTTGGACACTGATAAACACTGATGAACACTGATTTTTCTATCTGTGTTTATCTGTGTTCATCTGTGTCCCAAGAATCTTCGCGGTCGTGATAGTTTCTGCGAAGGAATACTATAATACTGTCGCGGCTATTCGCCTCCCATAGCCGCGCGGTAAAATCAGCGCTCCCGGTGAGAATGAATTTACTATCGGGACTGAATTCAACACTATTGATTTCAGTGGTGTGTCCGCGTAGTTCCGCGATGCCTCTCCCTGTGCTTGCCTCCCACACCCGCGCGGTTCCATCTCTACTGACTGTCACGATGAACTTGCCATCCGGACTAAATGCGGCAATAGTCACGTACCCCGTATGTCCGCGCAATTCCATAATACTCTTGCCTGTGCTTGCCTCCCACACGTGCGCTGTGTTATCCGAACTGCCAGTGACGACGAACATGCCATCAGGACTGAATGTCGCGCTTCGTACGACATCCGTGTGCCCCTGCAATTCCGCAATATTCCTGCCTGTGCTTGTTTCCCACACGCGCGCCGTATTGTCCGAACTCGCGGTGACAATAAATTTGCCGTCGGGACTAAACGCGACGCTATTTATGGATTTCGTGTGCCCGCGTAGTTCCGAGATACCTCTGCCTGTACTCGCTTCCCAAATCCGCGCGCCCGCGCCTGAGCTCACCGTAACAATAGATTTGCCGTCGGGACTGTATGCCACGCCGCTCAAAGAACTCCCGTGCCAACGCAGTTCCCGGATGTTCTTGCCTGTGCTGGCTTCCCAAATGCGCGCTGTGTAGTCATTGCTTCCTGTGACGACGAACTTGCCATCCGGGCTGAACACGGCATGGCGCACGGTCGCAGTATGTCCACGCAGTTCGGCGATACTTTTACCGGTACTCGCCTCCCAAACCCGCGCGGTTCCATCTTGACTCGCCGTGACAATGAATTTGCCGTCGGGACTAAATTGGGCGCTTCGCACCTGACCGGTGTGCCCACGCAGTTCAACGATACTCTTGCCTGTGCTCGTCTCCCACACACGCGCCGTATTGTCTAGACTTGCCGTGACGATGAATTTGCCGTCCGGGCTGAATCCAGCATACACACTAGCAGTGTGCCCGCGCAATGCAGCACGCAAAGCATACCCGCGCAATGATTGGCGCAAGGCGTCCTCTGCCTGTTCAGTCGGAGAAATCTCGGCGGCATGGAGAGCCAAGAGCAGACTTTGTTCTGGGTCAACAGGCAATCGCGCGAGCGCTATCCCCGCCAATTCACGCGAAAAGGCGATCTTTTGTTGAGTGAGCGCTTCACCCTTGGATTTCTCTGCCGCATCACGTTGAACCAATGCCTGCGCTTCCGCCGTAGCCCGCGCGTTTGCCTGATTCTGCGCTTCGGCGCGTTGCTGGTATGCGCTCGCTTCCTGCGTTACCGCACGCGCTTCCGAAGTAGCCGCTGCGTTGCGTTGAACAATCGCGCGCCCCTCGGCATCCTGCGCATTCAACATTTGCTGGAACGCAAAGAGCGACAACAAACTGAACACCACCACGAGCAAAACAGCCCCCAGCGTAATCAATCCCAAGCGACGAACGCGCTTGCGATCAACGAAACGTCTGCGCCAATCCAGAATCGCAGGCGCAATCACATCGTGAAAAATCTCATAGCGCGCGACCTGGGGCTGATTCAGCGGCGGCGCAATCGGACGCAGGACGCGCGCGTCGGCAAGTTTCTTGAGAATGGGAGTGACTTGAGCAGCGGAACGCGCAGCATACGTCACCAGGTCGTCGGCGTTCTGCGCGATCTTGGTGCCCGACGGCGTGACCAATCGGTCGAAGAAGGTGGAGCAAACTTCTTGCTCCGGCGCGCGCAATCTGTTCATTACTTCGTCCAGATGCGTTCGCACGATTTTTTCAGCGCCACCAAGGAGGTTCAAGGTTGCAAGTCTAAGGTTGCGCGCGCCGGCACGAGTTTCTTCCTCCCAGAGACGAGTCAAGACCATTTGCAGAAAGGGCGCCTCAATGCGCGTATCGCGCGTGTCGGCGGATTGCATTACGGCAATTTCGCCTTGCCCTGCGCGCCCCAGCGTCACGCGTCCCGTGCGAACTTGCTCAATCAACGCATCCACCAGCGCGTCTTCGATCGTTATCGGGGACGCGTCAGTTCGGCGCGCGTTGTACACATCCAGCGGCTTGCGAATCGCGCGCCCTGCACCAGCGCGGTCCAAATGCTCCAAGCGCAAATAGTTGCTCATCAAGTTGGGAATCCGTGTTTCAAAGCGGTCGAGTTGTGAGAGCGCGTCCTCGCGCATGGAGAGAATGAAATTTGCGTTCACGTCGCCCCTATTGATCGCACGCGCGAGTTGCTCCTCGAACGGATTTCCGTTAGGGTGATAGAGAAAATACTCTTCAAACTGATCAAGGATGATGAGGAGCGTGCGGTTGGTTTCTTGCGCCGCGCGCGCGAGGAATTCGTCGAACGGAAGCGGTGTCCTATTACTCAGCAGTTTGGCTCTTGAGTAGTAGACCGTTGTATCAACGTCGTTCATCAGCACATCTTGAAACGTGCTGTCCTGCCACTGCCGAAACAAAACAACAAGTACATCAGGCATCGCGCGCAAGTACGGCACAACGCCTGCCGCAAGCACGGACGTTTTGCCGACGCCGCTCGCGCCGTAAAGCAACGTCAGCGGCGCGGTGAGCAAGTTCGCGGCAATCGTTTCGGTGTCTTGCTCGCGACCGAAAAAGTATTCGCGTTCGGCTTCGGAGTATGGTTGCAAGCCGACGTAGGGACAATCTGGGACGTGCGGATTTGGGGAATCATTCACGCTGCCATCCTTGCCAGGTTTCGGCTGTCATCGCACGACCGTATTGTATTGCAGAAGGCGGGCGGTTGTCAAATGTAAGGGCAAAACATTCGTCCACCAAGAGCACGAAGAAACACGAAGAAAAAACTTGGTGCTCCTTCGTGTCCTTCGTGGACAAATTATTCCCGCAAGTCTATTGCCCACCAACAGGATTTGGCGAATGTTTCGCCCCTACAACAAATCGCGCCGGAACACAAAATGCGCGCCGCTTACCGGCACATCGAATTCCGCGCCGGTCGCGCGGAACCCAACCGACTCGTAGAACGCGCGCGCGGAGGTGCGCCCGTTGCACCACAGCACATCGCCGTCGTGCGCGCGAATGTGCGCGACGCAAAACTCGACGAGCGCGCGCCCGACGCCCTGCCCTTGCATTTCGGGCAGAACTGCCATGCCGCGCAGACGCCACGCGCGCGGCTGCGTTTCGCCCGGCGGCGCGTCGCGGAACACAGTCGCGATGCCGACCAATTTACCGTCGTGAAACGCGCCGGTGTGCAGCGCGTCCGGCACGTCGTCGTTCGGGTAAACTTGCTCTTCGGGACGCCGCTTCGGGCGCAAAACTTGCTGGCGCAGTTGGCGCGTTTCGGCGGCGGTGATGCGGCGGATATCGTACTGCGTTTTCATATTTCCCATTAAGAACTCTGTCCACGAAAGGCGCGATGAACACGAAGAAAACAAGAACAATGATTTCTAGTTTGATCTGTGTTCATCTGCGTTCATCTGTGTCCCTTGCGTTTCTTGCGCTACCTTCGCATTTCGCGCAACGCGAGAAATCCTTGCGCGAGCGACACGATCAGCGTCGCAACCAACACGGCAATCGAGGCGGGCAATGTAAATTCGGGATGTCCTGTCGCGATAAAAAACAAGTGGACGTCAAACGCGAACACGCCCGCCGCGGCGAGTAGCAGCGAAAACACACGCGCGGTTTTCGTTCCCAGGACAACTTGCTGAAACCCGTACAGCGCGACGAGCAGCAGCAAGAAATTGAGAACGAGAAAAACCTGAATGCCGCCGGGAATACCGAACAAATCCCACTCTTTCCAAAACGCGGAATCGATTTCGTGCGTGAATAAAAGCGCGCAATTCAGCAAATACAAGTTTACACTCCAAGTTTCACGCGACATCTATTTCTTCTCCTTCGAAAAGATGCGAGACGAATTGATCGTCTCAGTCTTCATCCTTCTGCCTTCGTCCTTCATCCTTTGTTTCGTCATTTGATTCGACCTCCAACTTGCGGTATAATCCAATCGGGTACACAAACGAACACACATCTTCCCAAAGGAGGGAGTCCGATGAAACCCGCGACCGCGCTAGCGATTTTGGCAATCGTTCTGATCGGATGTGTTACCAACCCGACCCCAGTTCCGCCCACGCAGACGCCGTGGGTAATTACGGCAACGCCCGTTGCGCCCGCGCAAACCCCACGCGCTGCCATCGCGACACCTATCGCCTCCGCGCCAACCCTCGCGCCGACGAGTATTTCCCCCGGAACTGAAACGATTTCCTGGAGTGACGCCGGCAACTACTTGAATCAAACCAAGATTGTTTGCGGACCCGTCCTCCGCACAACCTTCGCGCAAACCACGAACGGGCAACCAACCTATCTCGACCTCGGACGCGCGTACCCCGATCCCGCGCGGTTCAGCGTTTTGATTTGGGGCAATCAGCGCGCGAATTTTCCCTCCGCGCCCGAAACTTTGTACCGCGGCAAAACGATCTGCGTCACGGGAAAGATCGCAAGTTATCGCGGCACACTCGAAATGGAAGTAAGAACGCCGTCGCAAATAGAAGTCAAATAGCGACGGCGGCATTGTAGCACAACTCTCGCGAGGCAACAAAGGAATGAGCCGATACAAGATCATCGTCAATCCCACCTCAGGTCGCGGCGCAGGCGGACGCGCCGTCACGACGATTGAGCAATTGTTGCGCGAGCATCGTTTGGATTTCGATATTGTCCTCACCGAGCGTCCCTGGCACGCGGCGGAATTGACGCAGCAAGCCGCCGCGCGCGGTTTCGATGTGGTGGTCGCCGTCGGCGGCGACGGTACTGCGAACGAAGTTTTGAATGGCTTGATGCTGGCGAAACGCGCGGGCATCGCCAATGTCGCGATGGGCGCGCTGTCCGTCGGTCGCGGCAACGATTTCGCGTTCGGCGTGGATGTGCCGCGCGATCTCGCGGAGGGCTGCCGTGTGCTCGCGCAAGATCGGCGGCGCGTGATTGACGTTGGTCTGGCGACCGGCGGCTTGTATCCGGCGGGACGATACTTTGGCAACGGCGTCGGCATCGGCTTTGACGCGGTGGTTGGTTTCGTCGCGGTCAAGATGAAACGACTGAGCGGCTTTCCGTCATACATCGTCGCCGCGTTGAAAACGATTTTTCTGTACTATCGCGCGCCACTCGTGAAGATTGAATACAACGGCGAAACGATCACGCAGCGCGCGCTGATGGTCTCGACGATGAACGGCAGACGCTTGGGCGGCGGATTCAAGATGGCGCCGCGCGGCAAAAGCGACGACGGCTTGTTCGATCTGACGATCGCGCGGCAAGTGAGCCGCGCGAAAATTCTCGCGCTCATTCCAAAATTTTTGCAAGGGACGCAAGCGACTGACCCAGCCGTCAAAATCGCGCAAGCGCGGCGCGTCGTCGTCACCGCGCTCGACGGCGTTTTGCCCGCGCACATTGACGGCGAGACACTCTGCGTCGAAGCAAAACAGTTGACGCTGGAACTCGTGCCGCGCCAGATCGAGATTGTAACTCTATCTCCGTAACTTGAACCGTAACCCACAAAAAATAATCCACGAAGGGCACGAAGATCACGAAGGAAAAATTCTTCGTGTCCCTTCGTGTCCTTCGTGGACGAAATTTATCCGTGGGCGAACGTAGGACAGATTTGCAAATTTGTCCTACATTTTCGGGAGAGGGAACGCCGTGACTTTAACCGGTTGGATCGTCAGTCAAATCGTCAAGGGACTGACGCACGTACTTTGCCGCGTCGACGCGGCGCAATTGGCGCGCGTGCCGGAGCGCGGTCCCCTAATCTTGGTGGCGAATCACGTCAACTTTCTCGATGTGCCGGTGGTCTTTACGCACTTGCAGCCGCGTCCGATTGCCGGGTTCAGCAAAGTCGAAACCTGGGATCATCCGTTCCTGGGTCCTTTGTTCACGCTCTACAACGCGATTCCGTTGCGGCGCGGCGAAGCCGACGTCGCGGCATTGCGGAAAGGTTTGGACGCGCTGCAAGCCGGTTGCATCCTGGGGGTCGCGCCCGAAGGCACGCGCAGCGGAAATGGGCAACTCCAACGCGCGCATCCCGGCGTCGTGACGCTCGCGCTCCACAGCGGCGCGCCGGTGCTGCCGATGGCATGCTATGGATATGAAATTTTCAAGCACAACTTCAAGCGTCTGCGCCGCACCGATTTTCACATCGTGGTGGGCAATCCGTTTAATCTGAATGTGAATGGAACCACAGTGACGCGTCAAGTCCGGCGACAGATCGTCGACGAGATCATGTATCAGATGGCGACGCTGCTACCGCCCGCCTATCGCGGCTATTATTCCGACCTGGGGCATGCGACTGAAACGTTCCTCCGCTTTTCCGATCCGGCGCAGAGCAATCTACGCCGGGCTCAAGAGCATTAGGGCTGACACCAATTACTTGCGCCTGAATCACCAATTGTACATTGAGAGGTATTTACGATGGAAAAATTGACGCCGCAACAAATCGCCGATAAGACTTTTGAGTTAACCGAACAATTCAATCAATATGTGTTCGCCGCGCCAGAGATTCTGGATCATATCCCCGACAAGGCGATGCTGATTTTTCTGGATGCTGACGACCCTGAATTCAATCGCGCCAACATCGCAATGGCTAACGCCGCGCCCCGCCCCGCCGATAGCCCCGTGGTGTACGTCAAAATGCAAAAACGCGTTCGCACGATTCAACAAGTCGAGTGGCGACCCGAAATTGTGGCTTCCCCGCTTGCCGTCTGATCGCAATCATCAAACGCGCGATTTTTCTTGACATTCATGGTATAATTGGTTCGGTAGATTTCGTATTTGTCCCTGCATTGGAATAATCTCAATTCGCTCTGGAGGAGGGGCGAAGAGATGATTGCTCGTGGGACGTTGTTACCTGAAACCGAAAGTCCTTTACGGAAGGTCAAAGCACCTGTCGTTTGACGCGCTAGCGCGCGTTGGCGGTAGGTGCTCGTTCTGTAGGGCTAGAACCCGGGGAGGATTCGGATGGCCGAAACCTTGAGCGAACAGGATTGGCAAATTCTGCTGGCAAGAATTCAACAAGGTAAATGCACTCCCTTCCTGGGAGCTGGTGTTGCCTATGGTGTTCTTCCTCTTGGTTCAGAGATTGCTCAAAAATGGGCCAGGCAATACAAGTACCCCCTTGAAGATTCTTCCGATCTCGCACGTGTCGCTCAGTTTCTTGCTGTCTCTACCCACGATTCAATGTTCCCGAAGGAACAACTCCTTGGGTCATTTAAGAATATCGGGTTACCTGATTTCGCTGCGTCTGACGAGCCACATACAATACTTGCCAAGCTCCCGCTTCCGATCTACATGACAACCAATTACGATGACTTTATGGTTCGGGCACTTGTTAGTCAGCACAGAGACCCTCGCCGTGAGCTATGTTGTTGGAATAGTTTCCTTAGAGGTCGTCCATCTGTTTTCGACTCCGTCGTTGGTTTTCGTCCTACTCCCGCCAATCCTGTTGTCTACCACCTGCATGGACACAACGAGGTTCCTGAATCTCTCGTTCTCACCGAGGATGACTATCTCGATTTTCTAGTAAGTATTTCCAAGGATCACAACTTACTTCCCCCACGCATCCAGGAGGCACTTACTGGAGCTTCATTGCTTTTCATCGGATATCGTTTGGCTGATTGGGATTTTCGAGTCCTGTTCCGTGGTCTGGTTACATCAATGGAATCGAGCTTGCGCCGAATCAGTGTTGCCGTTCAGTTACCGCCCAGTAGTGTGGCAGAAGGGAAAAGCGCACAGAAATACTTGACGGATTACTTTGGGGGGATTAATGTCCGCGTGTATTGGGGTACTGCGAAGGAATTCACCGCCGAGTTGTTTGACCGCTGGGAAGGGCTTGGGAAATGAGCGCTGAACCCAATTTCCGCATCCCCTACCCTGGTCCGCGTCCATTCGAATCAAACGAGCAGAATTTGTTCTTCGGGCGTGATCGCGAGATATTAGAGCTGGCCTCTCTCGTCACGGCCCATCGGGTTGTGCTTATCTACGCTCAATCAGGCGCAGGTAAAACGTCGTTGTTGAATGCCGGCCTTATTCCTGCACTCCGAGCTGAAGGGTTCGAGGTCTTGCCAGTGGCGCGTATGCGCGGACTCGTTCGCGAAGGATCAGATGTCCGCGAGACAATGAATATCTATGTCGTCAATACTTTGATGAGTTGGCTGGAGGATAGACCGGAGTCAATCTTGCTAGGTTCCTTATCCATTTCAGCTTTTCTAAGAGAGCGCGCTCATCCAACGGATCGGCAAGGGCTACCTTTGCCGCGCGTCATCATCTTTGATCAGTTTGAGGAACTATTTGCTTTCTATCCAGAGCGCTGGAGGGAAAGAGAAGGGTTCTTTCATCAGGTAGCTGGGGCACTCGAGGCGGATCCATTGTTGCGCGTACTGTTCGTAATGCGTGAGGATTGTCTGGCTAGCTTGGATCCATATGCCCGCGCTATGCCTGACCAATTGCGTAACCGTTTTCGTCTAGAGTTGTTGCGTGCCGAGCCAGCAACGTTAGCTGTCGAACGGCCAGTAATAAGCGTAGGACGCTCGTTTGCATCAGGGGTTGCCCATGAATTGGTACAGGAATTGCTAAAGATCAAAGTAGAGAGTGCGCGGGGTGAGATAATAGAAGCGACGGGTGAGTTTGTCGAACCAGTACAATTGCAAGTCATCTGTCAGAACCTCTGGATTGATCTGCCGCCGGATACAAAGATTATTACAATTGATCACCTCAAAGCTTTCGGCAATGTAGGTGAAGCACTGAAGGGTTTTTACGAACGTGCAGTTAAAACGACGGCAAAAGAAACGCGAGTTGGTGAGAGAGACTTGCGCAATTGGTTCGAACGGCATCTTGTTACACCGGCGGATACCCGTGGAACAGTGTTCCGTGGCAAAGAACGAACCGAAGGAATTCCCAATGCTGCCGTGGATGTATTGGAAAACCAACACCTCATCCGAGCGGAATTGCGCGCGGGTGCGCGTTGGTATGAGCTTACACACGATCGATTTATCCATTCAATTCAGATATCCAATGAGGAATGGCGCTTTGCACGTTCGAGAAGGTTAGCCAGAATTGGGCTTGTCGCTGGTTTGGTACTTTTTTTCATCGTGATGGCGCTTGTGATTTATGCACTTGATGTGAGTGCAAAATCAACGAGACTGGCACAGGATGCCGTGGAATGGAGTGCTGCCTATCAGACATCGGTGGCTCAAAATCCGACTCCCAAACCACAGCCCTCTCCCGAAAATCGACTAACATTTAGTCCACCATTACCCGGTACTCCTACGCTGAATTTGCTTGCAACGGCTCAAGCAATTGGAACTATAGCAGCTCGAGAATTGCCTCCACCTACGCCAAGATCTGGCGAAGAGCGTGTGATTGGCAATGCGCCAATGATGTTCGTCCCTGCCGGAGAATTTACGATGGGAAGCAATGACGGTTGGGATAACGAGAAGCCTCCACACACACCGTACCTAGACGCATATTGGATAGAAAAGTTCTTGGTGACAAATGTGCAGTACAGGAAATGCGTGGACAGTGGCAAGTGTTCCATCCCTTGGCTAAGTAGATCGAACACACGGAATTCTTATTATGGGAATACTCAGTTTGATGATTATCCGGTAATCTGGGTATCGTGGAACGATGCGAGGTCATTTTGCGAGTGGGCCGGTAAACGCTTGCCGACCGAAGCTGAGTGGGAGAAGGCTGCTCGTGGATCTGATGGCAGAATCTATCCATGGGGGGATGCTTTTGATCCAAGCAAACTGAACTTTATCGAAAATGGACCAGGAGACACTACGGCTGTGGGAAGTTTCTCAACCGGAGTAAGCCCGTATGGCGTAATGGATATGGCTGGGAATGTGTTTGAATGGGTCGCAGATAGGTATAGCATCGACTATTATCCTGTTTCTCCAAAGAGTAACCCAACAGGGCCTTCGTCGGGTGACAGTCGTGTTCTACGTGGTGGATCGTGGCAGGCTAGCAAGCTGCTCACGCGCAGTGCATACCGCGCTTGGGGTACACCAGAACTCAAGCTCTCCACCGTGGGATTCCGTTGCGCCACGAGATAGTTCCCATAGCTCTTTCTCCCAGAGAGTATCTACTGCCTTTCAGACTCGCGATTTTGGATGAAGAGAAAACCAGCGCCGCGATGAGAAATCATCGCGGCGCTCCAATTTCAAACTTCCAACTTCTAGCCCTTATAACACAACACCGGCGCGCGCGCAGCTTTCACGTCGTCCAGCCGCGTCACGGGCGCAGTCGTCGGCGCGTCGTGCAGCAATTGCGGATTCGTGCGCGCTTCCTCTGCGATTTTTAGAAGCGCGTCTGCAAATTCATCAAGACTTTTCTTTGATTCCGTTTCCGTCGGCTCGATCATAATGCACTCGGGCACGGTGAGCGGAAAGTAAATCGTCGGCGGATAGAAACCGTAATCCTGAATCCGTTTCGCGATGTCGAGCGTGTGCACGCCGTACTTTTCCGCGAACGGCGTCCCGGTCAACACGAACTCGTGCTTGCAAACGCGGTTGCCAAACGGCGCGGCGTACACGCCCTTCAAACGCGCGAGCAAGTAATTCGCGTTGATCACCGCGTCCTCGGCGATTTCGTGCAGATGCTCTTTGCCGAACGAGCGAATGTAGACGTACGCGCGCACGAGCGCGAGGAAATTGCCGTAGAACGATTTCACGCGCCCGATTGATTTGCGCGGCATCGCGAATTCGTACCGTTTCCCGCGTTTCGCGACAATTGGACCCGGCAAGAATCGCGCGAGGTCTTGGCGTACCATCACCGCGCCCGCGCCGGGACCGCCGCCACCGTGTGGCACGCTGAACGTCTTGTGCAAGTTGCTGTGCAAAATATCGATCCCCAAATCACCCGGTCGCGCGACGCCGACAATCGCGTTCAAGTTCGCGCCGTCGCCGTACACCAAGCCGCCCGCGTCGTGGATGATCTGGCACACCGCGCGAATATTCTCCTCGAACAAGCCGAGCGTGTTCGGATTTGTCAGCATCAAACCGACCGTTTCGTCGTCCGCGAGTTTACGCAGCTCATCCAGATCGACATTGCCGCGCGCGTCGGACTTGACCTGCACAACTTGGTAGCCGCTCATCGAAGAAGTCGCCGGATTGGTGCCGTGCGCGGAATCGGGCACGATCACTTTTTTGCGTTTCGTGTCTTTGCGCGCTTTGTGGTACGCGTGAATAATGAGGATACCCGCAAGTTCGCCTTGCGCGCCCGCCGCCGGTTGCAGCGTGACGCCGGGCAAGCCGCAGATCTCACCGAGCATTTCCTGCAACTCGTACATCAGTTGCAGCGCGCCTTGAATTTCGTCCGCGCTTTGGTACGGATGCACAGCAGTAAAGCCCGACAGTTTCACCGCTTCTTCATTGATCTTGGGATTGTACTTCATCGTACACGAACCAAGCGGATAGATGCCGAGATCGACGCAATAATTTTTCTGCGAGAGACGCGTGAAGTGTCGCACAACATCCACTTCGGAAACTTCGGGCAGTTTGAGTTCGTCGCGCATCAGGTGATCGGGCAATCGGGCAATCGGGACGTCGCAACTCGGCAACGCCGCGCCTTGTCGTCCCGGCGAACTTAATTCGTAAATGATCGGTTCTGGTTTATTTGCAACGATTGTCATGGCCTGCTCCTCAGAAGGGCTAAGAGGGCGAAGAGGGCAAGAGGTCAGCGCGCCTTCTTTCGCCTTCTACGCCTTCTTCTGCCTTCTATCCCTTCTATGTCTTCTTATCCCTTCTTCCGCCTTCTTATCTCTTCTCCCAACGCTTTTGCAAACGCGTCAATTTGTTCTCGCGTGTTCATCTCTGTTACCGCAACCAACATCGCATTCCCAAGATGCGGATAATCTTTCGATAGATCGTATCCGCCAATAATTCCTCGCTCGCGCAACGCCGCGTTGATCTCCGCGACCGGGCGCGGGCACTCGACGACAAACTCGTTGAAGAATTCTTGCTTCATATTCACGCGATAGCCAACGAGCCGATTGATCTTGTTCGCGGCGTAGTGCGCTTTGTGATAGCACAACTCGGCGACTTGGCGCAAGCCCGACTTGCCGAGCGTCGAAAGATACACGCACGCAGCGAGCGCGCATAGCGCCTGATTCGTGCAAATATTCGACGTCGCTTTTTCGCGGCGGATGTGCTGCTCGCGCGCCTGCAACGTCAGCGTGAAACCGCGCCGCCCCTTCGTGTCCGTCGCTTGTCCGACCAAGCGTCCCGCCATGCGCCGCAAGAATTTTTCTTTCGTCGCGAAAATTCCCAGGTACGGTCCACCGAACGCGATTGGATTGCCAAGCGATTGTCCTTCGCCGACGACGACATCCGCGCCATAATTTCCCGGCGCTTGGTACAAGCCAAGCGAAATCGGGTACGCGCTGACGACGAAAAGCGCGCCTGCCGCGTGCACGCGATCCGCGTACGGCTTCAAGTCGCGCACGCGTCCCAAAAAGTCGGGATTTGCGACGATCACGCACGCGGTCCGATCGTCGAGATGTTTGTCCACCATTTGCTCGAACGTCGCGCTTGTGTCTTCGTCGCCGACAATTTCAATATCGTGCCCGGCGAGGTACGTGCGAATCGTCGCGCGATATTCCGGGTGCAAAGTCGGACACACGAGAATCTTGTTTCGTCCGGGCAATTGATTGATCGCGAGGATCGCGGCTTCCGCCGCCGCCGTCGCGCCATCATAGTGCGACGCATTCGCCGCGTCCATGCCGGTCAGCGCGCAGATCATCGACTGGTACTCGAAAATCGTTTGCAGCGTGCCCTGGCTGATTTCGGCTTGGTACGGCGTGTACGCGGTGTAAAACTCGCTGCGGAAAACGAGATGCGGAATCGTCGCGGGAATGAAATGGTTGTACGCGCCCGCGCCGAGAAAACACGCGCGTTCGTTGACGTTCGCGTTGCGCGCCGACATCGTTTGCAGTTCGCGCATCAAGTCAAGTTCGGATAACGCGCTCGGCAGTTTGATTTTTGGATAGAGCGCGTCCTGCGGCACGTCCGCGAACAAGTCTTTCGCCGACGCAACGCCGATCGTCTGTAGCATTGCAGCGCGATCGGCATCGGTGTTGGGAATGAAACGATGGGTCATAAAATCCTCGTGTTCGGAAAACAGTTTTCAATATTCAGTATCCAGTGTTCAGACTGAATACTGAACACTGGATACCGAATTCTATGAATCTACTCCCGGCATCGGAAAGCGCGTGGCGAATTGAACAACTGCTTTTCGCACGCGTTCGTGCCGCGCCGTGTCACTCAAATCGGAAACCACATCGGCGATCCAATCGGCGACCTGGCACAAATCGTTTTCGTTCATGCCGCGCGTCGTTAACGCCGGCGTGCCCAGTCGAATGCCGCTCGTCACTTTCGGCGGAAGTGGATCGAACGGCACCAGATTCTTGTTGCACGTGATCCCGACGCTCTCCAGCGCGTTCGCCGCGTCTTTGCCAGTCACGCCCTTGGATGTCAAGTCTACCAGGATCAAATGGTTGTCCGTCCCGCCGGAGACGATCCGCAAGCCGCGCGCTTGCAGTTGCGCGCCCAACGCGCGCGCGTTCGCGCGTACTTGCTTTTGATACGCGACGAACGACGGTTGCTGCGCTTCTCGTAACGCGACCGCTTTCCCGGCGATCACATGTTCGAGCGGACCGCCTTGCATTCCTGGGAAGATTGCTTTGTCGATTGCCTTGGCGTATTCCACAGTGCAGAGAATCATGCCGCCGCGCGGACCGCGCAACGTTTTGTGCGTGGTCGTTGTCACAACATCGGCGACCGGCACCGGGCTGGAATGAACTCCGGCGGCAACCAGTCCAGCGATGTGCGCGATGTCCGCCATCAATTTCGCGCCGACGTGATTTGCAATCTCGCGCAGTTTTGCAAAATCAATTACGCGCGGATACGCGGTCGCGCCCGCGACGATCAGTTTCGGACGATGTTGTTCGGCGAGCCGCGCGATCTCGGCATAGTCGAGCATCTCGGTTTCCCTGTTCACACCGTAGCCGACAAAGTTGTAAAGTTGTCCCGACAAGTTCACCGGCGCGCCGTGCGTGAGATGTCCGCCCTGCGCGAGACTCATCGCGAGCACGGTGTCGCCGGGCTGAATCAGCGCAAAGTACGCGCCCATATTCGCTTGCGATCCGGAATGCGGCTGTACGTTCGCGTGCGGCGCGCCGAACAGTTGCTTGGCGCGTTCAATCGCGAGCGTTTCGGCTTGATCAACGAAGCCGCAGCCGTTGTAATAGCGTTTCGCCGGATAACCTTCGGCGTACTTGTTCGTCAGCACCGAACCGACTGCTTCCAACACCGCGCGGCTCGCGTAGTTTTCGGAAGCGATCAGTTCCAATCCTTCTTTTTGTCGCGTGCGTTCGCGCTCGATCACCGCCGCGATTTCCGGATCGCTCGCGTAGATCGCCGATAGTTCTAATTCTTGAGACGTGGCGTACACTTTTCTTTCTCCCTATGTGATCGATAGAAGTGGACGCCGTTGTCAACACCTCTTGGTTCCTAGGGGCGAAGCATTTTTCGCGGTTCGATTTCGCTTCGATCCGCTCACCGCGCGAAAAATGCTTCGCCCATACTCAGTGCAGTTCTCCTGATTCGATCTTTTTCTGATACGTCGCGGCGTCGAGCAGTTTGCCCAATTCCGCCGAGTTGCTCGGTTTGACTTTGATCATCCAGCCGCCGCCGAACGCGTCTTGGTTGACGAGCGCGGGATCGCTGGCAAGATTTTCGTTGATCGCGACGATCTTACCGCTCACCGGCGAATTCAAATCGCTCGCGGCTTTCACCGACTCGACGACGCCGAACGCTTTCCCGGCTTGCGCCTCTTTGCCGACCACTGGCAATTCGACGAAGACGACATCGCCGAGTTGGTTCTGCGCGTAATCGGACACGCCGATCACAATCAAGTCGCCTTCCTGTTTCGCCCATTCGTGCGACTCGAGATATTTGCGGTCGGTTTTGTACGTGATGGGTTGGTCAGACATTTTGTTCTCCTTTGCGAAACGCTAAAGTATTTCGATCTGTCGCCGCACTTGCGCAAGATCGGCATCACTCAATATGCCGATTTTGTTTTTGAGGCGGCGTTTGTCAATCGCGCGCAATCGAAAAACGAGCGCAACCGATTCGCTTGAAAGCCCATTCGCATCGTCAGGGTGAATGACATATACGCCGGGAAATGTCCGCGCTTTCAACCGCGAGGTCAATGGCACAAGCAACACCGTAGGAAGCCGCGCTTCAAATTGCGAATCCTGAACAATGATCGCCGGACGCGTACCGGCTTGCTCATGTCCATCGCTCGGCGGAATCTCAACGGCATAAACTTCGCCAGCATCCATCAAAGCCCCCTCTCAAAGTCGAGCAATGCTTGGTCGCTCAAGCGATCCCAGTCCGCCAATTCATCGCGCAACTGGATCATGTCTTGTTGGGTTTGAAGAATGCTTGCTTTGAATAGGTGGACGATTTGCAGGAGGTTTGGGAACACCTCCTCCGGCAAATCCTTCACCTCGTCAAGTAAACGTTGTTGTTGCTGTTGTTGCCAAGTCATACGCGCCTCCCCTCTGCGCGTGCTCACGCCTTCTCGGCGACATGCGTTGGCGCCCAATTTCTAATCGTGTGTCTCCACCGGCATTGCCACCGGCTTTTTCAACGGGAATCGTCGTATCACCGTCGCATCAACCGGCAACAAGGTTTTATCACCTACCGCCAATTCGGGTTTCGGTTTTTCTGCGACGGGTCTTTCCGGTACCACAAAGATCGCGATGGGCGTGCCTTCCGTCGTGTACGCCATCTCGACAATCGCCAGCCCGAGTAAATAGCCCTCGCTATCGAGCGAGCAACTGGTGACGTAGCCGATCACCTGGCCTTGTTTGTTCACGACCGGGTTGCCGGTGTTGGGACGGCGCACGCCTTTTTGATTCATCCGAAAACGAATCAGCGCGCGCGTCCGATTTTGATCACGCGCCATCAGCGCGTCGCGTCCGATGAAAAACGGCTTGTGATATTTGACGTACCCTTGAAACCCCGCCTCAATCGGATTGATGTCGAAATGTCCGGCGAGTTCGTGCCCGTACAGCGGCAGCCCGGCTTCGGTGCGTGTGCTGTCGCGCGCGCCCAAGCCGCACGGCTTGATCCCGAACGGTTTGCCTTTTTCCAGCAGCATCTTCCAGAGCGCGATCTGCCGATCGGGATGCACGAAAATCTCAAAGCCGACATCTTCGCCCGTGTAGCCGGTACGCGCGACGACGACTGGAATGTCCATCAATTTGATTTCGATTAGATCGGTGCGGCGCACGCGCGCGATTTGGTCTTTCGTCGCGGCGTCGTTCGCGCACGCCTGCAAAATCGCGATGGACGCGGGACCTTGCAGCGCGATATCGCGCAACTGATCCGCGCCTGCCGACGCGTCTTTGAGATTGCGAAGCAGCGCGGGCGCAGCAACTTGCAACCACGGTCGCTTGCGATCAATCACGACGCGCTGCGCGTTGACCGCGGTGAGCCAGTCCCAATCTTTATCCGCGTTCGACGCGTTCACGACGACGAGGAACTTGTCGGCGCGGCGGCGATAGATCATGAAATCGTCAATCACCTTGCCGTCCGGATCGAGCAGATAGCCGTAGCACGATTGCCCATCGTCGAGCCAGTGCGCGTAGTTGGAAATCACCGCATCGAGAAAAGCAATCGCGTTTTCACCGGCGACTTGCAGACAACCCATGTGGCTCACGTCGAACAAGCCCGCCGCGTGCCGCACCGCCGCGTGCTCGTCGCTCACGCTCGTGTACCACACCGGCATTTCCCAGCCAGCGAACGGAACGATTTTCGCGCCCATCGCTTTGTGCGTCTCGTACAAAACGGTCCGCTTTAGCGGCGCGTCCGTCGGCTCGCGCCATTTCCATTCGACCTTGTTCGATGACCTTGTCATTCCGTCATTTCTCGCTCCGCTCGAAATGACGGAAGACTCACCCACAAAGTACGACTTTGTCAGATCGAAATGGTCGGGATATTTCTGCAACAAGGTCGCGCCCGCCGCGCCGGACTGCGCGACTGCCGCTCCCGTCGGTTTGAAACGCGACAAATCCGCGTCACAAACTTCGGAAATCGTCACGGGACCTTGAACTTTGCGGAACACATCGGCATCGTCGAAAAGAATATAGCCGTCGGATAAACCGTGCAACCAAGATACAATGCGCGCGGCATCGTCGCGGTTGACGCTCATCCAGAAACAATCGCGCCCATGCTCATCGGATTCGCGCCGCGTGATTGCAACATCGGCAATTAACTTGCCCGCGCCGTCGAGCAAGAATGTGCGAACGGCTTTGCCTTGCGCCAGCGTCGCAAGATTGTTCGTCGCGATCTCTTGCAGAAACGCGCGCGCGCGAAATCCCTTGATCTCTAGCACTACCGAATCGCTGCGCGCGGGCGCGCCTTGGCGCGGCAGATCAAAATCAATGCCGGCTTTGTCGGCGAGCGCGGCAACGCGCGTTTGCGCGGCAGTCAGAACGTCGAGATCGATTTTGCCGCGCGGCAGTTCGCCCGCCAAGCCAAAATACGCGAAGGGATGAATATTCGCCAAGGTGTCGTGAACGATGTCGGCAATCGTCGCCATGTCCGCCGGGCGCAAACCGCGCTGACTGATCCACGGCGTACCGAAACGAATGCCGGACGCGAGCGCGGTCTTGGTATCGCCGGGGATTGTATTTTTGTTGACGACGATACCCGCCAAGTCGAGAATGCGCGCGGCGACTTCGCCGCGCAGCGGAAAACCGGTGCGCGCTTTACCGGTCTCGATTGCGCTGACATTCAAGACGACAATGTGCGTATCAGTGCCGCCGTACGCGACGCGCAAGCCGCGCGCCTGAAACGCGTCCGACAGCGCGCGCGCGTTTTCGACCGTGCGGATTTGCAATTGCTTGAACTGTTCCGTCCGCGCGAGTTTGAACGCGACTGCCATCGCCGCGAAGGTGTTGACGTGCGGACCGCCTTGCGCGCCGGGAAAAATCGCCGCGTCGATCTTGGCGGCTTTGTCCGCGTCGGTTGTGAGAATGACCGCGCCGCGCGGACCGTCGAGCGTCTTGTGCGTCGTGAAAACGGTGATGTCGGCGATGCCGACCGGGTTGGGATACATTCCGGCAATCGCCAGCCCAGCCGTGTGCGCGATGTCGGCGACGAGCAGCGCGCCGACCGCATCGGCAGTCGCGCGAAATTTTTTCCAGTCCGGTGCCCACGAGTACGAGGTGTACCCGGCGACGATGACGCGCGGCTTGTGTTTCAACGCGAGGTCGTTGATCTGATCATAGTTCAGCCGTTCGGTCGCGGGATCAACGCCGTACGAGACGACGCGATAGCGTTTGCCGGAGATGTTGAACTCGCTGCCGTGCGTGAGATGACCACCCTGGAACAGATCGAGCCCCATTAGCGTATCGCCTTCGCGCATGAACGCGTCGTAGATGCCCAAGTTCGCCGGAGAACCGGAGAGCGGCTGCACGTTCGCGTGAATCGCGTCCGCCGGGGCCACGTCCGTCGCGAAACATTCGGCGACGCGACGCCCCGCGAGCGATTCGACAATATCCGCGTAGTCGACGCCTTTGTAAAATCGGCGATCCGAGTAGCGGCGATAGTACGCCAATTGGTGCGCGTCGTCCGAAAGTAATTCTTCGCACTCGCAAGTCGCGCGCGTCGGCGGATAACCTTCGGCGTAGATATTTTGAAAGACCGAGCCGAGCGCCTGGCGCACCGCCAGCGGCGCGCTGCTTTCCGACGGAATCATGATCAATTTGCGCGCTTGGCGTTCTGCTTCGCAATCGATCAAGCGCGCGAGATATGGATCGAGTTCCGCGACATCGCCGCGAAAAAGAAAATCGTCGTTCATTCGATTGAATCCTCCGCGTCGATTTTCAATTCACCCGCTTCTTTCGTGTTCACGGAAATGTTGACGCGATGCGCGCCGGGCGCGAGCGGCTGATCGTCGACGCGAAACGTCACCGTCGCGTTGAGCGGAAACAGGCGCGGCGCGTCGAACGAAATATCGCTCGCGCGCACCGGCGCGCCCTCGTCAACCTGGATCACGATTTGGTCGCGCGGAATATCGCGTCCATCCAGTTGAATCGCGCCGACGCCGATGAGCGTGCCGGGCGCAAGCGTGTTACGCAGCGCGAGTTGAAATCCGCGTTCGGTGTTTTTGAAACTGCCTTGGACGTACAATTTCTTGAGTAGAAAAGTCGGAATCATCGTCGGCATCACCGCCTCCCATCATAATTGATCTGACTGATGCAGCAAAATCGCACCGGTCACAGTATAACTCAAAAATCGTTTCGACTCAACCGAGTGCGCGCAAAAAATAAACAGAGAACGCGCAACGCGTGTCGCGCATTCTCTGTTGGATCGCCTGAGAGATTCGCCGTAAATCCGCGCGGCTTGCCCCATCGGCGTTGGACGCTACAGCGGGTCCAACTTTCCAGAGAAAATTTCTGCGGGGTCCCGTGACCTGAGAGATTCGCCAAACGGTTTGGCAACTATCTGGCTTGCCCCTTCGGTATCCAAGTTTTTTTTGAGCCAACTTGGAATTCTCCCCCGCGGTTTTTGTTATTCAATTTCCTTCTATTGTCATTATAGTGTATCTCATGCGCAATGTCAATTGACGAAATGGTCATCTTGTCAGCCCGCGATGCCGGTGTATAATGAGCGAGGTAGGGCAAATTTTCAATTTGCCCTACGCTATCCTGGAGGAGGAATGACCGCGACTTTTCAACCACCCACGCATGGTTTTCGCACGTTCTTGATCGTATGGGCGACGCAGTCAGTTTCAGTGTTCGGCAGCGCGCTCACGTTTTTTGCGACGACGATTTGGCTCACGCAGACCTTGTATCCGCGTCCGGAGGACAAGCCCGATCTCGCGTTCGCGCTCTCCGCGGTCAGTCTCGCGTTCGGCGTACCCGCGATCTTTGGCGCGCCGATTGCCGGGGCGTGGGCGGACCGCCACGATCGCAAGCGCACGATGATCGCGATGGATCTCGCCAATGGAGCGCTCAGCGCGCTCAGCGCAATCTTGATGTTCACCGGCGCGCTGACGTTGTGGATGCTGATCGGCGTCACGATCGTCCATTCATTTCTCGCCGCATTCCATCATTCCGCGTTCGATACATCGTACGCGATGCTCGTGCCGGAGCGACAACTCCCGCGCGCGAATGGGATGATGCAAACGCTGTGGTCGCTCTCCGGGATCCTTTCGCCCGCGCTTGCTGCGGCGATCATCGCGCTGCCCGCGCTCGCGCGGCAGGGTCTGATCGCGGGCGCTCTCGGCGCGGCGCTCGGAGAGTTGCGCGATGGCGCGCCGCTGGCGATCGCGCTGGACGCGCTCACGTTTTTCTTCGCGGCTGCCGCGCTGTTCTTCTTGTTCATCCCGTCGCCCACGCGCACGGATTTGCGCGCGGTGGATGGATCGAAAAAAAGCATCTGGGCGGACGTCAAGGAAGGCGCGCTGTACATCTGGCATCGCCGCCCACTGCTGTGGCTGCTAGGCACCTTCGCCGTCGCGAATTTTCTCCTCTGGCCGCTCGACATTTTCCAACCGCTCATCGTCAAATTCAATCTCGCCGCCGACTGGGCGGCGCGCGGCTATAGTTTTGAAGCCGCGCTCGCGCTGCTCGCGTCGATCGCAAGTGTCGGCGGAGTAATCGGGGGAATATTCATCAGCGCGTGGGGCGGATTGAAAAGACGACGCGTCTACGGCGTCGTCGTGGCGTTGCTCGTCGAGGGCGGCGCAATGTTCGCGCTGGGATTATCGCCGCTGCTCTTCCTGACCGCGGCGATGGCGTTCGCCATTCACGCGATGCTGCCGATCGCGAACGCGCATTCGCAAACGATCTGGCAAACGCAAACCCCGCGCGAGTTGCAAGGGCGCGTGTTCGCGGTGCGGCGTTTGATCGCGCAGTTCACGATGCCGCTGGGCGTCACGCTCGCGGGGTGGCTGGGCGGCGCGTTCGATCCCGGCGCGGTCATCGCAGTCTTGGGCGCGCTGCTCGGCGCGTTCTGCTTCGCGCAAATGTTCAATCCGTACCTCTTGCGCGTCGAGGACAAGGTGTGGCTGGACGAGATGGCGGCGAAGCACGCAGACCTGTGAGGTCTCGGAGACCCTTCGCAAGCTCAGGGCAGGCACTCACAGGTCTGGCGGCGCATCCTCGATCACCTCAGTCACCAATTCGGCGATCTTGGCGCGCGCCTCTTTAAGCGCCTTTTTGCCTTGGGGAGTCGCGGTGTAGTACTTGCGGATTTTGCCGTTGATCAATTTTTTCTCGCACCGCAAATAGCCGTCGCGTTCCAACTTGCTTAGCGTTGGATAAAGTGTGCCCGGCGAAAGTTGATAGCCGTGCCGCGCGAGTTCCTGCATCAACTCCAAACCGAACACGGGCGCGTGCGAGGCGTGGTACACGATGTGAAGTTTGACAAATCCCAGGAAGAATTCCTTTAACACCTTTTTGTCTCCGTGTCGCGGCACGGATTTTATATTACAATATGGGCAGAATGTCAAAATTCGGGTTTTCTGAAACCCGAAGGGTCTAAGCATCCGGTTTCGCGAGATGCATCGTAAAGTTGAACGCGTTCCCCCAGGTTTGCTCCACGCGCAAGCCCACCCGCGTGGCAAGGCGTCGAACGGTGTCGCGGCTTTGATAGTGCGGATCGACCATGATCTCGGTAACGGAGAGAATTCCGCCTGGCTTGAGCGCGGCGTAAATTTCGTTCAAGGCGCTTTCCCGATTCGGGATTTCGCCCAGCACGGTCGTCAAGAACGCGCGGTCAAAGCGATCGCGCTCTTGAAACTCGCTCAGCCCCATGGCGGCGCGCACGGTTTGCACATTCGTCAGGTTGTTTTGCGCCGCGCGGCGGGCGACCTTGCTCAACATTTCGGGTTGAATGTCCAGCGCGACAACACACCCCGTTGCGCCGACGCGCTGCGCGGCGGGAATCGTAATGCGTCCCGTGCCGCAGCCCACGTCGAGTACGGACATGCCTCCGGCGAGCCGCGCGCGCTCGATCTGCCTCAACGCCTCCGCGCCCGCGATTCGATTCTCCAAAAAGAAATCGAGCCCGGGTGGACAGGGAATCGAGCGGCGACGCGCGGCGTAGCGCCACACAATTCCGGCGGCAAGCCAGACGACGATCAGAGCAAGAATGATCCAAGCGAAAGTTGGCATGAGAGGCACTTTTTGAAACAGGAGCGGCAACCTGTCCGGGCTGCCGCTCCACTCAATGAGGTACCTTTGACGAAAGACCCTCGTCTATCTTGCGCCAAAGGCGGGAAAAGGCGACGGTTTTAGTGAATCTTGGCAGGAGTCACTTTTTCCGATGCCTTGACCGGGTTGCCGGCGACGTGACACTTTTCGCACTTGACATCTTTCACCAAGTTGTGCGAGGGCCACGATTCGGTCAGATTGTGCTTGAGCGCCATCGGATAGACTTTGCCTGCATCCAGATGCACGGTCAGTTCCGCGTCGTGGCAGCCGATGCAGGTGACGGTCTTGTGCGCGGGACCTTTCATCGCCTTGTCGGCGTGACAGTTCGTGCACTGCGTCTTGCCGCCTTCGCGCGCGCCATGCTCGGTATTCTTAAAGACCATCTCGTGAATGTCTTTGTGGCAGTTGGTGCAGAACTGCTGGGTCTCATGGACGCCGCGTTTCGCGGAGAGTTGCAATTCTTCGACTTGCGGATGGCGGCGAACCCCGATGCCAGTGAGTCCGAGCGCGGGCACCGACTTGTCACCTTGGTTATAACCGATGTGACACGCCTGGCAGACTTCGTTCGACGACGTGAGTGCTTTGGCGTTCAGGAATTCATGGGACGCGATGTTCACCGTCCAGTCCATCGCGTACTCGGTCATCGCGCCTTTCGCGGTATCGCTCGCGGCGTCGTACTTGGTCCACAGATCGAGCGGGCTGCCGGTCTGCTTTTGTTTGATCGCCGTCTTCCAATGGCAAGTCGCGCAATTGGTGGCGATGTGGCAGCGTTGGCAATCGTCTACGGCAAAATTCTCGTCGAGCACGTACTCCTTGCCATCGGTGCCGGTCTTTTTGATCTCGACGCGCGGCTTGCCATCGGCAGTCGTCTTCAAGTCCTTGATCGTGGCATGCTCGCTCTTGAAGAACGCGACGTACTTGGGGTCGCTGTGACACTTGACGCACGCGTTGCCGTCCACGGTGTAAAAGTTCCGCGACTTTGTCGGATCGGTGGTCTTGACGCTAAAGCGCGCCCAACTGCCATACGTGCGCTTGGCGTTGTGCGGCGGAGTTGGGTTGAGATTCGTGTGGCACGCCGTACATTCGACGTTGGCGTGCTTGCCTTTCGCAAACGCGGCAGCGTCCACGTAAAGTGGGACACTCTCTTTGTCCACCGCCATGACCATGTCCTTATGGCTGCCATGACACGCGAGGCATTGCGCGTTCGCGGCGGGCGCCGCAACCGGCTTGGTGGCGGGAGCCGCCGTGGGCGCGGTCGTGGGGGGAACCGCGGTCGGCGCGGTCGGCGGCGGAATGGCTGGCGGCGCTGGCGGCTTGGTAGGCGGAACTGGTGTTGGGACCGGCGTTGGCGTCGGTGTCGGAGCACAACCGATCAGCACGATCCCTAACATCAGAACCAACAACAGAACGATCCTGTTCATTCAGGACTTTCTCCTTTCGAATTTGCGTTATCGAACAAAGCCGTCCTCGGCAATTGCTCCCGCAGAGCAGTCCCCGGTCGCTGCTTGTACCCGACCCCTCATCAGACTATTGAGCCATCACGGTAGCATAAGCGATAGCGCTGCGCGCGTCTGCATCACCTCCTTTCGCCGAGCGCGATCCGGCATGAATATCCGCAGCCGTTATCATCTTTCGATATTATATCCCGATATTCGCATACTGTCAAAAAACCACGCGGCGACAACCTGCCCTAGAAGCCAACCTTCTGCCCGCCCAGCCACTCGGATGCGACGGCGGGTTTCACCTCTCCTAGCGTTGCCGCCCACGCGTAGGTCTTGGCTTGCTTCAACTCTTCTGGCGTGATGATGCGTTCCAAGACAGCGTCGAAGAACGGATTGACGATGTTGTTGAGCGCGCGAAACAGCGCCGATTTTTCCTTGAGTGCGCTCTTGTAGAAACGAATGCAACCGTAGCACTTGGGTGTACGAACCGCGTATACATCTGGATTAACCCGATAGATCCATGACAGCGCGCGCATCCCCCATTTGAGCGGCTCGCGCATCAACCGAAAGAGCGGGACACGGCGATACGCGACGGCAATCAGTTTGAGTGTGCAGGTATTACACACGACGGTTTTCCGACCGATTTGTGAATCCATCAGTCGCTCCTCAGATGAGACCTATTGCCATGCTCATGCCGATTGTGATCAGCATGACTCCGACGAGAACTTGGATGGTTCGCAAAGTCACCTTCTTGATCATCCGCGCGCCCAAGTACGAGCCCACAAAAGCCGCCAGCGTCGCCGCGATGACCAGCCCACCGATGTCCGAACGCAACCCCGCGAATTGCGCGGCGTAGAAACTCAATCCATAAATCAACAGCCGCGCGACATCCACGACGACAGCCGCGACTGTGCCGGTGCCGATGAATGCCTCCTTGCTCAATCCCGACTTGAGCAGAAACGCCGAGCGCAACGCGCCTTGGTTGCCGGACAATCCACCGAAAAAGCCAGAGACCGCGCCGCCCAGCAGCAAGTACTTGCGATCGAACGCCAGCCGCTGAAATTGCGGCAGCAAATCCAAGAGCGCAAATCCGACGATCAGAATACCAACCGCCAGTTTGACCGCGCTGATTTCATGTGTCTGCGCGCCGAGCGCGTAGGTCGCAAGTGGCGGGGCGGTCGCGAACAGACCCAACAATCCCGCGCCAATTATCGCAGCGATCGCGCCCGGCACCGCAAAGCGAACTACCACATTCCAATCGGCTTGGCGACCGACCAACGCCACTTTGAAGATGTTGTTCGCAAGATGCACGATCGCGGTGGCAGCAACCGCAATGGGTACCGGGAAAAAGAGAGCAAAGGCAGGCATCAACACCGTGCCGAGTCCAAATCCTGAAAAGAGTGTGAGCGCGGATACTCCCAACGCGACGACACAAACGACCAAGTATTCCATCAACCACCTCTGGCTGGCTTGAGCAATCTATTATCGTAATTCGTTATCGGATAATGATATTATAACACCAAACGCCCGCTGGCGCAAATGCGCGGCTTGCGCGGCAGCGCGCCGAACAGAGCGATCGGTCGCCCGCCAGGAACAGCGACTGCGCGGCGCGCGCCTCATTTGACAATTCCGCGCTCAAATGGTAATATGCGCTCCGCTTTAAGGTTGCTCGGCAATCGACCGGGCGATTCATTCGTTTGCAAATTCCACAATAGATAGGGGTGATTTTTCGTGACCGTCAGACTTCGCGATGGCGAGTCTTTCGACAGTCTGCTCCGTCGCTTCAACAAAGAAGTGATGGAAGGCGGCGTGATGAAGGATCTGCGCCGCCGCCGCTGGTTCATTCCGAAAGGCGAACAACGTCGCATGGACGAGCGCAAGGGGCGGCGCCGCGCGCGCATGATGCGCATGCGCCAGATGCAAGAGGAAGGTTAGATGTTGGACCGGTAGGAACGAAGCGTTTGCGATACGGCAAATGCTTCGTTCTTATTTCCGCCACAGAGAACACAGAGAACGCAGGGGAAAATCGTGAGCAACTCGAAAAAAACACCGCGCGATTGGGAAAGCGCGATTGACAAACAAATTCGCGAGGCGATGGAACGCGGCGAGTTCGACAATTTGCGCGGCGCAGGCAAGCCGTTGAATCTCGGCGATTATTCACACGTCCCCGACGATTGGCAACTCGCGTTCAAAATGCTGAAAGACGCGGGGTACGCGCCGGAATGGATCGAACAAGGCAAAGCAATTCGCGCCGAACGGCAATCGCTCGCGACATTTCTCGAACAGCACGCGCGTTGGCAGCGCGAACGCACCACGGAACTCGCGTCGCTCGCGCCCGACAAGCAGATTGCCGAACGCGAACACCTGGCGCACGCGCGCGAACGGACGCGCCGCATCTATCGCGAGCGCGCGGCTGCGCTCAACAAGGCGATCGATACGTTCAATCTCCAAGTCCCAAACGTAAATTTGCAAGTGCCACGCGTGCGGATCGAAGAAGAACTTGCGCGATTATAGAGAAACCCGTTTTCTTGCAGAAAACGGGTTTCTGTTTACCGTCGCAGAATTTTCTTCAACACCGCGCGTTCATCTTCCCCCAGCGCGCCCAGCGCGAGCAAAATGACTGCGTACAAAATCCCCGCGAGTGGAATCGAAAACAGCACGCCGACGTGTTCGACGAGCCACCACAAACCAACGCCCATCACACCCGACGCGACGACCGGTCGCCACGCGATTGACACGAACGGCACCGCCGCGAGATTTTTCCGCACGCTGTAGTAGAACGGAATCAGCAGCACCATCTCGGAACAAATCGTGACGAGCGACGCGCCGACATAACTGAGCGGCGGAATCGCGAGCAGGTTTGCGATGACGTTGAACGTAACGCCGATGACAAACGCTTTCGTCAAAAAGCGCTGCTGCCCCAGCGCGATCAAAACGTAATGCGTCACACTGTTGATGAAACTGAACGGCAGGAACCAAATCAGCACTTGGAGCGCAATCGCAGAATCAGGCAAATACGCGTCGCCGCCGATAAACACAATCAGTTCGCGCGCGATGAACATCGTGCCGACGGTGATCGGCAGCGCGATCCACAACAAAATTTTCAGCGACAGGACGTACGCCCGCAGCATCGCGTCTTTGGCGTTCGCCGCCATCCGTGATAGAACGGGGAAAATCGCAAGCGTAAAATTCGAGGGAATGAAATTGAGCGCATCGATGAATTTGTACGCGGTCTGGTAATAACCAACGACGGCATCACCTTTGAACGGTTTCAAAATCAAAATGTCGATGCGGAAGAAAAGTGACGACAATAAATTATTGAGCATCAACGGATACGATTCAAAGAACATCCAACGCACAAGCGCGCGGTCGGGTTCCCAGCGCGGCGTAAAGAGCGTTGTGCGAACGAGATAGAAGAATGCCGCGAGCGTAAAAATGTTCGTGACGATGGAGACGGTCGCCAATCCGACGTAGCCATACCCTGCGACCAGCACAACCACGCCGAGCGCGACCGCGAGCAAGCGCGTCGTGAAATCGACCGCGATGCGGTACTCGAATTTTTCGTACGCGTTGAACAGAAACGCGAGCGACGCGGACAGCGAACTGGGCAGCATCCCGATCATCAAGAGCGCGAGCGCGCCCGCCGTGTCAAGCGTGAGATCGAAGAACGCAAAATAAATCGCGGCAAGCGCGGCGACGGGCAGCAACGATGCCGCCCACAACAGAAACCGCAAAATCGCGGTGTTCGTCAAATAACGATTCGCCTGCGCGCGGTCGCGCGAAACTTCGCGCGTGACGAGAATGCCCAAACCGAAATCGGTGATCGCGTTGGCGAGCAACCAAACAGTGACCGCCCAACCGTACCGACCCGTGCCAACGGGACCCAAAACGCGCAACATGAACATCGCCATGGCGAGATCGATCAACTTCATCAGCAGCGACGTTGCCATCGGCAAGATCGAATTCTTGGCGACGGTGATCGCTTGCGATTCTTGATCGGCGCGATAAAATCTTCGCCACGCGAGGTACGCGAATCCCAGCAGCAACACCATCGCGCCGAGGAACGATCCAATCGCGCCTGCGCGGAACGAGACGGGGCTGTACTTGAATCGAATCGTGTGCTCGCCCGTGGGAACGTAGACCGCGCGGAAATTGTAATTGGCGCGATAGAGCGCGGCATCTTCGCCGTCAATCTGCGCGAGCCAGCCCGGGAAGTACGAATCAGTCAGGACGAGCCAGCCCGCGCAATCCTGTTTGCTCTTGACGATCACTTCGTTGCCGCCGTACTTTTCGATGGACACGGGCTTGAGCGCGCACGACGACGGACTCGCGATTTCTGGGTCTTGATCCAGCAACACCTCGCGCGTCGGATCGAATTCTTTCATTTGCGCGAGCAGCGCAGCGCGGTTAGAAATGACGCGCGCCTGCGGAGCCATGAACGCGCGCGGCAACACGCGCGCGTTGCGATAGATTTTGATCTCGTCGTCGTACACGAGCGTGTACCCCGCGTTCGGCAGCGGACGCGTCGTCAAAACGTACTTGACGTTGAGCAAATTGATGATCGGCGAATCGAGCGGATCGGGATTGTAGAACGGCGCGATGCGATTGTAAAGCAATTCGCCCTGCGGCGCGAGCGCGCCCATCAATTCGGCGTACTGTTTCGGGATGATCGAATCATAGCCGCGAATGTCGGAAAGGTGATAGAACATTCCGACATTCGGGTTGAACATTTTTTCGCCCGACGCGTCGTAACTCGTGATGCGATAGAGCGATTTGTCTTGCTGCAAAAATTTCACGGCAGGCGGCACGAACTCGGCGAGGCGCGAATCCGCGCGCGGATAGAATTGCGTGCCGATAACGAACAAATCGGCGACGAGGACGAAGAGCGCGAGGAGTTGCCAAAGCGGAAACGGGGTGCGCGACGCGTCCTGAGCGGAGCGCAGCGCAGTCGAAGGATGCGTGATGCGTGTTGCGTGAAGAACAATGCCTGCGCCGATAAGAAAAATCGCAAAGAGCGCGACGTTGCGAAACTCGTACGAGTAGAACATTCGCCCACTATCGAACGCGAGTTGCGCGGTGTTGGACGCGCGCAGGATTCGCTCCGCCAACACGAGCGTTTGATCGCGCAAAAGCCAGGACGCCGTGAGAGCAAAGAGAACTACAATACCAATCGTAAGCGCAAGCAGAGGTAAGACGTGAAACGTGAAACGTATGACGCGGTTCGACTGTTGACTGTTGACTGTTGACTGTTGACTGAGAACTTGCGCGCCAATCCCCGCCAGTGCCGCCACGCTCAGCGTGTATGGAAAGACCCAACGAAAGGGCGTGTGCAGTTGATCGAACCCAGGAACGCCGAAGAAAAGAATCGCGTACAGCGGTGTGCCGAAAGTGAACAAGAGCGAAATGATCGCGAGGGTTGCGAAAAGAGCAATGGGGAAGTTGAGAGATGCGTAGGGAACGCTCGCCGCAGCGTTCTGCGTGTTACGTGATGCGTGATGCGTGATGCGTGAGATGATTGCGATCAGCGCGAGCAGCAACGGCAAGATGCCGACGTACGATCCTGCCTCGACGTAGTTCTTGACGCCCCAGAAAATCGTGCCGGTCGGCGCGGCGCGCGGCGTTAAATCGAAAATATCAAAGTACGAATGATGTGTGGGATTGCCAAAGAAATCGGGAATGAAAAACGTGATGATTTGTTTGAGAGGGTACGCCCAACCGATCACGTCCTGATACGACGCCGAGCCGCTGCGAAAATTATTCTGCACGAGTTCGTACAGCGGCACCAGTTGAACCGCGGCGAGCGCGATCCCGACGACGGTCATCGCCGCGATGAGAAACCAGCCGCGCCACGCGACGCGCGCTGTCATTGCGAGCGGTCTTTGCGAAGCAATCTCCAATTCGTGAGTTGGGGATTGCTTCGTCGCTCCGCTCCTCGCAATGACAAGTGAGACGCCGCGCCACGCGGAATAAAACGCGGTGACGATCAGCACGTACATCGAAATCTCGACGTGTCCCGCGAGAAATTGAATACCGAGAAAAATCGCGCCGAGCAGCGCGCAGAAAATTTGCCGCGCGGAATCCTTCGAGCGAATCACCAACTCGGCGCAGGCGAGAATCGCGGGCAGCCACGCCGCCGCGGCGATCACCATCGGAAATGTCGTGCTGACGAAGAAGAACGCGCTGAACGCGTACGTGATCGCGCTGATCGTCGCGGCAAAGCGGCTGACGCCGAGCACGCGCATAAATGCAAACATCGCAATCGCCGCGAGCGCGAGTTGCAGCGCGACGAAAATGCCAAACGCGCGATCAAGAGGCAGAAGGTAGAATAGAATATTGAAAGGATAGAGCGCGGAAGACTGCCCCGCCGCGAGGAACGGCACGCCGCCAAAGAGGTACGGATTCCAGAGCGGAATTTCTTGCGCGCGCAGCGACTCGACGATGAATTGTTTCCACGCGTAATTTTCGAGGAGGAGATCGCTCGCGAGTTCGTTGTACGGCGTCGTCACGCCGAACTGGAATGCGAACATGCGCCACGGCGGAAAACGAAAGAGGTTATCGAATGGAATGAGCGTCGCGCCGCCAAAGACAACCGGCGCAAAAAAAAGCGCGGACAGCGCGACGAAAAACAACCCGATCCAAAGATCGCGTCTAGACACGTTGGGACTCAACGCGCGCCGAATGTTTCAACGCGCCGTGATGCAGACGAATCTCAAGCACGCGCCACGCGGCTTCGAGTTTCACAGGGACGGTCATCTTGGATTTACCAATGCGGCGATCTTCAAAATAAATGGGCCATTCGAGAATCCGCATCCCCAGTTTTTCGCACAAGTACGCCATCTCGACTTGGAAAACATAACCGTTAGAACGCACGCTTTCGAGAGGAATGCGTTCCAGCGCGCGGCGGTGCCAACATTTGAAACCCGCGGTCGCATCCTGAACCTGGGTTCCCAAAATAAATCGCACCCAAACGCTATTCGCCCATTTGCTGAGAAAATAGCGCCAGCCGCTCCAGCGCGGATCGAGTTTGCCGCCGGGGACGTAGCGCGAGCCGACGACCACATCGTACTCGTTCACTCTGGAAATGAATTGGGGGAGATAACTGGGTGAGTGAGAAAAATCGCAGTCCATCTGGATAATATAGTCTGCGCCTTGCTCGATTGCCCATCGAAACCCCGTCACATACGCGGTGCCCAAACCCAGTTTGCCCGCACGATGCAACACCGCAATACAATTGGGATGTTGCTCGCGCAATCTATCGGCGATTGCGCCCGTGCCATCCTGGGAATTGTCGTCGATGATCAAGATATGCGGATCGGGGAGCGCGAGTCCTCGCAATTGATTGACCATCGGATCGAGATTTTGCGCTTCGTTGTACGTTGGAAGAATGATGTATGTTTTCATCAGCGCGGCGATTATAGCATCGTCAACCTTAAATCGCAAATTAGAAAGCGGGAACATGACTTGAGGGCTAATTGCAATCTTCATTAGATCGAGTATAATAGCCGTGTCCCCTCAGCATTTCTTTCTGGAGTCATTGCCATGCCCATGACGGTCTTGCTCGTTGCCAACGACAAGACGGCGACTGCCGCATATACTAGTCTCTTCAACAAAAAAGAATACGCGATCCTCACCGCGCTCAGCGGTCGCCAGGCGTTCAAAGAAGCCAAATCGCACAATCTGGACGCGATTGTCGTCGACGCGACGTCGCCGCGTTTGAATTGCAAAACCCTCTGCCGCAAATTAAAGAACGCGTCGTTCGCGCCCCTGGTTTTGATCGCTCAACCAAACGCCAAGATCGACAGCGCGATCAACGCGGCTGGTATCGTCCCGAAACCCGCCGTCGGCAAACGTCTCGCGGCGCGCGTCAAAAGCGCGATTGAAAATAAACCGCCGCGCTTGCTGACGATTGGCAAACTGGCACTCGATCTGGAAAGACAAAAACTGGCACGCGGCAGCAAGACTTTTCCACTCACGCCGAAGGAATTCATCTTACTCAAGACTTTGATGGAGCGCGCGGGACAATTGGTCACGCGCAAAGTATTGATGCGCGAAGTGTGGGAGACGGATTACATGGGCGACACGCGCACGCTCGACGTACACATCCGCTGGGTGCGCCAAAAAGTGGAAGACGATCCGAGTGAGCCAGAACGGCTAGTGACTGTGCGTGGCCAAGGGTACAAAATTCTGGACAAATAGTCGCGTGGGTGTTCAGTCAATCGGACAACTAGTCATTCGGGCAACCAGTTCCTAATCCCTGGTTGTCCGCTTGGCTAGTTTCTTTTTTATCACCAACCACATAAAATACGGAATCGCGAGTTGGCGTTTGATGCGCCATGGCTCCCGCAGCAATCGATACGTCCACTCAAACCCTGCGTCGCGAATCCACTGCGGCGCGCGCGGCACGATGCCGGCGAGCGTATCGAACGTGCCGCCCACGCCCAGCGCCACCGCGATATTTTTCAACCGCGCCGCGTTGCGCGCGATCCACAATTCCTGCCTCGGCGGTCCGTACGCGACGAACAAAATTCGCGCGCGCGACGCGTTGACCCGCTCGACAATTCCATCTTCCTCCTCGCGCGCAGGCGATCCCGCGTAACAATCTCCAATCTCTAATCTCGAATATCGCCTTTTCAATTCCTCCGCCGCGCGCGCTGCCACGCCTTCGCGCGCGCCCAACAAAAAAACGCGCGCGCCGCGTTCTGCCGCAAGCGCGCAGATGCGATCTACCAACTCTTGTCCTGCCACGCGCGCTCGTAACGGCGACTTGAGGTGCCTTGCCGCCCACAGCAAGCCAACTCCATCAGGCACGTTGAGCGCACACGCGTTCAGCACGCGCCGGAATTCCGCATCCTTTTGCGCCATCACGACGAATTCGGGATTGACCGTCGCGATCTGATGCAACCCTGGTTCGTGGAGAAATTGCTCCACGTGCGCGAGCGCGTCGGCGTATGTAACATCGTCGATACGAACGCCAAGAATATTGATCGAAGCCATCGTCATGAATGCAAAAACTGCCGCTCCGTCTCCGTCACCGCGCTCTCAAAAATCTGCAAGCCCTCGTCCACCAATTCCTTTTGAATCATCAGCGCAGGCATAAAACGAATCGTGCTGCGTCCGCAACCGAGCGTCAGCAAGCCGCGCTCGAAACAGCGATGCACGATCCGATCGCGCATCTCGCGCGCGGGTTCTTTCGTCTGGCGATCTTTGACGAACTCGACGCCGATCATCAAGCCGATGCCGCGCGTCTGTCCGATACTCGGATGCCGCGCTTGCATTTCCGCAACCGCGTCGAGCATGAACGCGCCCATCGCCGCGGCGTTCCGCATGTACTCTTTCTCGATCAGTTCGAGCGTTTTGAGCGCGGAGACGCACGCAATCGGATTGCCGCCGTACGTGTTGCCGTGCGCGCCCGGTTTCCATTGCGCCCCGACCGATTTGCGCGCCGCCATCGCGCCCATCGGCACGCCGCTCGCGATTCCTTTCGCGATGCAAACGATGTCTGGCTCGACGTTCCAGTTTTGAATTCCCCACCATTTGCCGGTACGTCCCACACCCGATTGCACTTCGTCGGCGATCAGCAAGATACCGTACTTGGTACACAACTCGCGCAGGCGCGGAAAAAAGTTGGGCGGCGGAACGATGTAACCCCCTTCGCCTTGAATCGGCTCGACCAGAATCGCGGCGACTTCATCGGGAGGCAGCGCTTCAGGGAACAAAACATCTTCGATATAGTTCACGACCGCGTCGCCTTCATCGCCGTTCGACGGAATCGGAAACACGGGACGATACGGATCGGGATACGGTACGTGCCACACGCCGGGCATCGTCGGGAAAAAACGTTCCTGCTGCCGCGCCTTACTCGCGGTGAACGAAAGCGATCCCATCGAACGTCCGTGAAACGCGCCGAGAAAACCGATGAACTGCCGCCGCCCCGTCGCATAGCGCGCGAGTTTGATCGCGGCTTCAACCGATTCCGTTCCCGAGTTCGCGAGAAAGACCGTCACGTCTTCTTTCATCGGCGCGATTTCGTCGATGCGTTCCGCAACGCGCACCATCAACTCGTGATAATAGTCGGACGAAATGTGAATATATTTTTCGACCTGCGATTGAATCGCTTGCACGATTTCTGGGTGCGCGTGTCCCGTCGAATTGACGGCGATGCCCGCCGCGAAATCAATGTACCGATTGCCGTCGACGTCCCAGACTTGCGCGCCTTTGCCGTGATCCATCACGAACGGATAATCGCGCGCGTACGACGGCGAAAGTACTTTGGCGTCGCGCTCGAGCAACGCGCGCGCTTTGGGTCCTGGGGGCGTGACGATGATTTGTGAATTCATTCGGCTGCCTCATGAATGTGACAGGGGACAAGTGACAAGGGACGGCACGCGTCACTGATTACTTTTTCCTGCTACGCGATTTATTTTTCTTTTCGATTTCTTCGATTGCCGCTTGCGCGATTTCGCCGACCGCGCCGAGACTGCCCGCCAGCGTGTTATCGTCAGCAAGTCCACGCAATGCGCGCAACGCGCCGCGACTACCGATCAAGCCAAGCGCCTCCGCCGCGCGTCCGCGCACGTGCGCGTCTTTGTCATCCAACGCGGCGACGAGTGACTGCGCGGCTTGCTTCGCCTTTAGCCGACCCAGCGTGTACGCCGCGCGCCACCGCACGCCGACATCGGCGTCTTGCAATTGCGGGATCAAGTGCGCCGCGACGCGTCCATCGCCGAGCGCGACGAGCGCATCTGCCGCGCGCCAACGCACTTGATAATCGGGATCGCGCAGCAAAGCGATCAGCGCGTCTTGCGCGGCGCGAAATTTCAAGCGTCCCAAGATTTCGGCGACAAGCGCGCGCACGCCCGCGTCAAAATCGTTCAACAGCGGAACGAGCCGCGCCGCCGCGCGTTTGCCTTCGCCGCGCGCAATCGCTTCGACGGCGTGCCAGCGCACATTGGGATCGCGATCATCCAGCGCGGCGCGCAGAATCTTGCGCGCCGACGCGCCCTTCAAGCGCGCGAGCACATCCACCGCCCACGCGCGGACTTCGGGATGCGCGTCCTGCGCGGCATGCAGCAGCGGACTTTGCGCGCGCCGCGCGTCGAGCGACCCCAACGCTTCGACGCAGCGCGCGCGGACCGAAACATCCGCGTCTTTGGTTCCCGCCACCAAACGATCGAACGCGCGCAGATCGCGCCAGCGCCCCAGAATTTCCGCCGCGCCCGCGCGCTGGTGCGGATTGCCGTGCGCGAGCAGGTCAAGCACATCGTCAAAATTCTCTGCGCGCCGCGCGCTCAGCGCGTCGACCGCGCGATAGCGCGCGAGCGCGTCACCGCTGCCCAAGTCCTCGATCAGTTTGCGTGTGCTTTCGCTGTTCATTCGTCACCTCGTCCATCAGGCGATCAGGCGATCGGTCAATCCGGGATCGGTCAACGAGTTACCGATTGCCCGATTGACTGATTGCCTACACAAGACCAACAATGCGCCCACCCTCATCGACATCAATCCGCGTTCCTGCTGGCACGCGCGGCAACGCGGGCATCGTCCGCAAATCACCGCAGAGCGCGGTGAGGAATCCTGCGCCGACGAACGCGCGCAAGTCGCGAATCGGGATCTTGAATTTGCGCGGTCGACCCTTCAACGTTTCGTCATGCGAGAGCGACAAATGTGTCTTCGCCATGCAAATCGGCAATTTGTCGAAACCGAGTTCGGTGTACAGTTTGATTTTCTGTTCCGCTTCGGGGAAATATTCCACGCCGTCCGCGCCATAAATTTTTTCGGCGATGCGTTCAATTTTATCTTTGATCGGCAATTCGGTCGCATACAGAAATTTGAACCGCGAGGGTTTGCCGCACGCGCGCGTCACAGCCGTCGCGAGCGAAATCGCGCCCGCGCCGCCGCGCGCGTACGCGTCGGAAACGAACGCGCCCTCCGCGCCGTTCTCGCGCGCGACGCGTTCGACGATCGCGATCTCGCGGTCGGTATCTGTCTCAAACCGATTCACCGCGACGACGACGGGCAAGCCGAACAATTGCGCGTTCTCGATGTGCTTGATCAAGTTCGCGCAGCCCTTTTCGACTGCCGCGAGATTCTCGTGCGTCAGTTCGATGGGCAAGGATTTGCCTGCCACGGCGCGCCCGACGCCGCCATGAATTTTCAGCGCGCGCACCGTCGCGACGATCACAACCGCGTCGGGCGGCAAACCGGAGTAACGGCATTTAATGTCGCAAAATTTTTCCATCCCCAGATCGGAACCAAAACCCGATTCCGCGACGACGTAATCGTTCAGTTTGAGCGCGATTTGATCGGCGAGGATCGAATGATTGCCGAGCGAGACGCTGGCGAACGCGCCGGTGTGAATGAACGCGGGCGTGTGTTCAATCGTCTGCAAGAGATTCGGCTTGAGCGTTTCTTTCAGCAGCACCGTCATCGCGCCCGCGCACTGCAAATCGTCGGCGGTCACGGGCTTGCGTTCGCGCGTCAAGCCGATGACGATGCGACCGAGGCGCGCGCGCAGATCGCGCAGCGAAGTCGTGAGCGCGAGAATCGCCATCACTTCGCTCGTCGTCGCGATGTCGAACGAACTTTCACGCGGGATGCCGTAATCGCGCCCGCCGAGCCCAATCGTAATTTTTCGCAGCGCGCGGTCGTTGATGTCGACGACGCGCGGCAACGCAATCGTGTACGGATCGATCTTGAGCGAGTTATCATGAAAGAGTGAATTGTCAACGAAGGCGGAGAGCAAATTATGCGCGAGCGTGACCGCGTGCGTATCGCCCGTGAGATGGAGATTGATGTCCTCCATCGGCAGAACCTGGGAATGTCCGCCGCCGGTCGCGCCGCCTTTGATGCCGAAGACGGGTCCGAGCGACGGCTGGCGCATACACACTGCCGCGCGCTGACCCAAGCGATTCAACGCCATCGCCAAACCAACGGTCGTCGTCGTTTTGCCTTCGCCGTGCGGCGTGGGCGTGATCGAAGTGACGACGACGTACTTGCCGTTCGGTTTGTCCGCGAATTTGTTGAGCACGTTCGCCGAAATTTTGGCTTTGTATTTGCGATACAAATCAACGTCGTCGTCGGACAAGCCCATCGCTTGCGCGATGTCCGCGATCGGTTTCATTTCGGTTGCTTGCGCAATTTCAAGATCGGAGGTCATAACTTCTTAGAAGAGATGAGGGGGCATAAGAGGACGTAGAGGGCGAAGAGGGCTGGGAGGGCGCGCGCCTTTTCCGCCTTCCCCGCCTTCTTCTGCCTTCTTATCCCCTCTTATCCCTTCTTATCCCTTTCGACGTCAGCGAGTAATCGCGCGACGCGCGCGCGGCGATCTTGGACAAATGCTTCGTCCTTGATGCTGCTCAAATTGATCATGACGTTGAACGCCGCGCCGCGCAAGCCCGCCTCCGCCATCAGCGCGCCGACGCCGCCATCGCTCGCCGCGTTCTTGTTCCCTTTTGCCGCGACGACGCGCGCGAGGTCGAGTACTTGCGCGCACGCGTCCGCGACACGCAGCGGCACGTCAGACGCATGTTGGAGCGCGGCTTGAATCGCGCGGGCGCGCGCGGCTTTTTCGGCATCGCTCGTCTTGGGTAACCCATACGCCGCCATCACGCGCGTGTACGCATCGGTGTCGGCTTGCATCGAGTCGGCGAGTTCGCGGCGCAGCGCGTCGGCGCGCGGCAGGATCGTTTCCATTTCCGCGCTGACCGCCTCGTACCCTTTCTTGCCAATCGTCAAGCGGCACACCATCGCGACGAGCGCCGCGCCGAGCGCGCCGCTCAACGCCGCGACGGTCCCGCCGCCCGGCGCGGGCTCGGCGGACGCGAGTTCGTCGAGGAGAGTTTGGAGTGGTTTTTCGGCAAATGTCATTGTTGACTCCAGATGTTCAATCGGGCGATCAGGCGATCAGGCAATTGGGCGATCAGGCAATCGGTGACTGGTTGACCGATTGACCAATCACTTCCATTGGACCTTCACCACGCGCCGCTCGCCTTCAAAATCAATGTACGCGACGCGCTTGTTCGCGATGCCGTACTCGAGAATCTTTTTGGTGAGCAAAACATCTTGCAGGCAATATTTTTCGAGTCGTTCTTGAAACCACTCGCCGAGTTCGTTGACGCGCTCCGCGCCTTCGGGATCGCTAACGTTCGTGAGCGCGAGGGGCCACTTGTCGCGCAAAGTGACGGCGAGCCGATTCCACACGACGGCTTGGGGACCCGTCGCGAGTTTTTGTCTGCCGAGCGATCCTTCCGCGAGCGCGGCAAGTCCGACGCGATGTCCCAGGCGCGCTTCGAGATCCGCGAGCAAGTCGAAACTTTTCTGATCGAGTAGTTTTTTCAAGTCTTGCGGCGAATCGGGGACGCGCAGCGAATCGGGATCGCGCGGATCGCGCAGCGGGCGCTCGGGCGACCACGCGAGCACGGTGTTGTCGAAATGAATGATGTTGAAACCGATGATGCGATCGTGGATGAGCAAATGTTGAATGAGCGGCGCGGTCGCGCGAAAAGTGCGCGCGTCGTGGCAATCGCAAAACGTCACGCCGACCGACATCGTCAGCGCGCGAATCGCCGCGTCTTGGTCGGGCGCGTTCGTGTCGATCAGTTCTTTCGTCTCGACGTCGTAAAAGATCTCCGTCATCGCGTCGCTATTGTACACGACGCGGGGGGAATATGCAAGCGTGAAAAATCATTCTTGACATCTTCCCCCCTGTACACAATGTGGTGGGTGAATCACCGCTCCAATTGCCACTTCAAAAGTCTTTTCTTACCAAATCGTCACAATCGGCAGATCGCGCATCGTCATCAAGCCCGGCTTGCCTTTGAACACGCGCTTGACCGCGTTGACCGCAATCGCAATCGTCGCGATGTCGCCGTTGGTGCCGGTGAGCCGCACTTCCAAGTTCGGCTTGCCGGTGATCTTGACCAAGTCGTGCTGATCGGGTTCGTCGAGCGCGGCGATGAAGGTCAGCGTCATAAATTCGCCTTCGGGCGAGTTGGCGCGCGCGACTTGCTTGAGTCCGCGCACAAATCCAGGTTGCACGTCGAAATAGTCGGTCTTGACGGGTTTGTCCGCGACGACCGGCTCGACCGTCGTTTCGAACTTGACGAGTTTCTTGCCGAGCGTGTCGAACACCATGCCAACCGATTCGGTCAAGCCGACGTGCCCCATGCGACCTTTCGCCATTTCTTTGTTGAACGCTTCCACCGTCATCCCGCTGCCGATTTTCTTTTGGAACGGTCCGCGCCGTTGCGACGCGTTCATCAAACGCGTCACGTCGATCCGATCAACGCGCTGACAAATCGCGGTGAGGTTGAGCGGCAGCGAGTCCATCAAGAAACCGGGGTTGACGCCGGTCGCCAACACTGTCTTACCCGCGCGTTTCGCGGCAGCATCAATCGCCTTCGCATCTTTGGCGTGCGCGAGCCAGGGAAACGACATTTCTTCGGACGTGGAAACGACATCGTACCCGGCTTTGAGAATTTCAACAATTTGCGGTTTGAACAGATCAAAGTACGAGTTCGTCGTGTGCAAAACCACGTCGAATTTCACTTTCTTGAGATCGGCGATCTTCGCGGCGACCTTGATTCCCAGATCGCGTTCCGCGCCGACAACTTGCCCCAAATCCTTGCCGACTTTGTTCGGGTCAACGTCCACGCCGCCGACCAATTTCAGCCCCGGTCGTTCCAGAACGTGGCGCGCCATCATGCAACCGATGGGACCCAAACCGTACTGAATCACTCTGATTTCTTTTGCCATTTTGTTTTCTCCTTTGAAAAATTATCGCAGGGTAGGACAATTTGGAAAATTGTCCTACATGGATTTCTTGACGCGCCGCGCGACGCGCCGACACGCCTCGCCTAATCGCGCGATGTCTTGTTCCGTGTGCATGGTGCTGAGCGCGCCGCCGCCGTGAACGACGTGGACATCTTCGAGCAAGAGCGCGAGTTGGAAAAGATGATCGCGCAGTTCGACGTCGCATTTCGCGGGATCATTCACGTCGTCAGGATCGAGCAGCGCTTGTTTTTCGTCGTACGGGAATTGCGGCACCGCGAGCGAACTGCCACGCACGGCATCGTTGGGATGCCCGGTGCAGCGCGCGAAAATTCCTTCCGCCGCGAACGCGTCTTCAATCGCCTGGCGCGTTTGCGCGCCGAGTTGCGCGAGACGCGGGTACACTTCGCTCTCGTGCTCAACCAAGTACGTCAGCAGAGTTTTTGCCGCGAGCAGAGACGCCGGATGTCCCGAATACGTGCCGCCGGGAAAACGCACCTTGTTGCCGCCGTCGCGTCCGCACAATTTCATAATGTCCGCGCGTCCCGCGACCGCCGCGACCGGCATTCCGCCGCCGATCACTTTGGCGAGTGTCGTCAAGTCCGGCTGGACGCCGTACAGCGCGCCGAGATTACCGGCGCGGAAACGAAAGCCGCTGATCACTTCGTCGAGAATCAGGACGACGCCGTACTGATTGCACAACTCGCGCGCGGTTTGCAGATAGTCGCCGGTCGCTGGCATAAACCCGCCCGCGCCCATGAACGGCTCGACGATGAAGCACGCGAGGCGATTGCCGTGCTGCTTGAAATGTTCGCGCAGCATTTCGGGATGGTTGTAGCGCGTGACGACGACCTCACGCGCGAGCGCGTCGGGCAAGCCCGCGCTTTCGGCGCGCCACGGCTCCGCGCCGCTCATAAAACTCACGCCGATCAAGCCCCAGGGTTGCGCGCCGTGCCACCCACCGCCGACTTTCATCACGAGTTCGCGTCCGGTGAACGCGCGCGCGAGCATGATCGCGTTCATCGTCGCGAGCGCGCCGCTCGTCGTAAAGCGCACACGTTCCGCGCCGGTTTGCTTGCAGAGAATTTCGGCGACTTGGACTTGCAGTTCGTCGGTAAAGCCGGTCTGCAAGCCAAAGCCGGATTCAAACGCGCGCGCAAGTGCGGAGGTGATCACATCGGGATTGTGTCCCAGCACGTTCGCGTAATGCCCCTGCCAGAAATCAAGAATCGTGTGTCCGTCGGCGTCTTGCACGTACGCGCCGCGCGCGCTGACCAGGCGCGGCGGGAATGGTTTGATCAAGCGGAGTGAGTGGCTGCCGCCGTCGATCATCGTTTGCAGCGCGCGTTCGTTCAGCGCGGCGGACTTTGGGGAATGCCGCGCGTACTCGGCGGCAAGTTCGTTCGTCAATTTGGAATAGTCGCGTGGTGTTGACATGGTATCCTCGGTTGAAGTTGTGATGCCGGGTTTAGTTTATGCGATTTTGATTCTGGGGCAAGTTTAGTGGTATCGCGCGCAATAAAAAATCCGCTCTCGAAAGGAGAGCGGATTAGAAATCGCAAGTTACTTTTCACCTCGTTCTTTGCGATCGGCAATCACGCGTAAGGCAAGCGATTGAACACGCGCAACGGCATCTTCAACGGCCTTGCCATACGCCAATACTCCAGGCATTCCGATCACTTCGGCGATCCAGCGACTGTCATCCTCTTGTTCGGTTTCGATCTGAAATCCATGTGAATTGGCGTCCAAAGGAACACCTCTCAATTTACCGATTGGATGGCACTTTGAAACGACGAGGCCGGTTGCGGCATAACATTGGTTTTATTTTGTATCTTCAATGCCATTGATTCTCGGTACTCCTTAGCTTCGGCAAGCTGGGTGATCGTAACCTTGAGTCTATGCTTGCGCGCATATTCTTCAATTTCCGCAAGATTGATATTGAAGAACTCTTTACGGTCGTTGACCAAGTTCACTTGGTACTGCCTGAAGTGACTTTGCAAATCACTTTCGAGTGCAGGAGCGTCTTCGGAATAAATCATCGCATGAACATCAAATGGAAATGGAACTGAAGCGTCGCCCAATTCTCGAACCCGATCAATCGGCTCTAGTCTGCGCGTCATTCCAATCTTGAAGACATTTTCGCCAAAGGAGCCGATGTTAGAAATTACGTAGACATGTCCCGATTTGGTCAATTGCGCTCTTGAGATTGCCCGTTGCTTCATCTCCTGGGCAGATCTCAGCTGTTCTTCCAATTGGGTGATTTTTTCGTTTAACTTTCCGACCTCCGCACCTTTGGCTTTCTCCAGTTCGGCGCGAGCTCGCTCCAATGCATTCGCGTAACGTCGCTCTTCATCCTCTGCTTCCTGCTGAGCGCGTTCAATTTCCTGCCGTGTCTTTTCTTCTTCCCGCATCTGTTCTTGAATGCGTCGTTGCTCTTCCTTCTCTTGATATAACTTCTCTTGATATTCGTGCGTCAGTCGTAGTTCGTCTAATTTCAAATTGAGGTATTCGTTTGTTATACGGATAAAGTAGGTCGTGCCTAACTTGTTGATGGCTTCAAAGGCTCTGCGTATCCGCTCCTCCATTGCAACGACATTGTTCCAACGAACTTTAAGAACAGTTGCGTCGCATTCCCCATTAAAAGCGCGCAACATGAGCTTCGCATATTGCTTCGTCATCCGCTCGCCTTCGCGTTCGCTACCATTTACCGTCCATGGTCTCTCAGAAATTACGGCGCGCCCGTCAGCGACCATACGTTTCTGATCATCACAAGCGCGTTGCAGGCGTACTTTGAAAGATTCGGAAGTCGCGAAATCAAAGTGGGGTTTGTATAGACCAAAGGATTGTAGCTCAAGGTTTTCTTCAGCGAGAGCAACATCGCGTTGGAGGCTTTCCAACGTTTGCTTGGATTGATCGCAAGCGGATTGCAAACTACTCTGTCTCGCCTGCAATTCAATGACTTCTTGGTTCCTCTTCGCAATCTCCGCGTCTCGATCAATAATGTCCTTGAACGAGTCGTATATACTGCTCACGGGTACTCATTGCGCTTTTGGAGTCAAGCGTTTACGCGGTTTCCCCCAAGTAAAAAAACCGCTAAAGCGTCGAATCCGGGTGTCACACAAAAACGCAGTTTGTGACCGTGCGCGGTATAGCTCTTCATATGCGTTCCGCGCCTGAAGAGAGCGAGAACGATAAGTGAACACTAGCCAAAGCAGGAGAACACACGCGAGGAATAACACCGCAATCAACATGCCAGCAACGACCACAACAATCAAGAGTTCCATGAATCCTCCTGGAAATCAGGATTAGACGTGCGGATTTAGAGGGGCGTGTCTTCGTCGTCTGATGAAGACCGTAAACCTTCGCGCAGAGCGCGCAAAATCGGTGTGGAATCAGACATCTGAGGGGAGCGCGCGAACGCGACGCGCCTCGGCGAGCCAATCGAAGCTAGTCCCGCGCTTGGTTTTACCTGCGCGATACTCGGCCCGCGTCTTTGCCGCGTTCGCCGCGATTTCTTGACGGCGGCGCGCGATGCGAGAATTACCCACCCAGTGAGCCAGACGGCGATCCACCGTTCGTTCGATCAGGGTTTGTAATTCTTTCGTCGTCATGTTCGCAACGCGGGACGCGCGCTTGCGATTCAGCGTGAGTGCCATAGCGCGCCTGGAGGGACTCGAACCCCCAACACTCAGTTCCGAAGACTGATGCTCTATCCGTTGAGCTACAGGCGCAAACCGAAGGCAGAAGTCAGAAGGCGGAAGGATGAAATAATCAAGATCATCCTTCATCCTTCTGCCTTCATCCTTTGGAAAAGGGTGGCCAACGGGTGTCGAACCCGCAGCCTTCTGATCCACAGTCAGACGCTCTGCCATTGAGCTATGGCCACCATCTTACAAACGCTATTTTAGCACGAATGGCGCGGTTACGCAAATTCAAAATTCGCAATTCGAAATTCGTAATTCAAAAAACTCCGCTCACGCATCACGTATCACGTACCACGTTTCCACGCATTAGCCAACTCACTCTGCGCGATCAACGTCTGCTCGCCGCTCGCCAAATCGCGCAGCGTCGCTTGTTGCGCGGCGTTTTCGTCGGGACCGATGATGAGCGCGAACGGAATCGCCTTTGCCGCCGCGTATTTCAACTGCTTGCCCAGTCCATCCGCGTCGAGCGCGAGTTCGGCGTTGATGCCTGCCGCGCGCAGCGCGTTCGCGACGCGCATCGACACGCCGATCAAATCGCGATTGAAGACGGTAACGAAAACCTGCGTGACCGTCTTGCCGATGCTCGCCGGATACATCGCGAGTTCGTCCATCACGTCGATGATGCGCTCGATGCCGAACGACGTGCCGGTCGTCGGAATGGATTGATTCATGAACAAGCCGATCAGTTCGTCGTACCGCCCGCCGCCGGTCAGCGAGCCGATTTTCGGTTCGGTGACGACGGTCTCGTAAATCGGACCCGTGTAGTACGCGAGACCGCGCACCATCGAAAAATCGAATTGATAGTTCGCGCGCGGCACACCCGAATCGCCGAGGAACGTCGCGAGTTGTTCGAGTTCGTCCAGCCCATCCATCGCCGCGGGAACATTTCCCATCAGTTCCCGGAGTTCCCCGAACGCGTTCGGCGGCAACGCGACCAGTTCCATGATTCGGTCGATCACCTTCGTGGGAATCTGCGCCTTTGCCATTTCTTCGCGCACGCCGTCCACGCCGATCTTTTCCAACTTGTCAATCGAGCGATACAAACCGCCGAGCATTTCGTTCGGCGCTCCGGCGTACTGCCCGATGCCGGTCAAGATTTTGCGATTGTTGATTTTGGTGACGAACGATTTGAAACCGAGCGCTTCCAAGACCGTGTAGATCATCGTCACGATTTCCGCGTCCGCGAGCATGGATTTGCTGCCGACGATGTCTGCGTCGCATTGATAGAATTCGCGATAGCGCCCTTTTTGCGGACGCTCGGCGCGCCAGACCGGCGCGATCTGGTACCGCTTGAACGGCTTGACGAGTTCGGGATACATCGCGACGACGCGCGTCAGCGGCACTGTCAAATCGTAGCGCAGCGACAAATCCTCTTTGCCTTCGCGATGTTTCGCGTCGTAGATCAATTTTTCGGCGTCTTCGCCGTACTTGCCCATCAACATCTCGCGCAGTTCGAGCACCGGCGTTTGCAGCGGCTCAAAGCCGAAACGCTGAAACACTTTTTCGACTTGTCCGATGACGTACTGGCGTTGGAGCATTTTTTGCGGCAGAATGTCGCGCATTCCGCGCGGCACGCGCGGTTGAATTTTCGGTGACATGGAATCTTCTCCTCGCCTAAACCACCAACTCGCCTTTGAAGATCGTGATGGCTTGCCCGCGCAAGAGCACGCGCTCGCCTTGCCAACAACAATTGATGATGCCTATTCGCGCCGATGCCTGAAAACCGACCAGCGCTTGCTTGTTCAATTTGTTCCCCCAATACGTTGCAAGATAACAATGCGCGGAACCCGTCACCGGGTCTTCGTTTATCCCGACCGCCGGGGCAAAATATCGGGAAACGAAATCGTACTCTGGAGCATGCGCCCGGCTGGTGACGATAACTCCGCGCGCGCCAGTGGCTGCCACTGCGCCAAAATCGGGCGACACGGCTTTGACAATTTCTTCGGATTCAACTTCGAGTAGATATAGATTTCCTTGCGTCGTGGCAGATTTGTTGGTGCTTTTGGCGACAAGTCCCAGGGCTTGGTTCAAACCCAGGTTTTCCTCTGCGGCGACGACAAAGCGCGCAGGAAAATCCAATTCGATCCACGTGCCATCTTTTTTCGCGGTCAGCAGTCCGCTTTGCGTGTTGAAGCGGGCTTGTTCCGTCGGCGCGAGATATTGGTCTTGCCACAAAATGTGCGCCGTCGCCAGCGTCGCGTGACCGCACAGACTGACTTCCTTCTTGGGCGTGAACCAGCGCAGATCGAATCCGGTTTCGCGTCGGCGCACGAACGCGGTCTCGGAGAGATTCATTTCTTGTGCCAGCGCCATCATCCAAGCGTCCGGGCGATCTTGATCGAGCACACAAACCGCCGCCGGATTGCCCTTGAATGGTTGATCGGTGAATGCGTCTACCTGATAGATTTTCATCGCGCGACAAACACCTCCACAAAAATAAAAACGGCGTGGACAACGCCACGCCAGAATCATAGATCGAACAGACCGCGACTAGCCCCTGGCGCGGCAAAATGGCGCAGCGTGATGACGATGCGCGTGATGGTGCAACTTTTGCCAAGCCAGAACATTTCGAGTGTTCATCTTGACCGGGATTATAACATACTTGGCGACAAAAGCAAAATCTACCAGCCGTAACTCAAGCGCGTGATCAGACGCGCCGGCAGTTTGGCTTCCGCCATCTTCAACTGCGTCGCGACGATATTGTACTCGACGCGGTGATGCGTGAGCATCATTTCGTCCAAATCGAGGATCGCGAACGCGGCGCGCGCGTCGCCGTCGCGCGGCTGTCCGACACTGCCGGGGTTGATCATCATACGGTCAGATTCGAGCGTGACCGGAATATCTTCGGGCAGTGTTTCCGCCGTCGCAGAATGATCGTCGGGATGGTACCGATAGAGAACGGGGACGTGCGTGTGTCCAATCAAGCAAACGTGTGTATCGAAGAAATCGAAATTGATGCGCGCGACCGCCGGCGTCAGAACGTATTCCCAGATCGGATAGCGCGGACTGCCATGCGTGAGCGTGAATCTTTCGGCTTGAGTGGGGAGTTGTTCGGGCAGCGAATGCAGCCAATCGAGATTTTGCACGTCGAGTTGATCGCGCGTCCAGATCGCGGCGCGGCGCGCGTCGGGGTTGAATTCTTCCAGATCGAGTTTGTCGAGAACTGCCCAATCGTGGTTGCCGGCCACACAGATCGGATCGAACGCGCGCAGTTTCTCGACGCACGTGTTCGGTTCGGGACCGTAGCCGACAATATCGCCCAAACACCAAATGCGGTCGAAATCACCGGCGTTGCGTAAGACAGTTTCGAAAGCGACGAGGTTGGCGTGAATATCGGAAACGATGAGGATGCGCATAATTGTCTTTGAAAATATTCTACCACAAAATCGGCGTATGGCAAATAGCAAATCGCGTATAGCGAATGGCATGTAGCAAATGACAAGTCGTCAATTGCCGTACGCCATACGCTATCTGCTATTTGCTATCTCGCGTGATTTTGGATAAAGTGTAAGCGCGCAAATGAGGTGAGCATTATGATGGCAAGAAATATTTGGCAACGCATGACCCAACCGGGCGAATCGGGCGACCTCGGCGAACTCCAGCGCGATACACTTTGGGAAATCGGCATGATCGTCTTTGTCGTCGCGTGGGGAATGTTGATCGCCGAGTACAGTCACCCGGAAAATATCATCGTCCCGTTTATCCTCGCGGGGGGCGCGCTCGCAAGCATTTGGCTGCGCGAAAAAAATCTACGTCTCGCGCTGATTTGGCTGATCGGATCATTGTTGATCGCCGCGGCGTACGAGAAAATCTTGTTCCCCGATAGCGCGGCGCAATATTTTTTTCCGGTGATTGTCGTCGCGTCCGGCGCGCTTGTTTCGAGCGTCTATGTCTTTTTCGTCGCCGCGCTGGCATCGCTGGCGCTGCTCGCCGTCGCGTTGGCGCAGGGCGTAGATTGGGTTGAAGCGCACACCACCGCACCGGTCGTTTTGATCTGGTTGACTGCGGGCGCAACGTGGATCGGCGCGCGGCAAATGCGTCTCGCGCTCGATTGGATGCGGAATAGTTACACACGCGCGAATAACCTGCTGACCCAACTCCGCGAGGAACGCATGTCGCTCGCCAGCACGCTCAAGATGCTCGAAGACGCGTACGTCCGCATCGAAAAAATGAATTACGCGTTGATCGAAGCGCAAAGCGTCGCCGAAGCCGCGCGGCGCGCCAAAGCCGAGTTCGCCGCGAACGTCAGCCACGAACTTCGCACGCCGATCAACATCATCATCGGCTTTAGCGAAACGATGGCGAACGCGCCGGAGACGTACGCGGGCGTCACTTGGTCGCCGGAGTTGGTCGCCGACATCGAACAGATTCACCAGAGCAGCCGCCATTTGTCGGCGTTGATTGACGACGTGCTCGATTTGTCCGCGCTCGACGCGCGCAAACTCGGCTTGACCGTCGCGGAGACCGACATTCGCGTTGTGATTGACGACGCGGTGAACTTGGTCGGCAATTTGTATCGCGCCAAGAATTTGGATCTGCATGTCGATGTCGAAACGAACCTGCCCGGCGTCCGCATCGACGCGGTGCGAATTCGCCAAGTGCTGATCAATTTACTGACGAATGCAAGTCGGTTCACGCACATCGGCGGCGTGACGATCACGGCGCGTCGGATGAACGACGCGATCCGCATCGCCATCACCGATACCGGAATCGGCATCGCGCCGGAAGATGTGGCAAAAGTGTTTGAAGATTTCGCGCAAGTCGATGGTTCGACGACGCGCCAACACGATGGCACCGGTTTGGGTGTGCCGCTCAGCAAACGCCTCGTCGAATTACATGGCGGACAAATGTGGCTGGAGAGTCACATCGGCGTTGGCTCGACTTTTTATTTCACGCTGCCGCTCACATCGCAAATTATGCACATCGAACGCGTCGGCAGTTATCCGGAGCCGGGCGCGCGGTACCGCAAAGCGCTCCTTGCCGTCGAACCCGATCCGCTTTTGCTGCGGCTATTGCGTCGGCATTTGAGCGACTACGATGTCATCGAAGTGAAACAACGCGCGGAACTCACCGCGCTCGTCAAGCAGTACCAACCGAGCGCGCTGCTGGTCGATTCGTCCGATCCGGCGGATTGGCAGACGGACGCGCCGCGCGATTTGCCGATCATCGCGATGTCGCTGCCGGGGAGTTTTGTCAGCGCGCAGACATTGGGGATCGCAAATTTTCTGCTCAAGCCGGTCCCGCGCGAGGAACTGCTCAACGCGATTGCCGCGCTCAAGCAACCGATCCGCAACGTGTTGGTGGTGGACGATGATCCGCAACTCGTGGATTTGTTCTGCCGGATGTTGCAATCCGCAGACGACGCGTACCATCCGATCAAAGCGTTCGGGGGAAAAGACGCGCTGGAGCGATTGCGGACTCAATCTGTGGATTTGGTCTTGCTCGATTTGCTGATGCCCCAAGTGGATGGGCTGGCGGTTTTGCGCGCGATGAAAGAAGATGCCGCGTTGGCGCGAATTCCAGTGATCGTCATCAGCGCGCTTTATCCCGAATCGACGCAAACCGCGCGCGGGCTATTCATCCAACTCGTCCGCACGGAAAGCGGTTCGCTCTCGGAAACGCTGAACATTGCGCAAGCGATGATTGGCGCGCTGCCGGTGCGAATGGAACTCAGCCCAACACCCGCGCCAGCGTCTCGACTAACGTCAGCCGATCCACCGGCTTTTTGAGATACGCGCGCGCGCCGAGTGACAGCGCGGTCTCCGGCTCGCGCAGCACCGAACACACGACGACGGGAATTTTTGCGGTCGCCGGGTCTTGCGCGAGCGCGCGGAGGACTTGCCAGCCGTCCATATTTGGCATCATCACGTCAAGCGTGATCACGTCGGGACGCGCTTCTGCCGCGAGACGCAGCGCGTCCGCGCCGGATTGCGCGTGCAGGACTTGGTACTGCTGCGGCGCGAGGTATCGCTCAAAGAGTTGCTGGATCGCGGGATTGTCGTCAATCACGAGGACGCGCGGCTGCGTCGGGCGCGGCAAAAGGATCGTGATTTGTCCCGCCGCGTTCTGATCGAGAATGCCCCCTTGCGCGCTGAAGAGCAATTCGGCGTTGCGCCAATCTTCCGCAGCGCGGTCAACCTCCACATCGTCCGCCACAATCACGATGCCGGTGTGTTTGTCTTGCGCCCCCGCGCGCACAACGACGTCCTCGCGCGCCTGGTTCGCCACATAGCGCAACACGTTTAACAACGCCTGACGCGTGAGCGTCGCGTCGACAAACACCGGCGGCAAATCGGCGGGCATTTGAAGATCGATGGCAACGCCGCGCGGTTGCATCATCGGACGAAGCGTCAAGAGCGTTTCTTCGACGAGCGCGCGCGCGTCGCAATTCTGTCGCGTCAAGTTCCACTGGCTCAATTCGCTTTCGAGGTCTTGGGCATCGAGCGCGCGCACTGGTGGCGGTTCGGTTTGTCCGCGTTGTTCCCAGAGCAACGTGGCGAGCGCGTCCAAGCCCTTGTTTAATTCGCGATAGAGTTGGCGCTGGCTGATCCCCAATTCGCTTTCGATGTTCGCCGGGTTCATGCGCTGGAGATAGCGGTACCGCAACGCGAGATAACTGCGCCATTCCGGCGAACTCGACGGTAAATCTTGCGCGGGACGCAGTTGCTCGATAGCATTCTTAAGCCAAGCGCGCAGTCGTTGGGCGCGCGTTTGTTGGCTGTCGGCGACTTGGCTCGCAGTCTGTGAAAGCAACGGATGGACTTGGAGGTACGCGGCGTCGTGGAGGTGTTCCAGCGCGTCTTTAACTTGTTTGTGAAATGTATCAAATTCCATTGGCAAATTCATGGCAAATTTTTGGCAAGCGCAACGATGCCAAATCCGTATAATCAGTGTGCCGATTCTAGCATCGCCGCAAATGCTTGTCAACAGAGAGTGAGGAATCTATGAGTCAATATGCAGGTACTCCGGCTGTCGCGCGCGTGCGCCGCGCGCGGGCGAAACCAGACGTCCCGCTCGCAATGCGCGTCCAACGCTTGGCGCGCGCAATGTGGAAACACCGTTGGTACTATCTCCTTCTGATCGCTCCGCTTACCTACTATCTGATCTTTCGGTACATCCCCATCTGGAACGCGCAAATTGCCTTTAAGGATTTCTTCGCGCTCAAAGGCGTAGAAGGCAGTCCGTGGGTTGGCTTGCAACATTTTGAAGCATTCTTCAATTCGTTCTATTTTAGCGAACTCATCGTCAATACCGTGATCTTTAGTTTGGCGCGTCTGATCCTGGGAATGCCGATTGCGATCATTCTCGCGCTGGCGATCCACGAATCGCGCTTTTTGTTCTTCCGCTCACTCGTGCAAACCGTGACGTACCTTCCGCATTTCTTGTCATGGGTAATTATGCTTGGGTTGTTGCTGGGCTTGCTTTCGCCGAGCAGTGGGATGATCAACGAAATGATCAAAGCGGCGGGCGGTCAACCGATTGCGTTTCTGACTTCGACGGCGTGGTTTCGCCAAGTAGTCGTTCTATCCGATATCTGGAAAGAGACCGGCTGGAGCACGATCCTTTACCTCGCCGCGTTGTTAGGGATTAGCCCAGATCTGTACGAAGCCGCGGAGGTAGATGGCGCGTCGCGCTGGCGACGAATTTGGCACATCTCGCTGCCCGGCATCGTTCCGGTGATCGTGCTGATCACGCTCTTGCGGCTGGGCAATATTCTCGACGTGAGTTTCCAGCAGATTTGGGTGCTGTACTCGGTGCCGGTCTACAGCGTCGGCGACATCATTGACACGTGGGTCTATCGCAGCGGCGTCCTCGATTTTCAATTCAGTCTGGCGACGGCAGTCGGTCTGTTCAAAGGCGTCATCGGCTTGATTCTGATTTTGGTGGCGAACAGTGTCGCCAAGCGCGTGGCGCAACAGAGTTTGTTCTAGCGGAGGAAATATGTTCCGATCAACAAATCGCGACGAGTGGGGATTTCAATTATTCGTCAACGGATTGCTCTTGATCGTTCTGTTGATCATTGTGATTCCGTTGTGGCGCGTCATTATGACTTCGCTGACGCCGTTGGACGTGTATATGCGCGGCGGCACGCCGATGTTCCAGTGGCCCTGGGAGTGGTCGTTCGCCGCGTATGAACAAATGCTGACGCATCCGACTTTTCCGCGCGCGACCTTGAACAGCGTCATCATCACGTTGTGCGGCACGGCGCTCAGTCTGTTTCTCACAGTGCCGTTGGCATACGCGCTTTCTGCGCGAACTCTGCCGGGGCGGCGTCTCATCATCGCGCTGATCCTCTTTACGTTTTTGTTTCACGTCGGCTTGATCCCGGTCTATCTGCTCGTCGCGAAAACCCTGGGCTGGACGAACAACATTCTCGCCATCATCGTGCCGCCTGCCGTTGGCGTGACGAATGTGCTCGTGATGATGCGTTTCTTTGAGGGCATTCCTGAAGAGATCAAAGAATCCGCGCGCATGGATGGCGCAAACGATTTGCAAGTGTTGTGGCGCATCGTCCTGCCGTTGTCCAAGCCGATTCTCCTCACCATCGGTTTGTTTTACGCCGTCCACTACTGGAACGAATTCTTTACGCCGATTCTTTATTTGAACGATCAAAACCTGCAACCGTTACCGGTGTTGCTGCGCAACATTTTGATCGGACAAAATTTCAGCGAGTACGTGGATTACGACGTCTCGCGCGCCGCGTCGATTGAATCGCTCAAGTCTTCGGCGGTGCTGCTGACGATGTTGCCGATGGTATTGGTTTATCCGTGGATTCAACGCTACTTTACCAAAGGGACACTCCTGGGAGGTGTCAAAGAATAGAGATGGGAGATTAGAGATTGGAGGTGAGACCCACTCAATACTGTTCACTGTTCACCGTTGACTGTTTGCCGAATTCAAAGGAGAAGAAGATTATGAGTACGAAAACAACCCGGTTCGTCAAAATCGCTCTGATCGCGTGCGCGCTCACACTGATCATCGCGGCATGCGCGCCTGCGCCGACGGCGGTACCTGCACCCACGCAACCTGCCGCCGCGGCGGCAACCCAACCAGCCGCAACCGTCGCGCCGACCGCTCCGCCCGCGCCCAAACCGACCGACACGCCCGCCAAGCCCGTCGACATTGAACTTTGGGCGCAAGCCACGTCCACGCAAGCGCCCGCGCCGCCGGATGATTGGGTCGGCTACAAAACCATCCGCGAAAAACTGAACCTCAATCTCAAGTACGTCATCATTCCCACGGGACAAGACGGCGAAACCAAGATCAACGCCGCCGCCGCCGCGAATGCCTTGCCCGATTTCTTCCAAGCCGTCAGCACCACCAACGCGCGCAACAAGGTGATCGATCTCAACAAGCAAGGATTGATCGCGCCGGTGGATGATTTGCTGAAACTGATGCCGAATCGCGCCAAGACCCACTACAACAATCCTGCCTCACTCGCGATGGCAAAGATTGACGGCAAGCAAATGGCGTTCGTCGAAGTGCCGAACTTGCCGCGCCGCGAAGGTGTGGTCATCCGCAAGGATTGGCTGGACAAGTTGGGTCTCAAGATGCCCACGACGATGGACGAGTTGTTCGCCGTCGCCAAAGCATTCACCGAAAAAGATCCGGATGGGAACGGCAAGAACGACACCTACGGACTCGGCGGATTCTTCGATGGCACGTGGGGACAAGGCAACCGCTTTGCCTTTTTCTTCGGCGCGTACGGCGTGCCCGATACCTGGGACTGGGATAATACGAGCAATTTCGGACTGGCGGTACGCAATCCGAACTTTTACAAAGCGCTCGTCGAGTTCCGCAAGTGGAACGAATCCAAAGTGATCGACCCGGACTGGGCGACGATCAATCGCGATGAATTTCGCATTCGCTGGCCCCAAGGTCGCTATGGGATCATGTGGGAAGATTTCTGCGCGCTCGCGTGCGTCGCCAACTACCCCAAGTTCGACAACAACTTTCCGAATGGCGAGTGGGTCGCGTTGCCCACGATGAAGGGCGCGGTCGCCAAGCCGTACTACAATAGTTACGGCGGACTCGGTAGTTTCTTCGCCGTCTCCAAAAAAGCCGCCGACGCCGGAAAAGGCCCCGCCATCGCCAAATTGCTCGAATGGATGGCATCGCCGGAAGGATACTATCTGCTCGGCTTTGGCGTCGAAGGCGTCAACTACAAACTCGACAAGAACGGCGCGGTGACTACCGATGGCTTGTCCGATCCAACCAAAGCGTGGAATCACGAATCTATGGCGCGCTTTACGCAAATGCGTAACCAACTGATCTACGACAACAATCCCAACGAAGTATTGGCGCGCTATCCCGACTTTGTGACGGACAAGAGCAAGAAACCGATGTCGCCAATGGCGTTCTACAAATTCTTCTCGACGCAAACCTGGCAGGATTCGACGGCAGGCAACCTGATCGTCAACCCGTCGAACCGCGCGGACCTGCAACGCTTTTACAACGAAAACTTTCAGGCGTTCGCGCTCGGCACCAAGCCGTTGACCGAGCAAACCTGGGCAGATTTCCTCAAAGCGCTCGACGCGAATGTCAAGGCGAACGCGTGGGAAGAATCCGCGCGCAAGAACTTGCAAGACGCGGGCATCCTGAAAAAATGAAAATGTGATTGCGAGTAGGGACGCCAAGCGCGTCGTCCCGATTCTGTCGAGCGTCGCGCGTTGGAGGAAATTCTGACGCGCGACGCTTGGCGCTCGACAGTCAAGGGGTGTGGTTCACATTGGAGCAAATCGCTCCCAAACTGAACTACACCCCAATCAAGCCGCAAGTTGCCAAACCCCGCGCAAGGTTGTACAATTGCAAAGAAACACGACGCGCCGCGATTTTTTGCGGGCATCGATCCTAACCCTCGGAGGTATTGTTTTGGCGAAGAGCAACTCGCAATCGACGGCGGCTGCCGCGCCGTGGTCGGTGCGGATGGCGGACTCGACGATCGCGCGTTTTACCGCGCTCCAAGAAGATTGGAACTACCAATGGGGTCTCGTACTGTGCGGATTTGAACAGGTCTGGCGCGCGACCGGCGACGCCAAGTATTTCGCGTACATGCAATCCAACATCGATCGCTTTGTTCAAGCCGATGGCGCGATTCGCGGCTATCGGCTCGAAGAGTACAACGTGGATCGGCTCAACGCCGGCAAAGTGCTGTTCCCGCTCTACGCAAAAACAGGCGCGCCGAAATACAAAACCGCGCTCGATCTGCTGCGCCGCCAACTCGACTCGCATCCGCGCACAAAGTCCGGCGGATTTTGGCACAAGCAGATTTATCCGTACCAAATGTGGCTCGACGGAATCTACATGGCGGACGCTTTTCTCGCGCAGTACGCGCACGCGTTCGACGAGCCCCAAGCATTCGACGAAGTCGCCTTTCAAATCACTTTGCTCGAGCAACACACCCGCGATGAGAAAACCGGCTTGCTCTACCACGCGTGGGACGAATCCAAGCAAATGCCTTGGGCGAATCCGCTGACCGGCTGCTCCGCGCATTTTTGGGGACGCGCCATCGGCTGGTACGGTATGGCAATCGTCGACGTGCTCGACTATATGCCGCGCGATCATTCTCAACGCGACGCGCTCATCGCGATCTTGAATCGCATGTGCGAGGCGGTCGCACGCGTGCAAGACCCCGCGACCGGCGTCTGGTACCAACTGCTCGATCAAGGCACACGCGCCGGCAACTGTCTCGAAGCGTCCGGATCATGCATGTTCGTTTACACGCTGTTCAAAGGCACGCGCAACAACTATTTGCCCGCCACCTATCGCGCCATCGCGCAACGCGCGTACGAAGGTATCGTCAAGCAATTCATCGAGGTGGATAGCACCGGTCAAGTTCATCTCAAGAATATCTGCAAAAGCGCGGGCTTGGGCGGTACGCCCTATCGCGACGGTTCGTACGAGTACTACATCCACGAGCCGATTGTCACCGACAATCATCACGGCATCGGCGCGTTTATTTTGGCGAGCGCGGAAGCCGAAGCGCAGATACCCGACTAATGATTACCCTCTTAGCCGCTGGAATCGTTTTCGGACTATCGGCGGGTTTCTCGCCCGGACCACTTTTGACGTTGGTGATCACGCAAACGCTTCAACACGGCATCAAAGAAGGCGTCCGCGTCGCGTTCGCGCCGCTGATCACCGATGTGCCGATCATTTTGCTTTCCGCGTTTGTGCTGGCGTGGCTGGCAAACTTTCACGCCCTGCTTGGCGTCATCTCGCTGGCGGGCGGATGCTTTGTCGCGTATCTGGCATTCGAAAGTTTCCGCACGACCAAACTGACAACCGGCAATGTGACTGCCGCGCCCAACTCGCTGCAAAAAGGCGCGCTCGTCAACGCGTTGAATCCACACCCTTATCTGTTTTGGTTTACCGTCGGCGCGCCGACTATCGTCAAAGCGTGGCAGGAAACTCCGATCGCTGCCGCGGCGTTTCTCGCCGGGTTTTACAGTTGCCTCGTCGGCGCAAAGATCGTGATCGCGATCTTGGTTGGCGCGTCGCGCCAATTCTTCAGCGGCAAGGCGTACATCTATCTGATGCGAATTCTGGGCGCGCTGCTGCTCGTCTTCGCGTTCGTCCTTTTCGCCGACGGCTTGCGTTTGCTCGGCGTATTGAAATAGAAGCGGAGAAAACATGGATGCTGTCGTGGATGCAAGTTACGCGGGCACAGAAGGCGCATCCGTTCGGTTTCTTGTTCGTCAATTGCCGCTTGAAAAAAGAGTCTCCGGCGATGGCGGACAACTCGGTCACGCTGGGCAGACCGTGGCACCCCACGACGACTTGGGCAGACGGCTCACGCTCCGCCAATCCGCAAGCCGTCGGATCCGTCGTCTATAAAAATTGTTGGATGGACGCGCACATCAGCGCCAAGGGCTGGGACGCGATGGCAGGAAAGGACAAGACCGGCGAAAAGCTTTGGTTCTATCCGGAGGACTCGCGCTTTTTCGAATTCGGCTCGACGGGACCCGGCGCGATCAAAAGCGAAATGCGCCGCGTGCTTTCGGCAACCCAAGCCCAAAAATATTCGATTGCAAATGTTTTGGGCGGCTGGGAGCCCAGTCGATAGAAAACTCTTGCGGAGGAGAAGATGAATCGCACTTTGTTCTACTGCCTGATGTTCGTATTCATTCTGGCATCCGGGCTGCTCGCGGCATGCGCGCAAGCCACACCAACACCCGCGCCGACGGTTGCGCCGACAGCCGCGCCCAAGCCAACTGTCGCGCCAACGATTGCGCCGACGACCGCGCCCACTGCCGCGCCGACCGTGGCAAAACGCGATCTCAGACGCGAAAAACTCGCGGCGAACGACGGCTGGGCAGCGCAAGGAAATGGCACGAGCGGCGGCGCGGCGGCAACCGCCGATCAAGTTTACACGGTGAAGAATCGTAAAGAGTTGATCGCCGCGCTCAACGACGGCAAGTATCCGCCGCCGTCGACCACGCCGTCGAACACGGCGAAGATCATCTATATCGACGGTACGATTGACGCGAATGTCGACGACAACAACAAACCGCTGACTTGCCAAGATTACGCGCGCGACGGATACACGATTCAAGCGTACAACGCCGCGTTCGATCCGGCGACCTGGGGTCGCAAAGCAGTCAGCGGGACGCTCGAAACCGCGCGCGTGACTTCGCAAAAAGCGCAGGATGAGCGCGTCAGAATTCGCGTCGGCTCGAATACAACGATCGTCGGGTTGGGTCAAAAGGCGATGCTTCGCGGCGCGTGGTTCGACGTGCGCGGCACAGCGACCGCGCCGCTCAGCAACATCATCATCCGCAACATCACGTTCCAGGACACTTTCGATTGCTTCCCGCAATGGGATCCGACCGACGGCGCGGAAGGAAACTGGAACTCGTTGTACGATGCGATCTCGCTGCGTTACGTCGATCACGTCTGGATCGATCACAACACGTTCGAAGATCGCGACACGGCGGACAGCAAAGCGCCAACGTATTTCGGACGACACTTTGAGCAACACGATGGAACGCTCGACATCACCAACGCCGCCGATCTCGTGACCGTCTCCTGGAACAAATTCCAAAATCACGACAAAACGATGTTGATCGGTTCATCCGATACCGGCGCGACGGCGACCGGTGATCGCGGCAAGTTGCGCGTGACGCTGCATCACAACTTTTTCGACAACACCGGGCAACGCACGCCGCGCGTTCGATTCGGTCAGGTTCACGTTTACAACAACTATTATCGTATCGTGGACAATCCCAAATACGGGTACAGTTGGGGCGTCGGCATCGAATCGCAGATTTACGCGGAGAACAACTATTTCAAGACCGACGACAAAGTCGTTCTCGCAAAAATCATCGGGAACTACAAAGGCACCGCGATATATGCGGCGGGAACACGCGTGAACGACAAAGACGTTGATCTCCTCGCCGCGCACAACGCCGCAAACGAAACCAAAATCGCCGCCAAAGTGGATTGGAAACCCACGCTCGTCGTCAAGGTCGATCCAATCGAGAGCGTGATCTCAACCGTCGAAAGCGGCGCGGGTCCGATCAATTGGTAACGGCGTCAACGAATGTCGAACGAACCCTGGCGGGAACGTGGCTGTGGCGAACCGCGCCACAGTCATGCCAGGGTTCGTTGTAGATTCGTTGACACCGAAGTTTCATGAGCAAATGATACACTCTGCAACTTTCTTCAACCCGCGCGATTTTGGCGCGCTGGGTGACGGCGCGTCGCTCGACACGCGCGCGCTGCAAAGCGCGATTGACGCGGCGGCGCAAACCGGCGGCGGCACGGTGTTCGTTCCGGCAGGCAAGTACGTCACCGGTCCGCTTTTTCTGCGCGACAACATCACCTTGTTTCTTGACGCGGGCGCGACTTTACTTGGCAGCGAAAATACCGCCGACTATCCGCTCGTCACGATGCGTTGGGAAGGTGTGACGCGCGAAACGCACGCGCCGCTCATCGGCGGCGACGGATTGCATCACGTCGCGGTCGTCGGACGCGGCGCGATTGACGGACGCGGCGCGATCTGGTGGCAAAAGCATCGCGCGAAAACACTCGACGCGCCGCGCCCGCGCTTGATTTCGTTTGCGAATTCAACGAATGTACTGATCGAAGGCGTGACGCTGACGAACTCGCCCGCGTGGACGATCAACCCGGTGCGCTGCGAGAACGTGACGATCGACAAAGTGACAATCATCAATCCGCCCGATTCGCCGAACACCGACGGCATCAATCCCGATTCGTGCCGCAACGTCCACATCGCAAACTGCCACGTCGACGTGGGCGATGACTGCGTGACGATCAAATCCGGCGTCGAAGCCGAAGCGCCCGAGCTGCGAACGCCGTGCGAAAATATCGCGGTCACGAATTGCACGATGGTACACGGTCACGGCGGCGTCGTGATCGGCAGCGAGATGAGCGGCGGCGTGCGGAACGTCGTCATTTCGAATTGCGTTTTCGTGGGAACGGATCGAGGAATTCGGATCAAGTCGCGGCGCGGACGCGGCGGCATCATTGAAGATATTCGCGTGACGAATGTCATCATGCGCGACGTGCTGTGCCCGTTGACGCTGAATCTGTACTACCACATCGGCGCGCGCGGCGACAAGACCGTCTCGGACAAGAATCCACGACCGGTTGACGAAGGCACACCGCGCGCGCGCCACATTCACTTGAGTCACATCACCGCGCACGACGCGAAAATCGCAGCGGGCTTTGTGTACGGCTTGCCCGAAATGCCGATTGAGGATTTGACGTTGGAGGATGTTTCGATTTCGATGGATCGCAGCGCGCCAGCCGGTTATGCGGACATGGCAGACGACATTCCGCAAATGCAAGCATCGGGGTTGTTCGTGCGGAACGTGCGCGGTCTGCGGTTGCGCGACGTGGAGATCACGAATCAGATCGGCGAGGCGTTTTTGCTGGAGAATGCGACGTAGAAAAAGACTTGCAAAGTTTTGGAAACTTCGCAAGTCTTTTTCCTATCCGATTACCTTGCCCGCCTCCAACTGATAATACAAGAACCAAGTCCCGCCGTCGCAAGATTCGAGTACGTGTCGATCGACTGGCGGATGAAACTACCCGACCTCGCTACCCAGACCACTCGACCAACTCTCCGCGTTCATTCGTCACGCGCGCGATGCCGTCATCACTCCATTGAATCAAACGCCCCGCGCGCGCGATGATCGCCGCGCGCGTGCGCGCGACTTTTTCATCGGTCGCGCTCTCGGCGAGACCCCACACCGCGTAGATTTGCCCGTTGATGCGGCTAATCGTGCGCTTGTCGCGAAAACCCATCCGCGCGGCGATCTGCTCATTCGTCAATCCTTGCGCGAGCAGACGCGCGACGCCCTGCTCGGCTGGCTCGAGCAAATTCATCGGCGCGTGCTCGTCCTTGTGGCGCACCTCTTGCACGCGCGATTCGATTTCGGGATCGATGAAACTGCGTCCCGCGACCGCGTCGCGCAAGAGCGGCACGATCATCTGCGGCAAGAGGTAATTCGATTTGCGGACGTACGCGTAATGACTGAGAATCCCCGACCGCCGAAAATCGCGATAGTACGCGTCGTCATCTTGAATCGAGTAGAAGACGACGGGCAAGCGCGGCAACTCGCGACGAATCGCAATCGCGGCTGCGATGCCGTTCAGCGCGCCCGCGAGTTGCACGTCCATCAGAATCGCGTCGGGCGGCTGTTCCAGACAAAATGCGAGCGCGGCTTCGCCGTTATCGCAATCGTGGACGACGCGCACCTCGCGCGTGGCTTCCAAGCCCGATTTCAGCGCGGCGCGCAGGTTGGTATTGTCTTCGACGAGGAGGAGGTTGAGCATCGCGTCCTTAACTTGACAATCAAATAGCAATGGTCTGACCCGCCGCGACAGACAACCTCAGCATATTCAGCGACTAGACCATCCGAATGGAAAATGTAATCCAGACGAAGGAGAGGTCCTGGTACAGGAAGAGAACCCAGTCCACCACTATTTGGAAAGAGATTTTCGACGCGCAACCCATGCGGAAAAGTAAAGCCAAAGCCCCAACCCGCTTCGCGATAGGCATCTCGCAAAGAACCACTCAACTCAGGATAAGCGCGCGTTTGATCAGTGATGTTCAGATCGCCCATTACAATCACGCGCTGTCGAATTTTTCGCGCGCGATTCGCAATGTCTGCCAATTGCCGTTGTTGTGCGTGATCGTCTAGCCCAATTGGCAACGGGTAATCCTCCCACCAAACCACATCAGAAGGAAATGGATGGGGCGCGAAAATGTGCATGGGCAAACCATTCACGGTCAATTGTGCGTAAAGCGCGCTGCGTCCTTCACCAGCAGGTTGAAACCATTCGCTGGCAATGATCGGATGGCGACTCAGCAGACCCGTGGAATGTGCCCCGGCATCCAGAATCAAATACGGATATTTGCTTGCCAATCGCGTGCGCGCAATCCTCGCAGTTTCAAGTGTCATTTCTTGCACAGCAACGACGTCCGCGTTGGCATTTTCGATCTCAGCGACAATTTGATCGGGTTGAGCCAATCCTGGACCAAGGTTGAACGTCATGAAAACCACGCTATCCTTGTCAGCCGCAGACACGGCAACCTTGCGCGGCAAGAATAGCGAGCCATACAGCAAAATGAAAAGAACGCATACGCCAAATGCTAGAGCAACAGCCAGTCTCAAGCGAGATTGCCAGGCGATCAGCAGCATCAATGGAGCTGGCAAAAACAGAAACGGCGCAAAACTGCTCAGAAGCGTCAACCATGGAGACCAGTCCACCAGTACTGTCTGCAGCGAAAAACATACAACGATGCCAAGCGCATAAAGTAGGCAGCAACCGATCAGGGTCTGGCGCACGATGAGTTTCTTCTTCATTGTTTCTGCAACATTAGCCGAATTACTGACTTGTGTCAAGCACTTGAGTGCAACGCATCTCCGTTTTGAAACGTAGATTGCCGCCACAAGATCGCGTATGATCGCATCAAATCCTGCCCAGGAACAATCATGCGCGTCAAATTGATCTTGCCCGCACTCACCGAAGCATCCAGCCCTTTCTGGCGTCCGATCAAATACTCGCTGTTTCCGCCGCTCGGACTGGCGACGCTCGCGGGTTATCTCGATCCTGACGATGAAATTGTTATTCAAGACGAACACGTCGAACGACTCGACCTTGACGACGCACCTGACCTGGTTGCGATTCAAGTTTATATTACGTCGGCGCGGCGCGCGTATGAAATCGCAGATCACTATCGCCGCAAAGGCGCGCCCGTCGCACTGGGTGGTCTGCACGTCACCGCGCTGCCCGACGACGCCGCGCAGCACGCCGACACAATCTTTATCGGACCCGACGAAGGCGCGTGGCAACAATTTCTTGCCGATTTCCGTTCTGGCGAGCCGCGCCGCCGGTACTCGTCTGCCGAACGCGCGCTCATCGGAACACCGCGGGCGCGACGCGATCTCATCAAACGCCACCTCTATCTCGTTCCGAATTCGATCGTCGTTTCGCGCGGCTGTCCGCACGCGTGCGACTTTTGCTACAAGGACGCGTTCTTTCACGGCGGCAAATCGTTTTACACGCGCGCGGTCGACGATGCGCTCGCGGAAATTGCCGATCTACCTGGGAAGCATTTGTACTTTCTCGACGATCATCTTTTCGGCGATCCGCGCTTCGCCGCCGCGCTGTTCGTTGGAATGCGCGGGATGGGACGATTGTGGCAAGCCGCTGCCACGGTCAAGTCGATCCTTCAGCCGGATTTGATCGAGCACGCCGCCGCCAGCGGACTGCGGAGTTTGTTCGTCGGGTTTGAAACTCTGAGCGCCGCGAACTTGCGCGAGCAACACAAGTACCAAAACTTGAATCGCGATTATTCAACCGCAATTCGGCGACTGCACGACCTGGGCGTGATGGTCAACGCGAGTTTCGTTTTTGGAATGGATCACGACGACCGCACCGTCTTTGAGCGAACGGTCGAGTGGGCAATCGCGCAAGGAATCGAAACCGCGACATTTCACATTCTGACGCCGTACCCCGGCACCGCGTTGTACGCGCGCCTGCGCGCGCAAGGGCGCATTCTCCATCACGATTGGAATTTGTACGACACGCGGCACGTCGTCTTTCAACCGGCGAGGATGACCGCCGACGAATTGGAAAACGGGTACTGGCGCGCGTATCGCGATTTTTATCGTTGGGGCTCGATCCTTCAAGGCGCATGGACGAAAGATTGCTGGGACGAACGACTGCGACACGTCGTTTATGCGGCGGGGTGGAAAAAGTTCGAACCGCTGTGGGACTGGATCATCCGCGCGCGGCGCGTCAGCAACATGCTGCCCCTACTCGAAAACACGCTCACGGGATTTGGCAAGCGCGATCGGTCTGATGTTGCTGCGACATTTTCCCATTCGACCAAAGCCGCGCAACCGCTGGCGCAAAACCGAATATAATGTGATCAACAACGAGTCAGGAGGAATCCAATGAAGGAGCAACAAATCAAAACGCGCATTCGGTTGGTGCTTTTGTTCTTCGTCGTCGCATTGGTCGGGAGCGGGCTAACGGTCTTTCCAATCGAATGGGAGTTGAACATTCTGATGCAATTGGTCGCGCCGCTGCAAGGGATCGCCCCGGAGTTGGTCGCCTGGATCGCGCTCGTCAATCGCGCAATTCAGGACACCTATCGGCAATATCCCTTTTTCGCGTATGGATTCGATTGGCTTGGCTTTGCGCACATCGTCATCGGCATCGCGTTTTGGGGACCGTTCAAAGACCCGGTTAAAAATGTCTGGGTGATCGAATGGGGAATGATCGCGTGCGTGCTGGTGGTTCTGCTCGCGTTCATTATGAATCCAATTCGCGGGATTCCTTTTTTCTGGACGTTGATCGATAGTGCCTTTGGAGTGTTCGGCATCATTCCGCTCTGGATCATCCGCCGCCTCACACTGCAAATCGCGCAAGCAGAAAACGCGAAATGAAAAGGTAGACCCATGAGCGAAAAATCGAAATGGCTCGTCGTCGTTATCTTCGCCGCCGCGATGGCGTGGGTTGAATCGGCGGTCGTCGTGTACTTGCGAACGCTGATTGATCGCGTCGATCCGTACCAAACCAATCCGCTGCCGATCTTCGGCGGCTTGGGGCAGATCGAACTGGGGCGCGAAGTTGCGACACTTGTGATGCTGTCGACTGTCGGCTGGCTCGCAGGCAGAACGTGGCGCAGCCGGATCGCGTACGCGGCAATCGCGTTTGGCGTGTGGGACATTTGCTATTACATTTTTCTCGCGCCGATGAGCGGATGGCCCAGTTCGATTTTCGATTGGGACATTCTCTTTCTGCTGCCGCTGCCGTGGTGGGGTCCCGTCATCGCGCCCGCGTCCATCGCCGCGTTGATGATCGTCGGCGGCACGCTGATCGCGCGGCTCGACGCGCGCATAACCGCGCCAATGCCACGCCGATTCACCTGGGGATTGAGTTGCATCGGCGCGGCGCTCGCGCTGTACGTTTTCATGGCAGACGCGATCCGTGCGGCGAGTCATGGCGCGGAAGCGATTCGGAACGTGCTGCCGACGTCATTCGATTGGGGATTGTTCGCGCTCGCGTTCGCGCTGATGAGCGCGCCGATCGTCGATCTGGGTTGGCAAACGCTCCGTGATCGGCGCGCCCAAATTGAAATTAGCCATCCACCGTGCTGAGCGATTCGAACAAGCGATTGCTCATATTGTAGTACGTGATGATTTCGACCAAACTCAAAATGTCCTGGTCGCTCAATCCAACATCACGCAGCGATTGAATATCGCTCGGGTTGCACGCTTTGGTGGCGCAAGTCACTTTGACCGCAAAATCGGCGATGCGCTTTTCGCGCGGCGTCAGATCCGCTTTGGTGAAATCGTCGCGCACTTGCTCCGCAAATTTCTGATCTCTTGCCACTCGACCGAGGGCTGCCAGATGACTGGCGGTTCAGTGCGCTCAGCCGTTGTACGCCGAAACGATCAGTGCGGCGATCTCCTGTTCGCGCGCCGACAAACCTTTCGCCTCGCGGTGAATCGCGCGATTGAGATCGTACAACAGTCGCGCGACGGTGGGTGTCTGGCTTGTCAACCGCACCGCGTCCGGCGGCGCGCCCGTTTGTCGATCGCGTGTACTATCGTACAACTGCTGTACTGTTTCACCTGTCGCGCCATCGGTTTCGATTTTGATCCAAGTTTGCCAAGTCACGTTGATGTTCTCCTTTGGAAGTTGGGCGATCAGTAATCGGTCAATCAGGCGATCAGGCAACCGGTCGCTCAGTTACCAATTACCGATCACTGATCGCCTGATTACCGATTGCCTGATTACTGATTGACCGATTGACCAATCCACTATTCGTCCGGCAGCAATCGCCAAAACACTTGGTTCGAGAGCAATCGCCCGCGCGGCGTCAAGCGCGCGCCTTGCTCCGACAATTCGAGCAAGCCGAGTTCGCGCGCTTCGCGCAACTGCCGCGCGTATTTTGCGCGCGCATCTTCGCCGTAGCGTTCCGCGAGTTTGGCGAACGCGATCCCTTCGTTCAAACGCAATCCCAGGATCATCGTCTCCGCCATTTCTAACTCGCGGCTGATCGGTTCGTGTCCCGCGATCACGCTTTCGCCGCGCGCGATGCGTTGAATGTACTCGACCGGCGACAACACATTCCAAAAGCGTTGTCCGCCGAAACACGAGTGCGCGCCCGCGCCAAAACCCAGGTACGGCTCGTTGCGCCAGTAGGTCAGGTTGTGTCTGGAGACTGGAGATTCGAGATTAGAGATTGGAGATTGAAGATTGGAATTTTGAATTTCGAATTTTGAATTACGAATTCTCCGCGCCCAATTCGAAATTTCATACTGCGCGTACCCCGCCGCGTCCAAAACCTCTTCTGCCAATTCGTACATCTCCGCGGCGAGATCGTCGTCGGGCATTGGAGATTTGCCGCGTGCGATTTGATGCGCGAGTCCGGTGCCTTTTTCAACTTTGAGCGCGTACAGCGAAAGATGCTCGGGTGCGAGCGCGATCGCGCGGTCGAGCGTGGCGCGCCAGTCTGCGAGTGTTTGCAGCGGCAAGCCGTAGATGAAATCGAAATTGATGTTGTCAAAGCCGACGCGGCGCGCGCGCTCGTACGTCGTCAACGCGTCGGCGACCGTGTGCCCGCGATTCAAGCGGCGCAGCGTCGCGTCGTCAAACGATTGCACGCCGATGCTCAAACGATTGACGCCGAGCGACCGGAGCGCGCGCAGTTCGTCCTCGTCGGCGTTGCCCGGATTGGCTTCGAGTGTGATTTCGAGATTGGAGACTTGTCCTGAGCAAAATCGAAGGATTGGAGATTGGAGATTGGAGATTGGAAATTCACTGCACGCGTGTAGAATCTTTTCGATAGCCGCGACCGGCATCAGCGATGGTGTGCCGCCGCCAAGATAAATGCTCCGCACGCGGTACGAGTTTCGATTTTCGAATTTTGAATTTTGAATCTCCCGCGCTACCGCGCCCGCGTACGGCTCCATCCAGCGCGCCAAATGCGCGTACACGTTGAAATCGCAATACGTGCATTTGATTTTGCAAAAGGGCAGGAAAACAAAGAGGGCGATCTCGTCGTTCATCCGAGGTCTTCTAGAAAATTCGCCAACGCCTTGCGGATACCCTGCAACGGTTTTTCGGCGCGCAGATTGCCGGTGCGCCCGTTAACGACGATGGTGTACTGCTTGCCCTGCATCCGATAGTGCGCGATCCAGAGCGGCAGCAAAATCAATTTGTACGATTCAACGACCAAGCGCGTGGCGCTGACTTGCAAATCCTTGTACGGTCGAAAGATCGTTGTCGAAATCGCTCGCCGTTCGCGCTCCCAAATCCGCCCGCGCGCGACGAGCGACGCGTCGCTCACGGGAATCCCGTACGTCTCCGCCGCCCAATCCACAAGATAGCGCGCGTCGTACGGCGCGAGATTCGCAAGCGGGAACGCGTTGATTTCATCGATCAGGGTCGCGCTGAGCGTATGACTCGCGGCGACGAGCATATCGTTTTCGGACACAACGCGACTACCCGAAGACGGAAGCCACTGATCATTTTCTTCTTGCAAACAATTCCAGGTAATCTCGCCCGCTACGTCGAATGTCCACGCGGGCAGGTACACGCCATTCGGCGGAACCGGGTTGCCGCGCAAACTCAATTTCTCCGCGCGAAACCACGCGAGCACGGCGCGCAACGCCTGATCGCGATTCACCGCAAAAGGAACGACGCCTTCGGGTTCGATCAATTCGCGCGTTTCGATTTGCTCGGAGACGTACGCGGAACCGCAGTACGCGCACGTTGCCGAAATTGTATCCGGCGCAAGCACGAACGACGCGCCGCAACCCTGACACTTGATCGTACGCGTCGCGGTCGGCTTCGTATGACCTTTCGCGGTAGCGAGCGCGACGGTGAAATCCTGTTCCGTGAGAATCGCCGCGCCGTTGGTCACATTCGCCAGCCACTGCCGCTGTCCGCAGTACTCGCACGTCAGCGCGTTGCCGTCGGGCGTGAATGCCATCGCGCCGCCGCAGTGCGTACACACATAGCGACGCGTGGGCGCGGCAGGTTGCGGCGCAGGCGCGGGCATGTGATCGGGATCGACAATCTCTTCGGGCTTGAGTCGTCCATCGAGTAACGCGAGCGCGCGACGCGCTTGAGGATCCGCGGGATCGTACGCCAATGCCTGTTCAAGGCAATTGCGTTTCTCTTTTGGATCGTCGCTCACCTCCGCGAGCGTACGCCACGCTTCGATCAGTTCCTCCGACGCGACATCGGGCGCGTCGATGACCCACTTTAGATAATAGCGCGCCTCGTCTTTAGAATTCCCTCTCGCCGCGGCGATGCCGCGAATCAACAAATCGCGCGTGCGGTCCGACATCGGTTCTCCTTGTGGCATTTGCCAGAATCACTCAGATTGATTATATTGCAAGTGAACCGAAATTGAAAATCGCAGATGAGGGAATAGAGATTGGAGATTGGTCTGGTTGTTTTATTTTTCGCCGCGATGATTGCCGGCGCGATGAATTCGGTGGCAGGCGGCGGCAGTCTGATTTCGTTTCCCGCGCTTGTCGCGTTCGGGGTGCCATCCGTGTCGGCGAACGCGACGAACACGGCGGCGCTTTGGCCCGGCTCGTTGAGCAGCGCGTTTGCGTACAGCAAAGATACCAAACTGTATCGCGATCTCGTGCTGCCGTTGATCATTCCGAGCGCGCTCGGTGGCTTGCTTGGCGCGTTCGTTCTCGTCATCACGCCGCCCGAGTTGTTCGATGTGATTGTGCCGTTCCTCGTGTTGTTCGCGACACTCTTGTTCGCGTTCCGCGATCAGTTCAATCGGCTATTCAAACTGGGTGGAAGCGAAGAAAGCGTCAGCGCGCTCGGGCGCGTTTGGGGATTTTTCTTCCAACTTTTCGTCGCGACGTACGGCGGCTATTTTGGCGCGGGGATCGGAATTTTGATGCTTGGCTCGCTGAGTGTGATGGGGTTACGCGACATTCATCGCATGAACGGACTCAAGACGATTCTCGGCACGATGATCAACGTGATCGCGTTCTTCTTTTTTGCGATCAAAGGACTCGTCGTCTGGCAGCTCGCGATTCTAATGACGCTTGGCGCGATCATCGGCGGGTACGTCGGGGCGCGTACGGCGAAGCGCGTCGATCAGCGCTACATTCGCGCGTTTGTGATCGCGGTAGGACTGTTTGTCTCGGTCTGGCTATTTTTCAAATAGAAGGGACGAGATAGCTTGAGAAGGCAGAAGAAGGCAAATAAGGCGCAGAAGGTAAGGATGACGCAGAAGGCGGAGAAGGCGCGTCTTCTTGCCGTCTCTGCCCTCTCCACCTTCTTATCCCTTCTTATCCCCTCTCTGCCCTCTATTCTGTGGTATAATCCCAACTCGCCGCCGTGTCTTGCGGCTCAGCGGAGGTCTCCACATCGGCGCGGCGCGCCAAAACGATTTCGCCAAACAGCGCGTCTTGTTGCGCGCGAATTTGCTGCCGTTTGATCAATTCGAGAATCGCGAGGAACGTGACGATGATTTCGACGCGCGTTTGCGCGCGTTCGAGCAGGCGCGTAAATGTCACCGACGGCTGCGCCGTGGTCAGATCGAGAATTCTGTGAATCTCCTGATCGATTGAAACCGAAAGTGGCACAGTCAGCGTGCCTTGCGGTAACGACGGACGAATTTGCAGCGCGCGCATCAACGCGTGCGCGAGATCGTCGGGCGAGACGCCTTCCAAGCGGAACGTCGTCGGCTTGGGGCGCGGCGGCGGCGCGAGGCGCGGGTACGCGCGCAAGCCCTGCCGTTCGCGCTCGCGCAAAAGCGCGGCGACCTGCTTGAACATTTTATACTCGCGCAACTGACGCACCAGATCGTCGCCGACGTCTTCTTCTTCGGCTGGCGTCGTTTCGGGCTGCGGCAGCAGCATCCGCGATTTGATCAGGATGAGTTTCGCGGCGATGATGAGATAATCCGCCAACTGCGACAACTCGATATTGCCGGGGCGGCTGATCACTTCGAGGAACTGATCGGTGACTGCCGCGAGCGAGACGCGCGTAATGTCCAACTCGCGATGTTCGATCAGTTGGAGCAAGAGGTCGAGCGGTCCTTCAAATTCGGGAAGACGGAACGAATACATTTCAGATTTATGATTTCAGATTTATGATTTTGCAGTTTCAGCGAGTAAATCTTAAATCATAAATCCTAAATCTGAAATTGATTATACGTGGATTCTAACTTGACGCAAACTCCTTTGATTCAACTCGAAAACGTGACGCGCGCGTACGTGATGGGCGCGCGGACACTATACGCGCTGCGCAAAGTATCGTTGGATATTCGCGCGAGCGAATTCGTCGCGATTGTCGGTCCATCGGGCAGCGGCAAATCGACCTTGTTGAATCTGATCAGCGGGATCGACAAGCCGGACACCGGGCGCGCGCGCGTCGGCGATGTGGAGATCAGCGCGCTCGGCGAGAACGCGCTCGCGCAATGGCGCGGCGCGACCATCGGCATCGTCTTTCAGTTCTTTCAACTCTTGCCGACGCTGAACGCGCTCGAAAACGTGATGCTGCCGATGGAATTGCGAAACGCTTTTCCGACGGAACGCGCGCGGCGCGCGCTGGCGGCGCTGGAACGCGTCGGACTGCTCGACCGAGCGACGCAGTTACCATCGGAATTATCCGGCGGCGAACAGCAGCGCGTCGCGATTGCGCGCGCGCTCGTCAACGATCCGCCGATCCTGCTCGCGGACGAACCGACCGGCAATCTCGACACGGAGACGAGCGAACACGTCGTCCGTTTGCTCAGCGAGTTGAATCGAACGGGCAAAACGATCGTGCTGGTGACGCACGAACACGCGCTCGCGCGCGCGGCTTCGCGGATCGTCCAAGTGCGCGATGGGCGCATTGTCGAGGAGAAATGAAATGAACGCGGGCTTGACAAAACTCCAAATCGCGATCCTGGCTATTCTGTTCGTCTGCGTGTGCTGCGAATTGACCGGCATGGGATTATTCGTCGCGTCGACGTTCATGGACGATGCCACACAGATCGCGCAAATCGCGCCATCGCCCACGCCGCTCCGCTTCGCGACTTTTCCGCCGACCTACACGCCCACGCCGAATGTAACCAAGACTCCCGCGCCGACAAACACGCGCGTGGTGGACACAACCCCATTGTCCACGCTGCCCGCCATCGTGCCACCCCAACGTACACCGACGACCATGACCGATCCGTACAAAGTTGTCGTGCCGACACCCACTGCGCCGACCGTGGCTTATCCAATCGGTTTCAACAGTACGCTTAAAATAGTCACCTATCAAGTTACCGGAAAAACTCCGAACGACATCAGCAAATCGCTCGAAGCCAATGCGCTTTCCGATCCGCACGAACCCGGCAGTCGCTTTTACGCGCTGACCAAATGGCAATTGAGCGGCAACTGGGCAACCAAACCATCGACGCGCGGCTGCGAAGTCACCAGCGGCGAAATTTCGGTGGTAATGACGATGACGTTGCCCCTGCTCACAACGACAGGCGTTCCCCCGGATACGCTCAAAAAATTCAACACATTTGTCGACAAGACTGTGCTGCACGAAAGCGGTCACGTCGAACTTGTGCTACAAGGTGCGCGCGATTATCAGCGCACGCTCGGAAATTTCGCGCCCGTGTCGGATTGCGAAGGGCTCAAAGCGCAGTTGAGCAACTTGTACCGCCGCAGTTTCGACACCATCGACGCCGTGAACGTCGACTATGATGTCAAGACCAAGCACGGTCTCACGCAAGGCGCGGTGTTCCCGTGAATCAGAATTCAGTATTCAGTGTTCAGTCTCCAGTAGCCAGGTGACTGAACACTGAATACTGGTCACTGAATACTGGTCACTGAATACTGGAGTTACTATGCTTTTAGCCGCTGGCTTGAGTATGGAAATCGTATACGTTTTGCTCGCGCTCTTGATCGCGCTGACAATCCACGAGGCGAGCCACGCGCTCGCGGCGTACCTATTGGGTGATCCGACGCCGAAGGAAATGGGTCGGCTTTCGCTGAATCCGTTCGCGCATCTCGATCCGTTTGGCGCGCTGATGATTTTGCTCGTCGGTTTGGGCTGGGGTAAACCGGTCATCATCAAAGCGGAAAAACTAAGACCGGGTCCCCAGATCGGAATGGCGCTCGTCGGCATTGCGGGACCGCTTTCGAATCTCGCGCTCGCAGTCGCGGCGAGTATTCCACTGCGTTTACACTGGGTTTCGCTGCTGCCCGAGCGATTTATCGAGACGGAATTCCTGCCCGCGCAATTTCAATTCTTTTCGATTGGCAGGGTCATTCTCTACATCGTCTTTATCTCGCTCGGACTCGCGATCTTTAATCTCATTCCCATCAATCCGCTCGACGGCTCGCGCTTGTGGCAAATCGTTTTGCCCACGCGATTGTATCAACGCATCGCGCGAGTCGAGATCGTCGGTTTGTTCGTCGTCATCGCGCTCGTTTTATCCGACCGCTTTTTCGAGACCAATATCCTGATGAGCATTCTCGGTCCGCCGATTCGATTTTTGTGGTGGCTCCTTGTCGGCATGGCGCCGCCGTTTCCAATCTGAATACTGAACACTGACAACTGAACGAGGCAACTGAATGTTAAAGACACACACGTGCGGCGAACTACGCCAAGAACACATCGAACAAACCGTGACGCTCGCGGGCTGGGTGCATCGGCGGCGCGATCACGGCGGTTTGATTTTCATTGATGTGCGCGATCATTTTGGGCTGACGCAAATCGTCTTCAATCCCGCGACATCGCCCGACGCGCACAAACTCGCGTACGATCTGCGCGCCGAGTACGTGATCCGCGTGACGGGCAATGTCGCCGCGCGCCCGGCGGGACAAGAAAATCCGAATCTCGCGACTGGCGACATTGAAGTGTACGTCACGCACGCGGAAATTTTGAACGAAGCGAAAAATCCGCCGTTCCTCATCAGCGTCGAAGAAAACGTGGACGAGGGGCTGCGGCTGAAATATCGTTATCTCGATCTGCGCCACGAACGAATCCAGCGCAACTTGACGATTCGCCATCGCGCGATCAAGTTCATGCGCGATTATCTCGACGCGCGCGGTTTCATCGAAATCGAAACGCCGATTCTGATCAAAAGTACGCCCGAAGGCGCGCGCGATTACGTCGTGCCGAGCCGCGTGCATCCCGGACAATTCTACGCGCTGCCGCAATCGCCGCAGCAGCTCAAACAATTGCTGATGGTCGCGGGCTTTGATCGCTATTACCAAATCGCGCGCTGTTTCCGCGACGAAGATTTGCGCGCCGACCGCCAGCCCGAGTTCACGCAACTCGATCTCGAAATGGCATTCCCCGAACAAGACGACATTTTGAATTTGATCGAGGGCTGCTTCACCGAACTCGTCAAAACCGTGACGCCGCACAAGCGCGTCCTCTCGCCGTTTCCGCGTCTCACGTACGATCAATCCATCGCGCGATTCGGCACCGACAAACCCGATGTGCGATTTGGGATGGAGTTGATCGACGCGAGCGACATCGCGGGCAAAACGAATTTCCAAGTTTTCGCGAATGTCGTCAAAGCAGGCGGGCAGGTCAAGGCAATTCGCGTCCCAGGTTGCGCGAACTATACGCGCAAGCAAATTGACGAGTTGACGGAAATGGCGCGCGCGAAAGGCGCGCAAGGTCTCGCGACGATTGCGCTGACCGCCGAAGGCATCAAATCGCCCATCGCGAAATTCCTGAACGCAAGCGAAATGAACGCGCTTACGGCGCGCTTGAACGCGCAGAGCGGCGATCTGCTGCTGTTCGTCGCGGACAAGTCGAAAGTCGTCGCGGACGCGCTCGGCGCGCTGCGATTGCACTTGGGACAACGCTTGAACCTCGCGGAAAAAGATTTGCTCGCGTTCGCCTGGGTCGTCGATTTTCCACTGTTCGAGTGGAACGCGGAGGCGCAACGCTGGGACGCGACGCACCACTTGTTCACGTCGCCCAAACCGAGCGACCTGCCGTTGCTCGACACCGACCCAGGTCGCGTCCATGCGGATTGCTACGACCTGGTTTGTAACGGGTACGAATTGGCGAGCGGCAGCATCCGCATCCATCGCCGCGACATCCAGGAAAAAATTCTTGCGATCTTGCAGTACTCGCGCGAGGACGCGTTCGCGCGTTTCGGACACATGCTCACCGCGTTCGAGTACGGCGCGCCGCCGCACGGCGGGATCGCACCTGGGATCGATCGTTTCGTCGCGCTCTTGTGCGACGAGACGAGCATCCGCGACGTGATCGCGTTTCCCAAAACCGCCGCCGCGACCGACTTGATGACTGACGCACCGTCGGAAATCGCGCCCGAGCAATTGAAAGAATTGAAATTGCAAATTACAAACGACAAATGAAAATTTGTCATTTGTAATTTGTCCAATAGGCATTTTGTCCAACTTGACTTTTCTTGACACTGGTGTTAGCATCTGGTCGCAACCCTGCGGTGTTTGTGATGCGTCTCTGGCGTTTGAGCCAACACTTGTCTTACGGGAGACGACTTCTGCTGAGAGCGCGCCCACTCCCTCGGGAGACCGGACCACTCGAAGAGTAGTTTCCCACCTGCGAAAGCGGGTTCACAACTCTGGTCGCACACGGCACAGCGGGGCTTGCGCTTTTATAGATTTCAGATTTGAGATTTCAGGTTTCAGATTTGCCGCAAGCAATCTGCAATCTGAAATCCTAAATCTGAAATTTTCTTTGGGGGGTCTTGACATCACCTTGCCGTTGTGCTATTCTCTGCGCCGTGCGTTTGGACATACCGAATGCACGGGAGCGAGAATGGAGTCTGTTCGTCATGCGTAAAGAACGCGTCACCGAAAACGTCTACGTGTTCACGAGCGAAGCGTACGCGCAAGCCACGGCGGGAGCAATCATCACAAACGAAGGCACGATTGTCATCGACACGCTGCCGTTCCCGCGTGAAACGCGCGAGATGGTTGATTTCTTGCGTGGCGGGAGCAAGCGCGGCATTCGCTACGTCATCAACACCCATCATCACGCCGATCATGTCTACGGCAATTTTCTCTTCGAAGAAGCCGACATTATTTCGAGCGAACGCTGCCGCGAAGTGATGCGCAAATCAGGCGAAAAAAATCTCGCGGAAGCGCGGCAGCAAACGCCCGAACTCGCCGAAGTCAAATTGCGCTTGCCCAATCTCACCTTTCCCGAAAAGATGGGACTGCATCTCGGCGATAAGGTGCTGCGGCTGATGCCGCTCCCCGGTCACACCGCCGATGGCATCGGCATCTACGTCGAAGGAGACAAGATTTTGTTCGCGGGCGACGCGGTGATGCCGCTGCCGTACATTTTTTGGGGCGACCGCGTGGTGCTGCAAGAGACGCTGCGCGCGCTCAAAGAAATGAATCTGGAAAACATCGTGCAAGGTCACGGTGAAGTATTGCTGAAAGGCGAACTTGACGAGACGCTCGACGCGGCGATTGCGTACCTCGATTGCATCTACGAAAAAGTGAAAACGAAACTCGCGTCGCGCACGTCGAAAGAACGCTTGGTCAACGAGATCACACTCGAGTCATGCGGCTTTTCGCCGATCGCACTCGACGGCTTGGTGAAACAATTGCACCGCAGTAACTTGCTGAGAGTGTATCAGACACTAACGGCGAAGGCGCGCTAAACCGAGTGATGAAGGCGGAAGGATGAAGGATGAAAACCTCAACTTCCGCCTTCTGACTTTTGACTTTGTATGAAACACATCACCATCTTGACAACCGGCGGCACGATTGCGATGACGCACACGGACGCGGCGGGCGGCGCGGTGCCGCTTCTCACCGGCGCGGATTTTTCGAGCGCGCTGCCGCGCGACCTCGCCGAAATTCGCGCCGAAGAATTTTCCAATCTGCCGAGCGCGCATTTTACGATGGATCACCTCTGGAACCTATCGCGCCGCGTCGCCGCGCTCGTCGCGCGCGACGATGTGGACGGCGTCGTCGTCACGCACGGCACGGACGTGTTGGACGAATCGGCGTACTTGTGCGACATCGCGATTGACACGCGCAAGCCCATCGTCTTTACCGGCGCGATGCGCGCCGCGTCCGACCCAGGTTACGAAGGAATCGCAAATCTCATCGCCGCGCTTCAGACTGCCGCGTCCGACGACGCGCGCGACTGCGGCGCGCTCGTCGTCTTCAACGATGAGATTCACGCCGCGCGCGACGTGACAAAAACGCACACGACTGCGCTCGAAACATTCTTGTCGCCAGAATTTGGAGCAATTGGACGCGTGTACGCCAACGCGCCTTGTCATTTCGAGCGCAGCGAGAAATCTGGGGGGCAGTCTGAGATTTCTCGCTCCGCTCGAAATGACACGAATGGCGTCGTCATCGCGCGCAAACCGACGCGGCGCGAATTCATTCCCGCGACGCGCCTCGAACCGAATGTGACATTGCTGAAACTTGCCGTCGGTATGAGCGATGGGCTGCTGGAATATCTCGTGGATGTGGTCGGCGCGCGCGGCGTCGTCTTGGAAACGCTGGGCGGCGGGCGCGTGCCGCCGTGGTGGCTCCCAACCATCGAACGCGCGGTGAAGAACGGCGTGGCAATCGTCATCACATCGCGCGTCGGCGCGGGGCGCACGCTCGATCGCTACGGCTACGCGGGCGCGCATCGCGACCTGGTTCAAGCCGGTTGTTGGTTTGCCGATGGATTGAACGGGCAAAAAGCGCGGATCAAATTGATGGCGGCGTTGGGCACAGACAACGCGGGCAAGTATTTTTGATTGGTCTTTGTGCATTTTGCCAGACTGATGATTGATAATTCTTGTGCATTTTGGACTTGCATCGAGAGTGTTTTTCTGCTATACTCTTTGCCGTAGAATATTAAGTGCCAGGACGCACTTGCCTGAATGAAGGGGCCGGGATGCCTTTTGACCAGCGCGGATTGTCGCCTGTCAAAAGGTTTTTGTTTTTGCCCCATCTTTGCTTGTTCAACTGAACCGAATCTTGCTTTGACGCATAACGAAAGGCCTTGAAGCCCTCGGATTTGCGCGGTGCCGCGCAGATCCGAGGGCTTGTCATTTTCATTTTTGAAAGGGAGGTAAAAATGTTAGACACCAAAGAGATGCTGCAAGCGCTCCCCGCACTCCACCCGATTGCGGCGAGTCCCACCGCAGCGCCCGCGCGACTCACTTCACCCAAGGAAGTTGTCGAGTTTGCCAAAGCACAGAAATTGCAGATCGTCGACATCAAATTTGTCGATCTGCCGGGCACGTGGCAGCACTTTAGCATTCCGGTGACCGAACTGAGTGAAGAGTTGTTTAGCGAAGGTATCGGGTTCGATGGCTCGAGCATTCGCGGCTTTCAGGCGATCCACGAAAGCGACATGCTGCTCGTCCCCGACGCGCGCTCGGCGATTGTCGATCCGGTGTGCGCAGTGCCGACATTGAGCGTCACTTGCGACGTACTCGACCCGATCACGCGCTTGCCGTACTCGCGCGATCCGCGCAACATCGCGCAAAAAGCCGAACGCTATCTCACCAAGAGTGGCGTCGCAACACTCAGTTACTGGGGTCCCGAAGCCGAGTTCTTCATCTTCGACAACGCGCGATTCGATCAGAACACGAACAGCGGCTATTACTTTCTCGATTCCGACGAAGGCGTGTGGAATAGCGGACGCGATCAGGGCACGCTGAACCTGGGACACCGCCCGCGCTACAAGGAAGGATATTTCCCGGTCGCGCCGGTCGACACGCTGCAAGACATTCGCTCCGAAATTATCTTGCGGCTGATCAACGCGGGCGTACCGGTCGAAGTGCATCACCACGAAGTCGCGACCGCCGGGCAGTGCGAGATTGACATGCGCTACAACTCGCTCACCACGATGGCAGATAGTCTCATGGTGTACAAGTACGTCGTCAAGAATGTCGCGCGCGCGTACGGCAAAACCGCGACGTTCATGCCCAAGCCACTCTACGGCGATAACGGATCGGGAATGCACGTGCATCAGAGTTTGTGGAAAGACAGCACGAACCTTTTCGTCGATCTGAAGGGCTACGCCGGTTTGTCTGATCTGGCGCGCTACTACATCGGTGGGTTGCTCGCGCACTCTGCCGCGCTCCTCGCGATTTGCGCGCCGACGACGAATTCGTACCGCCGCCTCGTGCCGGGGTACGAAGCGCCCGTCAATCTCGTGTACTCGAAACGCAATCGCAGCGCCGCCGTCCGCATTCCGATGTACTCGACGAACCCGGCGACCAAGCGCATCGAGTATCGCCCGCCCGATCCGACGACGAATCCGTACCTCGCGTTCTCCGCGCTGTTGATGGCGGGACTGGACGGGATCGAAAAGAAGATGGACCCCGGCGCGCCGATGGATGTCGATCTGTACGAACTGCCACCGGACGAAGCGAAGAAGATCAAGCAGGTGCCCGGCGCGCTCACCGAATCGCTCGACGCGCTCGAACGCGATCACGCTTTCCTGCTCAAAGGCGACGTGTTTACGCCTGACGTGATCGAGACCTGGATCGAAATGAAGCGCAAGAAAGAAGTGGACGCCGTCCGTTTGCGCCCACACCCGTACGAATTCTTCATGTATTACGACGCGTAGGACAAATTTGCAAATTTGTCCCACAAAATGAACGAGGCAACGAAGCCCTTGAAGCAAAACCGCGCGACTGCTTCAAGGGCTTGCCATTAGAAAAGGAGGAAAGCAATGAACACAGTTAGCGCAATCAATGCGGGAGATACGGCGTGGGTGCTCATCGCCACGGCGTTGGTGATGATGATGACGCCGGCGCTCGCATTTTTCTACGGCGGCATGGTTCGCAAAAAGAATGTGCTGTCGACGCTCAATTTGAGTTTCATTATCATGGCAGTGATCAGCATTCAGTGGGTGCTCGTCGGATACACGCTCGCGTTCGGTCCGAGCATCAGCGGACTGATCGGCGCGCTGAATTTTGCGGGCTTGACCGGCGTCGGCGCGTCGCCAAACGCTGATTACGCGGGAACGATTCCACACCTGGCGTTTGCCGCGTATCAAATGATGTTCGCGGTCATCACGCCCGCGTTGATCACCGGCGCGTTCGTCGAGCGCGTGCGTTTCAAGACGTTTCTAATTTTCGCGCTGTTGTGGGCAACGCTGGTTTACGATCCGGTCGCGCACTGGGTCTGGGGCGTCGGCGGCTTGCTGCGACAACTCGGTGCGCTCGATTTCGCCGGAGGCACGGTCGTCCACATCACCGCGGGATTTTCCGCGCTCGCGTTCGCGCGCGTGATCGGCGCGCGGCATGGCTATGGCAAAGCGCCGATGGAACCGCACAACATTCCGTACAGCGTGCTCGGCGCGGGCTTGCTCTGGGTCGGCTGGTTTGGTTTCAACGGCGGCAGCGCGCTCGCCGCGAACGGCTTGGCGGTCAACGCGCTCGTCACGACGAACACCGCCGCCGCGGCAGCAGGACTCGTGTGGATGTTCCTGACTTGGATGGATAACAAGCCGAGCGTTTTGGGGATCGTCACCGGCGCGGTCGTCGGCTTGGTCGCGATCACGCCCGCCGCCGGTTTCGTTACGCCGCTTGCCGCGATCATCATCGGCGGACTCGCCGCCGTGATCAGTTACTATGCGATCAAATTTCGCCAACGCAACAATTTGGACGAATCGCTCGACGTGTGGGCGTGTCACGGCATGGGCGGCGCGTGGGGCGCGCTCGCGACCGGGTTGTTCGCGACGAAGATGGTCAACGACGCGGGCGCGGATGGCTTGTTCTACGGCAACCCCGGACAATTTTTGGTGCAAGCGATCACCGTCGCTGTGGTGATTACGTTCGCCTTCGGCGTGACCTTTGTGCTGGCGAAAGTTCTCGACGCGCGGCTCGGCTTGCGCGTGACCGACAATGAAGAAGAAGTCGGGCTGGACATCAGCGAGCACGGCGAGCGCGCGTACGCGTGAACCGAACAGCATCCTGAGCGGAGCGACGCAGGAGCGCAGTCGAAGGATGCGCCGGATCGAAAGTCGTCTTGCCCTTGACGCCTCCTTCGACTCCCCGGCAAAGACCGCCGCTCCGCTCAGGATGCTAACCTGAAAAGGAAGAAAATACAATGACCAAGAAAATCGAAGCGATTGTGCGCGAAGAAAAAGTGAACGATATCAAGGACGCACTGCGCGAGATCGGCATCGTCGGCATGAACGTGATCGAAGTGCGCGGGCACGGGCGGCAAGGCGGCATCGTGTTGGAAGGACGCGCGGGGACGTATCAAGTCGATATGCTGCCGCGTGTGCAGTTCAACATCGTCTTGAGCGATCACAACGTCGACAAAACAGTGGAGACGATTTGCAAAGCCGCCGGGACCGGCAGACCGGGCGATGGCTTGATCTTCGTCTATCCGGTCGACGAGGTGATCCGCATCCGTACGGGCGAACGCGGACACGCGGCGCTAATGTATCCCGACGACATCGACGCGCGACGCGAAGCCGCGCTCCAAGCTGAATCGATCGGCGTCATGTCGGGCGCGTTGATGCCCGAACCTTGACAAGTCGCAGCGATTTCGCTATACTTGCATCAACAAACGCAATGATGGGAACGAGTACGCGCGGGGATCGTGTTAGCGAGTTCGGGGTGGTGGAAGCCGAACGCGTGAACCGTGCGGAAAATCCTCCCGTAGCGGCGGGTTGAAAGCCAGAGCAGCAAGTAGATCGCGACGGAGTCGTGCTTCGTTAGAAAAACGCGGGGATAGTTGTCCTCGGAAAAGTGAGTGCGTTAGTTCGATAGTTCAATGGTGCGATAGTTGAGTCGAGAAGTGACTATTGCACTAACTAACTATCGCACCAACGAACTAAAAAGGGTGGTACCGCGAGAAACTCTCGTCCCTTTCGGGCGAGAGTTTTTGTTTAAGGTGAAATGTCAGTAACGATTCGCCGCGCGCAACAATCCGATCTCGATCAACTTGTAACGCTGTGGTATGAACTAGCGGAACTGCACGCCGCTTTGCTTCCCGAATTCGCGCTCGTGCCAACCCAAGAGCAAAGCGTCCGCGCGCATCTCGCCGAATTGCTGCGAGACGACCGCGAGCGCGTGTTCGTCGCCGAAGAGAACGGCGCACTCATCGGTTACATCAACGGCGCGGCGCGCGAGAATCCGCCCGTCTTCGTCGAACACTACATCGGCTACATCGAAGACGCGATTGTGACTGCGCGCTCGCGGCGGCGCGGCATCGGCGAGCAATTGGTGGACGCGATGAACGCGTGGTTCCGCGAGCGCGGCGTTCGGATCATTCATCTGACCGCCGCGACAGGCAATCCAGTCTCGCAAGCCTTTTGGCGCAAGATGGGCTATGCGGAATATATGACGCGGATGAGAAACGAACTGAAGTAATTTGCGATTTGCGATTTGTCATTGCGAGGCGCGGTTTTGCGCCGAAGCAATCCCCAATTCGCGGCTTGGAGATTGCTTCGCGGAAAACGCTCGCAATGACATTGGGAGGCAACCATGACCGAACTACTTTGCCAATCCGATGCGTACATGAAAGAATTCGACGCGATAGTTGTCGCCGTCAACGGCGATCAGGTCGTGCTCGACCGCACCGCGTTCTATCCGCGCGGCGGCGGTCAGCCGAGCGATCACGGCACGCTGTGGGGAGATGGCGGCGAATATCGCGTGCTCGAAGTGAAGAAACAAGGCGGCGAGGTATGGCACAAGTTGGATCGCGCGGCGGCGTTCGCGGCTGGCGCGCATGTGCGCGGACAAATTGACTGGGAGCGCCGTTACAAGTTGATGCGGACGCACACCGCGCTGCACATTCTTTGCGGCACGATTTTCCGCGATTACGGCGTCAGCGTAACAGGCGGCGATATGGAACCACTCTCCGCGCGCATGGATTTTGAATTGGAGCATATGAGCGCAGATTTCGCGCAAAAGGTCGAAGAGAAGGTGAACGCCGAAATCGCGGCGGCGCGCGACATTTGCGTTAAGGTCTTGCCGCGCGAAGAAGCGTTCCAAATTCCCGATTTGATTCGCACGAAAATCAACTTGCTCCCGCCCGACATCCAGCAAGTCCGCACCGTCGAAATCGTCGGCTTGGATTTGCAGGCGGACGGCGGCACGCACGTCGCGAACACGCGCGAAGTGGGGCGCATCAAGATTGTGGGACACGAGAGCAAGGGGAAGATTAACAAGCGGTTGCGAATAGAGATTGGAGATTAGAGATTGGAAGCGTGATGCGTGGTGCGTATTGCGTGAAACGTGATGCGTGAGGGGTTGTCGTTTGGAGTCGAGCGTTTACGCGGTTTGACCCGCTGAAGCGTCGAGTCCAAATGCAACGAAGCAATCCCCAACTCGCGGCGTGGAGATTGCTTCGCGGAAAACACTCGCAATGACACGACACCGCGTTACGCGTGAACGGGTTTGCGCTTTGTTTTCACCAGCGTCGCGGCTTTGGCGTTCATCCTGCGCGCGCCCTCACGAAAGAAAGCCAATTGCTCAGCGGGCGACAAATCTTTCACCTGCTCATAAATTCGGTCGCGGATTTTGCGCGTCATTTCGACGGCTTTAATCTTTTGATGTGCCATAGGTTGTTACCTCACGTGGACTGTAAATCTGCAAGGGCTTGTACCCGTATTCGAGATTCACGGCGTTGAACAATCGAATCTTGTCGAATCGAACGATATGTCTAAAATTCCAACTGACGAGAACGTCGGCTTCGGCAATCGTCGCAAGCGCGATGCGCAAACCATCGTTGCGAAAATTGGGCGTAAGAATATTGCGCGATTGATAGGCGTGCATCAGTTCCAGAGCACTTTCAGTGATTTCAAGAATCTCTGGATTGAGCGCAAGCAGTTCAGCGTAAAGTGCTTGAACTTGCTTTGGAGCATTTTCGATTTCGGTTGCTGTCACTTGCGAGAGCAACGGCTTGAACAGACCATCGCGCAAATCCTGGATCAAGCCATTCGACCATTCAGCAAATTCAGGGTCGAAACAGCCACCAATAACTGAAGTGTCAAGGTAAACGCGCTGGATTTTCATCACAACACCTTTTTGACGAGTTGTTCAAGCAAGATTATATCACAATTTGGCAAGCGCGGGAAACGCGATTGCACGAACGCCGCCGAATGAATTCGGCGTCTCAATGACGTGGAAATCGGTTGGAAACCGATTGCCGTCAACTCGATTCATCGAGTTTCCACCTCATTGAGCCGTCGTTTTCAAACGACGGCGGGCAAGCGCGCGTGAGACCTTTGAGATTTTGGGCAACCGCGAAGACCGCCGCCGAATAAATTCGGCGTCTCAATGAGGTGAAAATCGGTTGGAAACCGATTAACGCCAACTCGATTCATCGAGTTTCCACCTCATTGAGCCGTCGTTTTCAAACGACGGCG